>CALXZP010000035.1 GCA_944393255.1 uncultured Clostridia bacterium | reverse complement strand
CAGGGATTTTCAGTCCCTTGCTCTACCGACTGAGCTACAGAAGCATTTGGCGATCCGGATGAGGCTCGAACTCACGACCTCTAGCGTGACAGGCTAGCGTTCTAACCAACTGAACTACCGGACCGTATCATCCAAGGGATATGAAACATGGTGGGAGTTACAGGGCTCGAACCTGTGACCCTCTGCTTGTAAGGCAGATGCTCTCCCAGCTGAGCTAAACTCCCATGTGTTTCATATCTCTTAACGACAAAATCTATTATAGCAAAGACGGCCGTTTTTGTCAACACTTTTTTTAAAAAATTTTTCAGAATGTAGAAACTATACAATCCATGTGCCGCTAAATGAGGAAATGAATGTGCACATTCCCTAATTTTTCAATAAAGAATGCATTTTATCTATCATTTCATCGTTCAGCTCTGCGGCGATCTTCGCGGCAACGGAATTGGCGGCGTCCCTGCTCAGACCGAGCGTAAGTATAAAAAAGTCTGATACGGTTTTGGATCTTTTTACAAAAGCGTCTCCCTCGTCCATGCCCTTTTGGGTCAGGAATATGCTGCCGTAAGGCTCGTGGCTTACAAGCCCGGCCTGCTTTAACGCGTTTACCGCACGGTTCACGCTCGGTTTGGATATGCCCATATGATTTGAGATGTCGGTTATGCGCACTGACGGACGCGATGAGGAAAGCTCGTATATAGCGTTGAGGTATTCGCGCAGCGCACTCGAAATGCGGCATCCGGTCTGAACTGTTGTCATGGTCATCACTCCTTGTGGTACAAACAAAAAACGAGGATCCGGGGCGTAACGCCCTGAACCCTCGTTGGTTTCTGCTGTCGTATATGATATTTGATATTGCCTTTTGTTAGACTGTACTTATATTATAGCCTAAAAGAGCGCGGATTTCAAGCTTTTTTTTCGGCGTCCGGGGATATTTCGGCAAAACATACAAAATATATGCTGAGCCGCTCTCGTAAAGCGGCAGTATCAACGCTTTTTCCGCGCTTTGGCATACCTCGGCAGCGAAAGCGACTTTTGCAGCTCCACTATAGCTATCGGCATGGCTGAGAGCAGTATACATATGGCAAGCAGAGCGGGGTCAAGCGGAACAACGCTGAAAAGACCGGCCGCAGGAGGGAAGGATATGACCGATATCTGTGCCGCTATGCCGAGTATGAGCGAGAGTACAAGGTATTTGTTTGCAAAAAATCCCGCCCTGAGCACCGAATGCTCGCTGCGCATATTGAAGGCGTGGAACAGCTGTGAAACGCTCAGCACGAAAAACGACATAGTCCTTGCGGTCTCCTCGCTGCCTGTGATATAAAGCCCCAGCGACCGTGCGAAAACGGACAGCGCGCCTATCATAAGTCCCTCGAAGGCTATGGAAGCCCATAGTCCGGCGGAGAATATCCCCTTTTTCGGATCGAGCGGACGGCGCGACATGATGTCCTTGTCGGGAGGATCAAGCCCCAGCGCGATGGCGGGGAATGAGTCCGTAACGAGATTGACCCAAAGCAGCTCTATCGCCGTGAGCGGTGATGAACAGCCGAAGATCAGTCCGAAAAATACGGTAAGGATCTCGCCTATATTGCTCGAGAGCAGGAATTTGACAGTTTTCCTTATGTTGTCGTAGATGGAGCGTCCCTCGCTCACAGCGCATACTATAGTAGCAAAATTATCGTCTGTAAGGATTATATCGGAGGCGGATTTTGCAACGTCTGTGCCCGTTATGCCCATGCTGCAGCCGATATCCGCGCCTGAGAGCGCCGGAGCGTCGTTCACCCCGTCTCCCGTCATGGCGGTGACCTCGCCGTTTGCGCGGAGTGCGCGCACGATCCGTGATTTATGCTCAGGCGTTACACGCGCAAATACGCTGCAGTCACTCACCGTTTCACGCAGCTTTTCATCGCTCATCGTATCCAGCTCGGCGCCTGTGACGGCTCTGCCGTTCTTATCCGATATCCCGGTCATCGAGGCTATCGCAAGCGCCGTCTCGGCATGATCCCCGGTGATCATGATAGTGCGTATACCTGCGTTCCGGCAGGTCTTGACGGCTTCCGCCGCCTCCGGACGCGGAGGATCGGCAATGCCCGCCATGCCTGCATATATGAGGTCGTATTCCTTTATGCTGCCGCCGCCGGTATCGTCGCGGAAGGCGCAGGCTATAACGCGCAGAGCGTTTTCGGCCATATCGGAATTATCCCTCAGGATCTTTTCGCGCAGCTGCTTTGTGAGCGGAACGGATTTTGTGCCGGTCCAGTATCTGCCGCAGAGCGGCAGAACATATTCAGGCGCGCCCTTTACTATCGTCCTGACCCCTTCTCCGGTCTTGCAGAGCACCGACATGCGCTTGCGTACCGAGTCGAACGGAGTGAGGGACAGGCGCGGATAGAGCGAACGGAACGCGTCGGAGTGTATCCCGCGCTTTTCGGCGGCCTCTGTTATGGCTTTGTCGGTCGGGTTCATGTATTCACCGTTTTCGGAGCAGAGCGAACAAAGCTCCAAAAGCAGCCGGTCGTCCCGCGCGCGTATATCGTGAACACTCATCCTGTTTTGAGTAAGCGTTCCCGTCTTGTCGGTGCATATCACAGTCGCGCAGCCGAGAGTTTCGACCGACGGCAGATTTCGTACTATCGCGTTGCGCGACGACATTCTCACAACGCCGAGGGCAAGGACTATAGTGACTATTGCCGGAAGTCCCTCGGGTATGGCCGCCACAGCCAGCGATACCGAGGTCATGAACATCTCAAACGGCTGTATATGCTTGAACATGCCGATAACGAAGATCGCCGCGCATATCAGGAGGGCGGTGAAGCCGAGCGCCTTGCCGGTATCGGCAAGCCTCTTCTGCAGCGGAGTCTGCGCAGGCTCGCTCTCAAGCAGCATAGAGGCGATCTTTCCCACCTCTGTGTCCATGCCCGTTCTTATAACGAGCGCGTACGCGCTGCCTGTAAGGATATGCGTTGAAGCATGAACTATATTTTTCATATCGCCTATAGCCGTAAGTCCGTCAAGCAGGATATCCGCGTCCTTTGTTACCGGATGCGCCTCGCCCGTAAGAGGGGATTCGTCAACGGTCAGTCCGTCACAGGAGATCAGGCGGCAGTCCGCGCATACCATATCCCCGGCGCGGAGACGTATCACATCGCCGGGAACTATCTCCTCGGAATCGGTCTTGAACTCGCGCCCGCCGCGTATAACGAGCGCGTGGGGCGCGGAAAGCCGTTTGAGCGCCTCAAGCGAATGTTCGGCGCGCAGCTCCTGTATAACGCCCAGCAGCGCGTTCAGCGTGACTATGGCAAGGATTATAAACGACTCGGTCATGTCCGAGCCGCCCGCCATAAGCGAGGTAATATATGATACGGCTGCGGCCGCAAGCAGTATGATTATCATAAAGTCATTGAACTGCTCAAGAAACCGCTTTATGAACGGTTTTTTCTTTTTTTCATCGATCCTGTTCCTGCCGTATCTCAGGAGCCGCGCGCCGGCTTCGCGGTCGTCAAGCCCGTTTTTCAGGTCGGTCTTAAGCTGCTTTGCAGCCGCTTTTGCCGGCATTTCATGAAATTCCATGTGTCCACCTCCGATGGCCCGGCGGCAAGATGCAGCCGGGCCGAAATATTGTACATCTCATGTTAGATAAATATGTGAGGAATACGGAGATTATCACAATCGTGAGGATTTTAGAACAAAGCTTTGCATATGCGTCAGCTGCGGCGCGGCAGCCGGAGACGGCGGCTGTCGCTTGAAGCCGGTACGTATATGCATGTCGGATCCTGTCGTGCGGTTTTTATCATTAATTAAGACTGCGGCGCATAAAATTACGGATATAAGGGACGGAAAGCTCTGTCTTGATGTACTAATGATCTATGGAGGTAATTTTATGCGTTTTTTTGTATTTAATAAGAAGCAGCTTTTATTTGCTCTGGCAGCGGCGGCGGTGATAGCGGCGGTATGCATAACGTCGGGGCGCTCCGTCATGACCTTTCTGGTCGGGAACAGGGAAATACCCATCTACAGTGTGGAACGGCCCGACAATAAAATAGCGCTGACGTTCGACTGTGCATGGAACGACGACGATATAGACGAGATCATCGCAGCGCTTACGGAAAAGGGCTGCGGAGCTACGTTTTTTGTGACGGGAAAGTGGGCGGAGGATCACAGCGGCTCTCTGAATAAGCTGTACCGCGCGGGGTTTGAGATAGGAACACATTCATACAACCATGACGACTATACAAAAATGAGCTCGGATGAGATAATTGCCGATATAGAAAAAACGGAGCGCGCCGTTACCAAAGCGACGGGATACGCTCCTAAGCTTATGCGCGCGCCGTCCGGAGCGTACAACGATAATGTAGTAAGGACGGCGGAAACGAGCGGAAGAACGTACATACAGTGGTCGGTGGACGGTATCGATTATAGGGACGGGACCGCCGCGGCGGATATATACGACCGAGTGGTATCGCAGACCGAGGCGGGGGATATAATACTTCTGCATAACGGCACCGAGCATACGGCCGAGATACTGCCTCAGATACTTGAGGCGCTGACCTCGGAATATGAGCTTGTAACGGTCTCGGAGCTTATATATACGGAGAATTACACGATAGACAGGACAGGGAGACAGTCGCAGAGACAGATATATTGAGCATATTTAAAGGGCAGCGCAGGCTGCCCTTTAATGGTCATTTCTCCGATACCGGGAGCTCCGTGCTGTCCCATGATACTTCGTATCCGAAGATCTCGCCGATATATTTAACGGGTATGTATGTACGGTCGCTGACTATCATCGCTTCCGTGTCCATTGATATCAAAGAATTGTTTTTATATATGATATTTGATCCGATGCTGAGCCGGGCTGAAATGCCGTCTTTTGTTATAGTCACTGTCCTTCCGGCTTCATCCCATAAAACCTCGGCTCCCAATGCTTCACAGACCGCGCGCAAAGGGATCTGAGTTCTGTCATTGGCGTCTATAAAGGGCAGAGCGTCTGTAAAGAGCACCGCGCCGTTGTTGATGCGTATATCTATCGTACCATTTTCCTGTATCACGAATATCGTATCATACGCCGGTATTACGGCGGAAGCTGTCGGCAGAGGCTCGGCAGAGGGCGAAGGCTCCGGCTTAGGCGTTTTTGCGGGAGCCGAGGGAGCGGGCCCCAATGCGTAAGAGATCTTCTGCCAATAAGCATAGACCGTCATATTGCAGATGATACGTGAATTCTCATCAAATTTCTCGCCGCCGCCGTCGGGCAGGGTGTACCAGCCCAAAAACCTGAAGCCGGATCTCTGCGGCGGCTCCGGGAGAGAGACAGCGGAGGTGCTGATGTTGTCCTGCTGATAATACACTTCACCGTCCGACATGAATGTAACGGAATAGTCGGGGGTATAGCACAGCGCAAATCTTCCGTATCCCGAGGTTTGAAAAGTTACCGTGTCCCGGCTTGAAAATACTATATTCTGCTTTTCGGGACAGTCGCTGCTTATCCGGTATATCTCATAATTTTTGCCCATCGTATACGGAAGGGAAGACCTCAGAGTTACCTGTATGGGCAGGCTTCCTTCCTGAGGGATGAATATATCATTTTTATCGTACAGCCACATATCAAAGTAATACACCTGAGTGTCTTTGCTGACGGTATCTATATCGGGATATCCTTCGTTGTCCTTGCGTATACCGAGTTTGAGCACAAGACCGGACGGCGTGTCCGTATCCAGGCTGGACGAGCCGTCAACTTCGGCAGCCTTTATGATACCGGTATAATCTCCGGGCAGAAGTCCGGTCTCGTTTGCTCCCGAGGGGAGCAGGATACTGTAAACGGCCGCATTCGGCTGTTCCGAACCGCCGCATTTTATCAGGATACGCAATTCGTTTTCGGAATTCAGCTCCTCGGGGGAAAAATATCTCGTGTCCGAGGGCTCTTCGTCCCAGATACAGCCGTTATCACTCAGTATCCCCCAGTGCACAGCCGTTCCGGAGAAAGACTGCGCGCTGATGTGAAGTCCGCTGAGTGCGGCGGATCTGCCGCAGACATATAAGAGTTGTTCGGGTGAGAAATCTATATCATATCCGTCTATGCTGAGGCTTTTCAAAAGGGAAGCATACGCCGGATCATCTTCAAAAAATTCATACAGCTTCAGCGGTCCGGTAACAGCGCTCCCGTTTTCCCATTGCGTGCCCTTTCCGTCCGGCTCGGTGAACCAGCCCTTGAATATTTTTCCGTCCTCGCCGTCGGGGACGGAGAGGCGCAGCTCATAGCCGTATCCTACCTGATCGAGCATGAGGATATTTCCGCTGCCGTCATATACGGCAACGGTATATTGACCGAACGAAAGACCGCCGCCGCCGGAAAGCTCCGTTTCGGCTGTTATTCCAGGCAGAGCGCCGCAGGCTTCGGCAAAGGCGGAAATGCCGGAGCAGGCAAGCAGGACCGATAAAGCGGAGATAAGCAGCAAATAAATTTTTCTCATAACATTCATCCTCCTCGTAAAGCTTTATTCGTATATGTTCATTATAGCAAAAAAGCAGCCGGTTGTAAAGCGGCCGTGACGGATTTTTGGCATTATTCCGCAATATAAAAGGAGCGAAACCCGGGATCGGTCTTTTCGCTCCTTTTAATGTCAAACCGTATGCGCGTGCGCTGCGTTTTCTGTGATATCGTTATCGTTTTCGGGATCCACAAGCTCCATTCTGTTCACCGATACCTCGTATGCCGTTTTTGTTACCACTTCATCTTCGCTCAGGCGTTTTTGATAATTTCTGGACTGTATCCTTCCCCAGACCTTTACGTTGTCGCCGACGGAAAGCGTTTTCGCGTACCGTGCATTCCTGCCCCAGGCAATGACGGGTATGTAGTCGGACTTGTTGTAGCTGCGGTTCACGGCTATCAGAAGGTCTGTTATCTCCCTGCCGAACGGGGTCGTTCGATACACCGGCTCCTTGCAGATGTAGCCGTTTAAAAACAGCATATTCGGATTGTGTCCGCGCTCGCCGGAGCTGGGGCGAATGTCCTTAGCAAAGATGGTGAGCACGAGCCTGTTTTCGCCTGTCGGCTCATAGCTGTTGTACGAGCGGAACTGTCCTTCGATGTCCACTTTGTCGCCTATGCGGAAGTCCTCGCAGGCGAGCAGGCGCTCGGAGACCATTATGCGGACAGAATCGTCGGTGCCGCTGAGCCGCGGTATCCTGAGGGTGAAGGTATAGAATTTTTCGGCGTATATTTCATGATTGAACACGAACTTATCGGATATAACGCCCGTTACCTGTGCAAGATTGTTGGTATTGTCCATGAGAAAATCCTCCTTTGTTGATAATAAAGCTATATGTTGGTTTGCTCCCGGCCGGGCTGAGCCATAATACCGTCCGGCCGTTCAGTACATAATTATTTATATGATGCGGCACGGTAAAATATTCTTAAAATCTGTGAAAAAAATAGCCGTAATGCGGTAAAAGGGCTTGACAAATATATTCAAAAATGAGATAATATTATGCAGACAGTATTTTTACGGCGGCTGCGCCGTGTCCGCTCCCGTGCGGTACGGGGCGGGGAAGGGACGTTATGTATGCTTATTAAAATTATATGTCTGGCTGTGTGCGCGCTGCTTTTGTTCATATGCTACAGACCGAAAACATTTGCTGAAAAGGTGCTGCGCAGAAACGAGCCGTCGGAAACGCTGCTGTTCAGGATAAAGCTCGCGGCGCTAGCTGCGTCGGCGGCGCTGTTCGTATGCGTTATGATATTTATATAGTAAAGGAATAGTGATTATGGAAGACGCGAAAAATATTGCAAAGAATTATGATCCGCAGGAGTTTGAGGACAAGCTGTATAGCGAATGGGTGGAAAACGGATATTTTCATGCAGAGGTGAACAAGGACAAGAAGCCGTTCACTATAGTTATCCCGCCCCCGAACGTCACAGGCCAGCTGCATATGGGTCATGCTCTGGACGAGACTCTTCAGGATATTCTTATAAGATACAAGAGGATGCAGGGCTATGAGGCGCTGTGGGTGCCGGGAACGGATCATGCCGGTATAGCGACCCAGATAAAGGTCGAGGAGGAGCTTCGTGAAAATGAAGGACTTACGCGCTATGACCTTGGACGCGAGAAATTCCTTGAGCGCGTATGGGCGTGGAAAGAGAAATACGGAAACAGAATTATAAACCAGCTCAAAAAAATAGGCTCGTCCTGCGATTGGGACAGGGAGCGGTTCACGATGGACGAGGGCTGTTCAAGGGCGGTCCGCGAGGTGTTCGTAAACCTTTATGATAAAGGACTTATATATCGCGGTTCAAAGATAATAAACTGGTGCCCGAAATGTATAACGGCGCTTTCTGACGCGGAGGTCGAGCACGAGGAGCAGCAGGGGCACTTTTGGTATATAAAATATCCTGTAAAGGATTCGGACGAGTATGTTATAATCGCAACGACACGTCCCGAAACGATGTTCGGAGACACCGCTGTGGCGGTAAATCCGGAAGACGACAGATATAAGCATATAATCGGTAAGACGCTTTGTCTGCCGCTTACCGGCAGAGAGATACCCGTCATAGCCGATGAATACGTTGATAAAGAATTCGGAACCGGCTGCGTTAAGATAACTCCGGCGCACGATCCAAATGACTTTGAGGTGGGACAGCGTCACGGCCTGGAAATGATAAAGGTCATGAACGATGATGCTGCAATGAATTCATATGCCGGAAAATACGAGGGTATGGATCGTTACGAGTGCCGCAGGCAGATGATAAAGGATCTCGATGAGATGGGCTTGCTTGTCAAGGTCGAGGATCATTCGCATAATGTAGGACAGTGTTACCGCTGCGGGACAACGGTCGAACCGATAATTTCAAGACAGTGGTTTGTAAAAATGAAACCGCTTGCGGAGCCTGCCATAGAAGCGGTAAAGAAAGGAGATACCAAATTTGTTCCGGACAGGTTCTCAAAGCTTTATATGAACTGGATGGAAGGCGTATACGATTGGTGTATTTCGCGCCAGCTGTGGTGGGGACACAGGATACCGGCGTTTTACTGTGACGACTGCGGCGAGATGACGGTATCGAAGGAGGATATAAGCGTATGTCCGAAGTGCGGCGGACGCGTTCATCAGGAGGAGGACGTTCTCGATACATGGTTCTCATCCGCGCTTTGGCCGTTCTCAACTCTCGGCTGGCCGGATAGGACGGAGGAGCTTGATTACTTTTATCCGACGAGCGTGCTCGTTACGGCTTACGATATAATATTCTTCTGGGTGGCGAGAATGATATTCTCCGGTATAGAGCACACGGGCAAAGCGCCGTTTGAGAAGGTGTTTATGCATGGGCTGGTAAGAGATGCTCAGGGACGCAAAATGTCGAAATCACTTGGCAACGGTATAGATCCTTTGAAGATAATAGAGGATTACGGCGCGGATGCTTTAAGGTTTGCGCTTACCACGGGCAATGCGCCGGGTAACGATATGCGCTTCTATGTGGAAAAGGTAGAGGCGGGACGCAATTTTGCAAACAAGATATGGAATGCGTCCAGGTTCACGATGATGAATTTGGAGACGGACGAAAACAAGCTGCCGGAGACCGCAGAGCTTCAGCTTGAGGATAAATGGATAATCTCGAGGTATAATAAGGTCGTAAAGACCGTTACGGATAATCTGGACAAGTTCGAGCTGGGCGTTGCGCTTGCAAATCTCTACGATTTCATCTGGGAAAGCTTCTGCGACTGGTATATCGAGCTTGTAAAGCCAAGGATTTTCGACAAGGAGAACCCGACGGGCAGGACGGCTCAGTATGTGCTGACGTACGTTCTTTCGCACACCATGCAGCTGCTCCATCCGTTCATGCCGTTCATAACGGAGGAGATATGGCAGCACCTTCCGCACGAGGGCGAGAGCATAGTTATAAGCAGCTATCCGGTATACGATCCGGCTCTCGTATTCGAGGAGGAAGAAGCGGCAATGACGCTTATAATGGACGCCGTTTCGGCAGTCCGCAACAGGCGTGCAGAGATGAATGTTCCGCCGTCGAAAAAGGCGAAGATGATAATAGTGACCTCAAAGCCGGAGATATTCGGCAAGGGTACGGCGTTCTTTGAGAGGCTGGCTTCCGCATCTGAGGTGGAGATAGCCGGGAACAAGGACGGCGCAGAGCTGAATTCGGTCAATATAGTTGTTGCCGGGGCGGAGATATATCTGCCTATGAGCGAGCTGGTTGACAAGGAGAAGGAGCTTGCGCGGCTAAATGATGAGAAGAAGAAGCTTGAGGGCGAGATAAAGCGTGTTGAGGGCAAGCTTTCAAACGCCGGATTTGTTTCCAAGGCGCCGCAGAAAGTGGTTGACGAGGAGCGTGCAAAGGGCGAAAAGTATAAGAGCATGCTTGAAAAGGTTATCGAGAATATAGAAGCAATGAAGGCTATTGGCTGACGGCTGAAACTGATGAAAAGGGTATCGGAAAGGTGGTTTTCAGGTACCCTTTAGCTGTATGGCGGACAATTGAGAAACAAAGTGCGCCATACATACTGTGATTGAAGGAGGCGACTGATATGGACTGCGGGGAGGCTCTCGGATATGTACATTCTATCCCCAAATTCGTAAGACCGCTCGGCAATGCAAAGCTCGGCGCTCTGCTTGAAAAGCTCGGAGATCCGCATAAGGAGCTGAGGTTTGTACACGTTGCCGGAACGAACGGCAAAGGCTCGGTATGCGCCATGACTGCTGAGATATTAAAGCGTTCCGGATACAAAACGGGCTTGTTCACCTCGCCTTTTATAGAGGTGTTTAACGAGCGGATACGTATAAATAACGAGATGATAAGCGACGCAGAGCTTGCGGAATATATAAGTCTCACGGCCGAAACAGCGGAAAGGCACGGGCTTGAGGTCTCGGAGTTTGCGTTCATAACCGCCGCCGCAATGCGGTATTTCCGAGACAGGGAATGCGATATAGTGGTTCTTGAAACAGGTATGGGCGGCAGACTGGACGCTACGAATATAATACCGCCGCCGGAGACCGCGGTGCTGACCTCGATAGGGCTTGACCATATGCAGTTTCTGGGCGATACCATAGAGGAGATAGCTGCTGAAAAATGCGGGATAATAAAGCGCGGCTGCACCGTGGTCTCAGCGCCTAATGACAGGGTGCGAAGCGTCATAGAGAAGGCGGCGGAGGAAGCGGGTGCGGAGCTGATATTCTGTGATAAGGCCGAACGCAAGCCGGGAAGTTTTATTTATAAAACATGGGGCTATCATTTGAGCCTGAGGGGCGCGTACCAGGCGGAGAACGCAGCTGCGGCTCTCGAGACCGTACACGTGCTGAGGGAAAAAGGCTGGAAGATACCGGAGCGAGCCGTTGCGGAGGGTTTTGAGAATGTGTCATGGAAAGCGCGGTATGAATTTGTCGCACCGTATATCGTGATAGACGGGGGTCATAACATAGACGGGATCCGTGCGCTCAAGGCTTCGCTCGCTGAGGAGAACAGACCCGTGACATTGGTCCTTGCGATGATGAAGGATAAAGCCTACGAGCTTTGTATACACACTATAGCCTCCGCGGCACAGACGGTAATAGCCGCCGAGCTCGATATGGAAAGGTCGCTCAGATGCACCGAGATAAAGCGTATCTGTGATGATGCAGGCGTCTCATGCATAGCCGAGCCGGATCCGGAGCGCGCTATCGACAGGGCGGCGGAGCTTGCGGGAGCGAACGGACTTGTCTGCATATGCGGCTCTCTCTATCTTGCGGGAGAGGCTGAGAAGATATTGAAAAATAAAGGCATATTTAATTTTTAAGGGGGACCGGGCTTATGAAAAGGGTTTTAAGCTGGGCGTTTTACGCCCTGTTCAGTATTGTGTTTACATGGGTGATGATATGTGTTATATTTTTAAATCCGTATCATGAAACGGCGTATCTTATCCCTGTATCCCTGGCAGGGCTTGCGGCTCTGGCGGTCGTATACCGTGTTCTTAAGCGGTATGAAGAAGTATTGAAAAATAAATACAATTATATTTTGCCGGTATTCTGCGCTGTGATGTACATCATACAGCTGATCGCCGGCAAAGCTCTTGAGTTTGATCCCGTTTTCGATATGGGCGCCGTGTATCACGGCGCGGCGGAATGGGTGAAAACGGGAACGTTTGGGGAATACTATGATTATTTTGAAATGTTCCCGAACAACATAGGTTCTATGTTCTTTCTGTTTATAATATTCAAGCTTTGTTCATTTGTAGGTATAGAAAACTTTTTCATGGCGGGAGCGGCGGTAAACAGTATAATGTCTGTCTGCGCTATGGCTGTGGTGTCGCTCACATGCAGAAAGATGGGCGGCGCTCGGCACGGACTTTTTGCGCTTGCGCTGTTTGCGCTCAGTCTGCCGTTTTACATAATAGGGGCGGTTTTCTATACAGACTCGCTGTCCTTGCTGTTCCCGGCTCTGGTATACTACCTGTATCTGCTTGCACGCAGCGCTGCGGATATGAGAAAGCAGATATTGTTCTATCTGCTTATGGGACTTGCGGCGGCGGTCGGCATGCAGATGAAATTTACAGTCGCAGTAGCGCTGGTAGCCGCAGCGATAGACCTGTGTTTTCATTTTGAACCCAAAAGGGCAGCTATAGCCGCGGCAGCTGCGGCGTCCATGCTGATACTTGTATCTGTATCGGTAAACGGAGTCATATACGGCAGTCATCTTGACCGTGAAACGGTCGAAAACGAGAGCCTTATCTATAATCATCATATAATGATGGGACTGAACGGCGACGGCTCATACAGTGCAAGCGATTATGATTTTTCGAAGAGTTTTGACAATGCTGCGGAGAGAAACGAGGCTATCAGCGAAAAAATAAAGCAGAGAGTGAGTTCCCTGGGCTTGAAGGGTATGTATGAGCTGTTTGAAGGAAAAGCGGCAAGAGATTTTGGCGACGGTACCTACGGCTTCGGTGATTTTCTTGACGACGATCCGAAGAATGATACGGTTCTGCATGAATATGTTCTTTACGACGGTGAAAAATACAGCAAATATTCACACCTATGTACCGGCGTGCATATTGCGGTGATGATACTCATGCTTTTCTGGTCGTACAGCTTCGTATTTGTGAGAAAAAATAAGCCTTATGAATATATCGCACCGTGTCTGGCGGTGTTCGGAGTATTTGCGGTGCTTATGATATGGGAGACTAACAGAAGATATTTCTTTAATTTCGTGCCGATGATATTTATATGTGCCGTTATGGGTGCGGAACACTTTTCCGCCGCCATGTCGGGCATGAAAAAAAGGTTTGCGGCTGTGATAGGCGCCGGCAAGCCCGAAGAGCATGTGAAAAAACAAAAATAAATAACGGTTTCGGCGCGGCAGCTTTTATCCATACGGCTGCCGCGCCGTTTTATTTCGTGAATTTGTAGCCTACGCCCCATACGGTGTCTATGAATTTTTCACCGCTGACCGAGAGCTTTTCGCGTATGCGCTGGATATGTACCGCAACGGTCGAAACATCGCCCACTGCGTCCATACCCCATATCCTGTCGAAAAGATGCTCCTTTGAGAACGCCCTGTTGGGGTTCGACGCGAGAAAGCACAGCAGGTCGAATTCCTTTGCTGTCATAGTTACATTTTTTCCGTTTATCATGACCGTTCGCGCGTCGGGATCTATCTCAAGCGAGCGGACTGATATCCTGTGCGCTGCCGGCTGGGTAAGGGCCTCATAGCGCGCTATGTGCGCTTTTGCGCGCGCTACCAGCTCGTTCGGGCTGAACGGCTTCGTCATGTAGTCGTCTGCGCCGAGCCCGAGACCGCGTATCTTGTCTATGTCCTCGCTTTTTGCGGAAAGCAGTATAACGGGCGTGCGCAGTTTTTCGCGTATCCTTGAAACTATCTCAAAGCCGTCCATGCCGGGCAGCATTATATCTATTATAAACAGGTCGTAGCCGCCTGTCAGAGCGGCGTTCAGACCCGTGCTGCCCCAGCCTTCTATATCGCATTCAAAGCCGTTTATCGTAAGATAATCGCGCTCCAGCTCCGCTATCTCTTTGTCATCCTCTATTATAAGTATCTTTTTCATTATCTCCCGTCCCTTCGTCATGATCCGCTGTCAGCGGAAGGCATATAGTTGCTGTAGCGCCTTTGTTTATTCCCTCGCTCCTGAGCCACAGCCGTCCGCCGTGCTTTTCGGTTATCTGCTTGGCGATGCTTAGCCCCAGACCGTTGCCCTTGACCTGAGAGGTCCTTGAGCGGTCTGTCCTGTAAAAGCTCTCGAACACTCTGTTAAGCTCCTTAGGCTCAATGCCTATGCCGTTGTCCTGTACGGTAATATAGGCGTTGCCCTCATCCGTAAAGCAGGATATTTTCACGGCGGCATTTTCGGCGCGGCGGTATTTGAGTGAATTGTCTATAAGATTGCTCAGTACGCGCCGTATTTTTTCTCCGTCTATCTGCACCGGCAGCGGCGCTGTGCAGATATCGGTCTCAAGCGCGGCTCCGGCCCGTTCAAAATCTATCTTGTAGCTGTCGGTAACGTCAAGCACGAGATCGCGCAGATCGCCGGGGCTCATATTAAAATCGAGCCTTGAAAGCTCCAGCTTTGAAAAGGTGGAGAGATTGGAAACCAGCTCGTCTATAACGCCGGCCTTGAATTTTATCGTGTTGAGATAGCGCCTGAGCTTTTCGGGCGTATCGGCGACACCGTCGTTTATTCCGTCTATATACCCCTGTATGGAGGTCACGGGCGTTTTGAGGTCGTGCGATATATTGGCGATAAGCATATTCCGTTCATGCTTGAGCCGTATCTCCTTTTCACGCGAATATACGAGAGCGCGGCGCATGGAATCGAACCCTTCGCAAAGGTCGTCTATCTCGTCAAGCTCGCTGCCCATAACTTCAAAGTTCAGATCCCCGTTCCGTATGGTATCCATATTGCTGCGCAGCTCGCGAAGAGGCTTTTCAAATTCGGACGCCATGCGTCTTGTTATTATCGTGTTCGTGACCGAGCAGATGGCTATGCATATGATAATGTATATGAAAACATACATTATCGCAGTCGGGTTGCCGGAGAAGAAGCTGCCTATTGCGTTCATGAGGTTAAAGGGGTTTATGAGCGCGGCGCGTGAAAAGTATTCTGTTCCGGCAGGGAATTTTATCATAAATATGATAAGGAACAGAACGGAAACAACGCCTATAAGAGTTATAGGCGTTATAAGCATTATAAGGTTGTAGTAACCGAATCTCTGGCGTATCTTCATCGCGTCAACATCCTTTAAACATTCTTCTTATCAAATATTATATATGATAATGAATATAAAATCAATATGCTTCCGAATAAAATACCCATTTTATACATCAATATACGCATAGGCAGCGCCTGACCCAGTATCATGATATGCAGCTTTGCGCTTGCCGTGAACAGGAACGATTCCGAACCCGCCACATAAAGCCCCAGATACTTCATGGCTGCGTAAACGGCCAGACAGAGCAGCATAGCCGATGCCGAGCCTTTAAGACATACATTTATCAATATTCCCAAAAAAGCGATACCTATCAGCGGAAGAATGTCTATTATATATGCGAGCAGCGTGACCGGAGCCTGCGCCAGCGAGCCGCCGGAGAGCAGCTGTATCACAATGTTCACGATGTACATGACCATCAGGGACGCCGCGCCGGTAATAACAACTGCCGCGGCCTTGGCGGTAAGCAGCTTAAATCTTGATACCGGCTGCATCATACACATTTTAAGTGTATCTGCCGAGAATTCGTGGGTAAAAAGATCTGCGGCCGCTATGAACATTATGATCGGCACGAGCACTTCTACCGCAAACGGCAGCATTTCAAGCGTCATATTGGTTTTCACCGCGATCTGTCCGTCGGTGATGCGTGCGATAAGGGCTGAGCCTCCCCAGCGTACCATCGATACCGCCGCGCCTATCAATATGAACACTATGTATTTTTTTCTGTGCGCGAGCTTGAAAAGCTCTTTTTTCAAAGCGAATAAAGTTCTGTTCATATGCCGCCCCTCCTCTCGTGTACCTTTTCAAGGAAATAGTCCTCCATAGACGGATAAAGCGACATTATATGCTGGGTGCTGTCGAGCGAGACAAGCTCGCCGTCATAAATGACCGCTGTCTGAGTGCTAAGCTTTTCGATCTCGGATGCGATATGGCTCGAGATAACGAAGGTGGTGTTGTATTTTTCGTTCATAGACTTGATATATTCGCGTATCTCTACCACGCCCTCTATATCCAGCCCGTTAACAGGCTCGTCGAGTATAACTATCTCGGGAGAGCCCATAAGCGCTGCGGCAAGACCGAGGCGCTGCTTCATACCGAGCGAAAAGCGCCCCGCCTTGTCGTTTCTGTACTGTTCGAGATGAACCACCTTCAGGATCCTGTCTATGTCCGAGATATCGCCGCGGCTGCGCGCCGCGAGCTTGAGATTTTGGTATGCGGTCAGATCCTTGTATATTGCCGGCGACTCTATGAGCGCGCCGGTCTTTGTCATTATCTCCTCAAAATTTTCATGAAGCGCTTTGCCGTCCACCTCTATCGTGCCGCTGTCCTCCCGGATGAGTGAGAGCATCGCCTTCATAAGAGTGGTCTTGCCCGAGCCGTTTGGCCCGAGCAGACCGAGGATATCGCCTGTTTTAACGGTCAGCGATATATTGCGTATCCCGCGTTTGTTTTTATAAAGCTTTGTAAGACCGGAAATCCTTATCATTAAAACTCCTCCTAAATTTCAACTTATCTTTCAGCGAGAACTTATCAGAATGTTACTTTTGTAAGGCTGCCGTCGTAGTCGCTGTATTCGTATATGTCAATACCAAGCTCCGAAGGGGGAGTGACTGAGGTCGTGCCGATATCCGAGAAGCTCAGCTCAACGTCAAATGTCATCGTGTGCTCGCTGCCGTCGGCGTCTGTTCCCTTGAATGATACTGCAGCGTTGCCGTCGCGGAAGTTCCCGTCTTTTCCGGCGGTGAAGCTGAGTGTGAGATTATCGACCACGGGATCAGTACCGAGCCGGAGGATGTAATATTCGAGATCGTTTTCATCGTATGATACTACCGTCGGTTCTCCGTTCTCATCATATGTGATATAGGTCGATTCCGTATTGGCTATCGAAAACATCATGCTCAGACCGGCGTTTATGATCTCAGGTATCTGCACCGAGTCGAGAGTGATGCTGTACGTTGCGTGATCGTCAGCGTCCTCGGTACATACGAAATTGTTTCTGAGGTCGCCCACTACCGTATCTGCCGCAAGCTCCATGAACCGTATCACCTTGTCGGCTGTGTTCCTGTCGCCTTCACTGATACCGAGCAGCGTTTGCTGCGGGTCGCTGGCAAGCTCGTGGCGGGTAAGACCGTCAGCTTCTCCGTCCTCGTTGAAGTGCTGGTAATAATAGTAGCCGTTGTCCTCGTATGTGTGGAGTGTGTAGTCTTCACTGTCGAGCTGTGGCGCCGAAGAAGAAGAAAAGGTGTGCGAGCGCTGATTGGGGTAATCGGCTTCAAGTCCGTACGATCCCGAAACAAGCTCCGTCCCGTCAAATGAGACCTTTACGGCTCCCGTTACTGTGCAGTTTGTATAGTCGATAGAATTAAGAAGCGACTTCTTTAGCGTATCATAGCCGTTTGCCGTCTGATAGCTTGCGAAAGCTGCCGAGGTCAGAACACATACGCCTGCCACTGCGCAGACAGCTGCAATATTTTTCTTTTTCATAGTGATCTCCCTTTCTTTGATCTGTATTTGCTGTATAAGCAGTAATATAACGGAAACCTCATGCGGCTCGCGCCGGCACATCGGGAGGGGCGGATACGCCGCCGTCCCCCGCGCCCGGCCTTAGGAGTTTTGTAAGCTTCCGTCTTACAAGTATATTCTACCTGTCCTCATTAAAGATTATATAATAAAAGTTTAAACATTTCATAAACAAATATAAATAAAGTATAATCGTTTTATCCGCGGCTGAGATATCCGCCTTGACAGATAATGTTCATATATGATATAATGTGGTCATAGGATAGGCTGTGAAACGAGCGTTTCGCGGCCAGCTGCTTGGATAATAAATAGGAGGCGGTTTCATGAAAAGGACAAAAAGGATCATATGCTGTCTGGTGTTGGTATGCGCGGCCGCGGCGGCTGTAACGGCGGGAGTGCGCATTGCAGGGGATAAAGCGGATACGGGGAATGCGGCGTTCAGCATAAACGGCGAGGCCGTCCCTAGGGAGGATTTTGATACATATCTGACGCTTATGAAACAGGCCGATCCGGAGCTTGAGGACAGCGAGATCAAAGACCGGTATATCCGTCTGTGCGTCACGGTGCAGGAGGCTGAGCGCAGAGGGCTGTCAGCTTCGGAAGACGAGATAGACGAGCTTAACGCCGGCCGGTTCGCTTTGCTTGAAGAGGACGGGGAGGCATACCGTATCATAAAGGACTATGCCGACAGCCGTGGGCTCACGATGGATGAATATATTGAAATGAGCCGGACTGTTTCAGAACAGGCGTTGATCACGGATAAGCTGAAGGAAGCGGTGGAAGAGGAGTTCCTGAGCAGCCGCGAGGCGGAGGATGCAGAGATGACGGCGGAGGAATACTATGACCGTTATATAGACGGGCTTGTTTCACAGGCCGATATAGAAGAATGACCCTGACGCGGCTGCGCGGAGCCGTGCCGTGCAGCCGCGCCGTTTTTATGCTCAATTGCCAAAAACACGGCAGGTATTTCGCTGTTTTTAATGATTTTGTGATTTTTTCGTAAAATACGTAAAAAACACTTGACAAGCATAGGGTTATATGATAAAATATCTTGGAATGAGAAGAGCTTCTTTTTTTTTGCGTATTAAAAATTCGGAGCTTCTTGTAAAAAGTATCATGACGAAAACGGAGGTTGACGAAAATGAGAGTTAAGATCACTTTGGCTTGTCAGGAATGTAAGCAGAGAAACTACAACACAATGAAGAATAAGAAGAACGATCCTGACAGACTTGAGATGAACAAGTACTGTAAGTTCTGCAGAAAGCACACTCTGCATAAGGAAACAAAGTAATCGGGTTTTATAGTAAGGTAAGGATGTGTAAGTATGGCAGAAGCTAATGTTAAGACAAAGAAAAAGCCTTTCTTCGCCAGAATGAAAAAGTATTTCAAGGATACAAAGTCTGAGCTTAAGAAGGTGACATGGCCGAGCAAGGAGCAGCTTAAGCAGAACACTATCGTTATAATCACATTCATTATAATAGTAGGTGTTTTCCTGTTCGCGATAGACATGCTGTTCTCATGGCTTTCATCCCTTCTGACAAACATAGTTTGATCCAAAGCATAATTGTTTGTCGAAAGGAGCGGTCAGAATGGCTGAAGAAGCAAAATGGTATGTTGCTCACACCTACTCGGGATATGAGAACAAGGTGAAGGAGAGCATAGAAAAAACGGTCGAGAACCGCGGTCTGGACAACCTCATAAAGGACGTAAAAGTTCCGATGGAGGATGTGATCGAAAAGCGCGGCGATAAGGAAAAGGTCGTTTCGAGAAAGATATTTCCGGGCTATGTTGTGATCAAGATGATCATGACGGATGAAAGCTGGTACGTTGTGAGAAATACCCGCGGCGTAACGGGCTTTGTCGGTCCCGGGTCAAAGCCGGTGCCGCTGTCGGACGCAGAGGTCGAGAAGATGGGTGTGGATACGATACGCCATGCCGATATCGGCTTCAAGGAAGGAGATCTTGTTGAGATAAGATCCGGTCCGATGGAAGGATTTTCGGGCAATATCGAGAAGATCGACAGAGAGACCGGAACGCTTTGGGTCAAGGTCTCGATGTTTGGCCGCGAAACGTCTGTAGAGATAAACAGCTCGCAGGTACAGGCGGTTGACTGACGCCGGGATATCCGGCTTTACAAGGATTTATCCGGAGGGCTTGTCCCTTCCGATAAAAATGTACATCCCTCTGGTAACAGTGGGAGGGCGGAAAACGCCCGCAATTACCACATATAGCGCGTATATCGGCGCTATGAATATTTAAGGAGGTGGCCGTAATGGCACAGAAGGTAGCAGGTTATATTAAATTACAGATCCCCGCCGGCAAGGCTACACCGGCTCCGCCGGTAGGTCCGGCACTTGGTCAGCATGGTGTAAACATCATGCAGTTTACAAAGGAATTCAACGAAAAGACGGCTAAGGACGCAGGCTTGATAATCCCTGTCGTTATTACCGTATACGCTGACCGTTCATTCTCATTCGTCACAAAAACACCGCCGGCAGCGGTACTTATCAAGAAGGCTTGTAAGATTCAGAGCGGTTCGGGCGTTCCGAACAAGACAAAGGTAGCTACTATTTCACAGGCTGATCTTCGCCAGATAGCAGAGACAAAGATGCCCGACCTTAATGCGGCTTCGGTCGAGGCTGCTATGAGCATGATCGCAGGAACATGCAGGAGCATGGGCGTTATAGTAGGCGACTGATTTCTTCATTATTTTAGAAAAACAGTGGGAGAGAATTTTCTCGCAGGACCACGAAGGAGGATTTTATAATGTTCAGAGGTAAGAAATACAAGGACAGCGTTAAACTGATAGATAAGTCAAAGCTCTATGACGCCGAGGAGGCTATGAACCTCGTTACACAGACTTCAAAGGCTAAGTTTGACGAGACGGTTGAAGCGCATATAAAGCTCGGCGTTGACTCAAGACATGCCGATCAGCAGGTAAGAGGCGCGATCGTTCTTCCGCACGGAACAGGAAAGAGCGTTAAGGTGCTCGTATTCGCAAAGGGCGCTAAGGCTGACGAGGCTAAGGCTGCCGGTGCTGATTACGTAGGCGAGATGGATCTTGTTCAGAAGATCCAGGGCGAGAACTGGTTTGATTTCGACGTAGTTGTTGCAACACCGGATATGATGGGCGTTGTAGGCCGTCTCGGTAAGGTGCTCGGTCCTAAGGGACTTATGCCGTCGCCGAAGGCAGGCACTGTAACAATGGACGTTACAAGAGCCGTAAACGAGATCAAGGCAGGTAAGATCGAGTACAGACTCGACAAGACAAACATAATCCACTGCCCGATAGGCAAGGCTTCATTCGGCGCTGAAAAGCTTCTTGATAATTTCAACGCACTTATAGGCGCTATAATCAAGGCTAAGCCGTCGGCTGCGAAGGGTCAGTATCTCAGAAGCGTTGTTATAGCATCAACAATGGGCCCCGGAATAAAGCTCAACCAGGCTAAGCTCAGCTGACAGATAAAGGATGATGTTATGTTTTTTTCCGCGGAGAATTACGCTCCGCGGAAAAAAACAGATAAAAAAATTGAAAATAATACTTGACAACTCGCTGTATATGTGATATACTATTTGAGTTGACAGACCGTAGACAGTCGGCAGGAGAGATCCGTAAGTCCCACCGAGGTATAAATATTCCTATGAATGTTATGGCTCTTTTCGTCTGCGGTAAAGAGTCTTTTATTATGCATAAAAAGACGTGCAGAATTTAACAGGAGGTGAAAACATAATGCCAAACGCAAAGATTCTGGAAGCGAAGCAGGCGCAGGTAGCGGAAGCGGCAGAGCTTATCAAGAACACACAGACGGGTGTATTGGTAGATTACAGAGGCCTTAACGTTGCCGAGGATACAGAACTGCGGAATAAGCTTCGTGAAGCTAACGTTAAGTATTTTGTTATCAAGAACAAGATCTTAAAGCGTGCCGTTGAAGAGGCGGGCATAGAAGGTCTTGACGAGGTATTGCACGGACCTACAGCTCTTGCCGTATCGGAAGAGGACGCTGTAGCACCGGCTAAGGTCATTGCGGATTTCGCAAAGACAAACGATAAGCTCGAAATAAAGGGCGGTTTCATGGACGGCGCTGTAATGAGCCTTGACGAGGTCAAGAAGCTCGCGGCTACGCCGAATATGGAAACATTGATAGCTAAGATGATGGGCAGCATGCTCTCACCGGTAAGCGGCCTTGCAAGATTGCTTGCGGCGGTCGTTGACGGCGGAGAGGAAATAGCTGATCTTATCGCAAAGAAGGCTGCAGAGGCTGCTCCTGCGGAGGAGGCTCCGGCAGAAGAGGCACAGGCTGAGGCTCCGGCAGAGGAAGCTCCGGCTGAATGATCAAAAATTTTTGAATAAGTGTATTAATTAGGAGGAAAATAAAATGGCAGATGTAAATGCGATCCTTGATTCAATAAAGGAATTAAAGTTACTTGAAGTTGCAGAGCTTGTAAAGCTTATGGAAGAAGAGTTCGGCGTAAGCGCAGCTGCTCCGGTAATGGTAGCAGGCGGCGCGGCTGACGGTGCGGCAGCAGCTGAGGAGAAGTCGGAATTCGACGTAGTTCTCGCTGAGGTAGGCGCTTCGAAGATGAACGTTATAAAGGTTGTTAAGTCACTCACAGGTCTCGGTCTTAAGGAAGCAAAGGCTCTTGTAGACGGCGCTCCGGGAACAGTTAAGGAAGCCGTTCCGACAGAGGAAGCTCAGAAGATGAAGGCTGAGCTTGAAGAGGCAGGCGCTAAGGTTGAATTGAAGTAATAATACTCTGATTTTCAGCGGGATCCGCAGACGTGAGGAGCTTAGGAAGGAAGATTGTAATGAAAGTCGATGTTTCAGCGATCATGAAGGTCGCCGGTGCGAGCGTTGCAGTAAACGGCAGCGTCGGTTTTGACAGCGCCGGATTCCTTGGCGAGTCGTATACGTTTGAAGAACCGCTTGCCGTTAAGGGTGAGATATACAATAACGGTCAGACGCTCACGCTTGATATACATGTATCGGGCAGTATGAAAACCGAATGCTCGCGCTGTCTTAAGGAGATAAGAGCCGATGTGGATTTTGATATCGAAGAATTCCTGTCGCGCTCCGATACTGATAAAGAGCAGCCGGAGGATGAGGACGTCATACTGTTTGAAGGACATGAGGTAGAGCTTGATCCGATCGTACATGACAGATTTCTGATGGAGCTGTCGGGAAGATATCTGTGTTCGGAGGACTGCAGGGGCTTGTGCCCGGTATGCGGTCACGATCTGAACGAAGGCGACTGCGGCTGCAGCCGTGAGCAGATAGACCCGAGATGGCAGGCTCTTGCGGATATACTGGCGCAGCAGAAGGATGAATGATTCCGGAGCTGCATGGGATTAGAGTAGAATTATTATGGAGGTGTAATCATGGCAGTACCTAAGAATAAAACGTCAAAAGCCAGAAGAGATAAAAGACGTGCTAACTGGAAGCTCACTGCACCCGATCTGGTGGAGTGCCCGCAGTGCCACGCTTTGAAAATGCCTCACAGAGTTTGTCCGAATTGCGGACAGTACAAGGGTAAAGAAGTTATCAAGGTTGAGGATTGATTTCGGCTTGGATATGATAAAGAGACGATGTATGGTTTGATACCGTGCACCGTCTCTTTTTGTTTTCTTTTTGACAATTATTGTTTAATGCAATAATTTCACAGAATTTTAATGTTTGACAACAGGTATTAAAAAATGATGAGAACATGCGAACTAAACCGTATGTTCCCTTAATGTTTATTTGTCTTAAAAATCCGTTTAATGCTTTATTCTGACATGATGTTTTAATTGAAATGTTTCATCATCTGTACAAAGATATATTATCCCTTCAATCAATCCCACTATTGCAGGTATGCCTGTCAAGCAAAAAACTAAATACAAAATACCCATACCTATCTTATGCAAATAAAATTTATGTATTCCGAGACCACCCAAAAAGATACCAAATAATCCTGCGGCCGTTTTGCTTTTGACCGGCCATTGTTCATTGATCTGTACATTGTTTTCCATAAAAACCTCCTGTGTTTATTAGGCAGCGTGAAGTGTTTGTTCATATCACAAAAATACTGATATTACTGATCTTTTGTATTTTATAGTATGCTGCCGTGTTTTGCATTCATCATTATATTTGTTTAGTTAACGACTGCTGTCAATATTGTTGATCATGTAAATATGGACATTCCCCCTTTTTATAAGTCTATCATAACCATGAATAAAATCAAGAGAGCGGTCAGTTTAAATAATTTTGTCATGGTTATTTGTTGTATTTATTATAGCACTAAACTTTAGCGAAGTCAATACTTTTATAATATAATTATATTATAACATGAATATAATATGAATATATTGTTTTGCAGAATAATAATATATAATATTAAACAGAGAGGTGAAATATAATGGTCAATAAAACTATCAAGATCGCGAAAAAGGGCGATGATGGATATAAAATCATTTCTGTAAGGATCAAAGAGAACACTCTGTTAAAAATAGATAAGCTGTCTGAGGACAGCAATCGTTCAAGAAATGAACTCATAAATATAATACTTGAATCAGCTATAGATTATGTCGAGATAAGCTAACGTGCGTCCGTGAGATGCTTATGAATTTATCAATAATACATGCTTGCATTTTGCTTTCTCGCCGAGGGATGCCGGATCCATTGAAGGACGAGCGGAGGGTATAGCTGTTGTTTGAATGTTTTGTGGTTTTTGTGGTTCCGGTGTTAACAGTTATGCGGGAGCAATTCTTTGCATCAATAGTCAAATTCAGGCATATAAATTATTTTTCGACTTTTTTTTTATTTTCTATTTACAAATCCATGATTTTATAATAAAATTATATTTATATAATCCCGTCTGCTTTGGCGGACGGAGCATCAAGGGGAGCCTGCGGCGTATGCCGCAGCGGAAAGGCGTATGACGGTGAATACAAAGAACGGTGAGTTATCAAAGCGTTCATTTATCTGTTGTTCGGCATCATACTGTCAAGAGACGCAAGAATATGCCGCAGCCGGCGGCGGAAAAGGAGTGATAGCCATATGCTGTCGGTAGCAAATTACAAAAGAGCCGAAAGTCTTGAGGAAGCGTGGGAGCTGAACCAAAAGCGGACAAACAAGATAATAGGCGGGATGCTCTGGCTGAAAATGGAGGATATTCGTATCAACACGGCAATAGATCTGTCCGGGCTTGGACTTGACCGGATAGAGGAAACGGACGATGGATTTTCTATAGGCTGTATGACCGCATTGCGGGATATGGAAACTCATGCGGGGTTTAACGGATACACCTGCGGCGCGGCGCGGGAGGCGGTCCGGCATATTGTAGGAGTACAGTTCCGGAACCTTGCCACAGTTGGGGGCAGTAT
This sequence comes from uncultured Clostridia bacterium, assembly GCA_944393255.1. Taxonomy (GTDB): domain Bacteria; phylum Bacillota; class Clostridia; order UBA1381; family UBA1381; genus Ornithomonoglobus. Next base: position 11,706 of record CALXZP010000035.1, on the reverse strand, counting down.
TTACGGCAGATACGGATTTTCCGATGTGCTGACGCTGTTTTCGGTGCTCGACGCACACGCGGAGCTGTATAAGGGCGGACTTGTTCCTATAAGGGAATTTGCAGGGATGAGACCGGATAACGATATATTGGTACGTATAACAGTGAAAAAGGACGGTTCGGTGTTCTCATATAAGTCGGTGCGAAATACCGCAACCGATATTCCCGTTCTGACCTGCGCGGGAGCATATGGGGGAGGAAAGCTTACGCTCGCCGTCGGAGCGAGACCGGGCAGGGCTGTATGCTTTGACTATGAAACGGATCCCGGCAGTCCGGCTGCGGCGGAAAGAGTTTCGGCGGACGTCTGCGAAAAGATCGTTACCGGCAGCAATCTGCGCGCCGGAGCTGAATACAGGAAACATCTTGCCGGCGTGCTGACAAAGCGCGTCTGCGCCGAGCTGGCGAAGGAGGCGGGCAGTAAATGAATATAGAAATTACAGTAAACGGAAAAAAGCTGCGGGATGAGATAGACGCCGATATGATGCTTATAGACTATCTCCGTTCCCATGGATGCCTCAGCGTGAAGCGCGGCTGTGAAACGTCCAACTGCGGGCTTTGCACGGTATTTCTGGACGATAAGCCGGTGCTTTCCTGCTCGGTGCTTGCGGCGCGGGCGGACGGCAGGAGCGTTACTACGCTTGAAGGTCTGCGCGGCGAGGCGGAGGAATTTGCCGGATTTATAGCCGACCAGGGCGCGGAGCAATGCGGATTTTGCAATCCGGGCTTCGTTATGAATGCGATTGCTCTGTTCAGGGAAGATCCGTCGCCGTCAGAGGAAAAGATAAAGGAGTATCTTGCGGGAAATCTCTGCCGCTGCTCCGGCTATGAAGGTCAGCTCAGAGGTATAGAGGAGTATCTGAAATGGAAAAAGCAGAAATGAAGGCTGTAAATAAGCCTATCCGGAAAAAGGACGCCATGCAGCTGCTGATGGGAGCTCCGGTCTACACCGACGATATAGCGCCGTCAGATTGTCTTATAGTGAAGCTGCTGCGCTCGCCCTACCCGAATGCGGAGATAGAGGAGATAAATACGGATATTGCCGCAAAAGTGCCCGGCATAGAGGCAATATATACATGGAAGGACGTCGATCAGAACGGAAAACGGTTTACCTGTGCCGGTCAGACCTACCCGGAGGCAAGCCCTTATGACAGGCTCATACTCGACAGGCATGTTCGGTTTGTGGGAGACGTTGCTGCGATAGTCGCGGGAGAGAATGAAAAGTGTGTTGACAAGGCTCTTTCGCTGATAAAGGTCAAATATAAGAAACTTGACCCCATACTCGATTTCAGGCTCGCCAAGGACGCGGCGGTCTTGGTGCATCCCGAGGATAACTGGATAAGCATGGCTCCTGTGGGCGCCGATAACAAGCGCAATCTCTGCGCGCATGACGAGTGTTCTGCCGGAGATATAGACGGCGCGCTTGCAGGGTCGGATATAATCATAGACAGAGTATACCATACAAAGGCTGTGCAGCAGGCTATGATGGAGACCTTCCGCACATTCTGCACTATAGATACATACGGGCGGCTGAACGTTGTAAGCTCAACGCAGATAGTTTTTCACTGCCGCAGGATAATAGCGAACGCGCTCGGTATACCGAAATCCATGGTCAGAGTCATAAAACCGCGCATAGGCGGAGGCTTCGGCGCCAAGCAGACCTCGGTATCTGAGATATATCCGGCATTTGTGACGTGGAAAACAAAAAAGCCGTCTAAGATAATATTTTCAAGGTACGAGTCGATGACAGCCTCAAGCCCGAGACATGAGATGGAGCTGCATGTAAGGCTGGGAGCGATGAAGGACGGCAGGATACGCGGCATAGACTTGTACACGCTTTCCAATACCGGCGCGTACGGCGAACACGGCCCGACTACGGTCGGACTGTCCGGGCATAAGTCTATACCGCTTTACGGCACCGCCGAGGCGTTCAGGTTCATAAGCGACGTTGTGTATACAAATCATATGTCGGCCGGAGCTTACCGCGGCTACGGCGCAACGCAGGGACTGTTTGCCGTCGAATCGGCGGTGAACGAGCTGGCGTCGGAGCTGGGCATGGATCCGGCGGCTGTTCGTGAAATGAATATCACACATGAGGGCGAGCTCATGCCCGCGTATTACGGACAGATGAATACGAGCTGTGCGCTCGACCGCTGTCTTGCCAGGGTAAAAGAGATGTCGGGCTGGGATGAGAAGTATCCGGCGCGGGATATGGGAAACGGCAAGGTGCGAAGCGTCGGGCTGGGACTGTCCATGCAGGGCTCGGGAATAACGAGCGTTGACGTGGGCTCGGCGATACTCAAGCTGAACGAGACCGGGTTCTATACGCTCACGATAGGCGCGGCGGATATGGGCACGGGCTGCGATACCACGCTTGCGCAGGTCGCGGCGGAGGTACTCGAATGCAGCGTTGACGATATCGCGGTTTTCGGGGCGGATACCGATATATCCCCGTACGACTCCGGATCGTATGCCTCCAGCACGATGTATGTTACGGGAAAAGCGGTAGAGCTGTGCGCCAACGAGCTGCGTGACAGGATAATCAGGCTTGGAGCGGAGCTTATCGGGCTCGGGGCTGACGAATGCCTCTTTGACGGTAAGCGCGTATACAGCGCCGCTGATGAGAGCAGGTCGGCGGAGCTGTTTGAGATAGCCGCGGCGTCCATGTGCGGAAGCAGTGACACTCTTGCCGTGACGAAAACGCATTCTTCGGATATATCGCCTCCTCCGTTTATGGCAGGCGTTGCGGAATTGGAAACGGATAAGGAAACGGGCGAGACAAGAGTGGTGAATTTCTATGCTGTAGTGGACTGCGGAACACCGGTAAATCCGAACCTTGCAAGAGTTCAGGCGGAAGGCGGTATAATGCAGGGAATAGGCATGGCGCTTTCGGAGAATGTGACTTACCGCGGCGGACGGGTGCTTGAAAGCTCGTTTATGCAGTATAAGATCCCGTCGCGGGCAGATATAGGACGCATACACGTGGAATTTGAAAGCAGCTATGAAAAGGAAGGACCGTTCGGCGCAAAGTCGATAGGCGAGGTGGTCATAAATACACCGTCTCCCGCTATAGCGGACGCGTTATATAATGCGGCGGGAAAGAGATTTTACGAATTGCCTATAACGCCCGAGCAGATAGCGGAGGCATTCGCGGAGCGTGAAAAAACGGGGAATATACGGAGTTTGAAGGAGAAGCTATGAAGATATTAGAGGATAGGATAGTAAAGGACGGACATGTGAGAGCGGGAAACGTTCTCAAGGTCGACAGTTTTATAAATCATCAGATGGACATAGGCCTGTTCGAGGAGATGGCAAAGGAGTGGAAACGCCGCTTTGCCGGCAGGCCTATAAACAAGATCCTTACTATAGAGGCCAGCGGGATAGGGATAGCGGCAATAGCCGCAAAGGAATTCGGCGTGCCGGTCGTGTTCGCAAAAAAGTCCATGAGCGTAAATCTTGACGGGAACAACTATGTAACGCATATACAGTCGTTTACGCATAACAGGACGTACGAGGTAATAGTTTCAAAGAAATACCTCGGTCCTGATGACCACGTACTTATAATCGATGATTTCCTCGCCAACGGCTGTGCGCTGATGGGGCTTTTGGAGCTTATAGATGCTGCGGGAGCCACGGTAGAAGGGATAGGCATAGCTATAGAAAAGGGCTGGCAGTCCGGAGGGAAAATGCTCCGTGAAAAGGGCATACAGCTTGAGTCGCTTGCGATAGTCGAGTCAATGGACGATAAAACGGGAAAAATATCGTTCGGCTGAGAATATGAAAAAGAACAGCCTGAGCTTTAACGTCTCACCGGGCAAAACGGTTCAGGCTGTCATTGAAAAAAGGGGCTTTTAAAAACCCCTTTGTATACGCCGTCGGTATTTGCTTACCGGCGGCGTGTTTTTCTTTGAGAGGAGGGAGGGGACTGTTTGGAGCTGCGTGTCTATGGAATACATGCACAGTTTCTCATTGTATATGAAGACGATCCTTTAAGGCTTCCTGCAGAACGGCTGAGAAGTTTACTCCACATTCCAGAGCCTTGGCATTTAGCCATGCCGGAAGAGTTACGGTTCTGTTTACCGATCTGTTTTCCTGTGCCATGCGAATCGACGGCATGAAAACTTCTATAATAACAACACATTCGTTTTCTTCAAGGTGTTTTTGTATATCCTTGAAGGATGACGGTGTCGGAATATCATCGCCATCTTGTTCCATGCCGTACAGGTGCAGACTAAGAGCCTCTTTTGCCATCACAAACGCTTCTTTTTCGGTCTCTCCGCTTGTTGCACAGCCCGGGAGATCCGGGAAGGTCACAGCTATATCATAGCCTTCGTCAAATGTGAATACTGCCGGGTATTCGTAAAAGTCATTCAGTTTCATAAATGATCACTCCTTGCAAATATATGCTCCGGGTATCATTTGAAAATGATACCGGATTGAATTGAAATACTTTTCAGTGTTTTGGGCGGTATGTTTTTCGATGGGTGCTTTAATGTGACTTTTCCTTTTTTTGTAGGATGCTTGAATTGATGATGGCTCCCCACAGTGTTGACTTCATACCAACCATCGGCAATGAGCATTTTCATTACTTCCCGTGAAGAATAGCTTTTCATTAAATTTCCCCCTTACAGTAAACATCATAACAAATATAATTATACTTGTCAAGAGGATGCATAAATTTTTTTATATTAAATCACACAGCATACAGTTCATACCGTATGCACCGCAAAAATTTCGATGAAAAAATTTGTGTTACCTATTGCAAATACAGCCGAAATATAGTAAAATAGAACTGATATGCTGTTTTGCGGCGCTGCTGCCGCAGAAAGAAAAGAGATAAGAGGTGACTTTATGACTTCAATTGTGTCTATCGTGGTACTGGCTGCCGTATTCGGAGGAGCGGTGTGGCAGCTTTACCTGAAAGAAAACACATCGGAATTGAAAAGAACAGAAAACAACGCTATGTATATAATAGCCGTTATGATAGCGGGTGTTGTGGCAAACGTTATAGGAGCTGTCTGCTATTATGGGCACGAGACCGATATGTCCTGCTTTATAGGGTGGTCGGATCAGCTTTTTAACAATGGGCTCAGGCAGTTCTATCTGTCGGACGGCTTCCACGACTATCCTCCGGGCTATGTGTATGTGATGTATCTGCTCGGTGCGGTCAAAAACACGCTGGATCTGCAGGGAACGGGTCTGCAGCTGTTTATCAAGCTCCCGGCAATAATAGCGAACCTGGTGACGGGGTACATGGTCTATAAGATAGCGTCAAAAAAGTTCGGAGACGATATCGCAGCGGTGTTTGCCGCTCTCATAGTGCTCAATCCGGCGTATATACTTGTGAGCGCCATGTGGGGTCAGGTGGACAGTATCCTGACGCTGTTCTGTCTGCTTGCGGTGTATTTCACGGCGGAGAAGCGGTACACGCTTTCATATTTCATGTTTGCCGTGGCTGTCCTGATAAAGCCTCAGGCTTTGTTCTTTACTCCGGTACTGATATATGGCATAATAGATTTTGTGCGTTCGGAGGACTATACGGCGGAAAAGCTGATAAAAATACTCCTGAGCGGTGTTGGAGCTGTCGCGTTTATGTTCGTGACGTTCATGCCGTTCGGCAATGACCCTATACACGGGATAAGCGTTATAATAGATCAGTATATCGAAACGCTTGCGTCGTATCCGTATATGACGGTGAATGCGTTTAATATCTATGCCGCTATAGGCAAGAACTGGACGGGTCTTACCGCTGCCGGCAGCATTTTCGGATATTGCATGATATGTATAGTGGTCGCATATTCGGCGTATGTGTTCTTTAAGAGCAAAAGCCCGGACAAGTATTATATCTCATCATTCATACTTGTTTTCGGTACATTCATGCTGTCGGTGAAGATGCATGAGCGTTATGCGTTCCCGGGAATGGTGATGCTGATGCTTGCGCTTGCGGCAGTCCCTAATACAAAGCGCTTCCTCATGTTCGGACTGTTTTCACTGTCGCAGTTTTTCAATACGGCATGGATCCTGCTCATATACCAGCAGGATATAAACACGTATTTCAGAAGTCCGGTAGTGACTGTCGCGTCTGTAATAAATATAATACTGTCGGTATATTTTATATACGTTATCCAAAAGGATTGTGTAAATTATAAGGAGAGCGTGCCGGCAAAAACGCGCAAAGCAAGCCAGACGTACAGCAGACCGCAGAAAAAGAAAAATGCCGCTGCCGTAAATGCCGCGCCGGCATTCTCTTTCAGAGTCAGCGAGAAGCCGGCTAAGCTGAGAAGGTTCGATATCATAGCGATAGCCGCTATAGGGATCGTGTATTCGGTCATAGCGCTTTATAATCTCGGAGATATGTATGCGCCGGAGACCGAGACGGTGATAACGGAAAATGCCGTAACGGTGGATCTCGGCAGTGAAAAGCAGATCGCGAAAACGGAATTCTATCTCGGGGCAAGAAACCTTCAGGAGGACAGGATCCTTGACATAACATATTATGACGAGGATATGCATGAGGTGTATACCGAGAGCAATACCTCCGGAGCCGTGTTCTGCTGGACTATACTCGATGTGGACAAGACGGCAAGGTATGTGAGCCTTTCCTCAAACATGTCTCCGGACGATGAAGAAAAGCTTACCGTCAAGGAGCTTTGCTTCCTCGACGGCAGCGGCGCTCAGCTTGAGCCTGTTAACAAGGATGATGAGAGCATAGCCAATATGTTTGACGAGCAGTGGAAGATGGCCGAGGGCAAGTCCTTCATGTCCGGAACGTATTTTGACGAGATCTATCATGCGCGTACGGCGTATGAATTTATACATCATCTGTCCGTATACGAATGGACGCATCCGCCGCTCGGCAAGGTGTTTATAGGCATAGGCATACTGATATTCGGCATGGTGCCGTTCGGCTGGAGGATAGCGGGTACTGTTTTCGGTATATTTATGATACCTGTGATATACGTTTTTGCAAAAAGATTGCTGAAGCGCTCGTGGCTCGCGGCGGTCGTATGCACGCTGTTCACATTCGATTTCATGCATTTTGCGCAGACGCGTATCGCTACCATAGACGTATACGTTACCTTCTTCATAATGCTTATGTACTATTACATGTATAAATACTATAAGCGAAGCTTCTATGATACGCCGCTTGCAAAGACGTTCATACCTCTCGGGCTTTCGGGAATATTCTTCGGCTTTGCGGTAGCGAGCAAGTGGACGGGACTTTATGCGGGAGCGGGACTTGCGGTGATATTCTTCTATACTCTGTATGAGCGGTATGCGGAATACAGAGCGGCTATGAGAGATCCCAAAGGCCGTACCGGGGATTTTGAGCATAAAAAGATCATAGATACGTTCCGGAGCAATATGATAAAGACGCTGCTTTTCTGCGTCGGCTTCTTTATAGTGATACCGGCGGTTATATACGCGCTTTCGTATATACCGTATCTCAATACGCCGAGCGGACACGGGCTCAGCACGATAATCGACAATGCGGAGAGTATGCTTACGTATCACGGAAAGACGGTCGTGGACTCCACGCATCCGTATTCGTCGCATTGGTACGAATGGCCGATAATGTACCGTCCTATATGGTATTTCTCCAACACGCTCGATAACGGACTTAAGCAGGGTATAAGCTCGTTCGGAAATCCGGCGGTATGGTGGCTCGGTATAGGCGCATTTGCGTATATGGCAGCGCTGGCGATCATTATACCTCTTAAAAAGCGTGCCTATTACGGTGTGAATAAGTATGCTTTCGGAGGTATATACGCTCTCGTATTTGCGCTCGTCTGCGTTATAGCGTATACGACCGGCAGCGGCAATGAAAAGCTTGTCCGCCAGTTCCCGAGCATACTGTGCTATTCGGCGGTAATGGTAGGCGTATTTATGATGGCGCTTGCCTATGATGACAAGATAAAGCAGACCTCAAACAAGATACCGCTGTTTTTGGTGATAGCGTATCTTGCAGAGCTTATGCCGTGGATGGCAGTCGTGAGAACAACATATATTTATCACTATTTCCCGTGCGTGCCGTTTATAACGCTCATGCTCGGCTATACGATAAAGACATTCTACGACAACTGCGGCGGAGGGAAACAAATGGTGCTGTCCGTATCCACACGTAAGATAAATTGGAAACGGCAGCTGCCTATGAGCAGGAGTCAATTCGGAGTAATGGCGGGAGCGTTCGTATATGCGGCCGCTGCGCTGGTGCTGTTTGCTATGTTCTATCCGGTTCTGAGCGGCGCGCCGTGCGATTATTCATACGCCGAAAGCTGGCTTAAATGGTTCGATTCGTGGGTACTTTTGTAAATATGTAAAAGGGGCGCTGCATTGGGCGGCGTCCTTTTTGACACCGGGTGATTTTTCAGGAAGGGGTTAAATGTCGTTGATATGAGAATAATAAAAAGTGAAGAAATAACATCTGCGGTAAAGGAAATGTGCGTGAGCGCCAATTGCCGCCTTAACAGCGATATCCGCCGTGCTCTTGAAGCGGGAGTGAAAACGGAACAGTCCGAGGTGAGCCGGGGCATATTGGAAAAGCTTTTGCAGAACGCCGATATTGCCGGAAGAAAGGAAGTGCCTATCTGCCAGGATACAGGCATGGCGGTGTTCTTTATAGAGATAGGCAATGAAGTTCTTGTCGAGGGCGAGACAATTGGGGACGCTGTGAACAGAGGCGTTGCCGAAGGTTATACGGAGGGGTATCTGCGCAAGTCCGTAGTCCGCGATCCGCTCGACAGGGTGAATACCAAGGACAACACGCCTGCGGTCATATACTATGATATTGTGAAGGGAGATAAGATAAAGCTCACGTTCGCTCCGAAGGGTTTCGGCAGTGAAAACAAGGGCGGTGTGAAAATGCTGAACCCTTCCGACGGAGTTGACGGGGTGATAGACTTTGTTGTAGAGACAGTGAGAAAGGCGGGAGCCAATCCGTGTCCGCCGATGGTCGTCGGCGTAGGTATAGGCGGAACGATGGACAAGGCGGCGGTCCTGTCAAAAAAGGCTCTTACACGTGATATAGACGTGAGGAATGAGAAGCCGTATTATGCGGAGCTGGAAGAGAGGCTGCTTGAGAGGATCAATCTTCTCGGGATAGGCCCGCAGGGCATGGGCGGCACGACTACGGCGCTGGCGGTGAATATAGAAACGTATCCTACGCATATCGCAGGACTGCCTGTTGCGGTAAATATAAACTGTCATGTCGCGAGACATGCCGTGCGTGAGATATGACAAAGCTCTGTTTTAGGAGGAATATGAACAGGAACGATAAAAACAGGATCCCCGGAGGGGGGAATTTACGCGCACTGCTGCCGGTCGCGCTGTTTATAGCGATCTATGCCGGGGGCGGTATAGCGATAGGCGATATCTATGCGGTATCCATGCCGCTTGCGCTGCTCATCGCGCTGTTCGCGGCAATCATGCAGGACAGGGACGAGAGCTTTGAGCGCAGGCTCGGTACTGCAGCAAGAGGCGCAGGCGACCCGAATATACTTATAATGTGCATGATATACCTGCTTGCCGGCGGGTTTTCGGCGGCCGCGGAAGCGGCGGGAGGCGTGTCGAGTACGGTCAATATGACGCTCTCGTTCATACCGGCAAACTTTACCGTTACGGGTATATTCATAATGGGCTGTTTCATTTCTCTGGCTATGGGAACGTCGGTAGGAACGGTGGCGGCGCTGACTCCGATAGCGGCGGATATAAGCGGTAAAACGGGAATATCTATGCCGTTTATGGTCGGAGCGGTGGTCTGTGGCGCGATGTTCGGCGATAACCTTTCGTTCATATCCGACACTACTATTGCGGCGGTGCGTACACAGGGCTGCAATATGCGGGATAAATTCAAAGCAAATTTTCGTATAGTGCTGCCCGCGGCGGCCGTAACGGCCGTTCTGTTCTATATACTTGCCGGAGGAGCCGTTTATGCTCCGGATGAGGAGCTGCATTATAACGTATGGCAGGTGATACCGTACCTTGGAGTGCTGATAGGCGCACTGTGCGGCGTAAACGTGTTCGTACTTCTTACAGGAGGCATCGTTCTGTCTGCCGCGGCGGGACTGTTCACCGGAACTATTGAGCCGGCGGAGGTGATCCCCGTGATCGGCGGCGGTATGTCCGGGATGTATGAGATAGTTGTGATAGCGATACTTGCATCGTGTATGAGCGCGATGGTAAAAAAGAACGGAGGCTTTGAATGGGTGCTTTCGTTCGTGAACAGGCGTATGTCCGGCAGCAGAGCGGCACAGTACGGTATAGCCGTGCTTGTGGGACTGCTCGATCTGGCTTCAGCCAATAATACTATCGCAATAGTGATCGCGGGCCCTATGGCAAAGCAGATATCGGAGCGCCACGGTATACCGGCTGAGCGGAGCGCATCGCTGCTTGATATATTCGGATCCGTGGTACAGGGAATACTTCCGTACGGAGCACAGCTCATGACGGCGGCGCAGATAGCCGGGATAGCGGCGGTATCTGTTTTGCCGAGCATGTTTTATCCGTATCTGATGGGCTTGAGCGCAGTGCTTTTCATTGCGTTTTCCGGCAGGAGGAAACAGAAAGACTGATCGAAGGGAATGGTAAAAACCGCTCGTATACGGTACCTGTCTCGGATCGGGACGCAGCTTATGCGGCGTCCCCGTTGCTGAGACAGTTTTTTTGACTTTTTATGTATGTTATTATCGTCAAATTGTCGATTTTGTGCAATATCTTTCCCATGCGGTGATCTGACGTGTTTTTTTCTTATCAATAGCAATAATCATTACTGTAATATCTAAAAGATCATATAATTACATGATTTTCATTAATAGTAAAACTTTGACGAAAATATGGTTAAATTATGCTGTAGATATATCCTGCACATTTATCGGCTGAAAAACTAACAAACTTTCCTTAAAATACAAAATAATTCTTTATTATACATATATATTCCATTATAATATAGATTGGGTATTGTAAAAATATTCAATGGTATTATGAAAGGAAGATATGACAAATGAGAAAGATCGAAAGAGACGAAGTGTTGAAGAGGATAGGCAGGGATCTTGCGGAGCACAGAAAAAAAGCCGGGTATACCGCCGAGCAGGCCGCAGGTCTGCTCGGACTGTCGGTCAGGACTGTGCGCGCATATGAATACGGGGAACGCCAGATGACTGTAAAAGCCGCATCGGATATGGCGGAGGCGTACGGCGTGCCGGTGACCGCGCTGCTCGGTATACACGGATGCCTTTCTGACGTCCGAAGGGATATAAGACCTGCCGGATATAGGTACATAAGAAGATCTATGGAAATGAGCCAGACGGAATTTGCGGCGGAGATAGGGGTGTCGAGGGGGAGCATAGTCAATTATGAAACGGGGAAGGTGAGTATGCCGGTCAAGATATTTATAAGACTGTGTGAGATATGCGCTTTGTCCGACAGCGAGATAAACGAGCTTGCCGCAGAGGCACCGCCCGACAGGGAGGGGAAATAACGCGGCTCGGCAATGACAAAGGATGCTATTTTTAGATAAAGGTATCACAAATATTGACTTATGCACAGTATGTCATTATATAATACAACATAAACAAAGTCAATACAGCTATCTAAAAAAATCAGTGCCGATTTTCGCTCGACGCTGACATCGCCTTTATTGGGTATTGAATTTTTATTTGTTTTATGTTAGAAT
>CALXZP010000034.1 GCA_944393255.1 uncultured Clostridia bacterium | reverse complement strand
GTCGTAAAGACGAAAACGGAGCAGGAGCCGGATGCAGAGAACGGAGCGGAGTATGAAAAATACTACGCGGTCTACAGAAAGCTCTATCCCGCTTTGAAAGAAAGCTATAAGGAACTTGCAAATTTATAAACGGAGGATAAACTGATCATGGATTGTATTGAAAAGCAGCCGATAACAGAGGAATATCTTAAGAAGATGGACAGATACTGGGACGCCGTAAATTACCTTGCGGCAGGTCAGCTGTATCTGCTCGATAATCCTTTGCTGAGAGAACCGCTCAAGATGGAGCATGTAAAGAAGAAGATAGTAGGACATTGGGGAACAGTGCCCGGACAGAATTTTATATACGTGCATCTTAACAGAGTGATAAAGAAGTATGACCAGGATATGATATACATATCCGGCCCGGGACACGGCGGAAACTTTATGGTGGCAAATGTTTACGCGGAGGGTACCTACAGCGAGGTATATCCGAATATCAGCCGTGATGTTGAGGGTATGAAGAAGCTGTTCAAACAGTTCTCGTTCCCGTGCGGTATATCGTCGCACGTTGCGCCCGAAACGCCGGGCTCGATAAACGAGGGCGGCGAGCTGGGATATTCGATGGCGCACGCATTCGGCGCTGTGTTCGATAACCCTGACCTTATCGCAGTCTGCGTTGTAGGCGACGGCGAGGCTGAAACAGGCCCGCTTGCTACCGCATGGCATTCAAACAAATTCCTCAATGCGAAGAACGACGGCGCTGTGCTCCCGATACTTCATCTGAACGGATATAAGATATCCAACCCGACAGTATTCTCAAGAATACCCGAGGATGAACTGCAGAAGTTCTTTGAGGGCTGCGGATGGGAACCGCATTTTGTAGAGGTAAAGGATAAGAACGACCATATGGCGGCGCACAGGGCTATGGCTGAAGCGCTCGACGAGTGCATGGATAAGATAAAGGCTATACATAAAGCCGCTCGTGAGGACGGCGCAGCGGAGCGTCCGAAGTGGCCGATGATAGTTTTCCGTTCACCTAAGGGCTGGACAGGTCCCGAGGTCGTTGACGGAAACCAGATCGAGGGAACATTCAGGGCGCATCAGGTACCTATGGATATGTCAAAGCCTGAGCACCTCGATATGCTCAAGGATTGGCTCATGAGCTACAAGCCCGACGAGCTGTTTGATGAGAACGGAAGGCTCATAAGCGAGCTTGAGGAGCTTGCGCCGAAGGGCGGCAAGAGGATGGGCGCTACCCCGTACGCGAACGGCGGACTGCTGCTGCGCGATCTGCGCATGCCCGATTTCCGCGATTACGAGTTTGACGTGCCCAAGCCGGGCGCGGTAGAGGCTCAGGATATGATAGAGCTGGGCAAATTCGTAAGGGATATATTCAAGCTCAACCAGGACAGCAAAAACTTCAGGATATTCGGACCGGACGAGACAATGTCAAACAGGCTCGGCGCGGTGTTTGAGGAAACGAGCCGCGACTGGAATGCCGACATGCTCGATAATGACGAATTTCTTGCAATGGACGGACGCGTTATGGACGGCTACCTGTCCGAGCACATGTGCGAGGGCTGGCTTGAGGGCTATCTGCTCACGGGCCGCCACGGCTTCTTTGCGAGCTACGAGGCGTTTATAAGAGTTGTCGATTCGATGTTCTCACAGCATGCGAAGTGGCTCAAGGTCACATCCGAGCTGCCCTGGAGACAGAAGATAGCGTCGCTGAACTACATCCTTTCGTCAAACGTATGGCAGCAGGATCACAACGGATTTACACATCAGGATCCTGGATTCCTTGACCATGTTTCAAATAAGAAAGCGGATGTAGTAAGAATGTATCTCCCGCCGGACACGAACTGTCTGCTCTCATGCTTCGACCACTGCATAAGGAGCAAGAACTATGTAAACGTCATGGTGACCTCAAAGCATCCGAGACCGCAGTGGCTCACGATGGAACAGGCTATAAAGCACTGCACGCAGGGACTCGGCATATGGGAGTGGGCTTCCAACGATAAGGGCGAGGAGCCGGATATCGTGCTGGCATGCTGCGGAGACACGCCGACGCTTGAAGCACTTGCGGCTGTCACCATCATCAGAAAGGAGCTTCCGGACGTAAAGCTGAGATTTATAAACGTAGTGGATCTTATGAAGCTCCAGCCGCAGTCGAAGCATCCGCACGGTCTCAGCGATATAGAGTTCAATTCGCTGTTCACCAAGGATAAGCCGATAGTATTCGCATTCCACGGCTATCCCACGCTTATACACGAGCTTCTGTATCACCGTGAGAACAAGAATTTGCTCGTATGCGGATATCAGGAGGAAGGAACCATAACAACTCCGTTCGACATGAGAGTTCAGAACGAGATCGACCGCTTCCATATCGTCAGCGATATTGTGGATATGCTTCCGCAGCTCGGCAATAAGGGCGCTTACCTGAAGCAGCTCATGCGCGACAAGCTGGTTATGCATAAGCAGTACATAGGCGATTACGGTCAGGATCTGCCGGAAGTTATGAACTGGAAATGGGAAGACTGAAAATAATAACGGTATATTAAGAGCAGAGCCGGAGCGGAGATATTCCGACTCCGGCTTTTCTCTTCAAAATAAAGGTATAAACTATACGGCCGAAACGGTACGCTATTCATCGGTTTATATCGGAGGAAACCGCAATAAGACCACATAACTATGACCGCAAAACGGATCGTTCTGCGGTAGCAGAATAATTGATGGATAGGAGAAGGATATCAATGAAAGAACATATCAAGGGAGCAAATCCCTATCTGCCGCTTTGGGAGCACATTCCCGACGGGGAACCGAGACTTTTTACATATAAGGGAGAAAAGCGGCTGTACGTTTACGGCTCGCACGATACCTTGAAGGACGAATACTGCGGGACGGATTACGTTGTATGGTCGGCCCCGGCGGACGATCTTACAGACTGGCGTTTCGACGGAGTGTGCTATAAGGCGCCGGATAACGAGCCGCTGTATGCTCCGGACGTAGTGGAAAAAGACGGAGTTTACTATATGTATGCAGCTGAGGACAGAGGCAGCAGGATAGTGGTGGCTTCGTCGGAAAGTCCTGCGGGACCGTTTCGTGATCCCGTGGTCACCGAGCTGGGCTTCGATCCCGGAGTATTGGTGGACGACGACGGGCGTGTGTATGCTTACTGGGGATTTACAAAGAGCTGGTGCGCAGAGCTTGAAAGCGATATGGCTACGATAAAAAAGGGAACTGTAAAGGAGAATATCCTGCCGCACTGCGTCTGTCATTGGAATACCGATACGGAGCATGCGGACAGCGTATTTGAATTTTTTGAAGCGTCCTCGCTGCGGAAGATAGGCGGAAAGTATGTGCTCATCTACAGCAAGAGGATATCGGAGGCCGTTCCCGAGCTGGGCTACGAAAAGGACACGAACAGCTACTTAGCCTATGCTTACAGCGACTCGCCTCTCGGCGGCTGGCAGTACGGCGGCATACTGAGCTGCAATGCCGGTGAGATGTATAAAAAGCCCGACGGCACGAACGGCAGGGCATATCCCAACTGCAACAATCACGGCAGCATAGTGGATATAGACGGGCAGTGGTACGTGTTCTACCACCGCAAGACCGGCGAGAATGAATATTCACGCCAGGGTATGCTTGAACCGATCGATGCAGCCGTCGGCTCAGACGGAAAAGTTTATATAGGAGCCGTTACGTTCGGAGAGGACGGAGAGCCTGTTAAGGCGGATACTGCCGAGATGACGTCTCAGGGAGCGTATGTAAACGGAGTGGATGCTTACGGTATTTTCTCAGCCGGCTATGCATGCTGCCTTATCCCGTCGGAAAGCGGAGAGCGGGCATATATAAAGCCTGTTTACGAGGGAGACTCGTCGCCGGTAGTTGGAATAAAGAGCGGTACTGTCGTTGGATTTAAATATATGCAGTTCGGCAGCGAGCCGCCGGAGACGGTGACTGTGAAAACGTCCGGTATGGCGGAGAGCGGCGGCATAACCGTGCGGGCGGACTCGCCGGACGGAGCTGTGATAGCAGTTTTGAAGGGCGGACAAGACACCGCGCCGCTAATATGCGGTATTACCGGGAAAAGAGCCGTATACTTTGTGTTTGAATGTGAAGATAAAGGCAGGGATATCTGCGCCTTTGAGTGGTTCACGTTCAACAGATAAGCATGTATTGCTTAGGCAGCGGCGGCGGACAGTGTATCGCCGCTGTGGTTAATGAACGGATGACCGCAGCGCATTTTGCGGTCACATATAATAACAGAGAAGGAGATCTAAAGTATGGAGCAGAAAGCGTCTGTTCTTGAGAGAGCGGGATACGGCAGGAAGGAGATACAGGAGCGGCTCGGCGCATGGTTTGATGAAATGTTCACGCCCGGTACGCCCCAGTGCATATACGGCGAGGACGAATACGGCGGGTATCTCATAGATACGGGCAATAACGATGTGAGGACGGAGGGTCAGTCGTACGGCATGATGATGGCTGTCCAGAGAGACAGGCAGGATATATTTGATAAGATATGGGCATGGACATACAGGTTCATGCGCCAGAGGGAAGGAAAATACGAGGGCTATTTCGCATGGTCGTGCAGCCTTTCGGGTGAGCATAATGCCGAAGGCCCCGCGCCGGACGGCGAAGAATATATGGCGATGGCGCTGTTCTTTGCCTCGCACCGCTGGGGCGACAGGGAAGAGCCGTTTGATTACGGACGGCAGGCAAGGGAGCTGCTGCGCCGGTGCGTACATCAGCATGAGCTGACCGGAGGCGAGGGCGAGCCTATGTGGGAGCCCGAAAACCATCTGATACGTTTTGTGCCGGAAACGAAGTGGACGGATCCGTCATATCATCTTCCGCATTTTTATGAGCTGTTCGCGCAGTGGTCATATGACGAGGACAAGGAATTTTGGAAAACGGCAGCAAACGAGAGCCGTAAGCTGATAGTGCGCTCGGCGCATGAAAAAACGGGGCTGTGTCCCGAATATTCCGATTACGACGGCACACCGCACAAAAGCTCCTGGGGAGCGGGAGATACGTTTTATTCCGACGCGTACCGCGTGGTGATGAACATAGCTCTCGACACTCAGTGGTTCGGCGAAAGGGAAGAATACAAAAATATTTCAGCCCGTCAGCAGGCCTTTTTCAATGCTGTTAACGGCGATGAGCTTTATGAATATGCTGTTGACGGAACAAGGCTGGAGCGAAAGGCGCTGCACCCCGTGGGACTGACGGCAGCTGTCGCCGCTTCCGCCGTATGCTATGCGGACGGAGATACGGAGAAATGGATAAAGAGGTTCATGGAAACGCCGCTCAGAACTGACGAGCGCCGCTATTTCGACAGCGACCTTTGCTATTTCGCATTGCTGATACTGTCCGGTGAATACCGTATATGGTAAAACGAAAACAAATAAGCCCGGGATCGGACGCCGTTAAAGGCGCCGTTCCCGGGCCGTTTTGTTTATGAGATATGATTAAAGTTTGTAAAAACGGCTGTACCGCCGGTTTTTATCGTTGAGTACACAAACAGGGAGGGGCGGCAGCCTGTGAAGTGGTCGAGCCAGAAATACAGGCGGTGCTTTATCCCTATATATCTCTTTTCGCCGTTTATGCAGCAGTAAAATTCAGCCGTGTCGCGCAGGTCGGTAAAGTCCAGCTCCATGCCTATGCGCACGGTATCGCCGTCAAGCGCGATACATTCGTACTCGGCCGGCGGCTCGGTATCGGAACGGATACCTGGATAATACATGTGCGCATTTTCGCTTTCGGGAAGCTTCCTGCCCAGCATGACAATAAAGCATTTACCGTCTCTTTTTGTTACGGCGGCTGCGGCGTAATTGGACTGCAGGGCCGCTATACCCGCGATATCGCCTTCATTCAGCCCGGAGGCGTCTACAGTCACCTCGGTGCGGCATGTCGGATATGAGGCGCGCTGAGTGAGCGTGTTCCGCGCCTGGCACAGGTTTGTGCAGAGCTTGTCGGTCGTTATCTCCAATCTGCCGCCGTGCATCTGCCAAAGACCGCTGTGCGGCGAATGGTTCCACTGCCAGAAGCTTTTGAGCTTATCGCCGGGCTTCTGGTCGAAATCATCGCTGCCCCAAAGCGGTTCATAGCGGTGTCCGGGCTTGCTGCTGCGCAGATACAGTTCCTTAGGTATCCTTCCGTCAACAGCGGGCAAGCCGTTTTCCCAGCGCATGGGTATCAGCACCGGCATGCGTCCGGCGGAGCCTCTGTCCTGAAACATCATCATATACCATTCGCCGTCCGGCGTGTCGATTATCCCGCCCTGCGCAGCGCCGTTCCCGAAAAAGTCCAGGTCGTCGCATAATATATCCCCGCCGCGGAATTCTCCGGAAAGGGAGTCCGCAATAAAGCAGGCCTCGGTACGCATGAATTTATCCTTCTGAGGGGCGTGGATGGTGAACAGATAATATTTTCCCCAAAGCTTGTATAAATGACAGCCTTCAAAGCCGAGAGATATATCCTTTTCATCGCGGAGTATTATCCTGTCGAGACCTCCTTCAAGAGGTCCCGACAGATCAGGTCTCAGCTCGGTCAGATGTATCTCCGAGTTGCCGTAAACTATATATACCCTTTCATCGTCGTCGAACAGAAGCGAGCAGTCATGGTAAAAGCCCTCTATTTCGCGTCTTTTCCATTTTCCCTCTATATCGTCCGTTGTGAAAAGATATGTCTTATGAGTATCGTTGGCAGCGAAGCAAACGTAATACGTGCCGTTATGATACCTCAGCGACGCCGCCCACATCCCGCAGCCGTAAATATTTTTTTCGCCCTCCAGCCTGTGCGCGGGATCGTCCTCGAGAGTGTCGTAAACGTACGAGACTACCTCCCAGTTCGCCAGATCGTACGATCTGAGTATCGGGCAGCCGGGCATAAAATGCATTGTGGTGCTGACCATGTAATACGCGCCGTCAACGCGTATTACATCCGGATCCGGATAGTCGCACTTCATTATAGGATTGCTTGCTTTTATCATATCTCTCTTGCCTCCAGGTATGGTTTCATGTTTTCGTCCCATACGTACAGCTTGCCGCCGGGCTTCGCCTCAACGCTTATTTCCCTGCGTACGTCGTCCGACGGAACGGATAGCTTCTGAACTCTGACGGTCTCAAGAGCTCCTTCGCTGTCATAGCTTGCCGCGTATACAGAGATCTGAGCAGTCTCTCCGGAGCTGTTGGTGACAGCAACGGAAGCTGTGCCGCCGCTGTAAACGGGGTCTTCAATAACGAGCTCTCCCGGCTCATCCTCGGCCGGAGTGATAGACACCTCGTCAATGCGCAGGTCGGCAGCAGTGTTCTCGGTATTTATAAGAAGCTGTGTTACAGTTCCGCTGTCTCTTACTGTGTACGGCGCGCTTACGTACGTCCATTCACCGGCCTTTACGGAAGCCTGCGCCGCTATGTCGTCCTCCCAATAGCCGTATCTTACAGCTATGCGCACATTGTCGGCTTCGCTGCATTTTACCCATGCGCCTATGCTGTAGGTATTGCCGTTCACAAGCTCGATATATTGTTCTGCGGCTGAGGCTGCTGACGCCCTGTTTGAAATGAGAAGGCTGTAGCTGCCCTTGTATGCATCGGTATCGGCAGCCGCCGCAGCGGTGTCGCTGTCGTCAGCCTTGCGTACGCCCCACCAATACGGTATGTTTGTATCCGGATCTATGCCTTCCATATTTCCGTTGTGGAAGGATACTTCCTCAGCCGGAGCAGTCTGGGTTGGGGAAGGCTCGGGAGTTTCTGCGGCAGGCGCGGAGATCGACGCATCGTCAACTCTGAGATCTGCGTTTTTATCGGTCGTATTTATAACGAACTGGGTCACTGTCCCGGAGGCTCTCGTTGTATATTCGGCGCTTATCAATGTCCAGTCTCCCGCTTTCACAGCTGTTTCCGCGGCAGTGTCATCATCCCAGTAGTCATATCTTATGTTCAGCTTTACGGTATCGTCAGCGTCCGATTTCACCCATGCCGAAACGGTGTATTTCTTATTGTTGTCCAGAGTCATGTACTGATGCAGTCCGGAAGCGGGAGAGGTGCGCTGTGAAACAAGAGAGCACTTGCTGCCCCCGTGAGCCCAGTAATCGCTCTGAACGGTCACCGTATCTTCATCTCCGTCAGTTAATTTGTCCCACCAATAGGGGATATTTGTATCGGAGTCTGTGCCCTCCATATCACCGTTATTTAAATATTCTATCGGCTTCGGCGTTGACGGAGGCTCGGGAGTGGGAACGGGCGCGGGAACGTATTCGGTCTGCGTAAAGCCTGTTATTGTGTAGGTGCAGCCCTCTTTAGCGGTAAAGGTGAACTTCTGCCCGTTATCCGCAGCTGTAACGTCTACCGGAGCGCCGGTCTGATCCTGTACCGATATTCCGCTTACGCCGTTTACGTATCTGATGGTCAGATCGCCGTTCTTTCCGGCGGTGACCTCGGCGGTTTTTGCGTTTCCGTCTTCCCATGATATATCAACGGTGTGACCGCCTCTTGCTCTGAGTCCGCTGAAGGAACCGTTTCTCCACTGAGCGGGGAGCGCCGGGAGCAGTGTTATATCTTCCTCGGTGCTCTGCATGAGCATTTCAATAACGCCCGCCGCGCATCCGAAATTTCCGTCTATCTGGAATACGTCCGCCGGGTGCATATCGAACAGGTTTGGAGCAGTGGCCTTCTTTATAAGGCTTGTGAACTGAGAGTAGGCTTTGTCGGCAACTCCGGCTCTTGCCCACATGCATACTCTCCAGGCAACGCTCCAGCCTGTAGCGCCCTCTCCGCGTCTTTCAAGCGCGTTTACGAAAGCGTCGAATATCTCCTGTTCCTCTTCGGTGTTGTCATAGGGCGAGATCTCAAGTCCGGGATGGAGCGCCCAGAGCTGGGACGGGTGGCGGTGCTCCGCGTCGCCGACCTTTTCGTCGGTCTCGTCTACGAGCCACTCTCTTATATAATCTCCGTATTTTGCCTTTTCATAGCCGGGGATCTTAGCCGCCATATCTCTCCATAAAGCCGCCTTTTCCTGATCGGCGCCGAGTATATCGGCAGCCTGAGCGCAGCGTATGAACACATTTTTTATAAGCGAGTTGTCCATTGTCGGCGAAAGACGCACATCGCCGTGCTCAGGAGATATCGAGGCGGGGCTTACCAGATACGTTTTCCCGTCCTCGGGATCGGTATATTCTCTGAGATAGCCCTCAAAGAATTCCGCAGAGCCCTTCATTATAGGATAGGCATCCGCCAAAAACTCCTCGTCTTGGTTAAAGCTGTAGTATTCCCAGAAATGATTTACGAACCATGCGCCGCCCGTCGGCCACATTCCGCTCGACGCGCCGTCTACGGGAGCTGTGCCGCGCCATAGGTCGAAATTGTGGTGCAGCACCCATGCTCCCGGCGTGTCTGCGCCGTAGTGTACCTTGGCTGTCCTTTCTCCGGACTGTGCCACTTCGCTGAGCGCGTCAAAAAGCGTTTGTTCCGTTTCGGCAAGGTTTGCTGTCTGCGCCATGAAGTAGTTCATTTGCGTGTTGATATTGGTTGTATATTTCGAGCCCCAGCCCGGCGAGGTGTTCCAGTTCCATATGCCCTGGAGGTTTGCCGGCTGTCCGGTCGGGAGCATGTTCTCACCGTATTCGTCTGTAAGCTCGTCTATCGGACGGGAGCTTGATATAAGAAGGTATTTTCCGTAGTTGAAATACAGCTTCATGAGCGATATATCATGATACCCGTCAAACTGCGCTATCCTTTCGTCTGTCGCGGAATATTTGGCGGGGTCTTCGGAAGCGTCGCCGGAAAAGTCAACGGATGAACGTTCGTTGAGCGACTGGTAGTCGGCCGTATGGTCGGCTTTTACCGCGTCATATGTCTTTTCGCCGAGATGCGCTTTTATAGCTTCGCAGCGGTCGGAAGCGAGCTTATATGCCGCGTCGTCGTCGCAGCTGTCCATTATAACGTCTCCGTTTTCATCGACCTCGTAGCCGGCGATGGTTTTGTAGTCAATATAGTTGGTAGCGCCCGTTACGTATACTGTAGCATATGAAGCTCCCGATACCTTGAGCTTGTCGTTTTCGTATGCGACTGAGCCGTCCGTGTCTATAAACAGTCTCGCCTCGAAATGGACAGCATTCGGCAGCTTATTTGTAAGCTGACCGCCCACGGTCTTTACCGTACCGGTCAGCGCCAGCTCGCTGTCGCTTATCTTTTTTACCGAATAATTCTGCTCGCTGTCCATATAGGCAGAGAAGGAGAGCGACGGCACGGCGCTCCCTTCGCCGTCAGTCGTTTTGATATTTGTAGCTATCACCTGATCCGGAAAGCTCGAAAGCGTCTCACGGCTGTAATGTATGCTGTTATAGTCGTAATCGACCGTGGCGAGCGCCGTTTCGGTGTTCAGCGTTCTTATGTAGTTTTCGGCCTCGGCGAAATCATGACCGAAATCAAGCCGCATATCCACGAACGGCTGGTATGAGGTCTCATAACGCTCGTTGCCCATAAAATACTTGTCTATAAGCGCGGTCGCTTCGCTTATTCTTTCTTCAAGAACGAGCTCGCACGCCTTGTCATATACCTCTGCGGTGGTTGAGATGACCTCGCCGTCCTCAAGCACATCCGAAAGAGAGCTGTCTATGTTGTCTTTTGTTATAGGCGTTTCAAGCGTGTTTACATAGTTATGCGGGCCGCCTGTCCAGACGGTGCTCTCGTTTATCTGTATGCGTTCGGTATCGGTCCGTCCGTATACCATTGCTCCGAGCCTTCCGTTGCCTACCGGAAGCGCACGCACCTCTTCATAATCCCATTTTGCGTTCTCTGCCCAGTCGTCGTCCGACGGCAGTACAACGTTCATATTATCCTGTGCGTATTCGTCATACCAAAGCGTTGTATCGGGGTCGATATCCGCATTGACCGCGCCGCCGCTGTCTGACGCAAACGAGGCGGGAAACAGCGTTCCGGCAACGCTTGCCGCAATAGCTGCGGCAGTTAGGCTGCATATTGCTTTTTTCATCACATGCCCTCCTAAAGTGATTTATTACAGTTATATACCTTATGCTGTATATATCATATGTTAATTATATATCATTTTTTTATAAATAACCATTATTAAATTGATGATTTTATATAACATTTTCAGTATAATTAAAAAAGAGCGTACGGGAATAGATCCGCACCGGAGCTGTAATTGTGTATTTTTTAAATAGTTATGCGGAATTTTGATAATTTACTTAGCCTGAAAAATATGCTATAATGCTTTCAGACAAAGAGATAGAGCAGATATCTCAAGTCTGTGAACATGTATGTTTAAAAAGGGCATATTCCGGTTGATGGCCTCTCCATGCATATATAAACAACAGCAGAACGATATGATTTTGTACATGTTATAAGTTCTCTCACAATTTCTCTCTCCCCTAAAAATGCTGTTAAGGAATATGCCCGAAACTGCATATCGGAAAAAGATCGTTCAGGCGGTCTTTTTTTGTGCAATGAAACTAAAATTATATTTTTTTATATGCTTTTTTATAAATTTATTAATAGACTGCCGCACCGGTTTATGTTAAAATAGACATAGATAAACAAAGACAGGCGCATGTTGTATAAGCGCAGATTTTAAAGAGAGGATGTGATTCTGTTTATGAGTATGAAAAAAATTTCCGTATCGGCGGTCGCGGCTGCCGTTCTCGCACAGTGTGCGGCGGGAGCGTTTGCCGCGGAGACCGGAGCGGGGATCGCCGACAGGGACGGTATCGTTAATGTGTATGTGAATACATTCGATACGAAGCAGACGATAAAGGGCGTAGGCGGCGGTATAACGTGGTATAACGACTGGCTTACGAACACCCCGAACAAGGCGGAGATATACGACCTGCTGTTTAATGAAATGGGCTTGGACGTGCTCCGTATAAAAAACTTCTACGATTATAAGGATATAGATTTCGCGCGTACTGCTGCTGCGGATAAAGAGAATATAGAATCGGCGGAAGCTGCGGCGGGCAAGGATATACCGGTGCTGATGAGCTCATGGTCGCCGGCTGCAAGGGTAAAGAGCAACGGCGTTGAGAGCGGAGGCGGAACTATCAAAAAGGACGAAAACGGCGGGTATATGTACGATGAATACGGCGAATACTACGCCGAGGCGGTAAAAGCGTACCGCGATGCGGGAGTAAAGATAGATTACTTCAGTATCCAGAACGAGCCGGATTTCCGTGCCGATTATGACGGCTGCGAGCTTAACGCCGTCGAATCGGAGAATTACGCACAGTATTCAAAGGCGTTCGACGCGGCGTACGAGGCTTTTCAAGGGCTTGAAGATCCGCCGCTCATGCTCGGGCCGGACAGCATGACGGCTAGCTATACGGGCATAAAAAATATGATAGACCCCATTTTGGAGCACGGCGACGGCAGGCTTGCCGTTATAGGGCATCATCTGTATGCGGGAGGCTCCGAGGAAGATCCGGATCTGTATGTCAGCAGCATGAACAGGCTTCGTGACAACTATCCCGATATCCCGAAGTGGCAGACTGAGTATTACCGCGGAAACGGCGTTCAGACCGCATGGCTCATAAGCAACTTCTTTGTTGAAGAGGGCGGCGAAGCGTATATATACTGGGATACCATATGGGGTCCGGACGGCACGCTGGTCGCGCTTGAAAATCCGTGGGAACAGAGCGGATGGACTACGGAAAAGGGCTATACGGTGGACGATAAGATATACGCTGTTGCGCATTTCTCCAAGTTTACGGACGGCGGATATAAAATGGTAGACGCGTCCGTGGACTATCAGAACAGCGATATAAAAGCGGCGGCATTCACATCGCCCGATGAGAGCGGTCTTACGATAGTGCTTACGAACACGCAGAACTACAATTCGGAAATAAAGCTGGATCTGAACGGCTACGAGGCGGAGGACTCTGCCGTATATCTTACAAATTATCAGGACGGGGCGTCTGACCGTCTTGCCGGCAAGGGCGCGCTGAACAGCAATATGACCGTTGAGCTTCCGGCGCAGAGCGTTATGACGATAGATATAACGGGAAGCAAGGGCGAGAAGCCCGCACAGATAAACACAGGCGAAAAAGCGCCCGAAAAGGTGTACGAGAAGGCGACAGCGCAGTACGGCACTCCGGTCATAGACGGAACGGCTGACGAAGCATGGGATAAGGTGACCGAAACGAGGATGATAAACGCGGCTCACGGCGACCACGGCGCTTCGGGCGTATTCAAGACCATGTGGGATGAGAATAACCTGTATGTGCTTGTCACGGTCACGGACGAAAACCTCGACGATACGTCGGTGAACGACCATGAACAGGATTCCGTTGAATTTTTCATAAACGAGAGTCATGAGAAGCCTGACGGCTACGAGGAAGGCGACGCGCAGTACCGCGTCAATTATAAAAACAAACAGAGCTTTGGCAGCGGCACTCCGGACAAAGAGAATTTTAAAACTGCCGTAGAGCTTACCGACACGGGCTATGTGGTCGAAGCGGCTATACCGCTCAAGACTATCACCGGCAAGACCGGTACCGTAGTAGGCTTTGATGTGCAGATCAACGATTCTCACGGCGGGGGAGCGCGTGATTACATATTAAAATGGAGCGATCCATCCGACAACACGTGGAGCAGTCTTTACGAGATCGGTGATATTGAGTTCGCGGGAAATGCGGATAATGCCGGCAAGGCTATAACCGTTACGCTCAACGGCGAGCCTGTAGTGTTTGCCGACAGTGAGCCGGTGATCATGAGCGACCGCGTAATGCTGCCGATAAGAGCCGTTGCAGAAGCTGCCGGGCTGACTGTGGACTGGGACGAGTCAAAGTACACGGTCGGGATCCGGAGCAGTGCGCAGACGTTTGAATATCCTGAAAACGCGGACGGAGCATTGAAGGTATATGCTAACGGCGAGCTTGTAGTGTTTGCCGACCAGGCGCCGGTCATTGTAAATGACCGAACTCTCATACCCGTACGCGGCGCGGCTGAAGCGCTGGGGATGGACGTCGAGTGGGACGAGGCTGCAAATACGGTGGTAATAACCGATTAAGTCAGTCCGCCCGTGAAAATGAAAAAAGCTGAAAATTGAATAAAAGAAGGTGATAACAGTCTTTGAGTATGAAAAGAACGCCTCCGGGAATATAAATTGCGGACCTTATATTCCCGGAGGTTATTTTTTTGCGTTATTGACTATACAGACCGTTTTTTGGAGCAGTGACCGATGAGGACAGATCAAAGCAGAAACTCTCCGGCTTCCGTTAAAGCGTCCTTTACCGAAATGCCGGAGCTGCCGTCATAGCCGGTATGCCAAAACTCTAAAAACGCGGCGAACGTTTCTATTACCCGGCGCAGCGTCATAGGCAGCTCTGCGGTCGGTTCGCAGTTTTCATAGAACCAATCGCTGAGGCTGCTGAGCCCGGCAAAGCAGTGGTCGGAAAGCGCGGTATCGGAGACGTCCGCAAAGTGTTCGCGCAGCTGCATGTATAGTTCGATATATGCTTCGTAGGTATCAAAATTTTTGCCGTTGTCTCTGTCTATCCTGTATTCAGTGCGCTTAAATACAGACCTGATGTTCGGACTGTAATGTCTGCGCGTCAGCATGTATTTATGCTTTCTCGATATAACCGCGCTGTATATGTACGGCTTTATCCGCGAATACAGGGCGTCGCTGTTCACCTTGCGTACCAGCTCGCCGAGGTTTTCAAAATATATGCTGCTTATATGTTTTGCGATAAAGCGGTGCTCGGAGGAGATGTTGTATAAAAATGCCTGCTCGTCCTTGCTGCAGGCAGCCGAGGAAAAGTCGGGCGTATGCGCGGTGAGCGCGTCAAAGCGGCGGCGCAGTATGCGTTCGGCGCGTATGCGTTCGCGGATATATTCGGTATGCCTGCGGTGCTCAAGCCACAGTGATATTTTTTGTTCATCGTCTGTAATGCCGCCGAAAAGCAGACCGTTTTCACTCAAGATCGATATGTACAAAAATAATGTATCGTCATTCTGTATTCGTTTAAAAAGGTCTGCAATCTCTAAGCACACGTGGTCTATGCCGCTGTGCTTTATGCCGTAGCTGCTCAGTGTATCGAAAAAGCGGCATTGAAGGCTTTCGGCTTCCGAAAGCGCTTCTTCAAACGTCGTACCGTTCTGTTTAAGGAGCTCGCCAAACGGAAGATATTCATCCGCAGCTTCATCTATCAGGCGGTCGATCTCCTTCTCTTCATCTTCATCGAGCATGTATATCACTTCCGTTTCGTTGTTTTTGCCGCATTAAGGCGTATATATACAATAATATATCATGACAAGCCATGTGTCAACCCAAAACAGTTCCGAATAAAAAAATTTTTTCGGTAACCGTTTTGGGTTTTCTTTTATATCCGGTCATTGTATAATGAAAAAAATACCGAAAGGATGCAGAGCTATGACGATGATAGACGAAAACACGAAAACTTACGACGATATGCTGCGCAGGTTTGAGACAGACGAGCTTATTTCCTGTTATTATACAGGTGAACTTGAAATATTCCTGCGTAGAATAGGAAAACACGGCGAAGCCGAAGCGATCGCCGCTTTAAATACGCACAACGCTTTTGTGCTGGTTGAACTATATAAAATACTGGGACTTGACCCGAATATGACGGAGGACGAGATCAAACGTTCTTTTTAAGAGCCGCCGCCTTTTCGACAATTTCGGCGATCAGTACGGCTTCTTCCGCGTCAAGTCCGCTGAGCGCGTTTTGTATACGCTGTACAGCTTCAAGGCTGGTATGCTCCAGAGGCGCTTCAATATCAGTGAGCTGAGAAAGAGGTACCTTCAGCCCACGGGATATTTTAAAAAGCGTCTGCACGGTCGGGCATTTTTCGCCGCGTTCCACCCGCCCGAGATATGCCGGATGGATATCGGATAAAAGCGCAAGCTCCTCCTGGCTCATTCTGCGCTGTCTGCGCAGCTCATGTATGCGCTGACCTATTAAATATGATACTGTTTCGCGGTCGATATTCATGAAAAACACCTCTATAGTTATTATATGATATAACTTTAAGGTATTTGCATAAAAATTTCAACGATATATAGAGCGTAAATAATAAGACCTATGTATTGACAAATGATTTAAAAATATGTTATAATAAATACAGTTAATGAAGCAATGCTGAACGCATTGCAAATATGTTAAAATAAACACATTAAAGCCGTTCGGGCGGTATTGGCGGCAATGCCGCGGACGGAGATAAAACAAAAGATGAAAAGGAATGAATGGTATGAAATGTATTAATTGCGGAAATGAATTTGAAGGCAAGTTTTGTCCGTGCTGCGGAACGAAAGCGGCGGAGGAAGCTGTGATGGAAGAGGGACTGCGGACGGGCGAGGGGAATAATGAAGCCGATGAAACCGCTGCGGAGTCTGTGAATGAAAACGGAGGCAGCGGCGCAGCGGCGGACGGCGGTGATGCCGCAGAAAGCGGGGCGGCAGCGGCAAAAGGAACGAAGGCTGAAGGCGGCGGTATGCTGTCAACTCTGTTCGATCTTGCGCTTGTGATAGCGGCGTCGGTTTTGATGTTCAAGCTGGATATAGGCATTGGCTGGATAATCGGCTTTTGGGTGTTTGCGCTTATCGGCTTTGCGTCTGATATACTGTTCAGCGATGAAAAGGATCTGCATGCGGTAGTCAGCTTTGTTGTAGGGATCTTCGAGGTCATCGTGATGATAAGAATAGGCGTAAGCGCGTGGCTGATGATCTTAGCATTGGCTGTAATGGTTGTTTATGAGATCCTTGAACGCAGGAGACATAAATTTGCAAAACCGGCAGAATGGGTTATGGGACTTGTGGGCATGCTCATGTTTTATCAGTTCTATAACATATATCAGGGATGCGTATGCATTGATATCGCAAAGGAGTATCAGTATGCGTCCGGGGTTACCTACGGCGATCTTATCGACAGTATATCGGAAGATGCAAAATGGGAGTGTACAGAGCTTGCACGCTTCAATGTGCTCGGCGAAGGCGTATATGACGGGATAGTCACAGTTACCGGGGATATCAATAAGGCGATAACATCGGGCGAAAGGATAGATCCGGATTCGGAATATACCGTAATGTTTTATGTCGAAAAAGAGGATAAAGAACGCGCCGTGCCCCAAAGATTAAATTATTATATAAATGGGGAAGAGGGCAGCTTCGAAAGCAGCGGTGAAGTGGATGATTGGTTCTCCGATCTGTACTCTAGCTATATGCTGCGGGATCTTTTTCTCGACTGACGCTGTTTTAGGTATGTGTAAGCAGTGATACGAAAGCCTATTGACCATACAATAAATTAATCAAATACGGAGGTATAAACAAATGTATTGTAAAAACTGCGGAAAAGAGCTGAAAGAAGGGGTAAAGTTTTGCAATGGATGCGGTGCACAAATAACTGCTGACGCTGCGCCGGCTGACAGTGCGGTACCGGCAGCAGCCGAAACAGCGCGGAACAGAAAGCTAATATATATCATTGCCGCCGCGGCTGCATTGATCATAATAGTATTCGGGATAATATTTGCCGTTGAACTCAGTTCCTCCAAAAGCGGAGGCACAGAAACACAGCAAACGGCAAGCTCCGAAAACAGTCCGTTAACTGCGGAGGGAAAATTATTAAACGAGTATTTCAGCAATTCGTCATATGTAAACGACTATATTACTCCGTACGGAAATATTGCCGAGCATTTTGTGCGCAGCCAAAATATCTTTGACGGCTTTAAGGTTATATACACCGGATCGGTAGCTTCGCAGCTGGCTGCGGAGGACGCAAACAGCTTTACCGTAGCGGTCGAATCTGAGTATTACTACAGCAATTCTTCTGTAACGCAAGTGGTGGCGCGCGGAACTTACGGAGCTTCGGATGCACGGCTGGTAAGCAACGATTATGTAACGATACTGGGTGATTTCGGCGGAGTATCTATGTTTTCCAATGTTGACGGCACTAATGCGGAATACGCCGTGCTGAACAATTGTTATATTACAGAAGATCCCGAATATCCCAAGGGCTATGAAGAGGAAGATGTTAAGAAGGTCATTTCATCTATTTTTGGTGAAGGAGGACTGGACATACAGAAGTCAACAGAGATAGTCGCGCGTTCTGTTGATACCTATCAATTCACCCGTATAATAGGAAACCGTCTTGAGACATGGTCTTTTGACGAATATGGGTACTGTACGGTTTCGTTCGACGGGGGAAATACCGAATACAGCGTTATGTTCTCTCCCGATTATCAAAAGTATATTACATACACGTATATAAGCGAGCCGTATACAGTTAAGTGCTATGATATAGGAGGAACGGAGCTGTGGTCGAAGGAGTTTAAAAGCAGCCAGGACTGCGCCTTTAAAAATGACCGCTTATATATTTATGCAGATAATGAGCTTCATATTATCGAGCCCGGCGACGGATCGGATATTTTGAGCCCCAAATATTATCCCGATAAAATGATGTATATCGCAGCGGACAGGATATTGCTCAGAGATAGCCGCAGTTCATCGCCCGATGCTGTTATTGCATTGGATCTTGATGGTGAGATGCTATGGAGAATAGGTGTAGACAGCGGATTTTCTCTCAGTGATATTGCTGTCTCTGCGGCCGGCAATGAATTGATGCTGACGTCCACAAAGTGTGATACCACATTGAATGAGACATATACATATTGCAGATACAAGCGTATAAATCTGGAGACCGGCGATGTCACGGCGGATTTCAAAATGCCGGATGATTATAATTGACGCGGTATGGTGTGAAATTTGTTTTGAAGCTATAGGAGGAGCTGTTATGAAGTGTTCAAACTGCGGAACTGAATTTGAAGGAGCGTTCTGTCATGAATGCGGAGCAAGAGCCGAAGAGCAGGCGTCTGCATCGGTCGCAGAGCCTGAGGCGGCGTATATAAAATGCAAAAACTGCGGCGCGCAGTATGAGGGGATGTTTTGCCCCGAATGCGGAGCAAAGGCTGATAGTTCTGCACCGTTTCAGATGTCGGATGCGACTGATGGTTCACATATCAAATCGACCGTTTACACTGCTGCGCGGGCAGACAAAAAGCAAAAAATAACTATCTTGATAGGTGCAGCTGTCTGCGCTGCTTTGATCGCGGCGGGCTTTGCAGGTCTGTGGATGATAAAGAAAAATAGAAATGCCGGGCCGGACGTGTCTGAGGTGCAGAGCACCCGTGAGGCAGTAAGCGTTACGGCGAACGCCGATGCTGTACAGAGTACGCCGTCCGCGACTGTGTTGGTACAGAACAGCGAAGCTCCGACAGCCGCTGCCGCGGCGGGAAACGCCGTCAGCCAAAGGAGCACGTGGAGCGGTTCGTCCGAGCAGTATTTACAGGAATACCGTTTGGGCAGCGAACAGTTTACTGAAGAAGATACATATCAGCTGTCGCAGACGGAGCTTAGAATGCTTATTAATGCGCTGTATGCATACCACGGCTATACGTTTGAAACAGACGAAAACAAGCGCCTTTTCGGCAGGACGTCATGGTATTCGCCTCAGGGAAAGACCATGGAGGAATGTGAAAGCGAATTTAATGCCGTAGAACGTGCAAACAAGGATGTATTCATAGCGCGTGAAAAGGCTATGGGCTGGAGATAGATAATATGTGCCGTACAGCGTTCAGAAGAAAATGTTCTCGGTCTGTCCGGCACAAAAATGCCATTACCATTGACGCAGGGCGGCAGTCCGCTCTGCGTCTTTGCTGCTCTTAAAAAGTTTATTTACGGCTTTTCTTTTTATTGTATTGTCTGAAGATCAAGACTGACGGAGCGGACTGCGGTCATTTGTACATGAAGTCAGCCCAATCCCCTAAATAGCTGCGTAAATGCTCTTTCCAATAAAGCAGTTTTTTGATATATTCCCTTTTTCGGTTTTCGACCGCTTCCGTGCAGCTCTCAATGCCGTATCTGTGTATGACGGCTGTAAGGTCGTATATCGGATATCCCATTGCATGTCCGGCGGTA
Source organism: uncultured Clostridia bacterium (assembly GCA_944393255.1). Lineage (GTDB taxonomy): Bacteria > Bacillota > Clostridia > UBA1381 > UBA1381 > Ornithomonoglobus. The sequence continues at coordinate 40,994 of CALXZP010000034.1, read as the reverse complement.
TGGACGGTTGAGCATGCCTGACCGATGGCGTGGCATATGGCAATATCCTCCTTGCTTTCAAGCTCCTTGGCAAAGGCGTGGCAGTCTAAGATCTTGCGCTGAGCCGGGCGCATTTTGATTTTTCCGGCAGCCCAGTCACGGGCGGCGTCCAGCGCCTCCGCAGGTCTTTTTTCGTTGGGGTATTTTTCTTCCAATATGCCGACAGAGCCGGCCGCAAGCTCAAATGCCCAGAGTACAGCCGTCCTGTGCTCCTGTTCTTTGAGCAGCAGTGCAAGATCATGCAGATACTCCGAGTTTTTAGCGAACAATATCTGATTTTTATTTTTGAGCCTCTTTTTTACATCGTCTGTCCAATTCATTTTAATTCCCCCGGCGGTGATCATTTATTATGTATTCATACTTGCATTGGTATTATCTCTTTTCTTGATTATATCATAGGTATCACACAAATACAATATCATTCTCCGATAAAAAAGAAAATGGTCAATGCCGATTTTCGCTTGACACTAACATTTTGCGGCGCTTCATTGACTTTGCAGCCGTACTGTGATAGAATAAAAGAGTAAAAATACAGAACAGATCCGGAGGCGGCATATGGAACAGCAGACCTTTTTTGAAAACGACGATGCGCGGCCGCTCGCGGCGAGATTAAGACCGCGCAGCCTTGAAGAATACGTAGGACAGAAGCATATAATGGGCAGCGGTAAGGTGCTTCGCAGGCTTATAGAGAGTGACAGGATATCGTCCATGATATTCTGGGGACCTCCGGGAGTGGGAAAGACCACCCTTGCAAGACTTATAGCAAATCATACAAAGGCGGAATTTATAGATTTTTCAGCCGTTACGAGCGGTATAAAGGAAATACGCGAGGTCATGCGTCAGGCGGAAAGCAACCGGCGGTACGGAGAAAAGACAATAGTGTTTGTAGATGAGATACACCGGTTCAACAAAGCCCAGCAGGACGCGTTCCTTCCGTTCGTGGAAAAGGGGAGCATAATACTTATAGGCGCGACTACTGAAAATCCGTCTTTTGAAATAAACGGAGCGCTTTTGTCACGGTGCAAGGTGTTCGTTCTCCAGGCGCTCGATGCGGATGATATCGAATTGCTTCTAAAACGAGCGATAAGCGACCCGCGCGGTTTTGGGGATAAAAAAATATCGGTAAAGCCGGATATGCTTCGTATGATAGCGAATTTTGCAAACGGAGATGCCCGTACAGCCTTATCAACGCTTGAGATGGTAGTTATAAACGGCGATACAGACGGCGATACTATAACTGTTTCGAAAGATACGCTTGAGCAGTGTACCTCTAAGAGGTCGCTGCTGTATGACAAGAATGGGGAGGAGCACTATAATCTTATATCCGCGTTGCACAAGTCAATGCGCAATTCCGATCCGGACGCGGCGGTATACTGGCTTGCGCGTATGCTTGAGGCGGGCGAGGATCCGCTGTATATAGCAAGACGCGTAACACGCTTTGCAAGCGAGGATATAGGGCTGGCAGATCCCAGAGCGCTTGAGATAGCGGTGGCGGCTTATCAGGCATGTCATTTTATCGGTATGCCCGAATGCTCGGTACATCTTGCCGAAGCCGTTGTGTATATGTCTGCGGCGCCGAAATCGAACGCTCTGTATATGGCGTACGAAAATGCAAAGAAGGACGCGCTCAATATGCTTTCCGAACCTGTTCCGGCAGTGCTGAGAAATGCAGTGACAAAGCTTATGAAGGAGCTTGACTACGGCAAGGGTTATCAGTATGCGCACGACGCGGAGGAAAAGCTGACGGACATGCAGTGTATGCCGGACGCGCTCATCGGCAGGGAATACTACCGTCCGACAACTCAGGGCGCAGAGGCAAAATTCAAAGCGAGACTGGAACAGATCAAGGAATGGAAGAGACGAAAAAAATAAGCTTGGGAGCAAAGCCGTATTTTTTTTGAAAAACCTATTGACAAACGGAAAAAGTATGCTATAATATAAATCATATCAAAACAATAGGAAATGACGGCAACGGAGGTTATATTATGGCAAAAAGAGAATGGAGTTTTGAAACAAAGCAGCTGCATGTGGGGCAGGAACAGCCGGATCCGGCAACGGATGCGCGCGCGGTCCCGATATATGCGTCCGCGTCGTTTGTGTTCAGAGACTCACAGCAGGCGGCGGACAGGTTTGCGCTCAGAGCCGAGGGAAATATCTACGGCAGGCTCACAAATCCCACTCAGGAAATATTTGAAAAGAGAATGGCGGCGCTTGAGGGAGGCTCCGCAGCGCTGGCTGTTGCGTCGGGCGCGGCGGCGGTAACATACACGATCCAAGCGCTGGCGTGGGGAGGCGGACATATTGCTGCGTCTAAAACAATATACGGAGGCACGTATAATCTGCTTGCGCATACGCTGCCTGCATACGGCATAACGGCGGATTTTGCGGAACCGTCTGCGGAGGCGCTGGAGGCTGTCATAAGAGAAGATACAAAGGCAGTGTTTATAGAAACTATGGGAAATCCGAATTCAAATCTTATAGATATTGAAAAGATAGCGGAGACAGCCCACAGACACAATATACCGCTGGTAGTCGATTCGACGTTTGCCACTCCGTATCTTATAAGACCGATAGAGTACGGCGCTGATATAGTAATACATTCCGCGACAAAGTTTATAGGCGGGCACGGTACCGCTATAGGCGGAGTCATAGTTGACGGAGGAAGCTTCGATTGGAGCGCGTCCGGCAAATTCCCGCAGTTCAGTGAGCCGAACCCGTCATATCACGGAGTGAGCTTTACCGAAGCTGCAGGCAGAGCTGCATTCGTGACATATATAAGAGCGATACTGCTCAGAGACACGGGAGCCGCGATCTCGCCGTTCCATGCGTTCATATTCCTGCAGGGACTTGAAACGCTGTCGCTGCGCGTGGAAAGACATACTCAGAATGCTCTGCGAATAGTAGAGTATCTGAAAGGACATCCTAAGGTCGAAGCGGTGCATCATCCGTCTCTGCCGGGCGAACCGGGGCATGAGCTTTATGTAAGATATCTGCCGCACGGCGGAGGGTCTATATTTACATTCGATATCAGGGGCGGTGCGGAGGAAGCGCATAAGTTCATAGACAGTCTTGAGATCTTTTCTCTGCTGGCGAACGTAGCGGATTCCAAGTCGCTTGTTATACATCCGGCTACCACTACGCATTCGCAGTGCACGGAGGAAGAACTCAAAGAACAGGGCATAAAGCCCAATACGATACGCCTGTCTGTTGGGACGGAGAATATAAATGACCTGATCGCAGCGCTGGAGGACGCTTTTGCTGAGATATGACATATGCGCGGACGTCCCCTGCCTATAAGGCGGACGCGGAACGTTTGTTCCGCTGTCATCCTGGTTGTGCAGGTAAAAAAGCTTCATAATAGAAACGGAGGATATGAAATGTCGAAAATATATAAAAGCGCAGCAGAGCTGATAGGCAAAACGCCGCTCGTTGAGCTGTCAAATCTGGAAAGGAAAAAAGGGCTTGAAGCGTCGGTGATAGCAAAGCTTGAGCTGTTCAATCCGGGCGGTTCGGTCAAGGACAGGATCGCAAAGGCTATGATAGACGAAGCCGAGAGGAGCGGAAAGCTGAAACCGGGCGCTGTGATAATCGAGCCGACGTCGGGAAATACGGGGATAGGTCTGGCTTCTGTTGCAGCGGCGCGCGGCTACAGGATGATAATAACAATGCCGGAGACCATGAGCGTTGAGCGCAGAATGCTTATGAAGGCTTACGGCGCCGAGCTTGTGCTCACAGACGGGTCAAAGGGTATGAAGGGCGCTATAGAGAAGGCGGAGGAGCTGTCAAAGGAGATAGAGGGCAGCTTTATTCCCGGGCAGTTTGTTAATCCGGCTAATCCTGCTTGCCATAAAGCGACGACCGGGCCGGAGATATGGAATGATACGGACGGAAAAATAGATATATTTGTTGCCGGAGTAGGTACGGGAGGAACTATATCAGGAGTGGGTGAATATCTGCGGTCAAAGGATCCGAGCATAAAAATAGCTGCGGTCGAGCCGGCAGATTCGCCGGTGCTTTCGGAAGGAAGAGCCGGAGCGCATAAAATACAGGGTATAGGCGCAGGCTTCGTTCCCGATACTTTGAATACGGAGATATATGATGAGATAATAAAAGTAAAAAACGAGGAAGCGTTTGAAGCGGGACGCGAGCTTGCGGCTGTGGAAGGGATCCTTGTCGGGATATCCTCCGGTGCGGCTCTCTGCGCGGCTGTACAGCTTGCACAGAGACCGGAAAACAAGGGCAAGGTCATTGTTGTCCTGCTGCCCGATACCGGCGAAAGGTATCTTTCCACGCCTATGTTTGACTTTTAACAGGCTAAAAATAAAAGATCCTGCACTGCATGAGCTGCGCGGGATCTTTTGCTGCTTTCAGCTGTTTATTATGGCTTCGGTCATTTTTACCGCCCGGTAATTTTCCTTGACGTCGTGCACGCGTACGAACATTGCGCCCTTCATACAGGCTATGACGGATGCTGTGACCGTTCCTTCCACACGCTCATCTCGGGGAAGCCCGAGAGTAAGACCTATCATGGATTTGCGCGAAGCGCCCAGAAGAACGGGAAATCCGAGAGAACGGAGCGCGTCAAGATTTTTTACCAGCATAAGATTTTGTTCTGTCGTTTTTGCAAAGCCTATTCCCGGATCGAGGATAATTTTTTCATCGGCTATCCCTGCGCTCCTTGCTATGGCTATACACTCCTTCAGATCGGACAGAACGTCGCTAATGAGGTCGTTATAGCCTTCCGAGGCGCGGTTATGCATAAGACATACCGGAACATCAAATTTTTTTACGTATTCGGCGCAGGTCTTGTCATATTTAAGTCCCCATATATCGTTCAGGAGATCCGCGCCGGCTTCGAGAGCAGCGTGTGCGACTGCGCCCTTGTAGGTATCTGCGGATACCGGGATATCAAAGTTCTTTTTTACTGCGCGTATCACAGGTACGATCCGGCTTATCTCTTCGCTGTCGGATATCATCGTATATCCCGGGCGCGTGGATTCGCCGCCGATATCTATGATATCCGCTCCCTCGCTTATCATTTTTTCTGTATGCTTCAGTGCCGTGTCGAGAGAATTGAATTTTCCTCCGTCTGAAAAGGAATCGGGGGTAATATTGAGTATGCCCATTATGTGGGTCTTGTTTTCGTCAAAATTCTTATTTCCTATTATCAAAAAAAGCAGCTCCTTATACGTTTATTTTATTATTTCTTTTTCCTTCGGGCCAGTAGCATTCTCCTGCGGCGCGGCAGCTGAAGCAGAGTCTGGATCGCTTATCGGCGTCGTAGAGAACGGAGGTCAGAATACCGCCGGTGTTTTTTGTTCTGTGACCGAGTATGGCTGCGGCCGCGGCTTCCGTCTCCTCGATGGAAAATCCGCAGTCGGGCATGACTGTCATAGCTATTTCGGCTCCGGCCTCGTGGTGGGGTTTGCCGCTGTATCGTCCCGTATCGTGCAGGAGCGCCGCTGCATAGAAAAGCTCCTTGTCAACCGGCAGCTTGTTTTCGAGTATTGTTATATAGCCTATCCGTGCGGTATCAAGCGAATGCTCGATATTATGAAGACAAAATTTCCTTCCTTTTTCTTTTGAGTTTATGCGTTCCATGCATTGACGGAACAGCGGATGTTCAAGTATCTTCTGGCAACGCTGCATGTTTTTATTTCCCTTCTGAATTCATAATTATCCGCTTGGCTTCGCTTAGAATGGACAGTGAGCCGAAGATCAGGATATTATCGCAGCCCGACCCGGCCGCTGACAGGATCGCTGTTTCAAGCTCATCCGAGGCTTCGGCGGCGGCGCCGTGCTCTCTGAATGCTGCGCACAGCGTGCTGCTGTCCAGTCCCCGTTCGCCGGGCGGTTTTACGGTGTATACACGGTCGGCGCACTGCGACGTGACCGCCGCTATCTGCCGGTAGTCCTTGTCCCTGAATACTCCGCAAACGAAAGCGGTGCTTCCCTTGAGGTATGCCCTTACCGAGTTTATGAGCTCCTTTGCCGCCGCAGGGTTGTGGGCGCCGTCAAGAATGTATCTGCCGATGCGTTCAAAACGGTGCTCCCATTTTGCCGCAGCCAGACCGCGCCTTACGGCGGTCTCGTCCGCGCCGAGCAGCGTGCAGGCCTTGACTGCCGCCGCAGCGTTTTGCGGCTGGAACGTACCCATGAGCCGTATTTTTAAATTTTTCAGGGAGTCAAGATCGAAGCTTGTTTCATTTTCCGAAAAATTCACGTTCCTTATATCATCCGCAGTGTAAAGCGGGGAGGAAAGCTCTTTGCAGGTGCGTTCTATCACCTCTGCGGCAGCCTGCGGCTGGCTTACCGTTACGGCAGGACAGCCGTGTTTTATGATCCCGGCTTTTTCCCGCGCTATATCCGAAACGCTGCTGCCGAGAAACGCCGTGTGGTCGGGCGATATCGAAGTTATAACGGACACGGCGGGCGAGCTTATCACGTTTGTGCAGTCGAGCCGTCCGCCCATGCCGCATTCTATCACGGCATGATCAGTTCCCGCTTTTTCAAACATAACAAACGCCGCCGCCGTCTCGGCTTCAAAGGACGTCGGAAAAACGCTTTCGGCTTCGAGCCGCTTTATAAGCGGAGCCAGCATTGTTACTGTCTCGGCATAATCGCTCCGGCTTACAGGCTGCCCGTTTATCGTAAACATTTCGAGATGATCGCCCACTGCGGGAGATGAAAAGCGGCACACCGAGCGCCCCGCGCTCATCAGAATGCTCTCTGTAAATGCGCCGGCGGAGCCTTTGCCGTTTGTTCCGGCTATATGCACCGCGCTGATCTTAAGCTGAGGATCGCCGGCGAGAGCGCAAAGCTTTGTTATAGTGCCAAGCCCCGGTTCGATCCCTCTCGGAGCGAGACTTTGTATGAAATCTCTTGCTTCGTAATAATCCATTTTATATCATCTCCCTGCGCGTGCTTTACATGTTTATGACGGTCAGACCTTTTATCTCTGTATAAGTATAGCACAAACACCGGCTGTTTTCAACAATTTTTTTTGAGCGTGGGCGATTGCGGGCGCGGCGGCGCTGATTTCCCGGTGTTTTATGTCTGATCGGACAATACCGGGAGCTCGTCGAGCGATCTGAAAACAAATCCCTGCTGCTTTGCGGCGTTTATGATGCGTTCGAGCGCCGAGGCATTGTCTGAGGACACTGCATGCAGCAGTATGACGGCGCCGTCGTGCAGATACGGCATTACGCTTTCATACGCGTAGTCGGCGCCTTTCTGCGTATTGACGTCCCAGTCCTTATATGCGAAGCTCCACATGATGGTTTTCATCCCGAGGTCGTTGGTAACGGCAAGAGTCCTTTCGCTGAATTCCCCCTCCGGCGGGCGCATATATTTCATTTCATATCCGTAAAGCTCAAGGCATCTGTCGTTAAGACCGGTGATCTCGGCGGCTACAGTGTCCGCCGGCTGCTTTGGCAGATTGAGATGATGGACGGTGTGGTTTCCTATGATATGACCTTCATCTATCATCCTTTGTATAAGCGCGCTCTCTTTTTCAAGATACGGGCCTGTCACAAAGAATGCGGCCGGGGTTTCCGTTTTTGCCAATACGTCGAGTATGACGGGAGTGAAGCCGTTTTCGTACCCCTCGTCGAAGGTGAGATAAAGATACTTTTCGCCGCTGTGGTCAAGATAGACTCCGTTGTATTTTTCAAGCATATCTATCTGCTTCTGCGGCAGCTCGGGCGGAGAGCCCTTAACGCGTACGAAGCCCCAGCCGGAGCCTGTGGGATCCAGTGCGGAATAGTCAGCCGCACCGGACGATACAGATACAGAATTGACGGCGTCTGTTGTTTTTTCGGTCCCGCATGAGCAGGGGATGAGCGACAGCGAAATGATGAGCGCTGATATAAGTGATCGTTTCATTTTTTACCTCCATATACATTTTTGTCGGATAATAGCAATATGCCGGCGCGTTCCGCAATGATCTGACGTCATTATTGACGGAGGCGCAGCATGCACCCGAAAGACAGCTTAAATTTTGCCAATCATACGGTGTGCGGAATGGTGTACATATAATCAACATCTTCTGTATTTAAATTTATGAAACTTTTTTGCAGAATAATGTTGAATTTTCTGTTTTTTTAAGGTATAATAATATATATTTGATTTAAGCATTTGATGCAGATAATTCAGTGAGTATGATTTTGAGGTGAGGATATGGCTGGTTCACAGGATTTTGAGAGAAGAAGAAGAGAACGTCTGCAAAGACAGCGCAAGCAGAGGGAACGTGCAAGGATGATACGATATGCGTCGCTTATCGCATTGTTCATTATTGTCGTCATAATTATTATTGTATCTGTGACAAAGTGCGCAGGCAGCGATCCGGCGGAGACGGCGGACGGAAACGAAGCGGTAGTCACACAGATACCGGCGGAACCGACGGCGACTGCCGAGACTCGGAAAAGTGATATCCCGGCCCCTAAGACCGGCGATAACAACTTTCTTGACGAGGTGATGCGGTCGGGTCAGAAAGGGCATGTGTATCTGACGTTTGACGACGGTCCAAATGAAGAGATAACCCCGCAGGTGCTCGATATACTCCGTAAATACAATGTAAAGGCTACATTCTTCATGGTGGGAAGATATATAGAGAAATCGCCCGCTATGTGCACAAGGGTCATCGAGGAGGGACATCTTGCAGCTGTTCATGCTTATACTCACGATTACCCTACAATATATGCAAGCGACAGCTCTTTTAGAGATGAAGTTGAAAGAACTTATCAGCTTATTGTCGATCATACGCCCGGACACACGGAGCCGTTCAAGATATTCAGGTTCCCGGGCGGCGGGTTTGACGATGAGAATTTCGGACCGGAAAAGCAGAACTATAAGAACTCGCTCGCGGAGATGGGCTATTATTACTGCGACTGGAACAGCCTCACAGGTGATGCAGAGGGCAGTTCCAAGAATGCGTCACAGCTTATAGAGTATTTCAACAGTACGCGTCCGAATGTAAACAACCTTATTGTTCTGATGCATGACGCGATAGGCAAGCAGGCTACGGTAGATGCGCTTCCGCAGCTGATAGAACAGCTGCTTTCGGAAGGATACACGTTCAGCCGTCTTGACGAGCTGGATTACAGCGCTGCTCCGGCTTCAACGGAGTCGGCAGACGCGTCGCCGAGTCCTTCGGCAGGAAGTGACAGCGATGCCGATGCATCTTCCGAAAATGATACGGGCAGTTCATCGTCCTCCGCTTCGGGCTCGTCCTCAGGCAGCTCGTCCGGCGGCTCAAGCTCGTCGTCTTCATCCTCGGGCAGCTCGTCGTCCGGCTCGTCGAGGTCGTCCTCGGGCGGCAGTTCCTCGGGCTCATCGTCAGGAGCTTCAAGGAGCTCGTCAGCGTCAGAAAGCTCGGGCAGCGGTTCGTCGGGGAGTGAGTCGGATGATGATACCGTAACTCGCACGACAACCACGACTTCCGGAGAAACGACCACCGAGAATGTGAACTCTTCGGAGTCTGACGAGAACGTTCTCGATCCGGAATAATGTTATATGTATGAAATAAAAATACCGTTTACGCACTGCGGAAACGGTATTTTTTTCTGTGAAAAGCTTAAAAAAGTTCAGTTTGCTATGTACATTTGCGAAAAAGTGTGTTATAATAAATACATTAATGAAGCAAAGCCGTTTTCGGCTTTGCCGCGGGATGTATTTATTGCGACGGAGTGAAGCAATGCTAAACGCATTGCATAAATGTCATAAATACATTAAGTGAATCAATTAAAGGGAATAAACATAGTGCAAACAATGTAACATGTATGCAATATTATTACATTGGATTTACCGGGATGTGAAATGTTTGTATCATTTGTTTAAATTTCGGTCAAAGTGTTGACCTTTTTAGATTTTTAGGGTAGAATATAAGATAATGGAGTGTTATGAACAATGCGAGTTATATCCGGCTGCCGCAGAGGGCACAGGCTATATGAATTTGACGGAATGGATGTTAGACCTACCTCCGACAGAGTCAAGGAAGCTGTATTCAATATGTTACAGGGCTGTGTCGAAGGGGCGGATGTGCTTGATATGTTTGCAGGCAGCGGTGCATTGTCTTTTGAAGCGCTGTCAAGAGGAGCTGCTTCGGCCGTTCTTATCGACGCGGACAAACGCTCTGTTGATATTATAAACAAAAACGCCGAGGCTTTAAGATTTACTGAGCTTTGCAGGATAATGAACATGCCATGCATGGATTATTTGAAGAAATGCACGGACAAGTTCGATATCATTTTTATGGATCCGCCTTATAATAAAGGATTTATTGAGCCCGCTCTTGAAGCGGTCGTTAAAAACGAGATCCTTGCAGAGGACGGTGTGATCGTTTTGGAAAGCGACAGCACCGATTTCAGAGGCGCAGCCGAGGGGCTGGAGATCCTTAAGCAAAAAAGGTATGGCCGTACCTATGTTACGATATACGGACGGCCGGGGAGATAAAAGGGTGAGTCTCATCCGCGTTTTTGCTCCGCAGGTGCACATATGCTGCCGAAGCGGAATGCATAATAAAGATAAACAGGGTGCTTTAGGATTATGAGGATTGCAGTTTATCCGGGCAGCTTCGATCCTATCACGAACGGACATTTGGATATCATAGAACGAGCCAGCAAAGTGTTCGATAAGGTGGTAGTCGGAGTTCTCCGAAACAAAAGCAAAAAGCCGAAATTCACAGCTGAGGAAAGGGTAGGACTTATAGAGCGTGTAACTGCCCATTTGGACAATGTTGAGACTGACAGCTTTGATGGATTACTGGTGAATTTCGCGAAAACACATCACGCTTCAGTTATTATCAAGGGACTGCGTACCGTGAATGATTTCGAATATGAATTTCAGATGGCGCTTCTTAATAAAGCGCTTGACAGTGAATGTGAAACGATGTTCATGATGACGAATTCGAAATATTCATATATCAGTTCGAGTATGGTAAACGAGCTTGCCGGGTACAAGGGCGATCTGAGCGAGCTGGTGCCGAATGAAATAATACCGGATATCAAGAAAAAGTACGAGTGAGCCGCTCGTTAAATTAAATGTGTGAAAGGATGTTTTGAGCTATGGATATGGAAATGGATATTATGGAGATTGTAGACATGATCGAGGAGACTGTGAGCAAGGCTTCTACAGTGCCGCTTACAGGCAAGATCATGCTGGATAAGGACGAGATACTCGACTATATCCAGGAGATACGGCTTGTTTATCCTGAACAGCTCAAGGAAGCAAAGTGGGTCAAGACGGAGCGCCAGAGAATTCTGGACGAGGCCGAGGAACGCGCCGATGCGATCAGAAAGTCTGCGGAGGAGACCCAGGAAAAATTGGTTGACGAGCATGAGATAACGAGACAGGCATACGAAAAGGCTGACGCTATAAGAGACATGTCTGAAAGGGAGGCAAGGGATCTCAAAATGGATACGGACAGATATGTCGATGATATCCTTGCCGATGTTGAACATAGACTGGACTTGCTTCTCAGGAAAGTCCGCGAGGATAGGGAAGAGCATATGAACAACTAACTGTCCGGAGACCGTCCGGTTTCAAAGTATATGCAAACAGGTTCGTATACAGCAGAGCTGGATGATGTAGTTATTCAGCTCTGTTTGAGTTTGTACGGATATTTTTTGTGAAGATGACCGCCGGGCAAAGCGGTTTTTGTGATATAGCTTTAGTTACGAGGAGGAATGGTATTATGTTGTCAGATATTGAAATAGCTCAGGGAGCGGAAATGCTCCATATCGGGGATATCGCCGAAAAGGCGGGGATCAGCGTGGATGAGCTTGAGTTTTACGGGAAGTATAAGGCAAAGATCTCATCGGAGGCCATTAAGAAGGCTGAGAAAAACGCTGACGGAAAGCTTATACTGGTAACTGCCATAAACCCGACTCCCGCGGGAGAAGGCAAAACAACAGTTACTATAGGCTTGGGCGATGCGCTTTCAAGGCTCGATAAAAACGTTATGATAGCTCTGCGTGAGCCGTCGCTCGGACCAGTGATGGGGATAAAGGGCGGCGCTGCCGGCGGAGGTTACAGCCAGATAGTGCCGATGGAGGATATAAATCTGCATTTTACAGGCGATATGCATGCGATAACCGCTGCAAATAACCTTCTTGCGGCTATGATAGACAACCATATCCAGAAAGGAAACCGGCTGAATATCGATGTGACCAATATAGTCTGGAAGCGCTGTCTTGATATGAACGACCGCGCGCTCAGAAATATAGTCATAGGCATGGGCGGCAAGATCAACGGGATACCGCGCCAGGATTCGTTCATGATAACCGTTGCGTCCGAGGTAATGGCTATCCTGTGCCTTGCCAACGATATAGCCGATCTTAAGCGGCGTCTCAGTGAGATCATTGCGGCATATACGTATGACGGCGAACCGGTGACGGCGGGTCAGCTGAACGCGCACGGGGCTATGGCGGCGCTTTTAAAGGACGCGATAAAGCCTAATCTTGTCCAGACGCTGGAGCATACGCCGTGCTTTGTTCACGGCGGACCGTTTGCGAATATAGCGCACGGCTGCAACAGCGTTCAGGCTACAAAGCTGGCTGTAAAGCTTGCCGATTATGCAATAACCGAAGCGGGGTTCGGAGCGGATCTCGGCGCGGAAAAGTTTATGGATATAAAATGCCGTATGTCAGGTCTGCGGCCTGACGCCGTAGTAATAGTGGCTACGGTAAAGGCGCTGAAATATAACGGCGGTATGGCGAAGTCTGAGCTTAGAACGGAAAACGTGGAGGCGCTCAGGCGCGGGTTCGGAAATCTGGCAAAGCATATAGAAAACATGCGCGGGTTCGGCATGCCCGTAGTGGTTGCCGTAAACAGGTTCGATACCGATACGGATGCGGAGCTTGAGACGGTGATCGGACTGTGCGGAGAATGCGGTGTAAAATGCTCTCTCTGCGAGGTGTTTGCAAAGGGCGGCGAAGGCGGTATCGGTCTGGCTGAGGCGGTACTGGACGTTCTCGAAAATGAAAAGGCGGAGTATACGCCGGCATATGATACGAATGACAGCATAGAGGACAAGATAAACGCTGTCGTAACAAAGATTTACGGCGGCAGCGGCGTTGTATATTCCAAAAAGGCGATGAAGGCTATACGCCGGTTTGAAGAGCTTGGTCTTGATAAGAAGCCCGTATGTATAGCAAAGACGCAGTATTCGCTGTCCGATAATGCATCGCTTCTGGGAAGACCGGAGGGATTTACGGCAGAGATAAAGACGGTGCGTATCTCAAACGGGGCGGGTTTTATAGTTGCGGAGGCCGGCGAGATCATGACTATGCCGGGTCTGCCTAAGGAGCCTGCTGCCGAAAAGATAGATATAGATGAAAACGGAGTAATATCGGGGCTGTTTTAATGAAATATATAACCAATTCATATGAGGAGACCGAAAAAGCGGCGGCGGATTTCGCAGCGTCGCTCAAGGGCGGCGAGGTCGTGGCGATGTACGGCGATCTCGGCGCCGGCAAAACGGCGTTCGTAAGAGGCATGGCGAGGGCTATGGGGATAACCTCGCACATAACAAGCCCTACGTTCAATATAGTAAACGAATATGAGGGAGAGCTGCCTCTGTATCATTTTGACGTTTACAGGATCTCCGACCCTGAGGAAATGTACGAGATCGGGTATGAGGATTATATCCAAGCCGGCGGTGTATGCGTAATAGAATGGGCGGAGCTTATTGAAGATATCCTGCCGGACAGCTATATACGCATAGATATTGCAAAGGATGCCGAAAAGGGCGGCGATTACCGAGAAATAAGCGTACAAAGGGTAGTTCGGAGCTGAAATACCGCTTTACGGGCATATTTGTCAGGCTGTGCGGGCCGCTTGCCTCTGTTTTGCCAAACAGTTTTTTGAAAGGATTTAATGGTCATAAAAAATGAAAATATTAGCTATAGATACATCGTCATTTCCCGCGTCGGCAGCGATCGCCGATGATGATGTGATACTCGGCGAAAGTATAATCAGAAACAAACGAAAGCATTCACAGAATATCATGGTGATGACGGAACGCTTGTTTGACGATCTTGAGCTGGATATATCCGATATAGACATCTTTGCCGTAACGGTAGGGCCGGGATCGTTTACCGGGCTGAGGATAGGCATAGCAACAGTGAGGGCGTTTGCCCAGGCGGCAGGAAAGAAATGCATAGGAGTAAACACGCTTGAGGGGCTTGCGTACAATCTTGCGGGGAGCGGAGCGGTCGCAGTGCCGCTGCTTGATGCGCGCAGCGATGAGGTGTTTGCCGCGGCATATGCCTTTATGGGTACGGAGACAGCGGAAATACAGCCGCCCTGCGTAATGCGGATATCGGAATGTGTGGAGCGGTTCGGCACGGAGGGCGTTATATATACAGGCGACGGAGCGCTCAAGAACGCGGCATACATAAAGGAGAGCGGCGGGATCATAGCCCCGTGTTCGCACTCGGAGGTCAGGGCGTCCTCTGTCGCAGCGCTTGCAGCGGCAAAGGCTGCGAGGGGTGAAGCTGCGGAATACGGCAGCATAAGACCGCTGTACCTGAGAAGGTCTCAGGCGGAGCGCGAATATGAGAAAAAGCAAAGCAGGAATGGGTGACCGCGGAACATATGTTTTGCGGCTGAATATAAAATAAAGAAAACAAGGAGGCAGTAAAATGATAGCTATAGGCAGCGATCACGGCGGATTTGAGCTTAAGGAGCATTTGAAGAAGCATCTTGAGGGCGCCGGTGTTGAAGTGAAGGATTACGGCGTATTCAATGAGGAAAGCGTTGATTACCCCGACCGTGCGGAGCCGGTATGCAGGGCGGTGCAGAGCGGCGAAGCCGAACGCGGCATACTGCTGTGCGGAACGGGAATAGGGATATCGATAGCGGCCAATAAGTTTGACGGGATACGGGCGGCGCTTTGCTCGGACGTATACAGTGCGCTTATGGCGAAGCAGCATAACAATGCAAATATCCTGTGCCTCGGAGGACGCGTGACCGGGCGCGAGCTGGCGTTTATGATCGCGGATACATGGCTGAACGCCGAATTTCTGGGCGGCAGACATGCGGAAAGGATAGGCAAGATACACGATATCGAGAAAAATCAATGATCGGCACAGCGGCGTGAGGATCCCGGATCTTTCGCGCCGTTTGCGTTATCAATATTACGGCATTTTTACAAACGTGTTAAATCAGTATTAAATTTGTGATATTCTATTTATTTTATGAATATAATATGATATACTGAAAATATTCGCGGGAGTACGGCGCGGGTATATCAGGTGTAACCAAAGCGTGCATATCAGCATAATATAGCATTGATCTAATGAAACGCATATGCGTTTTTAATAAAGGCTGCGGAGAAGCGTTTGCTCCGCACGGATGCGAGGTGCTGATATGAATAAGCTTGTGATTGACGGCGGTAAACCGCTGTACGGAGAGCTGCGCGCGCAGGGAGCTAAGAACGCGGTGCTTCCAATACTCGCTGCCGCATCGATGGCGGAAGGGGAGTGTATTATACATAACTGTCCCGGACTGCGCGATGTTGAAAAAACAGTGATAATACTGGAGCGGCTCGGCTGTAAGGTAAAGAGGGAAGGAAATACTGTAACGATCGATTCCTCTGTGCTTACGGGCTGCAGGATAGATGAAGAACTCATGCGCGAGATGCGTTCGTCGATCATATTTCTCGGAGCGATCCTGACCGCATGCGCCAAGGCGGAGGTCGGTATGCCCGGCGGCTGCCCGATAGGGCTTAGGCCGATAGATCTTCATATAAAATCGTTAAAGAAGATGGGCGTTTCAATAGCGGAGGAGCATGGATACCTGCAATGCAGGTGCGAAAGGCTGAAGGGCTGTGATGTGCATCTGGATTTCCCGAGTGTGGGCGCTACAGAGAATATAATGCTTGCGGCGGTCAAAGCAGAAGGAACAACTACTATAACCAATGCCGCGAGAGAACCCGAAATATATGATCTGGCATGCTTTTTAAATAAGATAGGCGCAAAGGTAAAGGGAGCCGGTTCGAGCGTGATAACCATTGAGGGCGTTGAAAAGCTGCACGGAACGGAATACGCGATAATGCCTGACAGGATAGTTGCACAGACGTATCTGATAGCCGCGCTCATAACCGGGGGCAGGATACGTATCTGCGGCGCAGAGCCTTCGCACATGCGTGCCGCTCTTTCTCTCCTGTCCGAAATGGGCGCAGGTATAAAGGAGGATGAGACGGGTATAGAGCTCAAGAGCAGCGGGACATTGAAGAATGTACATATCATAAGGACTATGCCTTATCCGGGGTTTCCGACAGATATCCAGTCTCCGTTCATGGCTCTTGCGTCAGTAGCGGAGGGAACAAGCGTTTTTGTTGAAAATATATTTGAAAACAGATTCAGGCATGTTGATGAGCTTGTCAGGATGGGCGCGGATATAAAGGTCGAAGGCCGGAGCGCCGTAGTGAGGGGCGTAAAGCGGCTGTGCGGAGCTAATGTTGAAGCATATGAGCTGCGCGGCGGAGCTGCGCTCGTTCTTGCCGCCCTGTCGGCCGAAGGCCGTTCTACGGTCTCAGGGATAGATTATATAGACAGGGGATATGAGGATATAGAAGGATGTCTGGCATGCTGCGGCGCAGAGATATGCCGCGTATGCACCTGACAGTAAAAAGGTGAAGATGAATGGATAACAAGCGGAAAAACGGCTCAATGCAGCGTCGTGTTGAGCTTGTTAACAACAGTGACAATTCAAAACGTCTGAACAGCGCTTCACGCCGCAGCGGCAATACGGATATGCGTCAATATCCGCAGCGGGTCTCCTATGACCGCGGTGCGGGCGCGCGCAGGGTCAGCGATACTGTACGCCGAAGCGCTGCGCCTCGCCGATACAGCGGCCGCAGCGGCGAGGCGATCCGCAGACCCGAGCAAAAGAGCGGTGCAGCGGGACGGAGCGCATATCCCGGAGGAGATCTGTATTTTACGGAAGGAAAAGACGACCGCGTCCGGCGTGCACGCACGGAGGAAGGCGCGGGCAGGAGCGGAGCGAACGGGAACAGGCGCAGACCGATGACTGAAGCGGACAGACGGCGGCGTATGGAGGAGACCCGTAAAAGGTACAGACGCCGCGTACAGAGGATACGCGCAGCTGTCATATTGTTCATAACGGCTGTGATCATGGTCATACTTGTATTTATGACGCCAATATTTAATATTGAGCGCATAACGCTTTACGGGAACAATATAGTTACAAAGGATACTATAGAATCAAAGATAGGCTATCTCATAGGCAGAAACCTTTTCAGCACCGGTTCCGGAAAAGTCAGGGATATGCTGCTTGAGATACCGCAGATAGATGACGTTTCGGTTTCAAAGAAAATCTTTCCGCCGTCTATAGAGCTTACGATAAGCGAATCGGCGCCGGCGGCGTATATGCTCTCCTCAAATAAAGTAGTGGTCATAAATTCCGATATGAAGGTCATTGACGACAGCGGCGTGTTCAAAACGGACACGATACCGAGCGTGAGCGGGATAAGCATACAGTCATACGAGGTGAACAGGCAGATAGCTTCGGATTCGGCTGAAAAGGACGAGATCCTAAAAACGATGCTCAGGTCGTTCGAGGCTACAGGCATACTTGGCAAGGTAACGTATATAAGCCTCGACGATCTCACGGAGATAAAGTTCAATTATGATAACCGTCTGGAATGTACATGCGGTTCTCAGCTTGAGCTTGACAGAAAGATACGGATGTTTGCCGAAACGATAAATTCATCGTCGCTTGACGGGAGCGTTACCGGCACTATGGATCTGGGTACGCCCGGACAGGCTGTGCTCAATCCTTGACATACAGCAGTGAGCATGGTGCGTATGAGCTATATTATTATATAAAAGAATTAAAAAATTTTGTTTATTTTTACTATTGAATATATTAAAAAAACATAGTACAATAGTATTGTGTGTATAATTGGGACAGGCGCATGAGTTTATATATAACCGGCGGTTTTATGTAAATTTATGTGTCTGCCCCGGTAATCGGTTTACAGATTTGACAGAGTAAACTACGAAGGAGGATATGAATAATGAGTGCAATGCCTATTGATTTGGAAGACAACACTGTGATAGAAGGCGCAAAGATCAAGGTTATAGGTGTAGGCGGCGGCGGCAACAATGCTGTTGACAGAATGATAGAGGCAGGCGTTACAAAGGCGGAATTCATTTGTGTTAATACGGATGCGCAGCAGCTTGCTCATGTAAAGGCTCCGACAGTGCTTCAGATAGGAACGAAGCTCACGGGCGGGCTCGGCGCGGGCGCGAAGCCGGAGATAGGACGCCAGGCCGCTGAGGAGACAAAGGATGAGATAAAAAATCTTGTAAAGGACGCGGACATGGTGTTCGTTACCGCAGGCATGGGCGGCGGAACGGGAACAGGCGCGGCTCCGATAATAGCGGAGGCCGCAAAATCGAGCGGTATACTTACCGTAGCGGTAGTAACAAAGCCGTTCGCATTTGAAGGACCGCAGAGGATGAGAAATGCTGAAGAGGGCATAAAAAATCTTGCGGAACGCGTTGACTCTATAGTTACTATCCCGAACGATCTGCTTCTCAAGATCGCGGATAAGAAAGTTACTATAAACGATTCGTTCAAGCTTGCAGACGATATACTTCGTCAGGGCGTACAGGGAATAATCGAGATAATCACTCAGGAAGGTCTGATCAACTGTGACTTCGCGGATGTCCGTACGATAATGAAGGACAGCGGCGTTGCACATATGGGAATAGGTATCGGCAAGGGCGAGAACGCGGCTCAGGACGCAGTTCGTGCAGCGATAGAATCGCCGCTGCTTGAGACAAGCATAGCCGGTGCTGAAAACGTGCTCCTCAACATCACAGGCGGAACGGAGTTCTCGCTCGTGGATATGGGAGAGGTGTCAACGATAATCAAGGATATGGTTTCGGACGAGGCGCAGATAGTTGTAGGTTCTGCACTTGACGAGACGCTGAAGGATGAGATCAAGGTAACATTGATCGCTACAGGTCTTGACGGCTCTATAAAAAGAAACGCGGACGCGGGCGTTAAGCCGAAGCAGCAGAGCGCATCGTCATATTCGCAGCCGAGCCGTGAAAGGCAGCAGTCAGGCTATTCTTCCTCGGTATCGGATTACGATGACGACTCTATATTCAAAAGACGTTTGAGACCGGGTATGAGCGATATAGACGTTCCGAGCTTTTTTAAGAGATAATAAAAATGTACATTGATCCGGAGCCCGGGAGGCTCCGGTATCCTATGCACCTGTAGCTCAGCCGGATAGAGCACAAGATTCCGATTCTTGGTGCCGCAGGTTCGAATCCTGTCAGGTGTGCCATTATAGCGGCTTGATCTGCTGTCAAGATCAAGCCGCTTTTAGTTTTTTTAGACATCAGATAAAATAAGAACAGTGTGAAAAAAAGGAGCTGATATTTAGCCGTGAAGAAAAAACAGGATAACAGCTGGAGTATAGTTATAAGACCTAAAACGGGCTGGTTTGATATTGATCTAAAGGAGATATGGCAGTATAAGGATCTTATATTCATGTTCCTTAAAAGGAATTTTAACAGCGCATATAAGCAGACTATCCTCGGCCCGCTTTGGTTTCTTATATCTCCTCTCATGTCAACGACTATGTTCACTCTTATATTCGGAACGATAGCCAACATATCGACCGACGGTGTGCCGCAGTTTCTGTTTTATATGTGCTCGAACGCCGCATGGGGGTATTTTTCAACATGTCTCACATCCACTGCGTCCACCTTTACAGGCAATGCGCATCTTTTCGGAAAGGTATATTTTCCGCGTCTTGTTTCGCCGATAACCTCCGTTATATACGGGCTCTTATCGTTTCTCATACAGATGCTTCTGCTTGCGGTATCCATTGTTATATTTGCGCTGCGCGGTCAGGCGGTAACGCCAAGCATACATATACTGCTCGTACCGGTAATGCTCCTCCAAATGGCGCTTCTGGGTCTGGGCATAGGCATAATAATATCATCGCTCACGACCAAATACCGAGATCTGAGCATACTTGTGGGCTTCGGCATGCAGCTTTGGATGTACGCTACCCCGGTAGTGTATCCTGTATCACAGGTGAAGTCGTTTGCCGCCGGGCTTGAGCGGCTTGTAATGCTCAATCCCGTCGCTCCGATAATAAATAATTTCAGATATGCGGTACTGGGCTGCGGAAGCATGGATTACGGGTACTGGGCGCTCAGCTGGGCGGTCACGTTTGTATTTCTGTTCTTTGGCATACTGATCTTCAGCAGAGTGGAAAGAACTTTTATGGATACGGTGTGAGGTCGTTATGGAAAACAATAATGTGATAGAAATAGATAATGTAAAAAAACAGTACCGCCTCGGAACGATAGGAGGCGGAACGCTCAGGGGCGATCTGCAGAGCTGGTGGGCGCGTCTGCGTCATAAAGAGGATCCGAATTCGATGGTCGGTTCCAGGCAGTATGCTAAAAACGAAAAATTCATGGCGCTCGACGGGGTCTCATTCAATGTTAAAAAGGGCGAGACGGTGGGGCTTATCGGAGGCAACGGTGCGGGGAAATCGACGCTGCTGAAGCTTCTTTCGCGCGTGACCGCGCCGACCGAGGGCGAGCTTCGGATAAGAGGGCGCGTTTCCTCTATGCTGGAGGTTGGAACAGGGTTCCACGGCGAGCTTACAGGCCGTGAAAACGTATACCTGAACGGAGCTATCTTAGGTATGAAGAGGAAGGAAGTAGACGCAAGGATCGAGGACATAATCGAATTTTCGGAGTGCAGGCAGTTTATAGATACTCCCGTTAAGCGTTATTCCTCCGGAATGTTTGTAAAGCTTGCGTTTTCAGTCGCCGCGCACCTGAACAGCGATATAATGCTTATGGACGAGGTGCTTGCCGTAGGCGATATGGCGTTTCAGAAAAAATGCATAGACAAGATGATATCGGTAGCCCGCGACGAGGGAAAGTCTATAATTTACGTAAGCCATAATATGCAGACTATACGCCAGCTGTGCGACCGCTGTATCGTTCTGCGCAAGGGCAAGGTGGTGTTCAACGGCGACGTTGATAGGGCTATAGATATATATCTGAGAAACGACGAGATAACTTCAAAGCTGTTCAACGATTTCACGGACTGCCATAAATTTAATTTTCTCACCGATAAGGTCATGATGGAGTCTCTTGAGATACTGGATAAAGAGAACTGCCGGTTTAAGGATGACGAGAAGATAAGGTTCAGGCTTCGCTTCCGCTGCAACGAGGATGTTGAAAAGCTCTCGTTCAGGATGATGATACACAACAGCGACCAGATGGTTATGGCCACGAGCGCTTGCTATAACTTTATGAGCTGTAAGGCGGGGGAAAGCTGCGAGCGTGTTTTTGAAATGGGCGTTGCTCCGCTTGCAAGCGGAGTGTATAAGGTGCTTCCCGTGCTTTTTGAGATAAACGAGATAGGCGGGGTGATAGACGCGGACGGAGTGTACCCCGGATTGGTTTTCGAGCATGAAAAGACTACTCAGCTCGATTGGAAATGCAATCTTTACGGCGATACCGTGCTTGACGATATGATATGTATCGGGTGAGTTAGTTAATTTTTTCACAAAAATCACTGATATGTATTGAAAACGGGAAGCTTTTGTGATAAAATATCTGTGACGGACAAAGCCGAAGCGCTTTGTCGGCAATATGTGAAGCGTATATACAAGGAGGAGATCATATGTCTAATATATGGCATGATATAAGCCCGAAGCGTATTTCAGCCGATAAATTTATGGCTGTTATAGAGATACCTGCCGGGTGCAAGAACAAATATGAAATGGACAAGGATACCGGGCTTCTGAGGCTGGACAGGGTCCTTTATACATCAACGCACTATCCTGCGAACTACGGATTTATCCCCAGGACGTACGCGGAGGATCAGGATCCGCTCGACGTACTTGTGCTCTGTCAGGAAGCGATAGTGCCTATGACGCTCGTGGAGTGCTATCCTGTCGGTGTGCTTAAGATGATAGACAACGATCAGGTGGATGAAAAAATAATCGCCATACCGTTCAACGATCCGTCGTATAACTGTTATACGGACATATCTCAGCTCCCAAGACACGTGTTCGACGAGTTTTCGCATTTCTTTAAGGTGTATAAATCTCTTGAGGGAAAGGAAACGGTAGTTAACGAGGTGCTGGGCGTGGATGATGCAAAGGAGATAATCGCAAAATGCATAGCGTCCTATAAGGAGAATTACTGCTGATCATATTAAAGCGCCTGCCGCGGCATATTTGTGCTTTGGCGGGCGCTTTGTTTTCTTTATCTATCTGAATTTGAGCGCTGCGGTGCCGAGCGCGTCCGAATATGTGCTGAGCTTTTCCTCGATACGCTCTTTATCAGCCCCCTCGGCAGGAGCCGGCTGGTAATCGTTATATCCGTCGGAGCCGGATATCCTGCACGGTATGATCTCATAATTATCGTCATCGGCAAGTCCTTCAGGCGTTACGGCAAAGGTCTGACGGAATATTGCCGTATCCATGTCTGAGGGTGCGTTGTTGCCTCCGAAGCTGAAATTTCCCAGACTGTAAAGAATATATCTGCCTTTGTATTTTTCAACGCCCTGCAGAACGTGCGGATGAGTGCCTATAACGAGGTCTGCACCGAGGTCTATGGCGCGGTGCGCCGCTTCGATCTGTTCTTCGTTCGGCTCAGCAGCCTTTTCAACGCCCCAGTGAATGGACAGGATGATCATCTCAGCGCCCAGCTCCGAAGCCTTGTTTATTGCGCCGTCAAGCTCGGTCTTCATTTGATCGTTCAAATAATTTATTCCGACAAGCCCGACCTTGATGCCGTTTATTTCCGTAACAGTGACGTTATCTTTGCCGCGGCAGGTGAGTATGCCCGCGTCGGAAAGATACTGCTGTGTATCGGCAAGAGATACCGAACCGTAGTCGGAGCTGTGGTTATTGGCGAGATTGGCCGCCTCGACACTTGAGCCTGTCAGGATACCGACATATGAGGGATCGCCCCTGAACGCGAACTGCTTGTCCTCGCGGGTGCCTCTGTCAGAAAGCGTGCCTTCAAAATTTATTATGGTCAGGTCGTCCTCTTCAAAGATACTTCTGACGTTTTCAAAAAAATAATCGGTGCCGTACCGGTCGGCATAAGCGTCAAACCCAAGCTCGGGGTCGGCGTTTATGTCCGTACCGAAAGTGCAGTCGCCCGCCGCAGTCACCGTCAGAGTGCGCTCAGACATGGGAGCGGCGGTGACCGCCGCGGCGGTCTCGGTTGGGTATTCGGTTTCGGGGCTGTCCGGCGCAAGCGTCAGTACCGAGGCGGTCAGACAGAGCGCGAACGCAGCAAAGGTAAGAATAATTCTGGATCTCATAGCCGGTCGTCCTTTTTATATCAAATTTTTTTCATATGCGGTAATGTTCCTGTTTCTTAAATTATAACTTATTGCGGAGGAAAAATCAAGTCAGTTTTCAGACGGATTTTATTTGGATTTAGTCGGTATTTTATATTGACATATCCCAAAATGAATGTTATAATAGATTAACATTTATTTTGGGATCAAAAGGAGGATCGTATGGCAAGAGAAAAATTCGGTTCACGGCTCGGCTTCATACTTATATCTGCCGGCTGTGCGATAGGTATAGGGAACGTGTGGAGATTTCCCTATGTGACGGGGAACAGCGGCGGAGGTATCTTTGTTCTGTTCTATATTATATTTTTGGTAATAATGGGACTGCCGATACTGACTATGGAGTATTCGGTGGGAAGAGCGAGCGGACTAAGTATTGCAAAGGGCTACAAGAAGCTGGAGAAGCCGGGTCAGAAATGGCATCTTCATGCTATTGTAGGAGTCGCGGGCAACTATCTGCTCATGATGTATTATACGGTGGTTTCCGGCTGGATGCTCGATTACTTCTATAAAATGCTTTCCGGCAAATTTGCCGGAGCGGACGTCGAGGCTGTCAAGAGTATTTACAGCAGCATGCTTGCCGACCCCGGCGAGCTTACGCTGTGGATGCTGCTCGTTGTGGCGATAGGCTTCGGCGTGTGCGTGCTCGGCTTGCAGAAGGGCGTCGAAAAGATAACAAAGGTGATGATGACCGCGCTTATCGGTATAATCATACTTCTTGCGGTAAAGAGCCTGACTTTGCCGGGCGGTATGGAAGGACTTAAATTCTATCTTGTCCCGAACCCGGATACCGTAAGAGAGGTCGGGCTCGGCAATGTTATCGTGGCGGCTATGAACCAGTCGTTCTTTACGCTGAGCATAGGTATAGGAGCTATGCAGATATTCGGAAGCTATATGAACAGAAAGCGCACGCTGCTCGGAGAAACTATCATAGTGGAATCACTCGATACGTTCGTGGCATTGTTTTCGGGTCTCATAATATTCCCGGCGTGCTTCGCATTCGGCGTGGAGGCCGACAGCGGCCCGAGCCTTATATTCATAACGCTGCCGAACGTATTTAATTCGATGGCGGGCGGAAGGATATGGGGAAGCCTCTTCTTCCTGTTTATGACGTTTGCGGCAATGTCTACGATAATAGCGGTATTTGAAAACATTATAAGCTTTGCGATGGATTCGTTTGGCTGGAGCCGTAAAAAGGCGACTGCCGCCAATATCATACTCATCGCGGCGCTGTCTATGCCGTGTGTGCTCGGCTTTAATATATGGTCGTCATTCGAGCCGCTCAAGGCGGGGAATACTATCATGGATCTTGAAGATTTTCTAGTAAGCAATATCCTTTTGCCGCTCGGCTCTGTCATCTACATCCTGTTCTGTACGAGCCGTTACGGTTGGGGCTGGGATAAGTTCATCAAGGAAGCAAATTACGGCGACGGACCGAAATTCCCGAAAAAGCTCAGATTTTACTGTGCTTACATACTGCCGCTGTTTGCCGCTGCGATACTTGTCTACGGGCTTATATCATATTTCAGATGATCACGCAAATCCGTATACCATAAATAAAAAGACGTTTCGGAGCGGAATATGCTCCGAAACGTCTTTTTTCTTATTCGCAGTGAAGCACCGGCAGACCTATCGCCAGACTTCGCTTAACATCTATTACCTTCTGATTGGAGCTTCCGCGCCAGGGGAGGTTAACGTCCTTAAGCTCCTCTATGAACCGTCCGTCTACAAGCACGTCCACATTTTTCATCATGGGCAGATCCTTTACGGCCGACCATTCGTAGCCGGTGTATACCCATATAGTCTTATCCGGGAACCGTGACCGTATCTCATCCGTAAGCGCCGAGACCTCGTCGCGTGTCGAGCAGAGCAGGGGATCGCCGCCCGAAAGGGTTATCCCGGATATATACGGCTTTTCAAGCTCGTCAAACAGCTCCTGCTTCGCCGCTTCATCGAACGGCAGTCCGCCGTCCGGATCCCAGGTGACGGGATTTTGGCAGCCCGGACAGCGGTGCTCGCATCCCGCCGTCCACAGGACTACGCGCAGTCCGTCGCCGTTTAACATATCGTCTTTTGTTATATTGTGATATCGCATTACATACTTTTCCTTTCAGCGATCTCAGCCATTTTCGCAGCGTTTAGACGGGTGTCGCCCTTTACGCGCGAATATGAAAGGTAGCCGTTCATTCTCTCGATCTTAGTGAGGTTTTTTGAACCGCATACGGGGCATACGTCCATTTCAAGCTCTTCATGTCCGCAGTCGTCGCAGTATGCAAGCGAGAGGTTGACGCCCTCATAGAAGCCCATTTTCATAGCTCTGCGCACGAGCGTTTTTATCGCTTCCTTGTTATAGGATATAGGGTATTTTACGTACTGTATCTTTCCTCCGTTTGAAAGATCCCAGAAACGCGCCTCGGAATTCTGCTTTTCTATGGGAGTGATATCCTCCGTAACGTGGCAGTGGAAGCTGTTTGAAACGTATTCTCTGTCCGAAACGTCCTCGATGATGCCGTATTTTTCTCTGAACTGCGTTACCTGCAGACCGCACAGCGACTCCGCCGGAGTGCCGTAGATGGCATAAAGGATATTATCCTCCTTTTTGAACTCCGCTATCTTATCGTTTATATGCTGTAAAACCTCAAGTGCAAAATTGCCGTCCTCAAAAAGCGACTTCTTATTATACAGCTCCTGGAGCTCATTGAACGCCGTTATGCCGAATGAAGCCGTAGCGGCCTTCAAAAGAGGCTTTATCTTGTCATGGATACCGAGGTGTCCGCCGTAGAAGCCGCCCTCGCAGTATGCGAGAGGATTGGTCGAGGCGCGCATCTCTCCGAGATAATCGTAAGTACGCTTGTGCAGCTGGCGTATAAGCTCAAGATAATAGTCCAGGACCTCATAAAAATCTCTTGATTCCTGTCTCGATTTTGCGAGAATCATGGGCAGATGGAGCGAGATGGCTCCTATATTGAACCTGCCTACGAAGATAGGCGTATCGTTTTCGTCAGCCGGCTCCATGCCTCCGCGCTCATAGTAGGGTGAGAGAAACGCGCGGCAGCCCATCGGTGAGATTATCTTACCGTATTTTTTATACATGGACGGAACATACCCGTCGCCGGTAAGACTGAGCCAGTCGGGGTACATCGTTTTCGAGCTGCATTCTATGCCGGCCTCAAATACGTCCTCAAGCTCCTTGCCGGGGCCGTGAAGGTTTTCGTCGTAGAGGAAAACGAGCTTGGGGAAGAGCACCGGCTTTTTGAAGCCCGGCTTGCCCTGACCGTTCATGCGCACTCTGAACATCACCTTTGTGCACATTCTCGCAAACCTGCCTGTTCCGGTGCCTGCCGTGACCGTTATGAACGGGTAATCGCCCCGGCTTGAGGATACGGAATTGAATTTATATTCCCAGCCCTGGAAGCCCTGTTCAAAATCGCGTTCTATATCCTGCATTGTAAGCTCTTCGGCCTTTTCCTCGTCGATGCCGAGAGAGAGGTATTTAGCCTTGTATTTCTTATATGACTTTTCGGCGTACGGCTCGAGAATAAGCTCCGCCGACGGAACGGTGAAGCCGCCGTACTGCTGCGACGCCGCGCTCAGTACGATATCGCCTATAACGTCAAAGGCGGTATCGAGAGTTTTCGGCTCGTTATACCAGAGATTGCCCATTTCAAAGCCGCCCTTTAAAACGTTTGCAACGTCAAAAAGACAGCAGTTCATGGTGTCTCTGCGCGCGGACATATCGTGGATGTATATGTATCCGTCGCGTATAGCCTGAAGCTCCTCCGTAGTAAGAAAGAACTTTTTATACAGCTCCTTGTTGAGCTGGTTGAAAATAAGGCTGCGCTTGGTAGAAACGAGCGCGCTGTCCGTATTGCTGTTTTCCTTGTCGCCTATATACATGATAGACTGGCTTTTTTTGTATACCTCGTCGAGCATCTGAACGAAATCCTGCTTGTAATTTCGGTAGTCGCGGTAGCTTTTTGCGACTTTGGGATTTACTTTCTCAAGCGCTCCTTCAACTATGTTATGCATTTCTGCGATGCGGATATCCTCTTTGCCCATATCCTCAGCCGCTTTCTGCACGAACTTGCATATGAAATTTTTCTCATCGTCAGTGAATTTGACCAGCACGCGAAAGGCTGATTTGTTCACAGCGACTACCACCTTGTCGATGTTGAAGTTTTCCTTGGTACCATCTTTTTTTACGACCTTCATCATATTCACCTCGTAATATTTAAATCTGTATCCCGCCCGGTATAAGCCGCTCCGGGCGCTGCGCCGTCCTGTTTCGATATGTATGAACAACTGTATTTTGTGCTGAGAATTATTTGCAGAACGGATAAACACAATATCTTGTGTTTTGTATTATACTACCCGATATATCCGTTGTCAAGAAGTTTGGCAAAATTCTTTTTTTACAGTTGCGTTACATTGTAAACCCGGGGATGTCTTTATACAGGATTATATCATATAGAATACTGCGGTGTCAACGCTCCGCCGCGGAAATCGGCGGCACGGCGAAGGGTTATACCGGATATGGTACATTAACGGCGCCGGGCGATGCTATTATTTAACATGGCTAATACACGGATATAAAGTAAAAAATAAATCCGTTCCGCAAGCCTGTACCAATTGTTTTTTCGGCGGAGCCGAAGCCGGGCGGGAAAGCGCCGCAAATGCGGCGGCTGAGTTTTTTTACTATCATATAAATATCCGTTATATATACGGAGCGGGGGAAGGTCGTGTGTTATTTGGCAAATTGTATTTTTATGTCTGTTATACTCATTATATTTGAAAGCGTCGGAAGAAGGCTCAGGAACGGGATCAATCACAGGGTACGGAGGCTTTTGATGAACGGCTCGGAGATAAGCGGACGCAGACTGGTCATGGCGTCCAGGGCTTTGGGGGCATGTCAAAGGCTAGGCGCGCGCATTGAGAGCAAATTGATACAAAAAATCGGGAGAGACAACAGAAATAATGCGAACTAAGCGTTTTATCAGCATTTTGTTCAAATTTTTATTGCAAAACGCTTGATTTTTCGATAAAAAAATGGTATTATATATATATGTATGCGGTGGCTTTGGATCGGGCGCGAACTTTGCCCTCTGAAGTCATAAAAAACATAAATCCAGCAGCCATCACCACAAGTGTCTGACTGCAATAATTTTCAGGAGGAACTATTAATGGCAAGAAAAATGAAAACCATGGATGGTAACAATGCTGCCGCTTATGCATCATATGCGTTTACAGACGTTGCTGCTATCTACCCGATTACTCCGTCGTCAACCATGGCGGAAGTAACAGACGAATGGGCTGCCGCCGGTATGAAGAACATCTTCGGAAATACCGTAAAGGTCGTAGAGATGCAGTCCGAAGCAGGAGCTGCGGGTGCGGTACACGGTTCGCTTACAGCCGGAGCGCTCACAACTACATATACGGCTTCACAGGGACTTCTCCTTATGATACCGAATATGTATAAGATAGCTGGCGAACAGCTTCCGTGCGTATTCAACGTTTCGGCGCGCTGTCTTGCATCGCATGCCCTCTCGATCTTCGGAGACCACAGCGACGTTATGGCATGCCGTCAGACAGGCTTTGCGATGCTCGCATCGACCAATCCGCAGGAGGCAATGGATCTGGGCGCGGTAGCGCACCTTACAACAATAAAGAGCAGGATTCCGTTCCTTCATTTCTTCGACGGCTTCAGAACGTCACACGAATACCAGAAGGTAGCATGCTGGGATTTTGACGAGCTTGCGGAGATGGTAGACTGGGATGCGCTCAATGCATGGAGACATTCTTCATTAAATCCGGAGCATCCGGCTCAGAGAGGTACGGCTCAGAACGGAGACGTATTCTTCCAGGCAAGAGAGGCTTCAAACGGCGCATATCTCGACGTGCCCGAGCTTACTCAGCAGTACATGGATATGGTCAACGAGAGGATCGGTACGGATTATAAATTGTTCAATTACTACGGCGCTGCGGACGCTGAGCAGGTCATCATCGCTATGGGCAGCGTTTGCGATACAATAAAGGAGACCGTAGATTACTTAAATAAGCAGGGACAGAAGGTAGGTCTTGTAACAGTAAGACTTTACAGACCGTTCAGCGCAAAGCACCTCTGCGAGGCTATACCGGAGACTGTCAAGAAGATATCGGTGCTTGACAGAACGAAGGAGCCGGGCGCGCTGGCTGAGCCGCTCTATCTTGACGTTGTTGCAGCGCTCAAGGAATGCGGCAAGTTCGAGGATGCGGATATTTATGCCGGACGCTACGGTCTTGCGTCAAAGGATACCACTCCCGCCTGCATCATAGCAGTATTCAAGAATACTGAAAAGAAACACTTTACGGTAGGCATAGAGGACGACGTTACAAATCTTTCGCTCCCGATCGAGGAGAACCCCGATACAACTCCGGAGGGTATAAAGAGCTGCAAGTTCTGGGGTCTCGGAGCGGACGGTACCGTCGGCGCTAACAAGAACTCTGTAAAGATCATAGGCGACCATACGGACATGAACGTTCAGGCATATTTCGATTACGACTCAAAGAAGTCGGGCGGTCTCACATGTTCGCACCTCCGTTTCGGACATGCGCCTATAACATCGACATATCTTATCAACAAGGCTGACTTTGTTGCCTGCCATAAGGCTTCATATATACGTCAGTATGATATGGTATCCGATATCAAGCCGGGCGGCGTATTCCTTCTCAACTGTTCATGGACGGGCGAGGAGCTTGACAAGCATCTCCCGGGTCAGGTGAAGAAATATATTGCCGATAACAATATCCAGTTCTATACGATAGACGGCGTTAAGATCGGTCTTGAGATCGGTCTCGGCAACAGGATAAACACTGTGCTCCAGTCGGCATTCTTCAAGCTTGCTGATATAATCCCGACAGAGGACGCTATAAAATACATGAAGGAAGCGGCTAAGAAGTCGTATTCAAAGAAGGGCGACGCTATAGTTCAGATGAACTATGACGCTATAGATGCGGGCGCTCAGCAGATAGTTAAGGTAGACGTACCGGAGAGCTGGAAGGACTGCGAATATGAGGATATCTCAACTCATTTCGAGGGCGACAGCGAGCTTATCGACTATGTAAACAATATCCTTGTTCCGATAAGCGAATTTGCCGGCTCAAAGCTTCCTGTTTCGGCGTTTACAAAGTATCAGACAGGCGAAGTTCCGCTCGGAAGCGCTGCATATGAGAAGCGCGGAATTGCGGTAAAGGTACCGACATGGAATCCGGAAACATGTATCCAGTGCGGTCAGTGTTCGTATGTTTGTCCGCACGGAGTTATCCGTCCGGTGGTCCTCACAGAGGAAGAGCTTAAAAATGCTCCGGAAGGCATCAAGTATACAAACGCAAAGCAGCTTGACGGACTTTACTATACAATGGCAATTTCAGTGCTTGACTGTACAGGCTGCGGCAGCTGCGCTAACGTATGTCCGGGCAACATCAAGAATGATACGCTCGTTATGAATATGCTCGACGAGCAGCTTGACCAGCAGAAGTATTTTGACTATGCTTCCGAGCTCGGCGAAAAGCAGGCTGTTCTTGACAAGTTCCCGCCGACAAAGGTAAAGGGTTCACAGTTCAAGAAGCCGTATCTTGAGTTCTCGGGCGCATGTGCCGGCTGCGGCGAGACACCGTATGCTAAGCTGGTAACTCAGCTCTTCGGCGACAGGATGTTCATTGCAAACGCTACAGGCTGTTCTTCGATATGGGGCGCGTCATGTCCGTCGGCTCCGTATACGACAAATGCGCAGGGTGAAGGTCCGGCATGGGCTAACTCATTGTTCGAGGACAACGCTGAGTTCGGTCTGGGTATGTTCATCGCTCAGGATACGCTCAGAGAGCAGAATATTGAAAAGGCTGCAAAGGTAGCTGAAGAAAATCCTGCTGTAAAGCCTGCGTTCGATAAGTTTATGGAAACAAAGGAAGACGGCTTTGCAAACAAGGTAGCAACGGAAGAGCTTATAAAGGCTATCTCAAATATCACATCGCAGGAAGCTAAGGATGTTCTTGCCGATAAGGAATATCTTTCAAAGAAATCCTGCTGGGTATTCGGCGGCGACGGCTGGGCATACGATATCGGCTTCGGCGGCGTTGATCATGCGCTTGCATCGGGCAACGATATAAATATCCTCGTATTCGATACAGAGGTTTATTCAAATACAGGCGGTCAGTCCTCGAAGGCTACTCCTACAGGCGCTATAGCTAAGTTTGCGGCTGCCGGCAAGGAAGTAAAGAAGAAGGATCTTGCTGCGATAGCTATGAGCTACGGCTATATCTATGTTGCACAGGTGGCAATGGGCTATAACCAGCAGCAGTGTCTCAATGCATTCCTTGAGGCTGAAAGCTACAACGGCCCGTCGCTTATCATAGCATACGCTCCGTGTATCAACCATGGTATCAAGGGCGGTATGACTATAGCTCAGACAGAGGAAAAGAAAGCTGTAGAGTCAGGCTACTGGCACTGCTTCAGATACGACCCGAGACGTACTGCTGAGGGCAAGAATCCGTTCCAGCTCGATTCAAAGAAACCGACTAAGGAGTATAAGGACTTCCTTATGGGCGAGGTTCGTTACAACTCGCTTGCGCGTTCAAATCCGGAAAGAGCTGAGCAGCTGTTCGATAACGCTGTTAAGGCGGCAGAGGACAAGTACGAGAAGCTCGTAAAAATGGCGGAGCAGGATTGATCTTGATATATCTTGTTTAATAGACAGACAGACGCTGAGCGTCTGTCTGTTTTTTTGATAAAGCACGGTATTTTATACAAAATCAGACTGTTTTATTGATTGAATTTTATATATATTTGTGATAAACTTATCATGGAGAGAGAATATGCATTGCATTCGGAGCATTGGTTCCGGTAAAAATGTGCATAGAAAGATCAAATATATAAGGAGGAAGAATTCATGTTGCAGGGAAATGTTGTGGTAGGACAGTCCGGAGGACCTACATCCGTGATAAATTCGAGCCTTGTGGGGGTATTTAAGACGGCAAAGGACTGCGGGGTCAGGAAGGTCTACGGTATGCGTCACGGAATCGAGGGCTTTCTGAACGAACAGTATGTGGATATGGACGACTATATAAAGTCGGATCTGGATATAGAGCTTCTGAAAAGAACGCCTTCGTCGTTTTTGGGGACATGCCGGTATAAGCTGCCGGACGTTGAGGAAAATGAGGAGGTGTATTGGAGGCTGTTCAATATACTGCATAAGCTTGATATAAAATATTTCTTCTATATCGGCGGCAACGATTCGATGGATACGATCAAAAAGCTTTCAAACTATGCGGCGTCGGTAGGCAGTGATATAAGATTTATGGGCGTGCCGAAAACCATAGACAACGACCTTGCGGCGACCGACCATACGCCCGGCTACGGCAGCGCGGCAAAATACATAGCGTCGGCCATGAAGGAGATAATAAGAGACGCAAAGACCTATCCTACCGATTCGATAACGGTGGTTGAGATAATGGGAAGAAACGCCGGCTGGCTCACGGCTGCCGCGGCGCTTTCACGCTCTGAGGACTGCACCGGGCCGGAGCTTATATATCTGCCTGAGGTGGAATTCGACCATAATAAGTTTGTAAAGAAGATAGAGGAGCT
Source organism: uncultured Clostridia bacterium (assembly GCA_944393255.1). Lineage (GTDB taxonomy): Bacteria > Bacillota > Clostridia > UBA1381 > UBA1381 > Ornithomonoglobus. The sequence goes on along the minus strand of CALXZP010000034.1, from coordinate 7,948 downwards.
TAAGAAGTATCAGACTACGGTAGTCATAGCTGTATCAGAGGGAATAAAGACAGCCGACGGGATGTATGTCTGCGAAGCGAACAAGAAAAACGTGTTTGAGGACTCGTTCGGGCATAAGGCCCTGGGCGGTACTGCTCTGTATCTTGCGGACTTCCTCGGCGAGCAGACGGGCATAAAGTCGCGCGGTATCGTATTTTCAACGCTGCAAAGGTGCGCGTCGCATATAGTTTCAAGACGTGATATAACTGAGGCGTTTACTGTAGGAGCCGACGCGGTACAGGCCGCGCTCAACGGCGAGACCGGAAAAATGGTGACGATAGAGAGGATATCGAATGCGCCGTACCAGACGAGAACGGGCTTGTATGATGTAAATCTCGTGGCGAACGTAGAAAAATGTGTGCCGCTCGAATGGATAACGGACGACGGCACATATGTGTCTAAGGAATTCAATGAATACGCATCGCCGCTTATAATAGGCGAGCTGTCGCCGTTTATGGTTGACGGTCTGCCGAGACATTTGTTTATAGATAAATAATTCATATTCTGACAGAAAAAACATAGGCTTCCGCAGACGTCCGGTGTTAAAGCGCCCGTTTGCGGAAGCCCTTTTTATAAAGAGTTTATTTTAAATTTCTGCGATACGCCGCCGCTTAAGCGGCGGGGATATCGGTATTCAGTATCTTCTCTGCTTTACGGCTCTGTCCATACTGCGCTTTGCGTCGCGCTTTGCGATGTCCTCGCGCTTGTCGTAAAGCTTTTTGCCCTTGACGAGCGCAAGCTCGACCTTCACAAGAGAGCCTTTAAGATACACCTTGAGCGGAACGAGCGACAGCCCGTCCTCCTTAAGACGCTGTGAAAGCTTTAGTATCTCGCGCTTGTGCATAAGCAGTTTTTTCTCGCGGAGCGGGTCGCGGTTGAATATGTTTCCCTGCTCGAACGGGCTGATGTTCATACCCTTTATCCATACCTCGCCGCGGTTTATGCCCGCGTAGGAATCGGATATGTTGACCTTTCCGAGACGTATGGACTTTACCTCTGTTCCGAAAAGCTCAATGCCGCACTCATAGGTCTCAAGAATGAAATATTCATGCCGTGCCTTTTTGTTCTGTGCGATGATCTTTACACTGTCTTTCTTGTCTGCCATTATTTCCTCCGTCGGCGCTGCGGTACGGTCTGCGGAGCAGGGCGTGCCCGCATGAGATACCGCTTGAAAAGCGCTGTAGTCAATAAAATTTGCCTTTGGTATTTATTGCATTGCTGCACACCGCTGCAATAAACACATCTCAAAGCAAAGCCGCTAATAGGCATTGCTTCAATAATTGTATTTATTATAACATAAGAGCAATGCGTATAGCATTGCCACACACCGTTACAATAAATACATGCCGAAGAAACAGCAGCCAAGCTGCTTTTCTTCAATAATTGTATTTATTATAACATAAGAGCAATGCGTACAGCATTGCAACACACCGTTACAATAAACACATTCTGAAGCAAAGCCCTCAATAGGCTTTGCTTCATCTGCTGTGGTTATTATAACATATTTTTAATATGAAGTAAAGTTTTTTATAAAAACAGCTTGATTTATTAGTGGAAATGTTGTAAAATAGAGTTATACGATATGATTATCAAAAAAATAAAGCGGCGGTTCGGCGTCAGCAGCCGTACGGTCGGCTAATATAAAAAATAAAGGAGGTCAATGATGGATAATTTGATTTTTGATTATTCAAGAGCTGCAGAGTTCGTTTCACAGGAGGAGATAGACGCAATGGCGCCTTTCATCCGTTCCGCACATGAAACGATAGCAAACAAGTCGGGAGCCGGAAATGATTTCTTAGGGTGGGTAGACCTGCCGGTAGATTACGATAAGGAAGAATTTGCGCGTATAAAGGCTGCTGCGGAAAAGATCAGATCCGATTCGGATGTTCTGGTAGTTATAGGTATAGGCGGTTCATATCTCGGCGCGAGAGCTGCGATAGAAATGCTTTCGCATTCGTTTGCAAATGCCGTATCGAAGGAGCTGAGAAACGGCCCGCAGATATTCTATGCAGGCAACAGCATAAGCTCTACGTACCTTGCTGAGCTTATAGAGGCTTGCGAGGGCAAGGATATATCGGTAAACGTTATCTCGAAGTCGGGAACGACTACCGAGCCGGCGATAGCTTTCAGAATATTCAAGGAGATGCTTGAGGAAAAGTACGGCAAGGACGGAGCTAAGGGCAGGATCTACGCGACTACGGATAAAGCCAGAGGCGCTCTTAAAACTCTTGCCGACGCAGAGGGCTATGAGACCTTTGTAGTGCCCGACGACGTAGGCGGACGTTTCAGCGTTCTCACAGCGGTAGGACTTCTTCCGATCGCTGCGGCGGGAATAGATATAGACGCTATGATGAAGGGCGCGGCTGACGGACGGGAGGAATATAACGATCCCGAGCTGGCAAGCAACATGTGCTATCAGTATGCGGCAGTAAGAAATTGTCTCTCAAGAAAAGGCAAGACTATAGAGATGATGATAAACTTTGAGCCGGCTCTGCACTATTTCGGAGAATGGTGGAAGCAGCTTTACGGCGAGAGCGAGGGCAAGGACAAGAAGGGTATCTTCCCGGCTGCTGCGGATTTCTCAACAGACCTCCACTCAATGGGTCAGTATATCCAGGACGGTCAGAGACTTATGTTCGAGACTGCCGTGCTTGTAGACGAGCCGAGAAAGAACGTTGTTATCAAGGAAAACGACGACGACCTCGACGGTCTCAACTTCCTTGCCGGAAAATCGGTAGACTATGTAAACCTCAAGGCGGCACAGGGAACGGCGCTTGCACATACCGACGGCGGAGTTCCCAATCTTGTGGTAAAGGTACCGAAGCTCGACGCATATTATTTCGGAAAGCTCGTATACTTCTTTGAGAAGGCCTGCGGCATTTCCGGATATGTTCTCGGCGTAAATCCGTTCAACCAGCCGGGAGTTGAAGCTTATAAGAAGAACATGTTCGCGCTTTTGGGCAAGCCGGGCTATACGGATATGCAGGCTGAGCTTGAAGCAAGACTTGAGAAATAAATTTTGACGGGCTGAGACCCGCATAAGAATGGAGGAATTAAAAATGGTTAAATTACTTATCGGTACAAAAGGCACCGGAAAGACCAAAGCGCTTCTTGAGGAGGTATCCGCTGCGGCGTCGGTCGCTAAGGGCAATGTGGTATTTATATCGAACAATATGTCAAGCACGATGTTCGACATCCCCAGAAGCGTAAGAATGACTGATACGACCGATTTCGATATAGTTAATTACAGCGAATTTGAGGGCTTTATCTGCGGTATCATAAGCGGCAACTACGATATAACAAATATATTCGTAGACGGTCTGTTCAAGATAGTAAAGAAGGACAACAGCGATAATCTCGAGGGGCTCGAGACATTCCTTAACAGACTCGAGTCGATAAGCAAAAAGTTCAATATCACATTTGTGCTTACTGTAAGTCTTGACGCGGACGAAGCGCCGGATTACGTTAAGCGCCTTATCTGAGAATGACGTCTGCCGCATCGGCAGAGTTCGGCTCAGTTGAATAAAATATACTGCGCGCGGAGGGAGCGGGATACGCTTCTTCCGGGCGTATTTTCGGAGGTAAAAATGCAGTATCATAGTACAAGGGATAAAAGTATAAGCGTCAGTTCGGCGCAGGCTATAAAGCAGGGACTTTCCGATGAGGGCGGTCTGTTTGTGCCGGAAAGCTTCCCGCACATAAGTCTTGACGAGATAGAAAATCTTGCCGGGAAATCGTATCACGACAGGGCGTATTTCGTTTTGAGCAGATTTCTCACCGACTTCACGGAGGAGGATCTGAAAAAATGTATTTCGAGCGCGTATACGAAAGAGAAGTTCGGAACGGACGCGATCGCGCCGGTGTACAAGCTCAATAACGAGGTCTATTTCCTCGAGCTTTGGCATGGGCCTACATGCGCGTTCAAGGACATGGCGCTGCAGATCCTGCCGTATTTTCTCACAACGTCGATGAAGATGACGAACGAAGACGAGGAGATAATCATCCTTGTCGCGACCTCAGGCGATACCGGAAAGGCTGCGCTTGAAGGCTTCAGAGACGTTAACGGCACGAGGATAATCGTATTTTATCCCGATAACGGCGTAAGTGAGATACAAAAGCTCCAGATGATAACTCAGCGCGGCAACAACGTTTCGGTAGCGGCGGTGAAGGGCAATTTCGACGACGCGCAGAACGGTGTGAAGAAGATATTCACCGATACGGAGTATAAAAAGCTGCTCGACCGGAACGGCTTTAAGCTGTCGAGCGCGAACTCGATAAACTGGGGCAGACTTGTACCGCAGATAGTATATTATTTCTCCGCGTATGCGGATATGCTGGCGAGCGGCGAGATCTCGATAGGAGAGGAGATAAACGTTGTCGTTCCGACCGGAAACTTCGGCAATATCCTTGCGTCATACTATGCTAAAAAAATGGGCCTGCCGATAAAAAAATTCATATGCGCGTCCAATGAGAACAACGTTCTCACCGATTTCATAAAGACCGGCGTATATAACAAGAACAGGCGTTTCCACACTACTATATCGCCTTCTATGGATATCCTCATATCCTCAAACCTCGAAAGATTTTTATACGACCTTTCGGGCTGCGACGATAAGATAGTTAACGAGCTTATGACCAAGCTCAATACCGAGGGAGAATATTCCGTTCCGGAGACGATAAAGGAGACCATGCAGAGCCTGTTCGACGCCGATTTCTGCGACGATAAGGAGACCATGGCGGCTATACGCAAAACGTTTGAAGAGAGCGGCTATGTGATAGACACGCATACGGCTGTCGCAAAATGCGTTTATGATAAATATACCGAAAGGACGGGCGATAAGACCAAGACGGTCATAGCGTCTACAGCAAGCCCGTTCAAGTTCAATCAGAGCGTGCTTATCGCGCTTGAGGACTACAATGCCGTTACAGGCAAGGACGAGTTTGAGCTGCTTGATATGCTCAGGGAAAAAAGCGGCATGAAGGTGCCGGAGTCGCTTGCGGAGCTTAAAGACCGTACGCCTATTTTCAATACTGTGGTGGAAAAGGATCAAATGCAGAATACGGTAAGCGATTTCCTTAAGGTCGAATAAGCGATCCGGTACGGGCGAGATGATGATATGCGGCGGCGCGTTATTGCGGGCTGCCGCATTGTAATTAAGAAAACACTGAATATATCAGTGCTTTCTTAATTATATGGTAAGAAAAATTTATCATGATTTTGGAGGTAACATATGCGGAAAACAGAGGAACTCATAAAGCAGCTGTCCGGCGGCGCTTTCGATGAAAGGCTTTCCTACATATATTCGTGCGGCGATGATACGAAAAAATACGCCGACAGATTTTTAAGGGTGATAGACGGCTACCGTGATATATACGGAAGCGCGGACGAGCTCGCATTGTTCTCGGCGCCGGGACGCACCGAGATAGGCGGCAACCATACGGACCACCAGCACGGCTGTGTGCTTGCGGGCAGCGTTGACCTTGATGTGATAGCTGCGGCGGCGTATAACGGTGAAAACGTTGTAAGGATAAAATCAAAGGGCTACGACATGGATGTTATAGACCTTGACGATCTTGAGATACATCCGGAGCAGTTCGATAAGGCTATAGCCCTAATAAGAGGCGTGCTGCGCAGATTCCGCGACAGGGGCTGTGAGCTGAGGGGCTTCAACGCATATACCGAATCGAATGTTTTAAAGGGATCGGGTCTTTCCTCGTCGGCGGCCTTTGAGGTGCTTGTCGGAACGATAGTCAATACGCTCTGCGCGGACGGCGAAGCCGAGCCGGTGGAGATAGCGAAAATAGGTCAGTATGCCGAAAATGTTTTTTACGATAAGCCAAGCGGACTGCTCGACCAGATGGCTTCATCCGTGGGCGCGGTGGTCGCTGCGGATTTCGGCTGCGGAGACGATCCGAAGATAAGCAAGGTCGAATTTGATCTGAACAAGTACGGCTATTCGCTCTGCATAGTTGATTCCGGCGCCGACCATGCCGACCTGACCGGTGAATATGCGTCTATCCCGTCAGAGATGAAGCAGGTGGCTGAATATTTCGGAAAAAGCGTTTTAAGAGAGGTAGACGAAGCCGAATTTCTTAAGAATATAAGACCTTTGCGCGAGAAGCTCGGCAACGACAGAGCCGTGCTCCGCGCGTACCATTTCTTCAAGGAGTCGCAGCGGGCGTGTCTTGAAACGGAAGCGATACGGAACGGGGAATTTGAACGGTTTCTTGAGCTTGTAAAGCTCTCCGGACGCTCGTCATATATGTATCTCCAGAACGTGTTTGCGGCAAGCATGCCCGAGCAGCAGGCTGTAGCCGTTGCGCTTGCGATGTGCGAAGAGATACTCGGCGGCAGGGGCGCGTACAGGGTGCACGGCGGCGGCTTTGCGGGAACTGTGCAGGCGTTTGTGCCGAACGATATGCTCGATGAGTTCAAAACGAAGATAGAAGCAGTGCTCGGCGAGGGGATGTGCCATGTCCTGTCAATAAGACCGATAGGCGGCTGCTGTATATCCGAATAAAAAAATAAAAGTAATTATTGCGCTCCCGGATAAATATAATTTATCCGGGGGTGTTTTTATTTATGAAGATAAGGCTGAATCCGCTTGCCGCGGTAATGATAGTCATAAGCCTTTTCACCGGCGGCGCGCGTATGCTTATGCTTACCTACGCGATAATGACCGTTCATGAGCTTGCGCATCTTGCCGCGGCTCTGGCTATAGGCTTAAAGCCGGAAAGCATCGAGTTTGCCCCGTTCGGCGTGCATCTCAGGCTTAAAAATAAAATAGTCCGTTCATTGTCGGACGAGATCATTCTTTACGCCGCCGGGCCGCTTGTGAACGGAGCGGCGGCGTTTGCCGCGCTGCGGCTGGGCTGGGAGAGGATATATGTAATAAACGTATCGTTATTCATAATGAATTTGCTCCCGGTGCTCCCGCTCGACGGAGGTATAATACTGAAGCGCGTGCTTTCATACAGGCTCGGCGCTTATGCGGCGCGGCGTGTGCTGACGCTGACCTCAGCGCTGCTTGCCTGCGCGTTTGCAGGAGCCGCAGCCGCGGGGGTGTATTTCGGGCGTATCGACCTGTCGGTAACGGCGATGGCGCTGTTTTTGTTCGGCAACATGCTGACATCGCGCGAGAAATACGACGTTGATTTTATAATAGCGGCATCCGGCGCGAAAAAGAATTCCAACAGGGTGCGCATGGTGGTCGTGGACGGCAGCAATTCCCTCTTAAAGGCGGCTAAAACGCTGTCGCCCTCGTGCACTACCATAGCCGCGGTCACGGGAGACGACGGCAGTATAAAGGAGCTACTCGGAGAGCGCGAGATAGTAGACCGCGCCTCCGGCGGCATGGGATAGGATATCGCTTTTGCTTATGTAAGAGCGGTATTTTTTTTGCTCCGTTTTTGAACGTCAGTATTTTGCGCCGCCGTCCTCCTCCTGCAAATGCTCCAGTGCGAATTCACAGCATTGGATGACGAGCTGGTTAAACGATATGCCCTTTTCCGAAGCGAGCCTGCCGATGGTATCTATCAGATCGTCCGGCATACGTATGGTACGGTTAGAGCTTTTGGGTTTTTTTATTATAAAATCCATGATAAAAGACCTCCTATGTAAACTGTGATAAGGTAACAGAGTGAGTACCTACAGCTATAATTTTAATCTATTTTTATAATTAAAGATATAATCAAAAATATAACCAATAATAGAGTTAAAAAATAGTTGCAATTTTGGATAAAAAGTGATATAATATATTTATCAAAGCCGTTTAAACGGCGCTTTATGATAAAATAAATAAAAAACCAAGGAAGGGGCAGTACATATGAGAATGAAAAGGTTTACCGCAGCCGTGATAACTGCGGGAATGCTGGCGGGAGCGGTATATATCCCGGCGTTTGCCGCTGA
>CALXZP010000033.1 GCA_944393255.1 uncultured Clostridia bacterium | reverse complement strand
AAATACGCAACCTAAGAGATGAAAATACTCGTTTGGCTGAGTTAAGAGACACATTATTACCTAAATTGATGTCCGGAGAACTTGATGTTTCCAACATCGACCTCTAAGCCGCTAAATTATTGTTTATAGAAAAGAAAACACACCTTTTACAAACTTAAGATTAACATAATTATTGCTTTTAAGGAGGTACATTATGGTATATAAAGAATTAGAAACTGATGAACTTATCGAAATTGATTCTGTTAGTTCTTTTATCGACGCTGTTAAAAATTTAAAAAAATCTGCTGATGGTACCTCCACAGAGATATATTTTCGTGGTCAAGATGCTGAGTTTTGGGATATAGAGCCAAGCGTTTTTAGAAACGGTATGCTTAGTGTTGAACATAAACTTATGCAAACACCTCTCCAAAAAATCCCAATAGAATTTAAAGAATTCCATACAGCATTTGATATTATGACAAAGTATCAGCACTACGGTATGTGTACAAGGCTTTTGGACTTAACAACAAATCCTTTAGTTGCACTTTACTTTGCCTGTAAGCAGCACGGAAATGAAACTTACATCAACGATGAAGGTGAGGAGTTGCACGAACCATACGGCGTGGTTTACTTTACACGAAATTATTATCCATCTCTGCCAACAGATCTTGAAGTCCAAATCATTTCTGCATTGGCTAAATATGATCTTACAAAGGAAAACACAGTTGAAGATGTTCTTACAAAGTTAAAGCGTGATTGTATTATTGATGATGAAACAAAAAGTAAATGGTTACAAAAAGATGGTTTTTCGGGATTCGTAAATACTATTCAGAAAAATTATATGGTTACCCCTACATATACAAATGAGCGTCTAAGAAGGCAAAGTGGTATTTTCCTTCTTGCAAGCCTATTCACAGTTTCAAGTGGTACTGATATATCAAAATCCGTAATTTCAAAGTCAAGAAATGATTTAAGAAAAGAGTTTGAGCAGGACTTCTTCTTTGTGCGTGGTGAAAACAAAAAAGAAATTTTGAAAGAGTTGGATTTATATAACATTAACGAAGCTACGCTATTCCCAGAATTAGAGCATCAATTAAGTTATATCAAATATGTAAACAGCGGAAATGTACAAGCTGTAGCTGACTTTGAAAAGTATGAGGAATATTCGAAAACAGGAAACGGTGATATTCCACATATTCTAAATGATGATGATTTGAATAATTACATTATCTTAAACCTATCGGATATTTTGGATGGAATATACGAATCAGACGATGAGGTAAATGAATTGAGAAATATTATTCAAAATAATTTTGCTGTTGATTGGTATAATCGGGAAACCATCATTAGCAAAATGAGGATGTCTATTTCGGGCTACTATTTCGTAAAAATCAGGGATAAAAATAAAGCAAAGGACAAGGCTAAACAAATTACCGAACGCTTAAAGAAAGCAGTTGTGGAATATACAAAGATAAATTTAGAAAGAGGTGAATAACTATGAACGGATTATATACAGAAGCCGACTACGAAAATTCCGTAATCGAGCTATTCAGAAATGATTTGGGATACGAATACGCATACGGTCCCGATATTGAAAGAGACTTTTACAGTCCTCTTTACGAGGAGGTGCTGATAGACTCTCTGTATCGTCTGAACAGAGGTTTGCCTGATGACGCCATTCAGGACGCTTTGTTCAAATTGAAAAACTTTGAGAACGGAGAACTGGTGCAGAAGAACGCAGTCTTTATGGATTATCTGCAAAATGGTATTCCTGTCAGATATTTTTTTGACGGTGAGGAGCGTTCATCAATTGTCTATCTTGTTGACTATAATAATCCCGACAATAACTCCTTTATCGTAGCTAATCAGTGGACTTTTATTGAGAACAGCAACAAACGCCCGGATATAATTCTGTTCCTGAACGGTTTGCCGGTTGTTCTTGTGGAACTGAAATCTCCTTCACGTGAAGAAACGGACGCTTCCGAAGCGTATAGGCAGCTCCGTAACTATATGATTGAAATTCCGTCAATGTTCGTTTATAACGCCATCTGTGTTATGAGTGACCAGTTGACCTCAAAAGCCGGCACTATCACATCAGGCGAAGACCGTTTTATGGAGTGGAAAACCAAAGACGGCAATTATGAGAATACACAGTATGCTCAGTTTGACACTTTTTTTGAGGGAATGTTCCAAAAGGAAAGACTGCTTGATATTATCAAAAACTTTATTTGCTTCTCTAATGAGGGCGTAAACTCTTTCAAAATCCTTGCAGGATATCATCAGTATTTTGCAGTCAGAAAGGCAATCGAATCCACTAAACACGCCGCCGTGACCGATGGTAAGGGGGGTGTGTTCTGGCATACACAAGGCAGCGGAAAATCCTTGTCTATGGTGTTCTACGCTCATTTGCTGCAAGAAGCTCTTGACAGTCCTACTATTGTTGTGTTGACAGACAGAAATGACCTTGACGACCAGCTTTACGGTCAGTTCGCAAAGTGCAAGGACTTTTTGAGACAAGAACCTATGCACGCCCAAAGCCGTGAGCATTTGAAAACGCTGCTTGCCGGCAGACAGGCTAACGGTATTATCTTTACCACAATGCAGAAGTTTGAGGAATCCCACGAACCGCTTTCAGAACGCCATAATATTATCGTTATGGCAGATGAAGCACACAGAGGTCAATACGGACTTGCCGAGAAGATTAAGATTACTAAAAACGAAGCCGGAGAAGATGTTGCAAAGCGTGTAATCGGCACTGCCCGTATTATCCGAAACACGCTGCCAAACGCTACATATATCGGATTTACCGGAACGCCTATTTCATCAAAAGATCGAAGTACGCGTGAAGTGTTCGGTGACTACATCGACATTTACGATATGACGCAGGCTGTAGAGGACGGAGCAACACGCCCGGTTTACTACGAGAGCCGTGTTATCAAGCTGAACCTTGACGAAGCGACCCTGAAGCTGATTGACGCAGAGTATGATATTATGGCTGCCAATGCCGATGAAGAAGTCATCGAAAAGAGCAAGCGCGAACTTGGTCAAATGGAAGCTGTCCTGGGCAATGATAATACCATCAATTCGTTGGTATGCGATATTCTCGACCACTATGAAAACAACCGAGAAAACCTGCTGACCGGTAAAGCAATGATTGTTGCCTATTCCCGCCCAATCGCTATGAAAATCTATAAGCGAATTTTGGAACTGCGTCCTGGCTGGACGGAAAAGGTTGGCGTTGTAATGACTTCCGGTAATAATGACCCGGAAGAATGGCGACAGATCATAGGCAATAAACATCACAAGGACGAGCTTGCAAAGAAATTCAAAGACAATAACAGCCCGATGAAAATTGCTATTGTAGTTGATATGTGGCTGACCGGATTTGATGTGCCGTCCCTTGCGACAATGTATGTATATAAGCCGATGTCCGGACACAACCTTATGCAGGCAATCGCACGTGTGAATCGTGTATTCCGCGACAAGGAAGGCGGACTTGTCGTCGACTATGTAGGTATCGCAACTGCCTTGAAACAGGCAATGAATGACTACACCTCCCGTGATAAGAAGAACTACGGCGATACAGATGTTGCAAAAGTGGCTTATCCGAAGTTCTTGGAGAAGCTGTCCGTTTGCCGTGATAAATTTCACGGATACGATTATTCCAAGTTCCAGACCGGCACAGATCTTGAAAGAGCAAAGACTATCAGCGGCGCAGTAAACTTTATTATCGGCAGAGAAAAGGTAGAAGAAAAAGACTCCTTTGTAAAAGAAGCACTTATGCTTCATCAGGCGTTGTCGCTCTGTTCGTCGTTGGTTGATGAGGACAGCAGATTTGAAGCAGCATTTTTCGAGTCTGTTCGTGTACTGGTTTTGAGACTTACCAATTCCGGCGGCAGAAATAAGATTTCCCTGCCGGAAATGAACGCAAGAATCAATGAGCTTTTGAAACAGAGTATCAAAAGTGATGGAGTAATAAATCTGTTCTCTGACATTAAAGAGGAGTTTTCACTGTTTGATCCGAAGTTTCTTCAGGAAGTTGCCAATATGAAAGAAAAGAATCTTGCTGTTGAACTGTTGAAAAAACTGATTGCTGAACAGGTATCCGTTTACCGCAGAACCAATGTTGTAAAATCCGAAAAGTTCAGCGAGATTATGCAGCGTTCTCTTAACGCATATTTGAACGGTATGCTTACCAATGAAGAAGTCATTGAAGAAATGCTGAAGCTCGCAAATCAAATCGCAGCAGCACAAAAAGAGGGTGAACAGTTAGGACTTACGGCAGATGAACTTGCTTTTTATGATGCGCTGACAAAGCCGCAGGCTATCAAGGACTTTTACGAGAATGACGAGTTGATTGCAATCACCAAAGAACTGGCAGATGCGCTGCGCAAAAACAAGACGATAGATTGGCAAAAGCGTGAGTCTGCAAGAGCAAAAATGCGTATGCTGATTAAGAAGCTTTTGAAGAAGCACAAGTATCCGCCTGAAGGTATGGAGGATGCAGTACAGACTGTTATGACCCAATGCGAACTTTGGACAGATAACATGATGGAAGTGTAAGGTAACAGAGGATGGATATGAAAGATATCGGCAATGTAGCAGGAATGTTATTTTATGCAAGGACTGATGAACCGGTGTTGTCTAATAACGATTACAGAATGAGCGGCAATTTGATTTCAGTGACAACGCTGGATTTAGACTGTGACTTCGCGAAATCAGAACGCAGTTAGATAACATTTGTACTTGACTGTTTTTTGTGCGATTAGTACAGCAGACGCTGATAAAACGAGGACAAAGGGTTCTCATCGGAAAGGTGTTGAGCAGGGTTTGGAAAAGAATAGATCATTGGTGCTTGAATTGAATATAGATAATGAAAAAGTATTGTTTCCAAATACAATATCCGATGCACTTGTTGAAGCCGATAATGAAATTTGTTGCCTTGATGAAAAACTCAATGAAACGCTTGAAACGATAAAAGCTCTGACACCGGAATGTGACAAGTATGATTACATTTTGTCTGTCGGTTCCGGGGCGTTATGTGGTATCATTGATATTTTTCTTGTTGGTAACCCCGGTGAATCCCCGTTAGGGAATATCACAGATAAATGGTTTGCCGACAGAACCGTGGATTTTGCAAAGTTTTGTGGATACAAGGGAAATGGTTCATCGTTATTGCAATCGGTTAATTTTCTTGAAAAGAAGTTCAAGGTCCCATATGACCAAAGTGTTGGCGGCGGAATATTTCGTGAGCTGATAAACCTCACGCCAAGCAATCATCACTTCAAATCGCTTGCACATAATCCTACGATGTTAGGATTGTTCTTCTCTATCCTTAACCAATTCACGAACACATCGGATTTTGTAGCAGATGGAGAACTAATATCACTAAATAACGCAGACAGCAAGTTTGAACTTCGTGGGAATAATGTCCCCGGTAAGATTTTCTGCGGTATTACAAACTGGTTAGGACACCTGATTTCTGATGTTTCCGGTTCATCAAGAAGTAAAGGCAGAGGCATGGGAATACCCTCTCCGATTTTAGCTTGGAGCAATGATGTTATTGCAATTAAGAGAAAATTAAGTATTACGACGTCCGAGTTTGATAAGTCTGTAAATGAGCTTGCACTGAAACTCTTTGAAAAGGGATATGATGTTCGTTTTCAGGCAGCACAAGCTATACCCGTTTTCATAAATGAAATGGTTGTAAGGTTGTTTTATTCTGTAAGACGTCTTATAAAGTATTATGCTTCCGTACCGAAAGAAGAAAGAAACTTTTCGTTGTTATGGAAATCCTGTGAGCCATTCACAAATGCTTCTGTAAAGCGAATGTTGACGATAGCACACGGAACTTTCTGCCTGATAGACTTGGGAGATGCAGCTATAAGAGGATTTACAACCGGAGGCGGCTCTTTTAATATTATTGAGTTTTTTATGCAATTGAATATCGCCGGGGTTGGTCGTTTTATTATTTCTATTTACGGGGAAGTAAAACGGGGACTTCAGGCAAATAAGGTAAAACCCGAAACAATATTTCTGAGACGAGAACGGATAATTGTAAATGATTACATAAATGGACTGAAAATTCTTTCCGCGGCTTATGATGACAAACAGCTATTGACCTTAGTAAATGATTTTCAATCCAGTGGTTTGTATGTGGAAGCTTTTAAGAAATCGGCTGAATTGGCAAAACTTAGAGGTGTCTCAAATGGATTTAATGAAAAAGCAGATATAGATTCTTACTTCCGTGGAGGTGCAAAGCTTTGAAAAAAAAGAAATCAAAATTGCAGTTGGCTCAGGACAAAGCACGGATTGCAATAGATCAAACAAATAAGAAGATTGAGGAACTTGGCGCTCATTTAGGCAAATTGTGTTTTGAACTAAACAATATACAGGGGCTGTTTGATGATATTCGTAATATGCCAAGCGATGAGAAACTGGAGTGTGAAAAATTACGAAAAATCAGACTGAACTGGAAACAACAAGCTGAAAAAATAGAAAGTGATTATAGGACAGTCACAGTAAAGGAAGCCGGAGCAGGAGCTGCCGGTGTAGGTGTAGGCGTAGCTGTTGTAGCTCTCGGTCCAACCGCAGCTATGGGAATTGCAACGACTTTTGGAGTGGCTTCAACAGGAACTGCGATTTCTGCATTAAGCGGTGCAGCGGCAACAAACGCCGCATTAGCTTGGCTTGGTGGCGGCGCACTTGCCGTTGGTGGTGGAGGTATGGCTGCCGGTAATGCATTTCTTGCTCTCGCAGGTCCTGTTGGATTGGCAATCGCCGGTGTAGCTTTGCTTGCAAGCGGGTTAATGTTTTGGAAATCTACCGGTGATAAGAAGAAGCTTGAAAATACATTTACTCTCATTAGCGATCGTGATGTTCATTCATATAAGCTGGCCATTGTTGAATTGTCCGAGCGTATCGAAAGAATTGATAACGAACAAGAACTTCTCAAAGATGCCATTTTAAAAGTAAAGAGCTTTGGTACTGATTATGAAGCGATGACAGAAGCTCAGCAATATGAGCTTGGCGCATATGTAAATCTTATGCTTTCATCGACTCAATTGCTTGTAAATCCGGTTATGGGATTACAACCTAAATTCAGCGAAAGTGATTTTGAAAAGTTCATTGCTTGGGAAGATAGAAAAACAGATACAAATATTTGTAAAAAATTCAAGCGGTTGATTATCTCCTTTGCAAATCTGCTATATCGTATTGATTTAGACGATACGGATAAGAATCTTTTGTATAAGACATTTAGGAAGAACAAGAAGATGCTTGAATCGGTAAATGTCAAGAAGAAAGACTTTTCAAAAGAGATTTTGGATGTCGTGCTTGAAGCACTTAAATATTCATATTCCCTTAAAAACTCTTAAATAAGCAGTAAGTAACCCAAAAAAGACAAAGGCTTATGCCGCAGGATACGCGGCATAAGCCTTTTGATATGTATTTTTCGAGACCGTACCGGTCAGTCTGCCATAAAGTATACTACCTCCGTAACATCGCTGTCAACTGTTTTGACGAATGCATAATTGGGGCGGATATCCTCTGCGATGACGGATCCCATTGCGGATGCATCATCGCACTTCCACACGATATATTCCGCATTGTTGTCATATACAATGACCGGATTGTAGATCGAATTTGACAATGAGGACATGTAGCCTGTATAAACTCGTTCGCCGGTATTTGCCCTGTTACAATAGTCGTATATGTATGTCTTTACGTCATCATACAGCGGGAACCACATGATCTGGTCTCCGCTGTCAATGTTTGTTGCAATACAGCTGTTCCCGTCAATGTCCACCTCGGATGCGTTCGTGATAAGCTCAAGATCGTTTCCGTTCTTTCTGTAGATAGGGCCGAAGTATGCCTTGCATTCGCCGGAGTCAGGCTGCCATGCCCATTCGTTTTCGCCTTCTCCCATGGCCGCATCCTCTATCATATCGGAGAATGAGGTCAGGTCAAGCACGGCTGCACGGAGATCCGAATAGCTGCTGTAACTGCTCATGTCTATAACCTTTACGATATTATCCGCAGTACCGCTGACGTTTAACGAGTATATGATGATATCGCCCTCGTAAAACTCGCCGCTGCCGTTATAGAGAACAGTATCTTCCGTTCCGTTTGTGAGTACGGGTATAGACATATACGTGATCCCATCAGACGAGATCATAGACGGGTATGCCGATACGACCGCTATTTGAGTGTCAGGCTGTATGTTGCCAAGCCCGTCCGTTATAAGGATGAAGCCGTATTGACCGTTATAGCCGTCCATGTTATAAAAGTACGCTGTATATTCAGCGCTATCAGAGAGGGAGTCGGCGGTCACCGCATATGCGGCGGACGCTTCGCCTGATATATATCCGGATACATTCAGAAGCTTTGTATAATCTCCGAGCCGATACGAGCCGAGTGTGCGGTCCTGCGCATTGTAAACATTGTCTGCGCCGCCCTCCGGAGCTATTGCTGTTACGAGCGAGATCTTATTATCGCTTGACAGACTGTATTCAACAACTGTATTCTGAATACCGTATTGTATGATATCATTTTCTGTTACAGAACCGTTTGAATATCCGAGTTCGCTCCCGGTCGCTGCGTTCCAGAATTTATCCGCTTCGGTCTGATCCGTGACCTCATGCTCCGTCTCCGAGCCGTCGGCGGCGAGCAGTCTTACCGTAGGATACTCTGTATCGGACGGCGGGGACATTGCGGTGATCACTCCGTAATCGGCAATACTGACTTCTTCAAAGTATGCGATCCTGTCAAAGACGTCAAGATACAGCGTGTAATGCTTACCCGGTTCAAGGTCTGAGACAGAATAAAGATATGATACAGCATAGTCCGTGCCGCCGAGCGTTACGGTATCGGTATTGGGATCTATTACGCTTACGCAGCCGGACGCCGTGGCGCGGGATACCTTCAGTTCATAAAAGCTTGAGTCCGCAAAACTGCCGGTTGTATTGCAGGCTATAGAAACAACGTCATATTCTTTAAGCTCCGAAATATCTATCTCGGCGCCGTCCAGGAGGATCTCCGTCTTTACGTAATCGCTTTCGGGGGATAATGAGAGCTTTGCCTGCGGTATATCCGGATCGGCGGTTTTAAAGTATATAGTGTTCTCTTCTGTATCCACCCTGTCAACAACGGCGTCAAGGCAGTAGTCAACAAAGATGTAATCGTAATATCCATCGTTTGCAGTTGAGGCCGTTTGCGTCATATCTATAAGGGTGACAACGCCTGAATTTTTGTCATTATCCAGATAGGTATAGGCGAGCTCCTCCGTCATTGGGCCCATGTCTGCGCCGTTTACGAACAGATGAACGTCATAGGAGAGTCTGTAGCTTGTTGTTGCGCCGGAGCTTTCCGATCTGTAAACATACAGCCTTCCTTGATCATAGGAGGCAAACGAGCGTGCGCTGAATGACGCCGTCTGGCTGCCGCTGCACGGCATTGCGGATATCAGAGTATGGCTGCCGTCGCTTTCTTTGGTTATATACGCTTCGGAATAGATGAAGAGCATATCATTTGAACTTTTGTTCGCAGAACGGCAAGTTATTTCCAATGATGTATCTCCGTTTATTCCGATCGGGCCGCTGCCGGCAAAATCATCGGCTTTTTCTATCCTGAATTTGACCTCGTCCGCCGCAAGCCAGGGATCGTTATGCGGCACGTCCGAAACTCTGCCGCGTACGAGGTATATATCTTCGGCGGAAGTGACCGGAAGAACGGATGTGTACAGCACCGTATCGCCGTCTTTGACAGAGAGAACTGCGCTTTCGGGCAGACCTTCGTAGGGAAGGGCTTTTCCGTTCAGGTCAAGCGTCTCGGAGCCTGCGGGTATCTCCATATTTTTTGTGTATGCCGCGCTGCCGTTTTCGATAAGCTCCACCGAGGCGGAAAGCTGCTTCGGTTCGCCGCCGCAGTTTAATTTAATACTTCCGTTTACGGTATTGACGCCGTTTACAGAGCTTACATACATATTCGTTGAAGCGCCGCTGAATACAAATTCATTTGACGGCTCGGGCGTTCTGTTTCCCGGGTCGGGAGTAGCGGGATCTACAGAGCCTTCCGTGAAATACACTGCGTATCCCTGCGAGTTTATAAACAGCGAGACGTCGCTGCCCGGCTCTACTCTGCTTATATCAATGATATTGTTCAGAATAGGATAATCTTTTCCTCCGATAGTTACCGTTCCGGCGTCCGTATCAACGTTTTCCACCGTACCGTGAACGATATTTCTTGAGACCTTAACGTCATAGAATGCTGAATCTCTGAAGCCGGAGGTAACGTCATACGCGATGGACAGAACATCGTATTCCATGATCTCCGCAGGATCAAAAGCGGAGCCGTCCTTCGTGAATGACACGTCCATGAATTCATCCTCAGGATCCCATTCCATACGCGACTGTGATATAGCCATATCGCTCGCACTGAAGTATATCCTTGACAATGAGGATGAATAAACAGTGCTGTCAACAACGGCTTCCGCATAGTACGAGACCATAACATAGTCGTATATGCCGTCCGCAGGCTCTTCGGGATCGGCGGCATCGATGAGCTTAACAGAGCCGATCATATTGCCGAGAATATATTCTTCATAGCTGTTATTGTCAAGATAACCGGCGTCAGTTCCGTTTACGCAGAACAGCACATCTTCGGATAGGCTGTAACGTTCTGCGCCGTTTTCGCCCTGCACGGTAAGATCTCCGCCGTCAAGAGAGACGAATGCCGCGGGGAATGAAACAGTCTGCTCCTCTAAAACAGGCTCGCAGGACACAGCCGTGTATTCGTTGGAGTCATCGTCGTGGAGGACAGAGATTTTAACGTATTCAAACACCCTGTCGCCGAGATCCGTATTTCCGGTGTTTATTTCAAGCGTATAAGGCTCAGTCTCATCCCCGTATACTGTAAACATTGCTTCATCGGGAGCGAGACCTGAATTCATTCGTGAGGTTGCCGTGACGATACCGTACCATTCATATGCATCGCCCGGTACGTCTGAAAGCTCCGAAGCGCTGCCCAGCGGTTCACAGCTGCCGTCTGCGGCCCACAGGAACGACTTGACCGTGACATCCTCCGCCGCATAAGGCAGGGTGATGGTGAGATCGCCCATTGAAAGGCTCGATATATCCTCGTCCATACGTATGACGGTCGTATTTATAAGCATCTCTCCGTCGTACACTGCAAGCAAGGCGTCCGCCGCACGGTTTTCCTTATTCAGGCTGCCGTTCAGCGAGACCTTCAGCTCCGCGCCGTTCTGAGTATAATAGAACTTTGCCGTTTCCGCATCGCTTGCGGCAGCCTGCACGGCTGCGGCTTGCCCCGCAAAGCAGCATACTGCGGTAACTGCGGATATCCATTGTTTTAACATAATACCACTCCTTTTTTTGTTAGTATTTACATTGTATCATAAAAAGTGCAGTATAGTCAAGCTTTTCCCGTTATTCCGACAAGTTTACAGTTGTATCGGTTCGCTCCGCGTATGCATGGAAATAACGCCCTGCCGTATACTAAAAATTGCAGAGATCAAAAAAATCCTCAGAGCAAAAAAAAAGAGACGCTGCTTTTGAGCAGCGCCCTCTGTGCATGTAAAAATTTTATAGCTGCCGTATGCGCGGGACGTATCTCAGGCTAATTCAAGTGTGAATTCAAATTTCGTAACTCCCGATTTTTTGTCCTCGTTCGGTGTGCATACTGCGTTTATCGTCTGTTTATGCAGCCTTATTATATTCTGGACGAGCGAAAGACCGAGCCCTGCGCCCGATTTGTCCTTGTTCCGCGATTTATCCGTTTTATAAAACCTGTCGAAAATGTTCTTGAGATCGGCGTCGGAAAGCCTGTCGCCCGTATCCGATACGGATATATGCGCCTTTCCCCTCGCTATCCAGGTGTTTATCTGTATCTCCGTGCCCTCGTAGCTGAATTTTACCGCGTTGTCGAGAAGATTAAGGATAACGCGCTGTATCTGATATTTATCGCCCAGCGTGACGAGCCTGTCCGGACGGAAGTCAACGTTGAACTCGAGCCGTTTTTCGTCTATCCTCGATTCGAGGCTTATCAGGCATTTGCAGATGAGGTCGTTTATATCGAACGGCGTTATGTCCAGCTTGAACGTATCGGAGTTCATTTTCGACATTTCAAGCATATCGTTTACGAGCTTTGTAAGCCGGGTCGATTCGTCGAGAACGATCTGCAGATAATCGTCGCGTTTGTCATCGGGTATGGTGCCGTCGAGCATACCGCGTACGAAGCCGGATATACTCGTCATCGGCGTCCTGAGCTCGTGCGATACATCGGAAACGAAGCTCTGGCGCTGCTTATCGGATTTTTCTATCGAGCTTGCCATAAAATTAAAGGTGGAGGCAAGCTGACCTATCTCGTCATGGCTCGTGACCTCAACGCGTTCGCCGAAGTTTCCTGCTGCTATCATCTGCGCCGCCTTATTCATCTTTATTATGGGCGCGGATATCTTTCGTGCCTGAATATATACAAGAACGAATGCGAAAAGTATCGCAAAGGTGCAGGAGAACAGGAACATCAGTATCAGCTCCATAAGCGAACGGTTAAGCTCGCCGGTGTTTTTCGTAAAGAAAACCGCGCCTATCGTGTTGTCCTTATAGTTCAGCGGAAACCCTACGCTCAGTACCTTTGAATTGTAGAACCCGTTAAAATCGTCCCTGTGCACAGTCGTTCTGTTCTGCTCAATGCAGTCCATGAGCTCCGGAGGCACCGCCTTCAGCCCGCAGGTGCTGTCGAACACAAGCCCGTCGCGGTTGACTACAGTTATATCCGAAACGGTGAATTTTGCCCATGAATTCAATATCTGTGCAAAGGCGAATGCCGAGCGCGCGTCCGTCTGCTCAATTTGCAGCGTACCCGTCCAGTATTCGACCGTATGCGCAACGGACACCATCGTTTCTATCTGCTTGCGCGTATTGAAGCGGTTGAAGAAAATGGACATTGAGACCGCTATCGTCGAAAACACTACGAGTAAAATAATGGCGTATGTCCAGAACATACGCCCGAATATGCTTTTATACATGGTTACCGCACCTCGAATTTATAGCCCACTCCCCAAACGGTCTTGAGCTGCCAGTTCGCGTCAACGCCTTCAAGCTTTTCACGCAGACGCTTTATATGCACGTCCACCGTGCGCGAATCGCCGAAGTAATCAAAGCCCCACACTTCTTCAAGAAGCTGCTCGCGGGTGAAAACGCGGTTCGGATTGGAGGCGAGGAAATACAGAAGCTCCAGCTCCTTTGGCGGTATTTCGAGGATATTTCCGTCTATCTTGAGCTCATAGTTGGAAAGATTGACTTCAAGCTTATCAAAAACAACACATTCGCCGTTGTTCTGCGTGTTCTTGCTGTCGCTGCGGCGCAGTATCGCCTTTATCCTGGCTATAAGCTCCTTCGGCTCGAACGGCTTAACGAGGTAATCGTCGGCTCCGAGCTCAAGGCTCAGCACCTTATCGAAGGTCTCGCCCTTTGCGGTGAGCATTATTATAGGTACATCGGAGGTCTTGCGTATCTCGCGGCAGACCTGGTTTCCGTCCATCTCCGGCATCATTATGTCAAGTATTATGATCGCGGGCTTTTCACGCTTGAATACGTCAAGCGCCTCCTTGCCGTTGCCCGCCGTGCAGACATTATAGTCTTCTTTTTCAAGATACAGCTTTATAAGCTTTACAATATTATCGTCATCATCTACAACCAATACCTTTGTTGCCATGTTTTCACACTCCCTTTTGCGATAGTATATGTTTATTATACCATATTATGTTCTGATGTTAAAGTGTTTTTCATAAATTTTTTAAGAATTATTTATGAATAAACGACAAAAATCGGGCGTTTACAAACGGGCCGAACTGTGATAGAATATAGATTAAGCGAAAGAGGCTCGCCGCCTCTTCGGAGCAGGAGCCCGCTTTGCGCTGCGGCGGGGCAAAGCTCCGTTATTGAAAGAAAATAATTATTTTTTATATGCCGCAACCATTTACGGCGCAGGATCGTATTAATGGTGAAGGCGGTGATAATACTCTGTCGGGGGAGACAGCTCCCGAGGTACGTACTGGAGGATAACGCAATGTATCGGTTTACATATGACGATATAGCCGTAAAGTATATAGACACAGTCTATAGGCTTGCTTTGTCGCGTACAAAATCGCCTGAGAATGCGGAGGACGTCACGCAGGACGTGTTTTTGAGGCTTATGCAGACGCATAAGGAATTTGAAAGCGAGGAGCATGTAAAAGCATGGCTGCTCAGAGTCACGATAAACTGTACAAAAGACCTGTTCCTGTCGGCGTGGTTCAGGAAAACGGAGGCGCTCGATGAAAAGATAGATTCGGTACATAGCTATGAGAATGAGGAAAAGAGCGACCTGTATTATGCGCTGATGAGGCTTCCGCAGAAGTACAGAACGGTCATCCATCTGCATTATTACGAGGGGTATTCAGTGAAAGAGATCGCCGCGATAACGAAAACAGCGGAGGGAACGGTCAAATCGCAGCTGCACCGAGGCCGTGACCTTTTGAAAAATATAATGAGGGAGGAGGTGAAAGATCTTGGATGAGAGGGATATGCAAAAAGAATACAAACGCGTATTCGACGGCATACATGCGAGCGGGGAATTAAAAAAGAGGATATTGGAGCAGAGACCGCGCAGACGCAGCATACGCCCGTACATAGCCGCGGCGGGCGCGGCGGCGGCAGGGCTGGTCATCTTTACCGCTGTATACAACTATGATCTTAACACGGACAGCAGCGGCGTGATATCCGAAACAGCCGTGACCGGAACGGAACGCCCGGCGGCGGACATGGACAAGAGAGAGAGAACGGAACAGAGCCGGGCGGCGGAAAAAGCTCCGGTTCCGGAAACGGGCGCGGCGCAGAGCGGCGCGGGTGCGGGAGCGTCGGAGAAAACGCCGCAGCCGTCTGAAAGAGCGGCGGACAGCGAAAAAAAGACGACTGAGGATTACAAGCGCGAGGCGCTGGAAAGAGCCGGGATAGACAGCAGCGGCAACAGGACGGGCGCTGCCGAGGGCCGCGGCACAGCGGAGCCGAAAGACGGGACAGACCGCGCGGCGGAGAGAGAAGCTGCGGCGGACTCTCCGGCGCAGACGGAAACGGCGGCTGCGGCGGCTGAGACAGCCGCGCCCGTATCGGCAGAGCCGGCTGCGGAGACGGCTGAGGAAAACGCCGCTCCGGCGGAGCAGGATGCATATACCGCCGGGACAGCCGAGGCGCAGCCGGAGATAAAAGCGGCGAAGGCCGCGGGCGGAGTGCTTCTGAATATGAATTCTCCGTCTGTATATAGGATATATGCTCCGGAAGCAAATATGGCAGAATACAGCACAGAAAACGGCGGGGCGCTTTACGGAAGCGCCGGCACGCCGGAGGAATGGGATAATAACAGGTATTTTGAATATATAGGTGCCGATGTTATCGGCAGGGTGACAAGCGGCGCGGAAGTCCGGTATACGGGTGATGAAAGCGCATACTTTATGACGGACGAAAGCGGAAAACCGGTAAACGACAGCAGGATATTTGTTTTTGAGGGCGGTAATGGCAGCTATGTGAGCGTTATAACCTCAAGCGATATGATATATGCCGAGGCATATCTTTCCGATCCGGATCTTTCGCTCAGCGATGTGAACGGAACGGACGCAGTGGTTTTTGATATGGACGGCGGAGCGTACAAATGCTATATGATCTTTAACGGAGTTTCGTATGTTATCGATACGGAAGGTCTTGACGATACCGCGTTATCCGGACTGCTGCTGTCAATAGCGTCCGAATAAAATGCGGGCCGTATCCGCGGTATTTGCGCACAGCGGATATGCCGAGGCGGGATGGTGCGCATAGAAACGGAGGGGAAGTATATGCCGTACAAGACGAATTGGAAAAGTATTATATCTGCGGCGGCAGCGGCGGCGCTGCTTGCAGGCTGCGCGGCGTACGCCGAAACGGACGGGAAATATGACGGAGATATTGATTTCGTGACGGGCGCCGGGATAATGCAGGGCGATGAAAGCGGCAGTCTGCGGCTTGAGGACGGAGTAACCCGCGCGGAATTTGTAAAAATGCTCATGGCGGCGGCGGGAGACGGTGTGCCGGAGAACGGCGGAGCGCAGCCGGAAACGGGATTTTCCGATGTGGACGGCGGTCATTGGGCTGCCGGAGCAATAGGCGAAGCGGCGGGCTGCGGGCTTATAAGCGGTTACGGTGACGGTACTTTCCGTCCGGACGAGGGTGTTACATATGCCCAGGCGGTCAAGCTGGTGCTTGCCGTGTGCGGCATGGATACGGAGCACACGAGCTATCCGTTCGGCTTTATGGAAGCGGCCATGGACTGCGGTCTGCTCGACGGAACGGAGTTTGTGCCGGACGCGCCCATAACCCGCGGCGATGCGGCAAGATTGATGTATAATGCATATGCCGCAGTCGAGGAGGGAGCGCTGCTGCTGCCGTTCTCAAAAACGGTCACGCAGCGAAGAGAGACCGGAAACGGATATATCGAAAGCTATGGCATGGGTCTGTTTAAAACGGAGCATGAGGTCTCTTATCCCAACGCCGATACCGAATTGCAGACAGCGCCGTCGGGTGCGTCGGGCGGCAGCGGCGGCGGTTCGTCCGCCTCGGCTTCATACGGCGGAACGGTCGTTCCTAACCGTGCCCCGTATCTTTCGGCTGAGGAATATGAGACCTATGCGCCGAACGCATTTAAGAGCACGGCGCTTTCGCCTCTGTCGACCTTTTCCATAGATACCGATACCGCGTCGTATTCCAATATGCGCCGGTTCGTGCTCAGCGGCTCGATGCCGAAGGACGGAGCAGTGAGGACGGAGGAGCTTATAAATTATTTCGGCTATGACGCGCCCGAGCCTGCGGACGGCGCGCCCATAGGCGTGGACGCGGTGATAACGGATTGTCCGTGGAGTGAAAATAAGCTTGCGCGGATAACTGTGTCCGGCGCGGAGGCTGAGGAAGGCAAGCCGTCTAATCTTGTATTTCTGATAGACGTTTCGGGGTCGATGGCGGACTGCAATAAGCTTCCTCTTATCAAACGGTCTTTACTGATACTTCTCGGCGAGCTTGGCGCGGAGGACAGAGTGTCGATAGTGACGTATGCCGGAACGGCCGAGACCGTTCTTGAACCGACCGGCTGCGGCGACAGGGAAACGATAATACAAGCGGTGGAAACGCTTGAAAGCGGCGGAGGGACATACGGAGCCGCCGGGCTGGAGCGTGCCTATGAGCTTGCGGAAGCGAATAAAACAGACGGTAACAACAGGATAATCCTGTGCTCGGACGGCGATTTCAACATCGGCCCGTCCTCGGCGGACGAGCTGGAAAAGCTCATAACGGAAAAGCGGCGCGGCGGCATATATCTGACGGTCATGGGCTTCGGCATGGGCAATTATAAGGATGACCGCATGGAGATCATGGCGGACTGCGGAAACGGAAGCTATTATTATATCGACAATATGCGCGAGGCAAAGCGCGTTTTTGCGGACGAGCTGGATAAGACTATGTACACAGCGGCGGAGGACGTCAAGCTGCAGGTGGAATTCAATCCGGTAACGGTCAGTGAATACAGGCTTATCGGGTACGAGAACAGGCAGCTTGCCGCGGAGGATTTTGCTGACGACAGCGTTGATGCGGGAGAGCTCGGCGCGGGCGGTTCGGTAACTGCCTTATACGAGCTGGTGATGAACGGCGGAGATCCGGCTGAGGGCGGAAACGCCGGTTACCGGTACCGGACGGAGCAGTATAACAACAGCAGCGAAGCGTTCGATGTAAAGCTAAGGTACAAGGAGCCGGGCGGCGGCGAGAGCAAATGCATGGAGTTCCCGGTGCTGAACGAGACCTCCGAGCCCGAGCCGGATATGAAGCTGGCGGCGGCCGCGGCTATGCTGGGATTAAAGCTGAACGGAGCCGCAGACGTATCCTATGATGATATCGCTGAGCTTGCCAAGGCTTCCATGGAAACGGAGGATAAGTTCAAGGCAGCCGAGCGGTGCGAGTTCGTGCAGCTTATCGAGATAATGAAATATATAGACAGATAAAAAAGGGAGACGGCAGCGGCAAATACGACCGCGGCCGTCATTTTTTTGTTCGGCTTTTATCAAGCCTTCGGCATATTTGACTCTTGACGCCGGTCAGAAAACAATTGACAATACGGGTAATTTGTTGTATAATTAGTACTGTTATGAAAGTTTTTGAAAACTTAGCCAATGATAAAGCGCTGTAATGCTTTTTGAAAGTGAGATGATATGATGCAGCTGAACATAGCCGTATGTGATGATGATAAATTTGCATTAAATAATGAATTTAAGCTTATCAGCGAGGTGCTGAAAGAGAAACAAATAGAGTATAATATCGACGTGTTTGATACGCCGCAGAAATTATTGCAGTCGGATACCGTATATAATATTATTTTTCTGGACGTAGAGATGAACGGCATAAGCGGCATTAAAGCGGCGGAAGCTATCAGAAAGACAAATAAGAGGTGCATGTTCTTTTTCGTCACTAATTATGAACAGTATCTTGATGACGCGTTTAATCAGCGTGCGTTCAGATTTTGGACAAAACCTATGGATAAAAGGAAACTGAGCTATGGAATTGATTCTGCAATGAAGGAATTCTATGAAGAAGAGCAGGTTATTGATATTATTGTAAATAATAATAAAGTACAAGTTTGTACAAATAACATAATATACATATTTGCCCAAAACAAAAAAACGCATATAATTACAACAAAAGGCGAGATCATAACCAATGCAACATATCAAAGCGTTTTTGACCAGCTGAAAATCTATGATATTTTCTTTGAGCCTCACAGAGGGTATTGCGTAAATTTTCAATATATAAAGAATTATGATAAAGACAAAATTTTTTGTTCTTACAGATCCGAATTGTATGAAGTATATCTGTCCCGGCGTAAGCAGGAAGAATTTCAAAGAAAATTTATTAAATGGATCGGAGAGAAATGATGAGGATCGATTTAGGCTTAATATTAGCGATAATACTGGAATATATATTCTTCATTTATTATGCAGATACCTTATTTTACAGAAAACGAAATAAATATGTCTGTTATGCTGTGATAGCGGCAGGGTATATACTGCATTTTGCGGTTTGTGTATTCGGGAATATAATTTTAAATACTATAACAGTAATGATAATGCACATTGTATGCTTTAGGATATGTTATCATATGAGTAGAAAGAGCGCTATATTTCAAAGTTTTTTATTAGACGCATTGAATTTAGCTGCTGAATATTTAATAGTATTTATACCTTATATAGGCATTATACCAAAGGAAACCGTATTAATGGATCCTAAGCAGTCATTTATACTCACGCTTGCAAGCAAAGTGCTGTATTTGATAGGGATAATGGTGATAAGCCGTGTATTTTGCAGCAGTAAGCACAATGTACAGCCTGCCTCGGCGGGGCTGCTTTCTGTTCCTATTTTGACTGTTGTTATAATCATATTGATATTCAATATTAATACGACCTCTAATTTACTGTCGCTGGTCTGCCTTATATTGATAATAATAAATATTATTATTTTTGTGGCAAATCAAAAAATGATCGTAACAGAAGCAGAAAAAAATGAAATGGAACAGCAAAAAATAAAAGAAAAGATAGATTACGATGAGTATATGCTGCTAAAAGAGTCTCAGCCGCAGACTGCTATGATAAATCATGATATCAAGGAACATATCGAAACGCTCAGCTCTTTGATAGAAGAAGATAATAAAGCGGCGCAGAGATATATACAGTCCATTTCCGGGGAAATCGCCAGAACGCAGTTTATAGAATATTCGGACAATAAGATCCTTAATATTCTTTTATCAAAAAAGAAAAAGGAATGTCAGGAAAAAGGAATAAACTTTTTTATAGACCCTATACAAGCCCGTCTGCAATTTTTAAACGATATGGATACAGTCACGATATTTTCAAATCTTATAAATAACGCAGCAGAAAGCTGTATAAGATCAAAAGACAAGAAGATATATCTTAACATACATACCGCAAATGAAAACTTTGTTATCATAAAAATAGAAAATACGTCTGACATAAGACCTGTCGTGATAAACGGAAGATTAAAAACGCATAAGGATAATTCTAAGCTCCACGGCATAGGGATGAACAGTATAACACGTGCATTAGAGGCATATGACGGGGCTTTGGCGTGGGAATATAACGAAACCGAAAAAATATTTTCGACTGAGATAATAATAAAGAATTTGACCGCTTGAGCAAATATGCGACCGTTTGGGCAAAATCTATTGACAAAAAAATTTTTTTTGTTAAAATATTTCTATAAAAATAAAGGGAGGATTTGATTATGGTACATAATTTTGCAAAAAAGGTTTATGGTAAAGTGGTTATATTAGCTTTAAAAGCATTGCCTGTTATTTTGTTTGCATTTCTTACAATGCACACAAATTCAACAGCTTCCAGCGTAAACGGACAGCCAACGCCGCCGGATAGCATAAAAAAATACAGAAAGTTTTAAGATATGATAAATTTACTGTCTGATAAACTGATACATTATGCGATCCGAAACGGATATATGGAAGATGAGCAAGCTGATGAATACTCATACGCTCTTAATATGCTTATCAACATACTGATAACTGATATTACCATGCTGATCATAGGCTTTTTAATGAATATGGTATGGGAATGCATTGTATTCTGGTTAGCATATAAAGCTTTGCGTAAATACTGCGGCGGATTTCATTTCGGAACATCGCTGAAATGCTATTTATCATCGTGTATCATGTGTCCGGCGGTGCTGATAGTCATAAAATATGTTCCGTATAGTCAGCTGATCTGGGGCGCTGTAACATTGACAACAGCTATAATACTGTTCATTTTTTCGCCCGTAGGAGCTGAAAACAAGCCTCTTGATGAAAAAGAAAAACAAGTTTTCGGAAGAGTCGCAAAAATCTTAATAGTTGCAGCTATGATATGCTGGCTCGTTTCATCTGCGGTTTTACATAATGATGCATTGGCAAAAATAATATCGCTGAGCGCTGTCAATGCAGCTGTATTTGTTGTTGGCGGTAAAATTCATCTGACAGTGTCAAAGCATGAGTAAACAAATTACCGTTCGGGTAAATATACAACCGCTCGAGCCAAACTTATTGACATTGACCAATTCCTGTCGTATAATGCAGATGTAAGCAAAAAGCATAGATATATACAGACCTCTGTTTGTTTATGATCGATCCTATATATAAGTATATAGGTTGATGATAAAAGAAATACGGTATTGTTCGATGAACAACAGCTAAAAAAACAATATGCAGGACAGCAGCTGTTTCACAATACCTCCTATGGATATTGGAGAACAAGCATATATCAACTGCCGGCAAAAAACGATACGCGTATCTGCATATGGATCATTCAGCGGCGGTGAAAAAAACAATGCCGTATTTTGAAAACCGCTGCTTGTGCGGTCAATACAAGCGAAAAATAAATCACAAAAAATACTGATCTTGTTTTGCACATAAAACAAAGAGATACTTAGTAGTTTTGATCTTTGCTGGCAAGTGCAGATTAAAAACATATAAAGTACCTCTCTTATACATAAGTATATACCGATCCTTTGGATTTGTCAAGTGCTGTGTATAAGTTTTATTAAAAAA
>CALXZP010000032.1 GCA_944393255.1 uncultured Clostridia bacterium | reverse complement strand
TTTTAAAAGCCGATCCAAAGATAAAAGACGTTTCATATAATATTATCATCGGCTTCGGCGAAAACCGTGAATTTGCCAAAAAATCCGTTGAGATACGGTATACAGAGGAAAAAAGCGCCGAGTGGGGTTTTACTGTGCCGACAACGGGCACTCTTCCCCAAAACAGGCTTGATATTGCCACCTCTACGGAAACGCTCGATATGCTCGGGCTTCCCCATGAGCTTGGCGTGCAGGTGCCTCTTGAATTTACCGCGGCAGACGGGATAAAATATAACGAAACCTTTACGCTCTGCGGCTTTTGGGAGCAGGACGCGGTAAGCCCGGTATGCCAGGCGTTTTTATCAAGAGAATACAGCGACGAGGTCGCGCCCGTCTGGCAGGAAGCCGCCTCTGCCGAGGAGGGAAACTGGTGGATGTCCGGCTCGCTCAATCCGAGTATATGGTTTGCAAGCTCCTGGGACATTGAAGGGCAGGTAGAAGAGCTAAAGGCGCGCTGCGGCTTCGGCGGCGACGTGAACGAAGGCGTAAACTGGGCGTATGCTTCATCGGATGTGGATCTTGCGACTGTCGCCCTATTGGCAGGGATCCTTCTTTTGATTATTTTCTCGGGATATATGATCATCTATAATATCTTTTACATCTCGGTATCAAAGGATATCCGCTTTTACGGGCTTTTAAAAACGATAGGCACTACCAACCGCCAGCTGAAAAAGCTGGTACGCAGACAGGCTTTGCTGCTCGGTCTCATCGGAACGCCCATAGGGTTGGTTTTGGGATATGCCGTTTCTGTTTTTGTCACGCCCGTAGTCATGTCGATCACCGCGATGGCAGATGAACAGGTTATCTCGGTCAATCCGGTCATTTTTATCGGCGGCGGACTGTTTACGCTGATAACCGTATGGATAAGCTGCATCAAGCCCTGCCGCCTTGTGAGCAGGATCTCACCTGTCGAGGCGGTCAGATATACGGACAGCACGGTATCATCACGGAAGAAAGCAAAGAAAACAAGACGCGTGACCCCTCTGTCAATGGCGCGGGATAATATCAAAAGAACGCCCAAAAAGACGGTGAGCGTTATCGTATCGCTGTCCCTTTCCATGATACTC
Source organism: uncultured Clostridia bacterium (assembly GCA_944393255.1). Lineage (GTDB taxonomy): Bacteria > Bacillota > Clostridia > UBA1381 > UBA1381 > Ornithomonoglobus. The sequence continues at coordinate 5,334 of CALXZP010000032.1, read as the reverse complement.
CTAAACGGAACGTTTACCCTGATAAACGGATTTGACATGGATAAATATATTGAAAATCGTGCGGTATCCGATTTTTATATTACCGACGCGTCGTTAGTAAATCCAAACTCGTCTGTGAATATATATAACGGCGTATCAAAGGAATTACAGGAGGAGATAAAGACGCTAAACGGGATCACCGATTTCGGAAGCGTTTATATGATGGAAACGTGGCATAAATTCAATGAGACCGGCGCTGAAAATGCAAAAAAGGTTTACGAAGAATATAAAGAAACTCTACCTATGCCTTATGCCGAGGAACAGGCTCGCCGCCTTAATGAGGAGGGCTTGATAGGTACGCATTTGTATGGCGTTGATGATTTTATAACCGGCAAGCTCGAGATCGCAGACGGTGAATTTGATTTAGAGAAATTCAAGACCGGAGAATTTGTCATAGCTTCGTCCTTTATTGACACGGGCGAGGGACGGTATTACAATATCGGCGACAAAGTACCGATCGATTTCGGAAACGGGAATGTAAAGGAATACGAGGTCATGGCGATAGGAGATATTCCCTATGCGCTCGGTCCGCAGCATACGCATTATTTTGACCTGTATCTGACTCTGCCCGCGGATGAGTTTATTTCACAGACGGGCGAAACGGGCGCAATGAAAACGGCGTTTAATGCCGAAGAAATTTCGCTCCCCGCCATACAGGAATGGGTAGATAACTACTGTGAAAATGTTGATCCGAATATGGCGTACCAGTCCCGCGAGACATTTGCGGCGGAATTTGAGGGCGTGCAGAATATGTACCTGACCGTCGGAGGGCTTTTGAGCTTTATCCTTGCGCTCATCGGGATACTGAACTTTATAAATTCCATTATCACCTCGGTGCAGACAAGGCGGCAGGAGCTGGCGGTGCTGCAGTCCATCGGAATGACGGGGAAACAGCTGCGCAGGATGCTTATCTGCGAGGGACTGTGGTACATGGTCATTACAGTAGTAATCACCCTGACGGTCGGAAGCCTTATCACCTACGGTATGGTGATGGGGATCTCATCTCAGATGTGGTTCTTCTCCTATCATTTTATAATAACGCCGATACTGTTGTGCATACCTGTCCTTGCTGTTCTTTCGCTGCTTATCCCGGCGGTTTGCTATCGGAACATGTGCAGGCAAAGCGTTGTTGACAGGCTGAGAGAATGCGAGTAAATAAGCAAATATTTTATTTCTGTCTGCAAAAATATATAGCATAATCTAAAACTGAGCCGGCGGTCTGTTATTTGACAGATCGCCGGCTTTTCTGTTGCTGCCGGAAAAAAATTTTTGTTTTTACGGAAAGTGTACTTGACATTTTTAAAATACTTGTGTATAATAGAAATATGGAAAGTATACTTTACATAAAGATGAAAGGAATGATATCATGAAGAACCGGCTGGAGGAGATCCGAAAAAGCCGCGGTATCAAGCAGGAGGAGCTTGCAAATGCACTTGAGGTTTCCAGGCAGACGATAGGCTCTCTTGAAAACGGCAGGTATAACCCGTCGATACTGCTTGCATTTAAAATCGCCCGCTATTTCGGAATGACGATCGAAGATATTTTCATTTATGAGGAGGAAGAAAAATGAAGGCATCAACAAAAATTTATTTGATTCTTGCAGTAATAGGCGTTTTACTCGCAGCCGCAGCGCTGCTGTTCAGAGATGCTCTCGCCGACTCGCAGATGGGCGCCGCTCTCGGAGTTGGCGCGGGGCTGTTCGGCTTTGGACTTGCAAAATTCTTTACAGAGCGTTACGAAGAGAAAAACCCGGAATTGTTCAAGCTGAAAGCTATAGAGGAAAAAGATGAGCGCAATCAAATGATCCGCAGCAGATCGCAGGCGATTTCGGGTGAGATCATCCATTGGCTGCTGATGGCGGGCGCATGGATAGCTGTGGCGCTTGATGCGCCGCTTTGGATAACGCTTACATTCGTGGGCGTGTTCCTGCTTAAGACCGCTTTGGATATTGTTTTTATGGCATATTATCAGAAACGCATGTGAAAATATCAGTTCACAAAAGACGGCATGAGCTGAGAGGAAAATTTCTTCTCCTGATGTGTGTTATATGATAAGTGCGAATACCCCCGCACCCCGCCGCTAAGGCGGCGGGGGCAGTATCTCGGCGGAAATTATGATCCTCCTCTGAGATACTGAGGAACAGGAGCCCGCTGCACAGCTGCCTATTTCACGGGGCCGCTGTTTTTCCCATTTAAGATCTCCTTGATCTGCGGGATCGTTTTTCCGTCCTCCCGCAAGGACTTTATATATGCGATCCGCTCTGCCGTCTCTTCCCTCGGATAGCGGCGTGTCAGTCTCTGTTCCTCCTGCTCAAATGGGAGAAAGCCCTCTTCGGTATAAAACTTCAGGGTGCTGTACCGCGTCTGAGTCAAGCGTACCAATTCGCCGATCGTTACATATTCGGAGGACAGGATAGCCTCCATACTCCTTTGTCTTGACATAGCTGTCTCTCCTTTATCAGGTAGCCGAAACTATAATGATCATCATAAGCTCTTCTACATAGTCGATCACTTTTGCTATTTCTTTATTTTCCGCGGCATCCCTGATCTCTTTCAGCCGTTTTTTCACGTCCTTCTTTTCGTAGGCGGAGAAAAATCTCATAAGCTCTCCGGTCTTGTTTAAAATAGCAGTCAATGCGGCGATGTCCTCCGACAGTGCGCCGTCCTCCAACATCTCTGCTCGGATGTTTTGGACGACAGCATCAACGGCTTTAGCATCGGGGATATATGCATTTTTATTTCCGAGCATACCCCTTTTCTCTTTTTTCGCGCAGCCTGCCCTGACCAGAGATCCGCCTATGGAATCGAACAGCTCATCAATATTTTTGCTTGACAATGTAAAGGAAAAATGCTCTACGACTGTTTTAAATCCAACGCGCTCTGTTTTTTCGATAAAATCATAAACCGGGCTAAGATAACTCTTTTCTGCGGGCAGAGCCTTTTTGACAGACAGCTTTTTCCCGTTCAAAGCAATGATATCATCCATCATCAGCTCCGCAACGGCGGATGCGGCAACGGCGATGACCCGTTCAAAATTGAATGTTGATATCTTACCCTTATCATTCAAAGCGCACATCATATATTCCTGCGAAAGTGATAAATTACTCATGATAAACCTCCTAAAAATTCCGTATGCCTGCTGCTTACTACTTATTACTTACTACTTACGATATAAATATACCACACCCTCCCCTATCTGTCAAGTCCTTACGTAAAATAAAAAAATTTTTTAAATCTATGCAACGAATAAAAATTTTTTCCCACTATATTAGTATAGGCCTAAAATATAAAAGGAGCTCAAACCATGGAGGATGAAAAAATTATTGACTTATATTTTGAAAGAAATGAAAATGCTGTTGCCGAAACAGCCTTAAAATACGGCAGTATGCTTCGCGCGATCGCATACGGTATCTTAAAAAATCATCGGGACAGCGAGGAATGCGAAAATGATACCTACCATATCGCGTGGAACAAAATACCGCCGGAAAGACCGGCGTATTTTCCCGCATTTTTGGGACGTATTGTGCGAAATATCTCGTTTGACAAATATGACTATAATAATGCCGCCAAGCGTAATCCGGATGTGGAGGTGAGTTTATCGGAATTAGAAAACTGTATCAGCGCCGGGAATACAACGGAACAGCATTATGACTGTCAAAGAACCGCAAAGCACATCAGCGATTTTTTGCGTAAACAGCCAATTATAAAGCGTACTGTCTTCATCCGGCGGTATTGGTACTGCGATAGTATTTCAGACATTGCCGCACAGTATAAATTCAGCGAAAGCAAAGTAAGATCCATGCTGATGCGAACCAGAAACGAATTAAAAAAATACCTGGAAAGGCAGGGTGTTAATGTATGAATCAAAAAGATATTTTTGAAACGGTCAGTCTTATTGACAATGAGCTGATCGCAGAGGCTTCCGATTCGGTAAAACGATCGCACCGTATAAAAATAAAGAAAATTATTGTGATGGCTGCGGCAGTCACGATGCTTTTGGGCGCTACGGTTCTTGCGGCCAATATCATTCTGGGCGGACGCGGAGGGCATTCTTTAAATATCCCGTCCTACTATACCATTCCCTCAAAGGATACGATGCTTAAAGATACCGGCGTCGCTCCGGATGTTCCGGAAAATTTTTCTTCCGGCTTTGTTTTTGACAGCGGTTATATCATGTACAATGAGGATTATGATACGGAAGGAAATTCAGTACAGGAATACAAAGGACTTCAGTTCGACTATGAAAAGGACGGAGAAAAAATAACGCTTTTCATTGACGCTGCGATTGCCGACGTTCAAGTCAAAGATCCTAAGGTGATCAAGAGCTATAAAGGAAGTGAGCTGCTTTATTATTTCTATATCAACAAGGCGGTCCCGCCGGACTACAGACCGACCACGGAAGATCAACAGGCAGAGCGAGACGGCAATGTGGTACTCAGCTATGGCGCTGAGACAATTGAAATGCATCGTGTACAGGGTATTGCATGGGAATATCAAGGACTTAATTATGAACTTTTAGCTATGGATATTGATATATCTGAGAATACTCTCTTTGAAATGGCAAAAGAAATGATCGATCACCAAGGCGAACAATATTAAGCTGACATGGAGGTAAATGAATGAAAAAAATAACAAAACTTATTTCAACACTGCTTGCCGGAGCTCTGCTTTTCGGCAGCGTTCCTGTCTTTGCATATGAAAAAGATGATCTCAAGGATACCGGTTTTACGTTGATTGAAACCGCGCGGAATAACGACCTCGGCGGCACGGTATACCGGTTTGAGCATATCAAAACCGGGGCGGATGTCATATACGTTGACAACGGCGCGGAGCGGCTTGATTTTACTATAGGCTTTAAAACGCCGCCGTCCGACAACAAGGGCGCGAATCATGTTTTGGAGCACGCGCTCTTTTGCGGCAGTGAAAAATATCCCGTGAAAAACATTATGCCCTATATCAGGGAAAACGCCGTAGCGGAGACGCTGAACGGCGTCACGGCTGACGATATTACACGGTACGAGATCAAAACAGCCAATGAAACAGAGCTGTATAATCTGATGGACGTTTATTTGAATGGCATTTTTCACCCAATGTTTCTGTCGGATGAAAATATTTTCAAACAGCAGGGCATCCGCCTTGAATATACGGACAACGGCGTGCAATATAACGGCGTTGTGTATAACGAGCTGAAACTCAAAAGCTTTGACGCTGCGGAGAATTCTTTAAGTTTTGTTGCCGGCAGCCTATATACATCGCTCTACGGTAATACCCCGCCGGCCTTTAACAGCGGCGGTAC
>CALXZP010000031.1 GCA_944393255.1 uncultured Clostridia bacterium | reverse complement strand
TATCCGATCTTCCCGATGGTACGTATACACTCAGAGCAAGCGTACTCTCAAGCGGCGGACAGAACGAGTGTCTGCTGTACGCCGATGCGGACGGAGTACGATACAGCACATCTTTAAAATCTCAGATGAATGGCTGGACTGATGTGGTTGTAAAAAATATCGTTGTAAGCGGCGGCGAATGTGAAGTAGGACTGTATTCCGACGCTCCTGCCAACACTTATGTAAGAATAGACGATTTGTACTTGACAAGAAATTATGATGGCACGGTAATCGAGGGCAAACTCAATACAAATGTGCCGGCGGAGACGGAAAACCCGCTTGTATTAAAGGATATAGATGGCAATAAGGTGACATCGCTTGCAGGCGGCGAAGTGTATGCCGAGGCGGAGTATACAAATACAGATGATACCGACAAGGATTTGACGCTTTATATGGCTCTCTACGACCAAGACGGCATACTCCGCTCGGTAAAGCTCAAAAACGAAACAGCAGCGCCCGACAGTACGCTCACTGTGAGGACGGAAAATATGGACATAGGCGAGAATCCGCAAGCTGTGTATATCAAGCTGTTTTTGTGGGAGAACGGAATAACACCGCTTTGTGATACGATAAAGATGGTAGCGTAAAGTAAGAATGAAAAAACGCAAAAGAAAGAAAAAGAGCCGTCACCCTTGACAGCTTAGGCGAAACAATGCTGTGGAAAGTGTGCCGACGGTGAGAAACTCAAGAACAATAAAGATTAAGGAGGGAAAACGATGAGAAATCTATTTAAGAGGATTTTGGGAGTTATAACGGCATTATCACTGCTGCTGCAAATGTCGTTTGTCACCGCTGTCAATGCGGAGGAGTATTTTGCAATGGATTTTGAGTCCGCTTCCGATACAACCGGATGGACATCCGAGTTTGCTGCGGGCGATATGGCAATAGCACAGGATACGAACGGCAGTATCAACAAGTATTTTAAATTTGCCAACACGAACGGCAGCGGAACGAGAAACGCATACTACACCTTCGGCACTGACACGCAAAACATAGCTGACAATAAATCGGTCATTGAATTTGACTTTTATATGACCAATACGGGCAATGAAAATATAAGTCAGCTCGTACTGTTGGATTCGACTGTCGGCAACCCGAAGGGCAATGCCAATTACGACGGAAATTATATTTTCTCGTTCACACAGCCGAGAAACAGCGATAATCTTATCATCAACAGTCTTGACGGCAGCGGCACGGCGTATTCAACAACGGGCTGGTCAAACAATTCCGGTTGGACACACGCCAAAGCTGTCATGGACTTTGCCGAGTATACTACAACGCTCACTTTGACAAGTCTTGACGGTGAAACGGTATACTTTGACAACAAGGTTCCTATGGGCACCACGGAAACGGCAATCGGCAAGCTGTTAATAGTGGAGCCGAGAAAGAGTACGGCAACTTTCGGCATTGACAACATCATAGTCCGCGCATACGACAGCGAAATTGACACAGGAAACGTGTATTACACCGTTACTTATGACGTAAACGGCATTATCAGCAAAGAAGCGGTAAAACAAAATGCAAGCCCTTTAAATATTCCCGACCCAACGAATTACGGCTATACATTTAAAGGTTGGCAGGTAAATGACGATACCGAAAATTTGCTTAGTTCTCTGAATGAATACAAAGTCACGGCGGATGTGAAGTTCACGGCTGTTTACGAAAAGGACGTTTCGTATATTGAGCCTATCGTATCCGCGCAAATAAAGGGCGACTCCCTGATGACATTCGGCGACAGCCCCGATACAGCCGCCGAAAACAAATACACGCTCATTCTTACAGGCGAAGCGGGAACGGTCATCACTGCCGATACCATCGACAGGCGCATAGATGATTTTAATATCGAGTGGGATATAGACGGATTTAAAACAGTAAACGACACCGACAAATATTGTGACAGCTACGGAGAATTTGCCGAGCATACAAAAAGTGCCACGGATGTGTCATTTATGCTGAAACAGTGTGACTTTAATTTTTACGGCAAGCTCAAAGCAGAGGTCACATATAACGGCAGTGTGATTGAAGCGTCTATGTATGTTGCCGCCTTGGGCGATAAAAGCATGGGTGCCGAGCGCGTCTTTCCGGAGGCGGGCTATCCGTCAGATTTTGATGAGTACCCCGACAGTCTTGTCGGTTATGCCGTGTTAAAAGACACATACGGCGGCAACGATATTATAGTCGGCGGCTGGGGAATGTCCGGTTCGGACAGCGGCAATGCGGTCATCATGCAGGAGGACGGCAATAAGTTTATCAGAATATACTGCCCTACCTCAAGCAAATCGCATATGTTTACAAATTCAATCGATGTGCCGCAAAAACAGATCATCTTCGAACAAAACATACGCTTCAACGGCAACGGATGTATTACGCTTACCTCCAAGCAGCCGTATTGGACAGATAAGGACGGCTACACAACGCCCGTAACTCTCGAATACGACGGCGCAACAATACGTCTGAACGGAACGGCTATAAAAAACAACGATGTGGACGTTACTGCCGAGAAAGGCAGGTGGTATAAAATAGTATTATCTGTCGATAAAACTACACAAAGCTGTTTTGCCAATGTCTATGACACAGACAATACGCTTATCGGGGAAACGGGCAGTGTTGCTTGGACAGAACCCTCTGAACCCACATATTATTCTATAGGATATGCCAACAAGGTAACGGGAACTATAGATTTTGACGCATACAAGGCGTACTATCCCGCGGCGGATATTTCGACATACACGCTCAGCGCATCTTTGGAAACGCTGTCAATCCCCAACAAAGACACAGCAACGCTGTATGCCTCGGTAAAAAGCACGGAAGGCTATGATATAACGGGCGCGGCGGAATGGACGGTACTGGAAGAAGATATGCAGTCCGTTATCATAACGCCCGATGAATTTGACTCGCATAAAGCGACCGTTACTCTCGGCGAGGATGCAGTGGCAGGCGAAGCAACCGTGCAGGTCAATATCGGCGGCTATACGAAAACCATCACGCTTAATATTACCGATTCGGCTGAAAGTATTAAATTCAGCTCCTCACAGAGCAGTATTGCCATACCGCTTGACGAAAAATCGGTAACAACGGCTCAATACAATGCCTCGGTAATCAACGGAGAGGGCGCTGATTTGGGCAGAAATGTAACGCTTGCAATCTACGACAGAAATAACGTCAACGCCTATACGCTGCCGGAAGGCATAGCGTTCGATGCGGCAAGCGGCGTTATAAGCGTCACATCAAAAGCGGTGCCGTGTGTATTTACCGTCAGAGCGACGGGAGAAAGCAGTGACGGCAAGGTATTGTCAAGAAGCGTCACGGTTACTGTTCACGGTTTGTCATTCGACTTCGGCAGCGGTGAGACGGACAGCGTTGCGGATGGGTATACGGATGTCAATCCGAAAACCTTATATACCGAACAAAGAGGATACGGTATCGAAGGCAGTGCAATCGCGGAAGGTTCGCCGAGTATGGATGATGCAGCGGCAGATTATTTGTCGGGTGATTTCACATTCAAAGCAAAGGTGACAAAGGGAAAGGTATATAAGGTAACTGTCGCGTTCAGCGGTGACCTTGTATCGGAATATGTGAGCGATGTGTTGTCGGGTCATGAGAGAACACTTGATGCATCAGGAACGACACATACGGGCTATACCGTGAAAACAACGGAAATAACGGAACAAACATATGAAATCCCCGTTGTGGACGATGTGCTCGATTTAAAATTCACGGGTGCCAAGGTGGCATATATCATCATAGAAAAGATTGAAAAAACAGCCGCCGAAAAGCCGAATATTTGGTCTGTAGGCGACTCAACCATCGGCAACAACGGTTCATACGCCTATAATTTGGCGCGTGACCAAGAAAATTATCCCGAACTTACCGCGCTGGCTGTATATCACAATAATGGCAAGGGTTCAAGAAATCTGAAAACGTATTATACACAGGGCTGGCTTGATAATATTCTCATAAACATACGACCGGGCGATATTGTGACCATCGGCAATATGGGAACAAATCCCGGCGGACTGTCGGGTACGCAGTTCAAGGCACCGCTTGATTATTATGTGGACGCGTGTCTTGCGATGGGCGCTAAAGTGATACTTACAAGCTATACTCCGCACGGCTGTGTGGCGGGATATGAGTATGTGTATGATAAGACAACGCATACCTTCCACGGCTGCCGTGAAGATGCCTATGATTCTTTGGGTATCAGGGTCATCTACGAGGAAAGAAAAGACGACCCCGATATTCTCGGATTTATAGATATAGGTCTTAACGCTGACATTGCCTTTAACGAATACGTGGCGGACTATGCGGCAAACGGCTATGCCGATGAAGATGCGGCGGCACAGGCAATCATCGACTGCTTCGGTGACCACAACCATTACGGCAATGCGGGACGTTCCCAACTCGCCGGGAATCTGATGCTGAACGGCTACGGTACAACTCCCGGGATCGTATCGGAGCTTGTGAGAATACTGACCGAGAGTGTGAACAGGGCTTGCATCAAAATAGAAGCGGAATATGATGATAACGGTAATCTTGTCGGCTTATCGATCACTCCGACGACCGTGTCTGAGGCACAGACCATGGTACGCAGTGAAAACTCACTGGTTACATACTGGCATTCTTTGGAGGATATGCTGCCCGTAGTTTGTGAGTAATTAAACTTTGTAAAATTACATTCACACATTAAAGACGGTTTGAGACTAAGGTTTCAAGCCGTCTTTTATATGCCGGGTGTCGGGCATTCACCTACTCTCGTATCTATCACGCTCGGTTCTATCCGATATTTGTAAATTCAATAGCGATGTTTTTATTGATTTTCAATATAATGCGGCGAGTATTCATGATTGTACTGATCATCGATGCGAAATACTACACGAACATGATGCAGACCAAATATGATGCCCACACGCTCCATTCGAACAACCTGTATCAGATCTTCACCTATGTCAAAAACAAGGATGCGTCATTTGGAGACGAACAACACACAGTATCCGGGATGCTTCTCTATGCCGCAACAAACGAGGCGATCCAACCGAACAACAGCTACCGTATGAGCGGCAGCAAGATCAGCGTAAAAACACTCGATCTGAATAGAGACTTCTCAGAGATCGCTGCACAGCTGAACGCTATAGTGGAGGAGCATTTCTCTTGAAATTTGTACACTTGCGTTGCGGTTTTTGAATGGGTTAAATGTTAGTGAACACGCATATTGATTAACTATTTTATCAAGATAGTTATAGTCAAGTAAACATTTTAACTGCTTATTGGTAATGCGTCCTCCGGAGATGCCATTTTTGCTTTAAAAATTACTTCGTTGTCGTTGCAACTGTATCAATAGAGACTCTGCTTGGATTACACGGATGGGATGTGATATGGCTGTTATTGGCAAGGATAACCGTCAGTAGCCGGAAAGGTAAAATAATAGAGTGCCGACTTTGGTTATCGGCACTCTGAAATAAATATTTATACTGTATCAGCATCACATATGGGTATCATACTTCGCATATCATCCCACAGCATTACCTTTATAGTACTTGCTTCAGCTGCTTTGAAAGTATCACTGTAAATTGAATGAATGCCTTTGCTGTCAAAGGTCATGTTCTTTGTTTCTATGCTTGTCAACGTTCCGTTTGCATCATATGCTGCAAAAATCACAGTGTATGTTCCTGTTTCAGCCACAGTGACAATGGCACAGGATTTATCGACATCGTATTTAATGCTGTACGAGTATTCAATAGGCACTGCGTCATATTTAGCTGTATAAGTTGCCACTCCCGACACTTCTTCTATTTCGGGCTCCCAACCTGCAAATGTGTATGTATACTCGCTGTCCGCTTCTCTTTCCGGCTCAGCTCCGTAATAGGCGGGGATTTCTCCGACAGGTACATAACTGCTTTGCAATACGCTGTTATCATAATTTACAAATGAAATCAGATACTCCGAGGGGGTTTCCTGTGTCCATTTCGCATAGAACACTTTAGAACCGCTTTCTGCAGCGGCAATACTCATAACCGCCGAACCGCTAAAATCAGGTTCAGCATACCAACCGTTAAATATGTATCCCGGCTTGCTGACATCGGTCGGCAAAGCAGCACCGATACCGTAGGTGTAACTTGTCACAATACCGCTGTTTATGGCACCATCGTCCATATTATATCTTATACTGTACACACGAGCTGTTCTTGTAAATTGCGCTGTATATGTCTTATTTCCGCTTGCCGCCGACAGAGCCGGACTCCAACCGCTGAATGTATAGCTGTAACCGCTGTCCGCTTCTCTTGTAGGCGTTACGCCGCTGTATACAGGCATAGTGCCCGCTGTGACATCGCCGCTCTGCAAGACACTGCCGTCATAGTTTACAAAGGTTATTGTATATTCCGCAGGTGCGTTCTGCTCCCATTTAGCGTAGTACACTTTGTTGCCTGTTTCGGACGATGATATTGAGGTCACTGCGGAGCCCGTAAAGGACGCATTATCATACCAACCACGGAATGTATAGCCGTCTCTCGTTACGTTCGTGGGTAGTGTTGCACCTTTGCCGTAGGTGTAGCTTGTGATATTGCCGCTGTTGATGGTGCCGTTGTTGGTATTGAGGGTTACGCTGTAGGTTTCGGGAGTTGGTACTTGAGTATCCTCAACAGTAAAATACAATCTTTGGCTGTCTACTGATCCCGTTTTATTTGCTGCAGAAATCCATGCAGTATATTCTCCGGGTTCCTCAAAAACGTGACTATACTCTGAAGTAACCTTTATTCCGTTTATAACTGTCCCATTTTGATTTAAAACTGATAACCATATACCTGTTGAATAATCTGATTTAGATGTAAAATTTATCGTTTCTCCAATATCATAGGTATTTTTTTCTGTCGTAAGTGTTGCATATGTCGGGCATTTGTCATCAATCCTATAAACTGTGAATTGCTGTGCCGATGTTTTTTTGTTGGAATACATTTGAATGATTGTTCCATCTTTAGTCTCGTTGTTAGCAACATCTAATCGACCATTACTGCATTGAGAAGCAAGATATTGATGCCCATCTTCCGACAATATAAACCATTTTTGTGCCGTAGATTCTGTGTTTTCATACACTTGCACTTTAGCTCCATCTGCATCCGATGCAAATTCGACATCAAGATATTTTTCATCTTTTACAGATTGTATCTTATAGCTACCATCACTATTGCGCATAAAGTGCCATTTTTGATTATCGGAGGGTATTAAAGATTGTATAACAATTTGTCCATTATTGTTTGTCATATACTTTTGGGATGAATCATTAATAACATACGCATAAAACTCATCACCATAGTTAATTGGCTCGACTATTTCAAATGAAATTCGTTTTGTATCCACTGATCCTGAACCATTATATACACTGAAATACGCGCTGTATGTTCCTACTCCTAAATCGGATGCTTGAATACCATATGAATTACCGCATTCTTCCGTTATCACTCGACCTACATTATCTTTATCAATTCCTATCACATGCCCTTTTGCACATACGGATGAAACTGTAATCCATATCGTTTCTGATGTTGTAAATATTTTTTTATCCGACCATACGTCACCATAACTTGGAGCACCAACAATAGAGAAAGTAATTCCCTGCGAATCTGTACTGCCAGCTGAATTACTGGCTGTTATCCATGCGTAATAATCACCATAACCCAACGATGACGCAGAAATAGAATACGTTCCATTTAAGCTCGTTGATATAACCTCTTCCCACGACTCTTGTCTGCGCACACTCATATAAAATTCCGTCGCATTGTCTGAATAAGGTGTTAATTCTATTGTGTCTTGTATGTCATACCATATTTGATTTTTGTCTAAGTGTACGTTTGTAGGCGGTACAGCACTTGCATAAGCCGGACGGCAATAGCCATGGATAGTACTGTTGCTTAACGAATACGATCTGGAGGCAACCATATTAGATGTATTACCTTCAATTGTATATACAGTGCTACTATCAGCACCTGTTACAAGTCCTATATGTTTATCTCCGGACGAATATTTGAAAATGACCAAATCTCCTTTTTGAGGCGTAGTCGTTCCTCTTTCGTAATACCTCCCACGGTTTGAAAACCAATTTTTCATTGAATTGCTGGCATCGTAACAGCTAAAAGAAGTAGGTACAATATCGCTGCCTATCCCCGCCTGCCTTGCACACCAAACTATAAATGCAGCGCACCATGACTGTCCTTGCATGGAACTGTAGCCGAGTTCGTCCCAATACTTTACTGTATTGGTGCCCGTTTCTTTTGTTCCAATTTCTCCTGTTGCGACTGATACAATATCGTCCGCGGTTCCTATAGCATATGCAGTATTTGGTAAAATTACCGTAATACATGATGTACACAGCATAACTAATGCAATGAATGAACTTAATAACTTTTTCATCTCGTTTGATCCTTTCTTTATAAAACCCGTTTCCCATGTTGTGCCTTGATTATATGATTCATTTCCCATCCCTTTCCGCAGATGCTGTATTGGCTATGTTTCTATATATACCATATTATTCAATAATTTGCAATATGTGCAGTTTTTTTGTGCACTACTTTTTGAAAAGTGATTCAAGTATAATATAACTATATTATATCCCAATAGATCATAAAAGTCAATCCTTATGGATTATTTTATCGCCTGACAGATTATAATAAAATAAATCTATCAGATACTATCTTGAAAGGAAACAAAAGTCATGAAGGATATAAATGTAGAAATAGGACAGCGCATAAAAGAACGGCGCAATTTTTTGAAGTACACTCGAGAGGTACTTGCGGAGATGGTCGATATATCGCCGCAGTTCCTTGCCAATATCGAAAGCGGCAAAAAGGGTATGTCGTTTTCAACGCTGAAAAAGCTGTGTGAAGCACTCGGTATGTCGTGCGATTACGTGATACTCGGCAAGACCTCCGGCGGCAAGCATGAGCAGATCGATGAGCTGTTGAATAATATAGATGAACGATATATGCCGATTGTTGAAAACATGCTTATTAACGCCCTGCGGCTTATCACGGAAGCAAACAAGGGGACGGAGAATTGATAGTGGAACGATGGAACATCATCTTCGTACCATCGAATATAATTATTGCCGAGGGCTTCCTAACCGGCTAAAGAATCTTTCGAGGGTTCAAATTAAATTCAAACTTAATTAACACTAAGTTCACATACGCTCCCCAACATTGCCCCCTCTGCGATAACGGGGGATAACAGTTTGATAACAAGACTGATAACAGGGGAGAAAATTTTGATAACGTACGACCAACACGATTTAACAAGTTCTAATAAGTATTAACAATGAACAAATGGCTTTAATAAGCCAACGGAGAAGTTGTTGGTATTGACCTATATTTTCGCAAAAAATAAAAATGGCTTGAAACCTAAGCTTCAAGCCACACTTGGCGGAGAAGGAGGGATTTGAACCCTCGCGCCGGTTGCCCGACCTACACCCTTAGCAGGGGCGCCTCTTCGGCCTCTTGAGTACTTCTCCATGGCGCATACATTGCATTTCGTTCATTGCCTTTTCAAAAATAAACGGCATGTATGCCATACTCTCAATGTTAAGTTTTTATGGAGGAGAGAGCGGGATTCGAACCCGCGGACGGCGGAACCGTCACCGGTTTTCAAGACCGGCTCTTTCAACCACTCAGACATCTCTCCAAGCTTTGTCAGGAGACTTCCGCTCACTGACAAAGAATATTATAGCAGAAACAAGACCGTTTGTCAATACTTTTTTTGAAAAAAATTATTTTTGTGTCCTGTTTTGTTCTTTTGTGCGATTTTTCGCATGGTTGTGCGCTGTTTCGCATAGTTGTGCGCTGTTTTTGCTCAGAATCTGAAATCTCGTTCACCGTTTTCAATCTTTTTTAGATTTTCTATCGTTATGCGGCGCACATTTTCATTCGGGATATTATTGAGTTCTTTTTCTATGAGAGCCTCACCGTCACGGCGCGTTTCGTCGGATGCATAATCCATGAGGTATTCCTTTAATGTCATAAGCGCGTTCGGCTGGCAACAGTTCTGGATCGCGCCCGATTTTGCCAAAGGCATGAACCGGTCGCCTGTTCTGCCCTCTCTGTAGCATGCCGTGCAGAAGGAGGGGATATAGCCCAATCTGATAAGCCAGTCGGAGACCTCATCGAGCGTGCGTGTATCGCTTCTGTCGAACTGCGCAGTGTTTTCCTCCGGAGATTCCGGCTTTACGTAGCCGCCGACGGATGTTGAGGAAGCTCCCGAGATCTGAGATATGCCGAGCTCCAGAGCGGCTTTTCTATTTTCTTCGCTTTCTCTTGTTGAGACGATCATTCCTGTGTAGGGAACGGAGATCCTTATGATCGCAACGATCTTTCTCCAAGTCTCGTCCGGAACTGCATTGGAGAAATCTTCCACGTCTATGTCGTCTGCCGGGCATATCCTAGGCACGCTTATGGTATGAGGACCTACTCCGAATACGGCTTCAAGATGTTCTGCATGCATCAGCAGTCCGCAAAGCTCGTATGCGTATGTATCAAGGCCGAAGAGAACGCCGAGCCCCACATCGTCTATGCCGCCCTGCATGGCGCGGTCCATTGCTTCAGTGTGATAGCAGTAGTCGTGTTTGGGACCGGCGGGGTGGAGCTCTTCATAATGCTTTTTGTTGTATGTTTCCTGGAACAGGATATACGTGCCTATACCGGCCTCCTTAAGTTTTGTATAATTTTCGACCGTAGTAGCGGCAATATTCACGTTTACACGGCGTATAGCGCCGTTTTTATGCTTGATGGAATAAATAGTCTTTATGCACTCTAAGATATATTCAAGCGGATTGTTTACCGGATCTTCACCTGCTTCAAGCGCTAAACGCTTGTGACCCATGTCCTGCAGCGCTATGGTTTCTGCTTTTACCTCTTCCTGAGTGAGTTTTTTTCTGCATATGTGCTTGTTTTTTACATGATACGGGCAGTATACGCACGAATTGATGCAATAGTTAGAAAGATAGAGCGGAGCGAAGAATACTATACGGCTTCCGTATATACGTTGTTTTATCTGCTTTGCAAGGGAGTACATCCTTTCATTGAGAGCCTCGTCATCGCAGGCGAGAAGGACCGATGCCTCGCGGTGGGTAAGCCCCCTGCACTCCGCGGCTTTCTCTATTATCGAGCCTATGAGCTCTTTGTTGTTCTTGTTTTTTTGAGCATATTCAAGCGTGCTCAGAATTTCGCCGTCGTCGATGAAATCGTCGGCGTGCATTGATTTTACGTCATACATATCGTTTCGTCCTTTCGTTATATCCGTTGACATACACGACGGATCATAGTATAATAAGGTTATATAATAAGCGCTTTGCGCATCTGGAAAGGAAGATGTATCCGATGGAAACAAGAGTAGCCTTAGTAGGGATAATAGTCGAGGACATGGATGCCACAGACAAAATAAATGAGATACTTCACGAGTATGCCGAATATGTGATCGGCAGGATGGGTGTGCCGTATCGTCAAAGGGGGATAGCGATCATAAGCGTAATACTGGACGCTCCCCAATCAAAAATAAGCGCCCTTTCCGGCAGGCTCGGGAATATACCCGGCGTGAACAGTAAGGTGCAGTATACCAAAGCATGATCTTTTCGGTCGGATAAAATCCTCTCGGTCAGATATGCGCCGCAGTAATGCGGCGCTCATTGTATTTATTATAGCATATTTGAGCGGTGATTACAAGTATTTTTTGCAAAAGTGATCGCCGCGGATATGTATTTGGCAGGTACAGTTAGGGATAATGGAAGTGATAGTGCTTTTGGATAAAAAAATAAGCAAGGCTTCAACCTTGCTTATTTGTGGTGCGAGGGACCGGACTTGAACCGGCACGGTTAAACCACACGCCCCTCAAACGTGCGCGTCTGCCTATTCCGCCACCCTCGCATATTCTGTTTGTTGTCAGTACCTCTTGTCTCACAACAATAAATATTATAGCAGAACTTGCTTCGTTTGTCAACACTTTTTTATAAATTTTTTTATATAGACGTGTGTTTATAGATTTTTCACAGCAGTGAATTTACATAAACCGCAGCCGGGTGTGCAGTTAGCACAAGAAAATATGCAGATACATAAAAAGCCGGGACGAAAGGCGAGAGGAGCTGCCTTTCGGAACCGGCTTATATATCCGTATGCTGTTATATCAGTCAAGCTTGAGCACCGACATGAACGCTTCCTGCGGAACTTCCACAGTACCGACCTGACGCATACGCTTTTTTCCTTCTTTCTGCTTCTCGAGCAGCTTCTTTTTCCGTGAGATATCGCCGCCGTAACACTTTGCAAGCACGTCCTTGCGCAGAGCCTTGATAGTCTCACGGGCAATTATTTTTGAGCCTATGGCCGCCTGTATAGGAACTTCAAACAGCTGGCGCGGTATTACCTCCTTGAGCTTTTCGCACATTTTTCTGCCGCGGGCATAGGCGTTGTCCTTGAACACTATGAATGAAAGCGCGTCCACCGATTCGCCGTTGAGCAGTATATCAAGCTTGACGAGGGATGAGGGCTTGTAGCCGCAGAGCTCGTAATCGAACGAGGCATAGCCGCGTGTGCGTGATTTGAGCGCGTCAAAGAAATCGTAGATTATTTCGTTCAGCGGCAGCTCGTAGAACAGCTCCGCTCTTGTTTCATCCATATACTCCATGTGCTTGTAAACGCCTCTGCGCTCCTGACAAAGCTCCATAACGCTGCCGACGTAATCCTTGGGTACCATGATCGAAGCCTTTGCCATAGGCTCCTCCATGTGCTCGATCTCCGCCGGGTCGGGAAGATTGGAAGGATTGTCGCAGAGCACCATGTCGCCGTTCGTTTTGTATATCCTGTATACAACACTTGGAGCCGTGGTTATGAGATCAAGGTTGTATTCGCGTTCAAGCCGTTCCTGTATTATTTCAAGATGGAGAAGTCCGAGAAAGCCGCAGCGGAACCCGAAGCCCAGTGCAGCCGACGTTTCAGGCTCAAACATCAGCGCCGCATCGTTGAGCTGAAGCTTCATGAGCGCCTCCTTCAGATCCTCATACTGCGCGCCGTCCGCCGGATATATACCGCAGAAAACCATTGGATTTACCTTTTTATAACCCGGGAGAGGTTCGGACGCAGGGTTGGAAACGGAGGTAACGGTATCGCCTACGCGTGTGTCCTGTATGTTTTTTATGCTTGCCGCAATGTAGCCCACGTCGCCGCAGGAAAGACCGTCGGACTTTACGAGTCCGGAGGGGTGCATCCTTCCGACCTCCACAACGTCAAATTCAGCTCCGGTGGCCATCATCTTTATGCGCGTCCCGGGAGCGATAGAGCCTTCCTTTACGCGGACGTAAACTATAACTCCCCTGTAACTGTCGTAGTACGAATCGAATATAAGCGCCTGAAGGGGAGCGGACGGATCGCCCGACGGAGCGGGGATCTTTTCAACTATCTCCTCAAGGACTTTATCAACATTCAGCCCTGTTTTCGCGCTTATCTGGGGCGCGTCCTCGGCGGGAATGCCTATAATGTCCTCGATCTCGCGTATAGCGATATCGGGACGAGCGGAAGGCAGGTCTATCTTGTTTATGACCGGAACGACCTCCAGATCGTGGTCTATAGCGAGGTAGGTGTTTGCAAGGGTCTGCGCCTCAATACCCTGCGACGCGTCAACTATAAGGATAGCGCCCTCGCATGCCGCAAGACTGCGCGACACCTCGTAATTGAAATCGACATGTCCCGGCGTGTCTATAAGATTAAGTATATATTCCTCGCCGCCGGGCCGCGTATACTTGAGCGTTACCGCATGAGCCTTTATTGTTATGCCGCGTTCGCGCTCAAGATCCATATCGTCAAGGATCTGATCTTCCATATCCCGGAGCTCGACTTCGCCGGTGAGCTCAAGCAGCCTGTCCGCAAGCGTGGATTTACCGTGGTCTATATGTGCTATAATACAAAAATTGCGTATGTTTTCCAGTTTCTTTTCAGCCATTTGTTTATTCTCCTAATACGATAAGTCTGATGACCGCGCAGCTGCCTCAGGAGCGCCGTGGTCAGATATCTGTTATAAGTATACCATAAATTTCGCGTATTTACAATATCCAATCGCAAGTTTTTCTTTTTGACGGCGGCTGAGTTAACGGAATATTCATAGTTGGTCAACCTTTATTTAAAAAAGTTAGAAATAATTTCAGTAAAACACTTGACATCTGGGTTAGTATGTGCTAATATATATTAGTGTGAAGAGGAGATATATCCTCTTAATTTAGCCGGGGAAGGAGCGTGGCAGCTATGCCGTTAGCGATGGCGGAGCCGGGAGCAGAGCTTTATATAAAGAAAATTGGCGGACGCGACGATGTACGGCAGCATCTGGCGCAGTTAGGCTTCGTGGCCGGGGGAATGGTCAGGGTGATATCCGCTATAGGCGGGAATATAATCGTCTCGGTCAAGGGATCCAGGATCGCGATCAGCCGCGAAATGGCTATGAAAATAATCGTCTGATAAGGACAGATACGAAAGGCAGGGTTATAAGTATGAGGACATTGCAGGAAGTGAAGATCGGAGATACCGCGTCTGTGAGGAAGCTGCACGGCGACGGAGCGGTAAGACGGCGGATAATGGACATGGGCATCACTAAGGGCGTTGACGTCTATGTCAGAAAGGTCGCGCCATTGGGCGACCCGATAGAGGTCAATGTAAGGGGCTATGAGCTGTCCATAAGAAAGGCGGACGCGGCTATGATAGAGGTCGAATAAGCCGGTTTTGCCTTGCAACTTGGTTAATCATAACTAACTAAAGAAAATCATTGACAATAATAATTGCTTATCTATATTACATATAAGGAGTATGAAAATGGAATACAAAATCGCGTTAGCAGGTAATCCAAACTGCGGAAAAACAACGCTTTTCAACGCGCTTACGGGTTCTGCGCAGTATGTCGGGAACTGGCCCGGCGTAACGGTCGAAAAGAAAGAGGGCAAGCTTAAGGGCTTTAAGGATGTTACCGTAACGGATCTTCCGGGTATTTATTCGCTCTCTCCGTACACTCTTGAGGAGGTAGTCGCAAGAAACTACTTGATAAATGAGCGCCCGGATGTTATACTTAATATCATAGACGGTACTAATATAGAGAGAAACCTTTATTTAACGACTCAGCTTTGCGAGCTGGGCATACCGGTAATATGCGCCGTTAATATGATAGACGTTGTAAAGAAAAACGGCGACGTTATAAAGCTGGATGCTCTTTCAAAGGAGCTGGGAGTGAAGGTGTGCGAGATATCCGCGCTCAAGGGTACCGGTGTAAAAAAGGCCGCGGAGATGGCGGCGGAAACGGCAAAAGCAAAGGAAAAGTCTGTTCCGCACCACACTTTTGAAGGGCCGATAGAGCATGCGATAGCGCATATTGAAGAAGCGGCGCTGCACGATCTTCCCGAGGAGCAGCAGAGATGGTTTGCGATCAAGATATTTGAGCGAGATGAAAAAGTGCTTGAGCAGCTCAAACTGTCTCAGGATAAGCTGAAGCATATCGAAAAGGATATAGAGGCATGTGAAAAAGAGCTGGATGACGACGCCGAATCTATCATAACTGCGGCGCGTTATGACGAGATATCCAATATAGTGAGCAAGTGCTGCAAAAAGAAAAGAAGGGGTGCGCTGAGCAGCTCTGATAAGATAGATAAGATAGTAACGAACAGGATACTAGCGCTTCCGATATTCGCAGTTATAATGTTTGTCGTGTATTGGATCTCAATGGGGCCGTTCGGTTCGATGATGACCGATTGGGCGAACGACGGGCTTTTCGGAGACGGCTGGCATCTGTTCGGCATAGGAAGCTCGGCATATGAGGAAGCTGCAGGCGAATACGAGCTTGAGATGGCAAAGATAGACGCATTTATAGAAGCAGCCGGGGAAGAAGGCATAGATACGGAGGCAGTTGCCGCTGCGCTTGAAGCAGAGGAGCCCTCGGCGGAGGATGAAGCATCGGTGGAAGCGTTCCTTACAGCTGCCGCAGCAGTAACAGCGGAGGCGGAGATCACGGATGAGGAAGGAGCCGTTACCGATGTGCTGAGCGTTGCGCTTGCCGATTTTGAAACGGCGCTCGAAGCAGAGGAGCCTGATCCTGCTGACTACGGCGTATGGGTGCCGGGCATACCGGTGCTTATCGGAGCCCCGCTTGAGGCTGCCGGTACAGCCGACTGGCTGAGCGGACTTGTGCTTGACGGTATCGTTGCCGGCGTAGGCGCGGTGCTCGGATTTGTTCCGCAGATGCTCATCTTGTTCTTTATGCTTTGTATCCTTGAGGATATCGGCTACATGGCAAGAATAGCGTTCATCATGGATAGGATATTCCGCCGTTTCGGTCTTTCCGGCAAGAGCTTTATACCTATGCTGATAGGTACTGGCTGCGGCGTGCCCGGAGTTATGGCGTCGAGAACCATAGAGCAGGACAGAGACAGAAAGATGACGATCATGACCACCTGCTTCATTCCATGCGGCGCAAAAATGCCGATAATCGGACTTATCGCCGGCGCACTGTTCGGAGGCAGCGGACTTGTTGCGGTAAGCGCATACTTTATAGGCGTTGCAGCTATTGTTGTATCAGGTATCATACTTAAAAAGACAAAGCCGTTTGCGGGAGAGCCTGCTCCGTTCGTTATGGAGCTGCCGGCATATCATATCCCGTCGGCAGGAAATGTGCTCAGAGGCACATGGGAGCGCGGCTGGAGCTTTATAAAGAGAGCCGGCACTGTGATCCTGCTTTCATCCATACTCCTTTGGTTCCTCCAGGGCTTCGGCTTCACGGACGGAAGCTTCGGTATGGTTGAGGACAATAATACGAGTCTGCTCGCCTCGATCGGACGTATAGCGGCTCCGATATTCGCGCCTCTCGGCTGGGGCGACTGGAAAGCGACAGTTGCTACAGTTACCGGACTTATCGCTAAGGAGAACGTTGTTGCGACCTTCGGAGTGCTTTACGGATTTGCGGAGGTCGCAGAGGACGGCGCTGAGATATGGGGTTCGCTCGGAGGCGACTTCACAGCTGTTTCGGCATACAGCTTTATGATATTCAATCTGCTCTGCGCACCGTGCTTCGCGGCTATGGGAGCTATAAAGCGCGAGATGAACAATGCTAAATGGACATGGTTCGCTATCGGGTATATGTGTATATTCGCATACTGCACAGCGCTCATCGTATATCAGATAGGCGGTCTCATATCCGGACAGATAGGCTTCGGAGCAGGAACGGCTGCGGCGGTCATACTTATAGCTGCCATGCTGTATCTGCTGTTCAGAAAGGGCTATCAAGCAAAGAGCGGTAATACGCTGCGCGCTGTAGACGCGGCGAGATAAGATACCGTGCAGGAGGTGTTTTGAAATGGGAACTGTTATAGTTGCGGTAATAGTAGCTGCAGCAGTAGGACTTATCATATTCAAAATGATAAAAGATAGAAGATCCGGCAAGGGCGGCTGCAGCTGCGGCGGTGACTGCGGAGCCTGCGGAGGCGGGTGTCACAGTGCGCATACCTCCGGCGGATGCCGCCGCTGACCGAAGGCTTTAAGCGAGCCGTATCGTTTAAGAAGAATTATTACAGAAAAACAGGAATTGCCTGCCTAAAACTGCATTGAGGGTGTGCGGGAAAGCCCAAATGGGCTGCCCCGCGCACCCTCTTATTTTATACCGTTTATCTTATAAAGTTCGTTTTAGCTCCTGTTTCGGCGGCCGGTATCTCTATCCCGGCTTTTTGCCCGGCATCTATGCATTTTATGAGCCATGCCATGTTTTTGCCGAGATTGCGCATGGTCTGCATGCCCTCAAGATCTTTCTTTACCTCCTCGGGCGTATTGCCGTGTACGTTGTTCCAGTAGGTGGAGGCTACCACCGGCATTTGCCTTATGGTAAAGTATTTATTCAGCCCGTCTATAGCGGCGGTAGTTCCGCCTCTGCGGGCCGAGGCTACAGCGGCGGCAGGCTTATGCGCCAGAGAGGGACATATCCCGAACAGACGGTCAAGGAGGCTGTATAAAGCGCCGTTTGGCGATGCGTAATAAACAGGCGTGCCTACTACCAGTCCGTCGCAGTCTGCCATTTTATCCGATATTTCATTCACCCCGTCGTCAAAAACGCACCTGCCGGTTTTAGCACAGCCGCCGCAGGCTATACAGCCGTGTATACTCTTGTTTCCTATCCATACGATCTCGGTATCCACGCCGTTTTCGTTGAGCGATGCGCTCACCTCCGAAAGCGCCGTATATGTACACCCGTTTTCGTGAGGACTTCCGTTGATAAGTAAGACCTTCATTGTATAAAACCCCTTTCAAGTAATTAAAATAGGAGCAGCGCTTCAAGCTGCTTTCTTAAAGTATATTATATATTATCAATTAAAATTTGTCAACAGCTGTACACATTTTACGGAAAGGACGGGAAGGATCGAAAAGCGTCGAAGCATGGCTCGGATATTGTCGATATTTTTATGAAACGGAATTTTCGACAAAAGCAATCAAAATACCGCGGTATTTCGATGCTGAAAATTATTTCGATTAATAGTTTTTTATTGAAAATATCTGTACCCTATGGTAATCTTATAGTGCAATTCAGAAAAAAACAAAGAAAAATGAGCGCGTTTGAAATATTCTGACAGGAATACCGATAATGCGCAGGAGGGAAGGATATTTATAATGGATAAGATAAAGGTACTTATTGTTGACGATGATGCAAGCTATGCTAACGAATTTATCGAATACCTGAAGACCGCGGACGATCTCGTTCAGGCGGGGCTTGCTCTCGACGGTGAAGAGGCGGTGCTGATGATAGAGGAGACCGAACCGGATGTTGTTGTTCTGGATATGATACTGCCCAAGCTCGACGGCATTGGCGTGCTCAGGAGGATAAGCTCGTCGGATATGAAGAAAAAGCCTATGTTTATAGTCAATTCGACCTCGTCTCTGCCGAGCTTATATAACGTTGCGGGACAGTACGGAGCATCGTATTTTATGATAAAGCCGCAGTCGCCCGAAAGCGTGTGCGGAGCGGTGCGCGATCTCTGCGGCAACAGGCGTACCGCCGATACAGAGATAGTCCGGCCCGCGCCGGATAAAACATACGATCTTGAGTCTATCGTTACAGAGTTTATCCATGAGCTTGGCGTTCCGGCGCATATAAAGGGATATAACTATCTGCGTACGGCCATAATGATGGTCGTTAAGGATATGGATCTGCTGAATTACATAACGAAGGAGCTTTATCCCGAGATAGCAAAGGCATATAAGACTACCTCAAGCAGGGTTGAGAGGGCGATACGCCATTCTATAGAAGTGGCATGGACAAGAGGGAAGCCGCAGACGATGAATGACGTGTTCGGATATACGATAAATACGGGAAAAGGCAAGCCTACCAATTCGGAGTTTATAGCCATGGTCGCGGACAGGATAAGGCTTCAGATAAAGCCGAGATAAACGAAAAAAAACAATAGGCGCATCCGGAGATGCGCCTATTGAGTATATTTAAGCTATGCGCGGAGCCTTGCCGCAGGCATCACAGCGTTTACATATGCTGTTTTTTCGGGGATATCGAGAAGACCTTTTTTTATCAGATCAAGATCGATAAGCTCTGCGGCACACTTTATAAAGTTTGAGATGTTTTTCTCAGTGAGATAAGTGTAATCACGGTCAAGCACGCGCTGTTCGCTGTTTGAATAGTAGTCATATATATATTTTATCTGAGCTGTGAGCTGACCGGGCTCATAGTAGGGGAGATAGTCGTGAACATCGCCCGAATTCTTTATATATTGATACGGTACGAACGAAGGGTGATCTCTGAGGAATTTATGATCGAGATCGTACCAGTCGATCTTGATGGTTTTTATAAATTCCGGATCACGTTTGAATTCTTCCTTGTATTTTTCAACAGTTGGATTATAGACCATCCTCGACCATATAACGTCGGTCAAAAGGTGTATATAATATCCCAGGTAGAAGAAGTGATCCGTATCAGGCTGCTTGTTTTGCAGATATACGGAAGCAAATTTCCAATATTCGCAGTACAGCTTCACTCCTCCGGGAGCCCAGTGCGTTATATCCGGCGGCGGTGAAAAATCGCCGAAGCTGTCCTTTTCGCCATAGCCGCAGTCGGGCGCTACGGAACCGAGGGAAAATTCCTTGGGGCAGGGGATAAGCCCGCGTTTGATGTATTCATCGGCTATTCTCAGATGTACGATCCAAGTTGCCATTTGTCTGATAACTTCCTTTCCGGGCCGTATATTCATGCCCAATTTGCCATCCTTATCATAATGGGTGACAGTAAAACATCAGTTTTACGATCATCACTATTATAAAACAATAAGACAAATAATTCAATATCTAAATTTAACGATTTTTCGGGAATGAAGTCTCTGTATTATTGTGCCGATTATATAACCTAAGCGCAGATGTATCACGCCTCCGAGGCGATGGGGCACACTTTGGAATTTCAGCCGGAGTTTACTCTCACACTGAAACGCTGAGGAGCTGACGTTCATAGCGCAGGTCACAATCTGCCGCAGACTCCGTTCTTTGCAAGCAAAGCGGAGCTTGCTCCGATTTAAATATATGCGCGGGGCGTATTGTTTGAGAAATACGGCAAAACGCCGCATATGACCGGCTGAGTACGGCTTATGCGGCGCGGCGAAGAACCACATTCAGTGAAACATACCGAGAGCGGTGTCGATCATGCAGCCCATATTCTTAAAAATACCTTCAGTTTTTTTCACAAACCTGTTTCTCTGCCTGTCGGAGACGGGGTCGGCGAGCATTGTAACGGCTGCGCCGACGATAAGCCCGGCTGTTACGCCTTTAAAAAAACACATTGTTGAAGACGTCATCATAATATATCAATCCTTTCCGCCGCCGCAGCGCCGTTTGAGGTTTGCGGCGGGCTTTGTTTGTTATATATTCTGGACAGCTTCGTTCGTATTATTCGCGGAAAAACGATATGGATGTTATTTCTTTTTTTTATATCTGACGGCGTTTTTCGCAGTTTTTGTAAAGAAATATTATTTTTTTATAATAGCGTTAGTATGCAGGAGGTGTTTTCTATGTTTTCCACATCTATTGTAAACCAACATGCCGTTGTTCTTTTATTTAAAAAGGGGCTTGACACAAACGGTAATCTATGTTATAATAACGGTAATTGACAAGGAGGTTGAAGATATGAGCATATTTTCAGACAGGTTATCTTTACTGTTAGAAAAAAATAATATGACACAACGGGAATTAGCCGAAGCAATTGGTGTAACGACTGCTACATTATCAAGGTATGTTTCGGGCAACAGACTTCCAAGCGGGAATACTGTTGCAAATATAGCAACGGCGTTGCATACTACATCAGACTATCTTTTAGGGCGTGAAACAGATGAGGAATTTGACTTTTATAAAATTGAAAGAATAATCGCTCGTAATGCTTCTAAGATGACTGTACAGGAAAAGAAAGATCTGATTAATGCATTATTCGGCGAGGAATAAAGGGGAGGCGTAATTTATTTGATACTAAGCAATTCAAGGTATGAAGAAATAAAAGAAACTGTTGTTGATTTATTTGAAGGACTTGATATACATTGTACTCCTATAAGCGGTTTTGAGATAGCAACCAAAATGGGGATCAAAGTAATTCCTTACTCTGCATATCCAAAAATCACCAAAGAGCTTATGATAAAAAGAAGCGATGACGGTTTTTCGGTAAAAAAGAAAACCGGTGAATGGTATATTTTTTATAATGATAGCAAGCCATATGGTCGGATAAATAATACAATTATGCATGAGAATGGACACATTGCGCTCGACCATACTGAGGACAGCGAGCTTGCCGAGGCAGAAGCTAAATTTTTTGCAAAGTTCGCGCTTGCTCCGCCAGCTTTAATACACAATCTAAATTTGAAAACAGCATATGAAATTGCTGAGCGCTTTGAAATAAGCCATGAAGCGGCTGAATATGCGTTAATATTTTATAATAAATGGCTGCGTTATGGCGGAAGATTTTATACCGGCTATGAAATTAAACTTTGCCATCTTTTTGGCATTGCCATTTAACAAGGGAGGTATTAAAATGGGATTTACATAGATAAAGAAAAACACATTAAAAAGCTGTTGACGCAGCAGTTTAATGTGTAAATCTCGGATATGCTAAAAGCATACCTATTAGCGTAGTTATATTTTAGCATATCCGTAAATCAAAATCAAGTGTTTAGAGTAGATTTTTATGTTTTAAACAAAAATAATTTATTTTAGGAGGTAAGTTTTGATTTATGGAATTAAAAAAAAGTAATAATAACTATGATGTATTTAAAGCTTTTTTAGTTGAGAATGCAGACTATGACGGAAAATTTGAATTACCTGTTTTAAGAACCAGTAATTTCATTCCGGATAAAATCATCACATTTTCTGATGCTATGGCAAAGCGCACAACGGATTATGAGGCATGGGTTCATTTTTATGAGCATGATATAAAATTTGAGCGATTATGGAATAATCCCAAGGCATATATAAACAAGTTGAAGAAGTTCAAAGGTATTATATCGCCTGATTTCAGCTTATATCGCAATATGCCTCTGTGTATGCAGATATGGAACACATACCGCAGTCGTGCTTTGGCGGTATGGCTTCAAAACAACGGTGTTGAAATTATTCCAAACGTTCGTTTTAATGACGAGCGTACATATGAATTTTGTTTTGACGGAATAGAAAAGAACAAGACAGTTGCCATAGGGACGCATGGATGTATCAAACGTAGGAATGATAAAGAATATTTTAAAGCCGGGCTTTCAGAGCTTGTAAAACGTCTTGCGCCAAAAAAATCGTCATTTACGGCGCAGCGCCGGATGAAATTTTTAAAAGATATATAGACAGCGGAATAAACGTTATTACATTTGAAAGCGAATTTTCAAAGTCCAGAAAGCAGGTGATTGCTTAATGGGCGCAGGAGCAGGAGGGGATTTTGGAAATACTAAGGGAAGTTTTAAACAAAGTAAATCAAAAAAAGATTCGCATTTATATGGCAAACCCGGACAAAAAAAGAAAAGTGGATATAAAGAAACATACATTGGCCCGGATGGTCGTGCCGCAAGGGAAATACATTATACAGACCATGGTAATCCAAAAAGACACACAAACCCGCATGAACATACTATTCGCTGGGATGACGATGGTAATCCAATATTTGAAAGAAAAAAATGAGGATAAAATTATGACAAAATATGATAACAATTTTTATGATGAGCGCGACTTGATTGATTGCTTAAATCGAGGATGTGAAGTTGAATTTTTATATAATGAAAAAAAATACTCAATAACACATATTGATGAAGGTATTTGTATAATTGAATATGGTAATTTAGACAGTGAAAAGATCTATAAAGATGCTCGTCATGCTATGGAACATAAAATTGAAGAAAAACAATTAAAAGATATTATTCAGGATATGAAAATAATTGATAGATCTTTTTAAATAGTCGTTAGGAATGGAAATGCACAAATAGTGCCTGTCAGACCTAGAAATTTTAATAAATAAAAAGGAGACTGTTGAAATGAACAATGAAGAATATATGAAAATGCTGTATATTTTTGATGATGCATTTGACCATAGTAAAAAAATATTAGTTGAATGGGGAAATGGTTTAAAAGTATTATGCTCATCAATTACAGGAATCTATGAAACTGATACTGAACCAGAGGATGAAGATTATATAGGTGAATATGCTGTCGCTATTGGTGACGTAGAGATTATAGAACCGGGCACAGATGAAAGTATTTTGATTTATAATGATTGCATTGAGATTTCCCTTAAATGCATCCCATGTAAAATATCATTAGAAGACGGTACTGTGTTATGGAAAAATAAATAATTGAATAGAAGTCTCCTCCAGTCCAAAAATTCGGAAAGCAGATGACTGCTTAACGGACGGAGAAATGGGCGATTTTGGTAATACCAAGGGCAAACGTCAATCTATAAAATATCCGGAAAATAATCTATCAAAATCACATGGAAAAGGATTTGAATGGAGAGGGAAATATAGTCCCAGCGGCGATAAAGGCAATTGGTATAATCCGGAAATTGGGTTTAGAACATGGAGATCCTATTGATCTACACTGGAATTATACTGACGCAAATGGAAAGAAATATCATGTTCATCCGAATAGGCATAAAGAAAAGGAATAATTAGGAGTTTTCGGTTCTTTTTTGCAAAAAAACGATCCCCATCGAGTTAGGGGATCGTTCTGTATTTCTGTTTAAGGTAATTATATACGCGCTACGCCTGTATCTCTTGCAGCCTGTGCAACGGCTTCCGCAACAGCGTCGGCAACCCTCTTGTCAAATACGTCGGTTATAACGTAATCCGGTCTGAGCTCCTCGTCGGATACCATCGACGCTATAGCCTTAGCGGCAGCGATCTTCATTTCATCGTTGATATCGCTTGCTCTTACAGAGAGCGCACCCTTGAATATACCCGGGAATGCGAGAACGTTGTTGATCTGGTTCGGGAAGTCGCTTCTTCCGGTACCCATTATCCTTACGCCGGCTTCCGCAGCCTCATCCGGCATGATCTCCGGAACAGGATTTGACATAGCGAATACGATAGGATCGTCAGCCATAGTCTTTACCATTTCCTTTGTGAGAGTGTTCGGAGCCGAAACGCCGATAAATACGTCTGCGCCTGTGAGCACGTCCGCGAGCGACCCCTTTTTCATCGCCCTGTTTGATATCTTAGCCATCTCAGCCTTTTCAGCGTTAAGATTTTCGCGTCCCTCGTATATAGCGCCCGTTCTGTCGCAGAGTATCACGTTCTTGAGACCCATTGACATGAGAAGCTTTGTGATAGCTATACCTGCAGCGCCGGAGCCGTTTACAACCGCTTCTATATCCTCGATCTTCTTGTTCACGAGCTTAAGCGCGTTGAGCATAGCTGAAAGAACAACAACGGCTGTTCCATGCTGGTCGTCGTGGAATACCGGGATGTCACACTCTTCTTTGAGTCTGCGTTCTATCTCAAAGCAGCGGGGTGCCGAAATGTCCTCCAGGTTGATGCCGCCGAAGCTTCCTGCGAGCAGCTTGACCGTATTGACTATCTCGTCAACGTCCTTTGAGCGAACGCAGAGCGGGAAAGCGTCAACGTCGGCAAAGGTCTTGAACAGTGCGCATTTGCCTTCCATGACAGGCATACCTGCCTCGGGGCCGATGTCGCCCAGACCCAGTACGGCGGTACCGTCGGTTATTACAGCAACGAGATTTCCGCGTCTGGTGTATTTATACGAAAGCGAGGCGTCCTTAGAGATTTCAAGACACGGCTCGGCAACGCCGGGTGTGTAAGCCACTGAAAGCTCGTCTCTGTTCGTGATAGCGGCTCTTGAAACGACCTCTATCTTTCCCTTCCATTCCTCATGCATTTTCAATGCATATTCTTTCTTTTCCATTGTACTATTCCTCCGTTATTATGTCTTTATTGGATGAGTTCTAAATGCGGCTGCATTTTGCGTTCATCCGTATGTCTTTATCCCCGGCGGCGCGCTTTGCATCGGCGGGGATCATATATACGGGCGCGGTGCGTATCCGTAATTTACATAGCTTCGTCTAATATCTCTTTGAGCGTTGCGGCCGAGTCACTGAGCTTCTTCTTCTCGTCATCGCTGAGCCGGAGCGTCAGAACCTTGTTTATGCCCTCTGCGTTTACTATGGAGGGAAGACCTATAGAAACATTTTCAAGCCCGTACGAGCCGCACTCTACGGTGCTGACGGGGAGGACTGCATGCTCGTCTTTGATTATAGCGTATACTATGCGGCACACGCTTGAAGCGATAGCATAGTATGTTGCGTGCTTTTTCTTTATAACTTCTGCGCCGGCGTTTCTTACTCTGTCGGCTATAGCTTCCACATCGAGAGTGATGCCTGCCGATTCACAGTATTCATTGAAAGGAGTGCCTGCGATGTTGAGAGAGCTTATAACAGGGAACTGGGAGTCGCCGTGTTCGCCGATTATATAGCCGTGAACATTGTTTACGCTCACGTCAAGCTCCTGGCTGAGGAAATACTTAAAACGCGCCGTGTCAAGAGCCGTGCCGGTACCGAATATCTTGCTTGACGGGATACCGAGCTCCTTGTACATTACGTAG
This sequence comes from uncultured Clostridia bacterium, assembly GCA_944393255.1. Lineage (GTDB taxonomy): Bacteria > Bacillota > Clostridia > UBA1381 > UBA1381 > Ornithomonoglobus. The sequence goes on along the minus strand of CALXZP010000031.1, from coordinate 15,251 downwards.
GTGAGAATGTCCACCGGATTGGCTACCATAAGGATGATAGCGCCGTTATAGTGCGGCTTTATATTTTCCGCTACGGATTTGATTATATTAACGTTGTTTTTTGCGAGATCGAGACGGGTGTCTCCGGGACGTCTGCCCACGCCCGATGCAACGATTATGATATCGCAGTCGGCAACGTCGCTGTAATCGCCGCAGTATATCTCCATCGGCGTGAAGTTGAGCATGCCCTGACCGATATCGAGCACTTCGCCCTCCGCCTTATCGCGGTTTACGTCGATAAGTACCAGCTTTGAGACCGTGCCCTGGATCGAAAGCGCATATGCTATAGATGCGCCTACCGCGCCGCAGCCGATGATCACGACTTTATTGTAAAATTTTCGCATAGTAATACTACTCCTCTGATGTATAAGATAATAATAAGCTTGAACTAAGATTGTTAAAATCTTAACCTATTATATAATACCATGTTTCACAAAATAGTCAAGGGCATTTAAAGAAATTTTACATATATTTTACGTAGAAATAAAATATTTGGTCTGTATTTATTCAAATTGAACAAACGTTTTAAAAAGAGCGGAGAAAGCAGAAACGCCGCGCCCTAAACGGGTGCGGCGCTGCGGCAGTATCATACCGGTATTTTCTTTTTTTCCGGCGACCGAAGCATGTCTCTGCGCTTTTTATACATGAGCGAATCAAGCTCATCCTCCTTGCGGATGTTTTCAAACGCAACAGCCATCATGAGCTTGATACGGTTGAGCTGATTTACTTCGCTTGCTCCGGGGTCGTAGTCTATCGCGACTATGTTCGACTGCGGATACTGGCGGCGCAGCTCCTTTATCATGCCCTTGCCCGTAACGTGGTTGGGCAGACACGCGAACGGCTGAACGCATACGATGTTCGGAACGCCCGAATTTATGAGCTCTATCATCTCGCCGGTGAGGAACCAGCCCTCTCCGGTGCAGTGTCCGAGCTGCAGGATCTTTTTCGCTCCTTCGGCTATCTCTGCAATATGTCCGGGCGCGCGCGAAGCGAACTTCGGATTTGCCTTCATGACCTTCTCGGCATGTTTTCTGTAGCTTTCGATACCCCATATGGCAAGGTTGCACAGGCGGGCTGTGGAAGCCTTCATTCCGAGGTGCTCGTGCTTGAAATTGTTGTTGTAGAGGCAGTATAGCATGAAGTCGGCAAGCCCCGGCATAACTGCCTCTCCGCCCTCGCTCTCGATAACGCCCACAACGTCGTTGTTTGCGTCGGGGTGGAATTTAACGAGTATCTCACCCACAACTCCAACTCTCGGCTTGCGTACCGACTCATCTATGGGGATAGCGTCAAAATCGGCTATTATCTCGTCTATGACTTTTTTCAGCTTGAGCCTTTTGCGGTTCATCGTCACAAGGTCGTTGTAGAGCCGCTCCTGCCATTTGTCGTAGACTGCGTTTGTTTCACCCTCGTTTATTTCGTATGGGCGGATCCTCTGGCTTACGGAAAGCAGTATGTCGCCCCAGGTGCAAGCCTTTAAAAGTCCATCGACGAGCTTCGGCGTTATTTTAAAGCCCGGGTTGCCTTCAAGTCCCGATACGTTAAGGGAAATGACCGGTACCTGCGGATATCCCGCTTCCTTGAGGGCTTTTCTGATAAACGCTATGTAATTTGTGGCGCGGCAGCCGCCTCCCGTCTGCGTTATCATGACCGAGGTGTTATCCGGGTCGCAGCGTCCGCTTACGAACGCGTTTACAAGCTGACCGGTGACCATGATGGACGGATAGCAGGCGTCGTTGTTAACGCTCTTGAGACCCGCTTCCACGTCCTCCGCCGTCGCTTTTTCGAGGACGAGCGCGTTATACCCGTTTGCGCGCAGCACCGCTTCGAAAAGACGGAAATGCGTCGGGCTCATCTGCGGGAATATTATAGTATGGTTTTTGCGTTCGTTCTCGGTGAATTTAACGCGGTTTATGGTGTAATCCTCTATCTTGTGCGGAACGAAATTGCTGTCCGACCTTTCCTTTACCGCCGCTTTCAGCGAGCGGACGCGTATACGCGCCGTGCCGAGGCTTGATACCTCGTCTATCTTGAGCGTTGTGTATATCTTTTCATACGACTGTAATATCTCCATGACCTGGTCGGTGGTGACCGCGTCAAGCCCGCAGCCGAATGAGTTGAGCTGGATAAGCTCCAGTCTGTCGTTCTTGATCACCTCGGAAGCGGCTTCATACAGACGGGTATGGTACGCCCACTGATCTACAACACGGATGTCGCGCTTTAAATGACCGAGATGTGCGACGCTGTCCTCTGTGAGAACCGCGAAGCCGAGCGAGTTTATCATATCGGGTATGCCATGGTTTATTTCGGGGTCTATATGGTAGGGTCTGCCCGCAAGCACTATACCTCGCTTGTTGTGCGCATCAAGCCATTCTATGACCTCCTCGCCCTTGCGGCGTATGTCGTTTTTATATGCCTGAAGCTCGGCAAACGCCTTTTCCGACGCCGTCTTTATATCCTTGAACGGGATATCGTAATCCTTCAGAGCGTTCGCCATCTGCCTGTTAAAGGACGGCTTGTCTGCAAGGTTGATAAACGGGTAAAGGAACTTTATCCCGTCCGCGCGGACAGCGTCCATGTTGTTATATATTACCTCCGGATAAGAGGTGACCATCGGACAGTTGAAGTGATTGCCGGCGTCGCTGTATTCTATCTGTTCATACGGTATGCATGGATAGAATATCGTATCGTAGCCCTTATCAAGAAGATCCTGGATATGCCCATGGACGAGCTTTGCCGGGTAGCAGGCGCTTTCCGAAGGGATCGAGTCTATGCCTTTTTCATAGAGCGCGTGCGTGCTTCTGCCCGATATACGTACGGAAAAGCCCAGCTCTGTAAAGAATGTGAACCACAGCGGGTAGTTTTCGTACATGTTCAGAACTCTCGGCATGGCTATAACACCGCGCGGCGCATCCTCCGGCTTCAGCGGCTTATACCGGAATGTGCGTTTATATTTGAAGTCGTAGATATTTGGTATGTCCTTGTTTTTCTTTTCTTCTCCGGCGCCGCGTTCACAGCGGTTTCCCGAAATGAACTTGCTGCCGTCACCGAAATCCGTGATGGTGAGCTGGCAGTGGTTATTGCATTTTTGGCAGCGCGTGAGCGAGGTGCTGAAAGTGAACGAGTCCAGCTCGCCCGCCGTTATTATGTCGCATTCGCCGCCGCTCCAGCGCTCCTTTGCTATCAGCGCGGAGCCGAAAGCGCCCATTATACCGGCGATATCGGGACGTATAACGTCCTTGCCTATGAGCAGCTCGAAGCACCTGAGTATAGCGTTATTATTGAACGTGCCGCCCTGGACTACTATCTTTTCGCCCATAAGCGCGGGGTCACGCAGCTTTATTACCTTGTAAAGCGCGTTGCGGACAACGGAATAGGAGAGTCCGGCGCTTATATCGCCGACTGTAGCGCCTTCTTTCTGAGCCTGCTTTACGCGCGAGTTCATAAATACGGTGCAGCGCGTGCCCAGATCCACCGGATCGTCCGCGGCCAGCGCTTCCTTGGCAAAGGTTATAGTGTCAAGGCCGAGCGATTCGGCAAAGGTCTGTATGAACGAGCCGCAGCCCGAGGAGCATGCCTCGTTGAGCATTATCGAGTCGATAACTCCGTCCTTGATCTTCATACATTTCATGTCTTGCCCGCCGATATCGATTATAAAATCAACTCCGGGCGAAAAGTGGTTTGCCGCCTTGTAGTGCGCGATAGTTTCGATCTCGCCCTCGTCTATGCGAAATGCTGTTTTGAGCAGCTGTTCGCCGTAGCCGGTAGTGCAGCCGTTTGCTATGTACGCGTCCTTGGGAAGCTTGCTGTAAAGCTCGCGCATGATCTCAAGCCCGCAGGTTATCGGGCTGCCCTCGTTCTTGCCGTAATAATCATATACTATTTCGTTCTGCTCGTTTATGACCGCGCATTTGATGGTGGTTGAGCCTACGTCGAGCCCGAGAAATACAGGGCCTTTGACCTTGCTTATATCTCCGCGAACGGCCTTGTCCATGGAATGACGGTCGAAAAATTCCTTTCTGTCCGCTTCCGTCTCAAATAGCTTCGGCATACGCGTGATCTCTGCCTCGGCGTCTCCGGCATTTTTGAGCGCCTCGGAGAGGGCATGTATATTGGTAGGCTCGGAGCTGCCGTACATAAGCGCCGCGCCTATCGCAACGAATATCTGCGCGTTTTCCGGAGCCTTAAAGGAGTCGGCTCTGTCCTGCAGTGTCTCCTCAAACTGCCGTCTGAGCTGAGGCAGGAAGTGCAGCGGGCCGCCGAGAAAAACTATATTGCCTTTTATCGGTCTGCCCTGCGCAAGACCTGAGATAGTCTGCGTCACGACTGCCTGAAGGATAGAAGCGGCAACGTCCTCGCGCGCCGCGCCCTCGTTGAGCAGCGGCTGAACGTCGGATTTTGCAAAAACGCCGCAGCGCGCAGCGATCGGGTATATCGTCTTATGCTGTTCGGCAAGCTTGTTGAGCCCGTCAGCGTCGGTTTTGAGCAGTATGCTCATCTGGTCTATAAACGAGCCTGTGCCGCCGGCGCAGGTGCCGTTCATTCTCTGTTCCAGTCCTCCGGAGAGGTAAAGTATCTTGGCGTCCTCGCCGCCCAGCTCTATAACCACGTCTGTTCCGGGCAGGAAGGTCTCTATCGCAGTCTTGTTTGCGATCACCTCCTGAACAAACGGCAGACCGAGCATTTTTGAAAGCAGCAGACCGCCCGAGCCGGTTATCACTACCGTGAATTCGGCATCCTTAAGCTCGGCTGCGACCTCGGAGAAAAGATCGGCGACCGTGCTTTTTATATCTGAGAAATGTCTTCTGTATTCTGAATATACAGTGTTATTGGAATCGTCCAGCACTACGACCTTAACGGTAGTCGAGCCGACGTCAATTCCCATATGCAGTGTACCCAAAGCATTGACCTCCTTATGAAACAAAGGCGCGTACAGAAATGACTGACGCTCCCCTGATATATGTAATATGTATATGTTATATATCTGTATTAATAAAACTGTAAACATGATATATTATATTAGCTTTATATGAAATAGTCAAGACTTTTGTTGAAAAATCGGATAAATTGATACTAAAATAATGTTATATATGCGGCTGTATTAGACAGTTTTCAGAATAAAAAAAGCAGCCTTCGGGAATGCAGGAGTTTGCTGTAATACCAGTAAAAATATCGGCGTGGGATCCGGGGCAGATAAAAAAGCGGAAAGCGCGTTGTCCATGAACGGATACGGCCGCTTCCCGCTTGGGTATGCGTTATTTTAAAAAGTTTTGAAAAATCAAATTACGGCGCGTTATTTATTTTCGCTGCCGCTGCCGGATGCATCGTCGGTGTTTTCCGTATCATCCTCTGGCAGGAGCGAACCGACCGACATATCTATCTCATCGACCGGGATGAGCTTTTTTATAAAGTCGGGATCATAAAGCTCCTCGGTCGGCACTACCTCGTGCGGTTTATCTATTTCGGAGATAAGATCGTTTTCCTGTCTGCTGTTCTCGCTTTTTTGTTCGGAAGCGCCGGTTTTGCCTGCGGAGAGCTTCTCGGCTTTTTTTCTTATCATATCAAGAAGCTCCGGTCTGGTTTTCAAGAGAACGATCGCAGCGATGACAGCCGCCGCTGCGATCGCTGTTATGACGATGGCTGCCGTACCGCCGGAACCGCTGTCTGAGATATCGGTGGTCACGGACGGGGAGTTGTCAGGTCTGTCAGTTTCACGGACAGGTCCGACAAACTGCTGAGGTCCGTATTCCTCCTCGTTAAATGCCGAATGCTCAGGTTCCCTCGTGGGAGGCTGTGTTATCAGGATGCTTTGCTTAGGCGGCTCTGTTGCCGTTTCCGCCGCTGTGCCTGAGCTTTCTGTTAGATGGTCGGAGCCGGCTGAGTCGCCCGAAAGTATAGTATTTACCGTATCCTGCGAAATGAAATCGAAAAATGCAGCCTTACCCTGCATTGCCCGCAGATGGCTCACAAGCGCGCATACAGCGATGGCGGTATCGTCGGGCGACGCTCCGATGCTTCCGTCCTCCGAGAAGCGGGAGGAGATATACGCTATTGGATCGGAGCCGTTTTTGACAAACAGATCGCTGCTTTGTGCGTCCGTACCGGTGCTGTCAAGAGCCATTATGACATAGGCGGTATTAAATACGGTCGAAAACCCTCCGTCCGCGCCCTGGACCGAGCTTAGATAAGCGGCAGCATTATCTATAGCGCTGTCGGTATCGTAAGTATAAGTCTCGTTGTCTGCGCTCCCCTGCATGGTGAATTCTGCGCCGCGGTAGTAAGAGAGGGCAATGATCGACTTTGCTGTCGATAAAACATCGTTCTCGAAGCTGCCGTTGGACTGCTGCATGGTGAGCAGCCTTCCGGCAAGATCTACCGTATCGTCTCCGTTATCGGTATCATATCCTCCGCTTTTTAGTGTGATCACCGCGCCTGCGGTATCTGCGGCGGAGCTGAGCTCGGCATTGTAGGTAAACATGCCTACGAACGGATCGCTAAGTATCTCGCCGCAGGCGGAATTTGCCATGATCAGCCTCTGTGCATCCTGTATAGTGCTCGGAGTGAGCGAGCTTGTCGCGCTCACATATGAGGCGTAGCGGTAATCCTTGTTCATACGCGAAAGCGCCATGATACTGTAGTCCGAGGCTGAGGAACCGGCGGAGCTCATGGGCTGTGCATTGGTTTCAAGCCAGGAAAAGGCGTTTTCTATTTTTGTTTGTATATCATACTGTGTCTGCGCTGCGCTCGCGTGAGCCGGCAAAAGCAGACATGCCGCCAAAAAAGCGGCAGCGGTTTTTCTCATATATATCACCCTGAAGAATTATGATTTGCTATAATTATACCATACAGCTCCGGCTTTGTCAATTTGCAAAAAGTAAAGGTTAGTGTCAAATAATCATTGGCAAAAAAATAAAGGGAAATGGCAAAAACCACTTCCCTTATCGTACAAAATCTGATATTATGTTAATTAAGCGGAAAACATAGATAGGAGTTGTACGATGAATAATATTTTACACGAAAATGAGATGAATTTCAAGAGTTTAGAGAAAAAAATTTTTAAATTTGCTTGCAAATATGCTTGTGATATGACAAAAGAGTTCCTGCAAGAGCTTGACAGGCATTTGATGCGAACAAGATATAAGTCAAAATTACGTCATAAAGGACATAGAAAAACATGTATTAAAACTTTAATGGGCGAGGTCGAGTATTCAAGAGCAGTATATGAGGTTCTTGATGACAATCCGGAAAGAAAATTTGTATATTTGCTTGATGAATACATGGGATTTGATAATATAGGATTTATCTCATCCAATCTCGTAGAGAAAATAGCAGAAGGTATTTGCGATACTTCCTATGCATCAACAGCAAAAAATATAACAGATCTAACGGGTCAAAGTATAAGCAGACAAGGAGTATGGAATGTAGTACAAAAACTTGGAACAAAGATAGAGGAGCAGGAAAATGGGTATATTGAGCTAAACAAAAAAACAAAGCTTTACGGAGAGAGAGGAACAAAAGTTCTTTTTGAAGAAGCGGATGGCGTATTTGTAAATATGCAAAAACGATATTTTAAGGGTAAAGAAAAAAAGCGAGAAATCAAGCTTGCCATATTTCATGAGGGATGGCAGCAAACCGGTAAAGACAGATATGAGCTTGCAGAAAAAACGGTTGTTTGCGGAATGGAAACATCAAAAGAATTTACAAAACGAAAAGAAGCGATGATAGCAAAAAAGTACAATACAGATGAAATAGAAATGCGAGTGTTCAATTCTGATGGAGGGAGCTGGATAAAAACACTATATGCCTATAATGATAGTGTAGAGGCTCAGCTTGATCAATTTCATTTAAAGAAAGCAATAAAAGAATGTCGAATGGGTAAAGGTTTTGAAACAGCAGTATTTTCGTTATTGAATGACAGTAAGAAAGAAGAAACATTAGAATATATAGAGGCAGTATTAAATAGCGTAGATGATGATAAGCAAATAGAAAAGATATCAAAGCTGTATAGTTATCTAAAAAACAACAAACAAGGATTGATACCATACCAAAAAAGAGGACTGAAACTACCGGATCTAAACGACGGACTTATGTATAGAGGGATGGGCAGCTGTGAACACAATGTATATTTAACGGTATCAAAGCGAATGAAACACAGAAGTGCAGCATGGAGTCCGGAAGGGAGTTTAAAATTATGTAAGATCATATGTTTAAAAGTCAGTAAGACATTAAAAACAACGCTTGAAACAATATCAACATTTGAGATGCCGGAACGTATGACAGAAGAAATCAAAAGTGTTTTAAGCGCAGGAAAAATACCCCAAACAGTCGGGAAAGGATATGAGGGCAGGCTATGTGCAATGCCGTATGCGAATGCAGCATTGACACAATCGAGAAAAAGCCTTATTAATTGGCTAAAAGGAAGATAAAAGCAAAGTTATTAATCTATTTCAGATAGGTTTAATTAGTGTACAAAAAACTAAAAACAGTGTACAAAAACATAATGTCAAAAACGAGAAAATTAGTGCCAATTTTCACTTGACACTAACACGATGGTTTTTAAATATTGACAATATTCTATTTGTAGTATATAATACAGATAAATGAGGTGTTAATATGGATATACTAACCATAAAAGAAGCAAGTTTGATGTGGGGGATTTCTGTTAGAAGGATTGCTGTTTTGTGTAATGCGGGAAGAATTGAAGGTGCAAAGAATATTGCAGGTGCTTGGCTTCTTCCCAAAGATGAAGAGAAACCGGCTGACGCAAGAGTTAAGTCAGTCACATATACAGATTGGAGAAATAAGTCCGATATGAAATCTAATAATTTTGAAAGTAATTTAAAAAACCTTAAAGGTACTTTTGTGGTTGAAAATATGGAAATAAGTGAAAGCGGCATAAAGAACGTAAAGCGAATTGAAAGTGGCAAGGTAAGTTATACCGATGTTATCGAAGAACTTAAGAGAGAATATATGCAGAGAGTGTAACTATGTTTTCTAAATATGAGGTTTATACAACTACACAATCAATATACTGCTATCCGGTTAGTAATGTATTGAAAAACAAATTAAATATAAAAGATAACAAGCTGCTTAAAACAGCCAAAGAAGAAATTACTTTAATTAAACAAATGGAACTTTTGAAAAATTCTATTAAGGGTAATTTTACAAAAACTCCTCTTATGAATATTCACAAGTTTATTTTTGAAGACATTTATCCATTTGCAGGAAAAAATAAAAATCAGTAAATCTGATACAATGTTCTACCCGCCTAATTTGATTGACAGAGAGCTTGATAGGGTGTTTGCAAAAATTAAAGAAAAGAATATGCTCAAAGAAACAAATGAAGAGAAGATTTTTGACAACTTGGCATATGTTATGACGGAACTTAATATCATCCACTCTTTCAGAGAAGGTAATGGGTGCTCTATTCGTGAATTTATTCGCCTTATGGCAAAGCGCATGAGATATGACCTTAATTGGGGTAATGTAGATAAAACTGAGTTGCTTGAAGCATCAATACGGTCGGTGGATGATTATAGAGTATTAACAGGGATATTAAAACAATGTAAAAAGAATAACAGTTCTACATAATTGACCAATTGTTATTTTTGAAAGAAGTGGTACATCTGGCAAAAAAAATATTGTCAATCTTTGGAGCAAAGAGATTTTTGTAACAAGTTAATCCTAAAGTTTTTTGTTTGAGGTTTTGTAATAGAAAGGATTTTCACTATGAGCATATCGAAATTATTAGAGATATTTAATTCACATAAAAAATATAATTCGTCGACCAATTCAATAGAAATACCTGACGAACGTTTGCGTGTATTTATTAGCTCGGCACAAAGCAATGAAGGTGGCTTCGCATGGGGAACGGTAAGGCGTAGAATTAAAGACTACCTGAAGGAATGCTCTTATCTCAACCCATTTATCATTGAAGATGATGCTTCTCCTATGAAATCTGAGCAACGTTATCAAAGACAATTACTGCGTGCAGATATTGTTGTATTACTGGTAAAGGGAGAAGTTAGAAAGGGAACGGCAACAGAATATGCATTAGCAACAAAACACAAAAAGCCACTACTGATATACTTTTTAGATGATGGTTCAATACCAGAATTAAGTGCAGTCGAACTAAAAAAGAATATACAAATAACAGATTATTGTACATATCGCTCAATAGCGAGCTTTGATGGTATTGAAAAAGCTGTTCGTAAAAATGTTATTGAAAGTGTGATTTGTTATTTCCAGGATAGTACTTTACATGATTCAGAGAAAACTTCTGATATGGATACTCTATCTTTGCCTAATGAAGCACAGCAAACTAAACATAGCATTCCAACAAAAACTGATATTGGATTGTTCAGTAGTAGCTATAACCATATTTTCGACTTGTTGAAACTTCCTCAAGTAAAGGGTCAAGATGTGTCTGAACAATCCGTCTTACATGATTTGGGTATAGCAGCACTCAATTGGCTTATTACAGGAGAGTGTGCTATTACGGATAAAGATGCGCTAAAGTTGATTGAAAGCGTTTCATCTCTTTATACCAATACTGATTGGTTGGTTAGACGCTGGGATGCTATTCGTCATGAAATTGCCGGAGATATCGATGGAGCATTAAGTGCAGAAAGTCAAGCACTTTCTTTGGCACGGTCATCTAATATGCCACCATGGATTATAGCTAATATTCTGATAGATTGTCGCAATATTGAGAACGAAGTGTTTGCTAAAGAAGGGAAAATGTTTGCAGAAGGAGATGGACAGAAAGAACTAAATAAACTAAACACAATTGTATATTTACCTGTTCTTGATCGTTACCTTGGCAATATATATAATGGGCTTGCAAAAGAGACTGAAAAGTTCAAAATGGCTAAGCCAGGAACAATTTTCTTCGGAACTAATATCGGAAGTATCATTAACGATGTAGAAAACTATTTCTTTACAGCGTTATTATATGGTTCATATTCTCACATGCTTATTGCTAGAGAGATATTATTTAAGGTGCTGTATACATATGATGAACTTACTGGTAAGGACCCCCTTTTGTTTGAAGCCATAAGAGTTTTGACTTTGCACGGAAATGCAAAAACATTTAAGAAAATACTTGATTATAAGTGGGATGATGTATACCTTTCTGTTGCCACAGGTGCAGATGAACTTTGGAGCCTAAGTAATAAAGTGTCTTGTTCTTCAAGGGATAGTATGAAGCGAGCGGTATTGACTAAACTTGGATTGTACATGACAGATGAATGTTTCGCTGAGGCAGAAACATATTTGCAATGTGCTACGAGTTCTGTTTACTGGGGGATATCTGAAGACTTCTTCGAGTGTATACACCAAAATATAAATCGCCTAGATACAACTATAGTCGTTGAAATGTTGACAGAAATTATACGTGAGCAACATTTTCACTTGGGTGGGAAATTAGCTAATATATTATTAATCCTAAATCTTGAAAATGTTCCTCAAACTACTCAGATAGAGTTTTGCAATGCACTTAAAGATAGGCTGAATTTTATAGTTAGTAATGGAGGTAACCCACAGTTTATTGCATCGTTAGTCAATCAAAATAAGGAAATTTTTGAAGTCCTTGCCTTGGTTCCAGATAATGGTTTGTTTGGGGCGCAAAAACTTTTTTACGATATAAATATTGGTTGTGGTGATTGGAATCAAGTTATTATTGACCAAATTGAAACAGCAAGGCAACAGTTTGAGGCCAATAAAAATCCTGGAACATATATGGGATTTTTCGAGAGACCGTACGCTACTATTAAGGATATAGTTCGTAATAATTATAATTCTAAAATGTCAGAGGCCATCAATGACAAATTTTTGCCGCTTTGTATTGACGTGTTAACTAGCCAAGCTCCAGCAGATGTAAAAGAAGACTGTATTGACTGTCTCTGTGATGTTTTGGTGTATCCCAATTCCGGAGATATTGATATGTCTACTCAATTGGTCGAAGCAATTGCAAACATTGACGTATCGGCAACGTATTCTGTTATGGGTAGTTCTAAGAGCGTTTTGGCTTGTAGAATTCTTATATTGAGAATTGTTACTGGCATAGCAGATAAAGATGAAATGTTAGAATGGTGCTTTGAGTTTACAAAAAAAGATCGTTCTACCAAGGTTGCTCTTGCTGAATGTGTCGAACAGTACTTGAGTCGTTACGCAAATGAACCTGTGAAGATTGACGCTATGATTCTTTCTATTGTATTTCAATGTTTTGATGATGATTATTGGCCAGTAAGAAGAATGGCATGTAATTGTTTGATTAAAATGCTTAACACGAAGTATAAAGATAGAATAGAACGTAAACTTTACGAAGGAGCTATTGACCCATCGCATTATGTTAGAAACCATTTGTTGCATAAATGCCGAAATAATGAAATTGAGGATGCGTCTATTGCATGTCGTATTATTGACATTCTAAAAAATGATGCTAATTATGCTATACGGAAATTTGCTAATAATTAAATAATATGCTTATGAACAAGAATGAATATTCCTGTATCCTTAAATTGTTCATATTAAAAACTGTAAGTGGCAACAATATGGCAACAAAATAGTGAATAACCTAAAAATCAGTATAATACAAAAAATAGAAATACTATATGCAACGGATTATTAACTAATTTGTTTGAGATAAGAAAATCCTTAGCGAGTGGGAGTAATTGAAAATTTTACACAGATTATTTTATATGGCAGGTAGTCTATAGGATTGCCTGCTGTATTTGAATTGTTGGTATTTGTTTCTAAAAACTATTGACTGTGTTGCCAATTACTATAAGAAATAAAGGGATAGCTCAATAATAATTAGAAAGAAGGAAATTAAATGAAGATAAAATCAATAAATATACAAAATAATAAAATTTTAGGGAATTTATTTTTGGATTTTACTAATGATTCTGGTGAAATTGTTAATTCTATTATAATTGCTGGAGAAAACGGAACTGGAAAATCTACAATATTAAATATTATATATGAGTTTAGCCAATTGAATTTGGTTAGAACGGCTTCATCAGAAAAAAGAGAGTTTGTTGTACAGTTTTCAGAAGAAGAAATAACTCAATTAAAGCAAAATGATGAGATTAAGAGATATATTGGAAGTGATATAAAAAATAGGGAATTTATTTTCAAATTTAATTTTTCCATTATCGATAATTGGAACCAAGTAAAAATTATTTATCATTCATCAGATGACTCGGAACATCAAATAACAGGAAATGTATTTTCAAATTCAAATGCTAAAAAAGTAATAAGAGCAATATATTCTGATGTTGAAATCAATTTTAATTCTCGCTCAATTAATTCAGTTACTTCAAAAAATATTGATGAGGATTTTATTCAGAGTAAACGATCACAAAATGATTTAGCTACGGAAGTTAGTCAATTATTGGTGGATATACAGGCTCTGGATGCAGAAGATTTTATGCAATGGGGTATTAGTAACACGCAAGCTCAAGTTGATGAAAGAATGCTTAACATCAGAATGAAAAGATTTAAATCAGCATTTGAGTATATTTTTGAAAATAAGAAGTATGTTGGAGTGGTTACGGAAAATGGTAAGAAAAATGTTATGTTTGAAGAATATGGCAAAAGAATTCCGTTGGAAAAATTAAGTTCTGGCGAGAAACAAATTATTTTTCGTGGTGGTTTTTTATTGAAAGATAAAAAAAGCAGTGAAGGCGCAATTGCGCTGATCGATGAGCCTGAAATAAGTCTCCATCCAACATGGCAATTAAAAATACTAGATTATTATAAAAGATTATTTTATAATGATAAAAACGTACAAACATCTCAGATTTTTTTTGTTACACATTCGCCATTTATAATACATAATAGAAATAGGATTGATGATAAGGTCTTTATACTAAAAAAAGACAGCAGTGGAAACACAATTTCTTTAGAAGAGGGGAAATTTTATACTTGGAATGAGGAAAAAATAGTTGAGAAAGCATTTGATTTAACACAATATAGAAAATATTTTGACCAGGAATCTACAAAAGCGCTGGTCATTACTGAAGGAAGTACGGATTGGAAACATATGAAAGCTGCCTATATTAATTTAAAAGCAAAAAAAGAATATAGTGATATTTTTGACAATCTTGAATTTGAATTTTTTGAATATGAACCTTTAAATAGTTCTCAAAACGCGAAATATAAGTTAGAAATGGGATGGTCTAATTTATGCTCTATGTGTGAAAATTTTGCTAAAATGCAGCAAAACAGAAAGTTTATTTTTATATCTGATAGAGATGAAGAAAAGGCTAATAAGAAACTTGAAGCAGCTGGTCAAAAATACAAGGATTGGGGAAATAATGTCTTTTCATTTGTTTTACCGGTACCAGAGACTAGAAAACACACACCGAATATTTGTATTGAACACTTGTATTCTGATAGTGAAATCAAGACAGTGTATACTGATGATTGCGGCATAGAAAGACGATTATATATGGGAAACGAATTTGATGAGCGAGGAATATCAGCAACACTAAACAGATACTGTAGAAAAAAGGATATATGTGGTTCTGATAAAATATCGATTATTGAAGGATCTTCTAAGGATAGAGTTACAGGACTGACTTCTGATGAGGATAAAAATTTTGCCTTGTCAAAGATGACTTTTGCCAATAAAATATTGAATAATGAAGCACCTTTCAATCAATTTGATTTTTCTAATTTTATAAGTGTTTTTCGTATCATAAAAGAGATTGTGGAATTGTAAAATATTATATAAAACTGCTAAAATAAATTTCGGCAACATTTTGGCAACGGAAAATAATTAAACCAGAATAATTGATGTAAAAAACGGCGTGTATTTGCATGAAAATTAAATAAATATAGTTAAGAACAACGAAGAACACGCCGAGTGGAAATAAAAATCGGAGGTATGGAATATGGGGCTGATGAATAATGCCGGCCGTGCGTCCTTGCGGCGCGGATATGAGTACTATGCCGGAGGGACGGTTAGGGATTTTGAGAAAATTGACAATACAAAGTTTCGAAGCAAAGTTGCCGGAAGCGGTAACGCGGTATATGACGTGTATATTGATACAGAGCATATCAGGCAGTCCCATTGCAGCTGCCCGCATGCAAATGGCAAAAGAATAATTTGCAAGCATATGATAGCATTGTATTTTTCGGCTTTTCCGAATGAGGCGGTCCAATATAAAAAAGACATTGACGATTATGAGCGCGCACAGGAAGAT
>CALXZP010000030.1 GCA_944393255.1 uncultured Clostridia bacterium | reverse complement strand
TTTTTCTGTTATAATAGAGATTTATCACCGTGCTTCCGTCTGCATTTACCACCTGCTGCTTGTATACCGAAGCATCGCGGTCAAGCACAAATTCATCGGGGTCGTAATACTGTGTGAGTGTTCTCCTGTCTTTTGCGTTAGCGTTTATCTGTGTCAGATCGACTATCGGGGAAGTAGCTGTCTTCTCTTCTGTCTTAGCCAACTCATAGCTCGGCGTGCCATGAGCACTGTCCGTAGCCTTTTGTGTATATATGTTTACTTTGTATTCCGCGCCTTTTTCAGGGAACACGTAATTGACTCTTATAGCTATCGTACCCGCCGCCGCGTCGTTCTGCGAGGGGGTGAAAACAGCGCTGTTGCCCTGCACCTTCGCAAGAAAATCTTCGTTCAGCGTGACCGTCACATTGCCGTTTTCAAGTTTTACATAATCGCTGCAGTCTTTCAGACTATCGTCAAGCTCTGCTTCAAAATTGCTGTCTTTCAGACTGGCAGGCAGCGGTACCGTCAGCGGCTCTTTATCGCTGGGCTTTACGAGGTGTACACTCGTTTCCGCAGCCGTGACAACACCGCTGTACGTGTATATGACGTTCACATAATATGTAGAATCGGTATAACGCGGATAGAACTCGTTATTCGTCCCGGTTATCTGTATGCTTCCGGGATTTGCCGTGTCCGTTCCGAACCAGTCCTTGAAGCCGTTGTTGTCTTCGGTTTTCGGGTCGGGTATCGCGTAATATGTACCTGCGCCGTCGTAAAGCACATAGCTGTACTGTGTGCCGTCCGCTAATGCAGCAGCTCCGTCTGCGGTCAGCATTTTATTTACGGTCTGTTCATTTGTTTTCTGCTGTATCTCCGCCGCGCCCGTTGCGGAAACGCCGTCCAGCCTATAGAGCGTTTCATTCTTTCCCGCTCCGCTGTAGAACGTTACCGAGGTCTCAGCCGCTGCCGAAGCTTCCGAAGCGCTCTCCGCTCCCGCCGAGGGGACAAGCGAAACGGCCATGGCCGCGCAGAGCAGCGGCGCGGTCATCCTTCTCATTTTTCTCATAAAATTCATTGCAGTCACCCCCTGTATCAGTTAAGCTTCAGTACGTTTTCCACCTGTTTTTGCTTTGTGAGCGACGGTCCTTTTATGCCTATCGTGGTGAGCGTGCCGTCCTGCATTGTTCCTAAATAATTAGCGTTGACATTTGAAACAGTCTCTGCCGCAGATATCTCACAGTCAAAGAAAACAACAGATATCTCAGGCTTTGAATATTTTGCCATAAACACCTTATCCTTTCCCTTACATATTAAATTTTTTTATTGGAAATATGAATTATGAATCGTTACAGGTTCTCTTCCTATAATACCGCCTAAGGAGCGGCGGCAAACGATCATATGCGAGCTGCAAATAAAACTCCGGCGCAAAAGTCCGGATAAAATGAGCCGCTTATGCGGCTTAAAAAATAAATAAATAAGCTGCATATCACAATTTATGTTCCTCGTCAAGCAATATTACATAAAACAATATTACATAATATTGCCATTATAGCCCCCCCCCCCCTGATTTTGTATATTTAAGGAAATATACACCTTCAAGGCGGCTTGGTTGAGAAACTTAGCCGATAAAACATAATTCATAATAATACATGAACATGCCGCGAAGCAAAGCAGATCGATCCGCTTTGCTCCCGACAGTGTTTTATTATACCACAGCTTTCAATACTTTGCAATATGAGAACGATTATTTTTTCTAACAAAAATTACGTTTTGGCTATAGCTTTTTTTATGAAAATATGATAGAATACAGAATATATGGCATCAAGTCCCCGACAACGAGCCTGACGGCTTCCGGGGAGAGGCTTAAAACACATCGAAAGAGAGGTTATATATTATGTATAAAGCGGCATCAGAAAGATACGGCAAAATGAAATATCGCCGCTGCGGAAGAAGCGGGCTCAAGCTGAGCGCGGTCTCGCTCGGGCTGTGGCATAACTTCGGCAGCAGCGGCAGCTACGACAATATGGTGAACATGATCACCTCAGCCTTTGATCTCGGGATAACGCATTTCGATCTTGCGAACAATTACGGTCCTTACCCGGGCAGCGCCGAGGAGAACTTCGGCAGGATAATGAGCAGCGTTATGCGTCCCTACCGCGACGAGCTGATAATATCCACAAAGGCCGGCTACGGCATGTGGGAGGGACCTTACGGCGATCACGGCTCACGCAAATACCTGATAGCGAGCTGCGACCAAAGCCTTAAACGGACAGGGCTTGAGTATTTTGATATATTCTACCACCACCGCCCCGATCCCGAAACGCCCATGGAGGAAACCGCCGCTGCGCTCAGCTATATAGTGAACAGCGGAAAGGCGCTCTATATCGGCGTTTCCAACTACAGCCCCGAACAGACGCTTGAAATGTCGCAGCTGCTGCGCGGCATGGGCACTCCGCTCGTTATACACCAGCCGAAGTATAATATGCTCGACAGGCACATAGAAAACGGACTGCAAACCGTTCTTGAGCATGAAGGGATAGGCTCGATAGCATTCTGTCCGCTCGCGCAGGGGCTTTTGACCGACAAATACCTTAACGGCATCCCCAAAGGCTCGCGCGCAGAAAGCTCGGCGTTCCTGACCCCCGATGCGGTAAAAAACACCGACCTTTCAAAAATAGCTGCGCTCAACGCCATAGCAAAAAAACGCGGACAGACGCTCGCACAGATGGCTCTGAGCTGGGCTCTGCGCGGAGGACGGCTTACAAGCGTGCTCATAGGCGCTTCGCGCCCTTCCCAGATAGCCGAAAACGTGAATGCGCTCAGCGCGCCGGAGCTGACTGCGGAGGAGCTCGCGGAAATAGACGCTGTTCTTTGCAAATAAAACCATTTTATTGATACAAGGAGGAAAAAACATGTTTGGATACTATATGCCGGTAAAGCTAAAGGCCGGAGAAAATATTGTTACCGAGTCGCCGGACGGGCTCATTCTCGGTTCAAGGGCGATGATAGTGACCGGGCGCAGCTCGGGGAAAAGGTCGGGCGCGCTCGCCGACGTTACAGCGATACTTGAAGAACGCTCGGTACCCTATACGGTCTACGACCGCGTTGAAAACAACCCGTCCATAGAGGCCGCGGCAGAGGGCGGCGCGGCGGCGCGGGAATACGGCGCAGATTTCATCATCGCCATAGGCGGCGGCTCGCCGCTCGACGCGGCAAAGGCAATAGCCGTTTACGCCGCAAACCCGCCCGGAAACGGCTTTGAGCTGTACGACATATTCAAGGGCGTATACGAAAACAAGCCGCTGCCGATGGCGGCGATACCCACCACCGCCGGAACGGGCTCGGAGGTGACACCGTATTCGATACTCACTCTGCACCGCGAGCAGACGAAAAGGAGCTTTTCATCACCGGAGGTGTTCTTTAAGACCGCCTTCCTTGACGGCCGCTACATCGCAAATCTGCCGCTGCAAACGCTTCGCAATACGGCAGTTGACGCGCTCAGCCATCTTATAGAGGGGTTCACGAACAAAAAGTCCTCTCCGTCCTCCGACTATATCGCGCTTGAGGGTATGCGCGTTCTCGGCGGCGGGCTGGAGATATTAAAGGACTCCCTTCCCCCTGCGGAGCTTTGCACGGAGCTGCTGTGGGCGGCGACGCTCGGCGGTATGGTCATAGCCCAGACGGGAACTACCATAGTCCATTCCATGGGCTATCCGCTCACCTACCATAAGGATATACCGCACGGCATGGCGAACGGACTGCTGCTCGGCGAATACATGCGTCTTGCGGACAGGGAGCTGCCTTGGAAAACAGACCTGTGCCTTGAAGCGCTCGGTCTCGGTTCCTTAGACGAGCTGTGCGCCCTGCTAAAGCTCCTGCTGCCGTGCGAAACGGCGTTTACGGAGGAGGAGCTTGCCGAATGGACGAAAACCACCATCGCGGCAAAGAACGTAAAGACCTGCCCGTTTGAGGTCACGCGCGGGCTTGAGATAAGCATATATAAAAAATGCCTTCTTTAACGGAAAACACCCGACCCGGCAAAGCCGCCGGATCGGGTGTTTTTTTCTGATATCATTTTGGAACGGCTATGATAACTCTTATCCTTCCGCCCCTGTCCTCCGCCTTGTCGTAGTAACAGGTATAGGTGTAATCGCCGTTCACAGCGTCGTTGAGCGATATTTTCGAGAAGTTTGAAATATCGCGCCGCTCATATACCGCAACCTTGTCGCTGAGCGTATATTTTGTGCTGCCTATGAGCGCATATGTAGAAGTAAGCTCGTTAACGCTGCCGCCGTAGCTCGGCAGCTGCACCGCGCTCTCAATAGCGCCCGTGCCGTCCATGCCTACGCGGACGCCCGCGCCGAGCGCAAGATTTCTGAACGTTGAGCTGGTATAGACAGCGCCGTCCACATCCATTCTCGTAACGCCCGCGCCGTCCGCGCTGTAAGCCGTGGTTATAACGCCGTATTTATACATGTCTCCCGTAACGCTTCTCAGGATAAGCTCCGAAATATCGCCGTTGGAATCGGTATTGTAATAGCATACCTGCGATTCGGAAAGCGTCAGCCCGTCTATCCTCTGCATAAAGGTTTTCGTATAAAGTATGGAGCTGTCGTTATACTCCGATGCAACGTCAAGTATCTTTACGTCCTTTGAAACATTGCGCGTTCCTATCTTCATATTCTCATAGCTGACATACCCGCTCAGCGAAGAGTTCGTCAGAGCTCCTACCGAAGCAACGCCGTCCCTGAGCGTTGCGCGGACTACTCTGCCGGTAAGGCTCGACCGGTCGCCCGTGGTCGGATAAGTGTACTCCGTTCCATCCGCCGTAACTATGGTCACATAATAGCTCGAATACTCCGTGCCGTCAGCATTGGAGAAGTTCTTCCGTCCTGTGGATATCTGATATCCCACCTGCGAGGATACCGCCGAGGCCGTGTCCGTTCCGGCAACTCCGGCTATCTTTTTGCCGTCCCTGCCGAGCAGCACGGTTATGGTATCGCCGTAATTGAAGCTGCCGCCGGAGGAAAGGTCGTTGAACGCCGAAGCGCCCTCAAGCTCGTATGTAACGCCCGAGATGGTAACGCTGCTCGGAGCGTCCTTTGACGGCGAAGCGCTTTCATATACTCCCGTTACCTTTGTGGTGTACGCCAATATCATATTGAGAGCCTCGCTGTAGTAGATTATATCGTTCACCTGTATGCTGTCAGCGCTCACGATATTGCCCTCGCGCACTATCTTTGTGGAGCTGTCCGTCTCAAAGCTGTCCATCCACGAGTCCGAGGTCACCTTTATAGGCCCTTCCACCGTGCCCTCGCTGTAGTTGATATAGTCTATCTCGCCGTTATCCTTGTAATGTATGCGTATTATATCGCCCATTTCCATCGATGCGCTGAGCTGGGAATACGTATACGCCGTTGACGACCGATAGCACGTTGTAGCTCCGCTTATGTCAAACTGGTGAAGCGCGGTATTGTTGCCCTCGCTGTAGCACAGTATCGAATCATTGAGCGTTGAATATATAACGTATCTCTCCGAAAGATTTTCATCGTCGGACATGAAGGCTATAACGGTCTTGCCGTTCTTGACCACCATGTCGCCCGTAGTTCCGACATACGCCCTGTCAAAGTCCCCGGAGATCTTGTATTTGCCGCCGGACGTTGATATCTCGTCCGACGAAAGGGAGCTGTCCTCGTCCTGTGAGGCTATTATAGTCACGTCCTCTACTATCTGGCAGTCGTGGATCGCTATAAGATCGCTCGTGCTGTCCTTCATCCTCGTTTCGAGAGTGTTGCAGACGAGCTTTGCAACGTCGCGCCTTGTGAGCGGCTCGCCGATAGACGCGTCCATCCCGTCCGTCATGTCAAGGTTCTGCGCCATGCCGACCTGCCCGTATGGATAAGACACGCCGAAATCGCTGTTCGTATACCCGAGCACCTTCAGCATCATCGTTACGGCTTCCTCATATGTGACCGTACCGTCCGGCTTGAACGTTCCGTCTATATATCCCTCGACTATGCCCGCCGATACCGCCGCCTGGATATACGGTGCGCCCCAGAAGCTGCCGCGCACGTCCGAGAACGGCGAAAACTGCAGTCCCGCCGCGACGGTGTTCTTATAGCTTGAAGAAGCCACCGCCACCTTTGTCATTTCCGCACGGGTAACGTATGAATCCAGATAAAAATCGCCCGTGCCGTCGCCCGTCATTATTTTCAGCTCGGAAAGCAGCGAGGTCAGCTCGCTGTCAGACTGTCCGATAGAGCCTGCCGCGAATACCGGAGCCGCCGGCATTGCCGCCGCCGGGATCGCTATGGCGGCGGCGAGCAGTGCGGATATCATTTTTTTCATGTAATATCTCCTTCCTTTTCCATATACCGAATAGTTATACGCAGCCGTTCATCAGTCGCTTCTCAAAGCATCTATAGGATTGAGCTTAGCCGCTTTCCGCGCCGGCAGAAATCCGAATATAACGCCTATGCCGACCGAAACACCGAACGCCAGCCCGACCGCGCCCATGGACGGAGCAACGTCCATGCCCAGCAGCCGTCCCGCCAGGTACGCGAACGATACGCCCAGTATTATACCGATGATACCGCCTATACAGCTGACCGTGCCGGATTCCATAACGAACTGCGTCATTATATGCTTGTGCTTTGCGCCGAGCGATTTTCGTATACCTATCTCGCGCGTTCTCTCGCTTACCGAAACGAGCATTATGTTCATGATGCCGATACCGCCGACAAGCAGCGATATCCCGGCTATTGCAACGAGAACCATTTCCATCGTGTCCATCATTTCAAGCATCTGGTCGATTATCGCTTTCATCGAGATGACCGTGAAATAATCCGAATCGCCGACCTTTTCGAGCAGGAAGCTTTCGAGCAGCGCCTTCGCCTCGTCCACTACCTCGTCCGAGGCAGCGTCAACGGTATAGCTGCTTACGATATTCGTTCCGTTTGCCTTGAGCGCCGTTGTGTACGGTATATAGATAACGTCGTCCGACGAGGATTCCGCCGACTCCGCCTCCTCCTCTATAACGCCTATAATAGTATACGGCGTTCCGTTTATCCTTATCGTTTCTCCTACCGCCTTGGAGGAAAGCCCGAAGAAATACATCGCCTGGTATGAGCCTATTACCGCTACCTTAGACCTGTTTTCACAGTCCTCGTACGATATGAACCGTCCGAAGCTCATATCCACTCTCTTTATATCGTAATAGTCCTCCGATACGCCGGTAGCCGAGCCGGTCAGGTAATCGTCGCCCGAATCCGGGGTCTTGACCTGACCCGAAACGCTCACGTTCGGCGATACCCCGGCAAACATATCCGGGTACTGCTCCGCAAACTCATAAAGCTCCTCCGGCTTTACCTCCTTGTTCGAGCGCGGCGTTATCGAGGTCGTGAGCGACGTTGTGCCGAACTCGTTGAAGATCGAGCTTATCTCGCCCGTAAGTCCGTTCATGACCGAAACGAGCACGATAACGGAGGCTATGCCTATGATGATACCGAGCATCGTAAGGAGCGATCTGACCTTGTTGCTGATGATGCTCGAAAGAGCCATTATAAAGCTTTTTGTCAAACTCATTTAAGCGTCATCCCTCCTCACGTCCTGCCGCGGCCTGGTGTGCAACGTTCTCGTCGCCCTCAACGGGACCGTCGTATACGATGCGTCCGTCGGTCACTCTCACTATCCTTGAAGCCCGCGCCGCTATCGAATTATCGTGGGTTATGAGTATTATCGTGTTGCCCTCGCGGTTGAGCTGCTGCAAAAACCGCATAACGTCACGGCCGGTTCTCGAATCCAGCGCGCCGGTGGGCTCGTCGGCAAGTATGACCGACGGGTCTCCCGCCAGCGCCCTGGCTATGGACACCCTCTGCTGCTGTCCGCCCGAGAGCTGAGTAGGCATGTTCTTCGCCTTGGAAGCCAGCCCTACCCTTTCCAGCGCCGCCATAGCGCGAACCTTCTGCTCCTTGTCGCTGTAGCCGCCGTAGAGCAGCGGCAGCTGCACGTTCTCGATCACAGACAGCTTGGGGATAAGATTATACTGCTGGAATATGAAGCCCAGCATCTTGTTCCTGACCTCCGCAAGCTCGTCGCCGCTGTAATTGGATATCTCTCTGCCGTTGAGCTTGTATGTGCCGCTCGTAGGCACGTCAAGGCAGCCGATTATGTTCATGCATGTGGATTTTCCCGAGCCTGACGAACCGACTATGGCTACAAATTCGCCCCTGTCAATCGTCAGCGATATCCCGTCAAGCGCGTGGACTTCGCTGTCGCCCACATGATATATCTTGTATATATCCCTAAGCTCCACTAAATGAGGCATGCTTCATACCTCCTTACATCGGGCCGCCGCCCATGCCGCCGCCACCGCCGCCGGGACCGCCCATGCCGCCACCGCCGCCGGGACCGCCCATGCCGCCGCCCGGACCGCCGGACATGCCGCCCATGCCGCCCTGCATCTGCATGGCGCTGTCGTCAATGCTGCCCATAGCCTCGTTTCCGCTCGCCGCTGCGGAGCCGCATACGATATCGCCCTCGTTAAGACCGGACTTTATCTCTATATACTGCGCGTCGGAAACGCCCGTTTCAACGTCTACGCTGTAATAGCCCTCGGGCGCTATGTCGTTCTCATCCGTCTTGTCACCCTGAACGTATACTATGTTTCCGCGCTGCACCGCCTCCGCCGGAACGGCAAGCACATTGTCCGCGCTCTCTACGGTTATAACGCAGTCCACGTTCATGCCCGGCAGCAGGCTGCCGTATTCCTCTATAACTATATCCACAGGGTACGTTGTAACTCCGTTCGTAGACGTTCCGTTAACGCCCACCTTCGTGACCTTGCCGGTGAAAACACCCTCAACCGCGTCCGCCGTTATCGTTACCTCGTGCCCCACGGCTATATCCTGCACGTCCGTTTCATCAACCGAAAGCTGCACCTTGAGCGTTGACATGTCGTATATGACCGCCATAGCCTCGCTTGCAGAGGATGTGTTGTTTTCGAGCTTGTCGCCCGCCTTTTTGTTCTTGGTGATTATCGTGCCCTCTATCGGAGCCTTTATCTCGTAATCCTCAAGGTTCTTTTCCGCCTTCTCGAGCTGGAGCCTTGCGTTGTCCAGCGAAAGCGCCGCGCTCTGTATGCTCGAATCGAGCGAATATGTGTCGTTTTGTATAACGAGCTGTTCAAGCTTCATGTACGCATCGTCTCTCGAAAGCTCCGCCGACTCAACCTGATCCCTCGCGCTTTCAAGGCTGTTTTCTATAGTATCGGAGGTTATGTAGCCTATCACCTGTCCCTCGGTGATAACATCGTTTTTCTCCAGGTACAGGTCGCCTATGCGTCCGCTGCTCTTCGCCGTCAGATAGCCCTCGCTGTAATATTCAAACGTGCCCAGGTTGTTGCACGCCGCGCCGTTTATCACCGCCGATGCGCTGTCCGCAGTAGTAAGTCCGCCCGGGTTGCTGACGACTACCGTAACGTATCTGACTATCGCATGCGCGTTCGTCGCCTCCGTAGACGTGCCCACGCGCTCTACCGTTCCGTTTATCTTGTCGCCCGAGGAAGCTATGGTAAGCTCCGCCGTGTCTCCGGCGCTGATATTAGCCGCGTCGGCCTCGTTGAAGGGTATCTGCACCTTGAGCCTGCTTGAATCGCAGACCTTGGCAAGCTGCGTTCCGTCGTTAACGCTGTCGCCGTCGTTGACGAGCACCTCCGTGACCGTTCCGCTGCGGTTCGCCGTTATCGTCAGGTTGTCGTATTTATCCTGCGCTTCGTTTAGAGAACGCAGCGCCTGATCGAGCGAATTTACCGCGTTCACTATGGAGTTGCGCTGCGATTCCTCATTGAGCGAATTTGTTTTTATCGTGTCGGCCTTTTTCCGCACCGCGTCGGCATACGACTGCTGCGCCTGCGTAAGCGAATTCTGCGCGCTCTCAACGCTGTTCTGCGCGTCCTCCGAATCGATCCTGTAAAGCAGCTGATCCTGCTGTACAAGGTCGCCCTCTTCAAAATGATCCTCAAGTATCTCGCCCGTGACCAGCGCCGAAATCTCGTATGTATCGTTTGCCTCTACCACGGATGAGCCGTCAACCGTGCGCGTTATGCTCCTGCGCTCCACCGCCGCCGTGTTATATTCTATCTCTCCCTCGCCCGGCATCGCCGCCCGTCTCACGATCGATACCGCCGCTATGATGATCACCACCGCCGCTATGATAAGCAGGATCACCGTCTTTTTCGACGGCTTCTTGAACTTCTTAAAAAATCCTTTTATTTTCCCGAATTTTTTTCCGCCTTCATCGTCATCCTCCTCATTGGATACGAACGGATCATTGTCGGGGATCTTTCTTTCCTCCGCAACGGTTTTATCTGCCATACATATAGCCTCCTTCTGTTGAATTTCCGTGCGCGCTTTTGCGTCATACTGTAAGGATATGCCGCAGCCCGGCTTTATCGCCCAAAAAAGAAAAGCGGCTGATTACGGGACAGTAAAAAAAGACGACCGGTAACGATCACCGCTTTTTTATCCGTCCCATAACAACCACTCCTGCCAAAAGAAATTTCACGCGGGATACGCCGCTTTAAACGGTGTCCCGTCGACCTGTATACCATTATATACTCTTTTCTTTTCATAATCAATAGTTGAATGGGTTTCTTTATAAAAGATTAACAGTTTATTTAAATTTGCAGTTAATTACATTTTTTCTCACTTCCTGTATGCTCACGCCGTGTTTTTCCGCCGCCGCGGCAACGTCCTCATACTCCGGCTTCTCCTTCACGATATCTCCGTAAACGCTCCGTTTTATCGCTATAGGACCGTATTCGGTGTCCGCGCTCAGCATTTCCGCGCTCATAACGCGGCGGCTGTACCTCGCGTAGCGAACGCCCCTCGTTGAGGTGTGCCGCAGCATCGCGTCTATGACCTGCTCGAGCTTCTCCCCGCGCACAAGGCACGTTATGAGCGTTCCCGGCCGGTTTTTCTTCATATATACCGGCGTGAAATAAACGTCGGCGGCTCCCGCCTCCTCAAGTCTGCCGTGCGCAAAGCCGAGCTCCTCCCCGGTCATATCGTCCACCGACGCTTTTACCTCGTAAATATACTCGTCTCCCGTCCCGGTCTTGACCTGTCCGTGTTCCATGATACCACATCCTTTCACTGCGGCGCACCCGCCGCCATCACGCTCCGAAAAAAACGAAGCGCGGTCTCAAGACGGCGCTCCGTTTTTCGGTCGTATCTATCCTTTTTGCTCCGCGCTTACGCGGTCATTCCGCCGCGTCTCCGTCTCCGTCCGCGCCGTCAAGGCTCTGTATGTATTCGTCTATCGCGTCCGCAACGAGCTTTGAATATTTCACCGCCTCAACGACCGTTCTCGCTCCGTTCACCACGTCGCCCGACGCAAATATGCCGTCGCGCGTCGTCTCGCCGAAGGTGTTGGTAACGAGCAGTCCACGGTCGGTAACGTCAAGCCCGCCCGTGTTCGCCACAAGCATGTTGTCCGCGCCCTGGCTGATGGCGATTATAGTGCTGTCGGCCGGCTCAAGGTGTTCCGTCCCCGGTATCCTTGAAAGGTGTCCCTTGCCGTCACATTCCAGCTCGGCAAAAATAACGCCGTCGTCAACTATCTCCACCGGCTCTATATGCATTTTAAAGGTAACGCCCTCGAGCTTAGCATAATTCACCTCGTGCTCGCTCGCCGCAAAGTAGTCGTGGCGCGAGAATATCGTCACCTCTCTTGCGCCGTGGCGCAGCGCCGTCCTTGCCACGTCCATTGCGGAGTTTCCGGCGCCTATGATGTTTACGCGTTCGCCCAGCCTGTACACGTCCGGGTTGGTCAGGTAGTTTATGGCGTAATGCACGTTGCCGAGGGATTCGCCCTTTATATGCAGGGTGTTCGGTCTCCAAACGCCTATGCCTATAAACACGGCAAGATAGCCGTCGCGGAACAGGTCGTCTATTTTTATGCTCCCGCCTACGAGCGTGTTCGGGCGTATCTTTATGCCCAGCTCGTACAGCCGTTCCTTGTAGCGGTCGAGTATGGATTTAGGCAGCCTGAATTCCGGTATGCCGTAGCGCAGTACGCCGCCTATCTGCTCCTTGCCCTCGAAAATGGTTATGTCGTACCCGCGCTGCGCAAGGATCATCGCTATAGTTATCCCGGCAGGACCCGAGCCTATTATCGCCGCTTTCTTTCCGTTCTTCTTCACGCCGCCGAACTTGAGCCTGTCGAAATAGTAATCCGAGACATAGTTCTCTATGTACGAGGCGTGAACGGGCGATCCTTTTCTGTTCAGCACGCAATGACCCTCGCACTGATTTTCATGGTTGCATATCAGCGAGCAGATGAGCGAGAGCGGATTGTTCTCGAACAGCATTTTCCCTGCGGCGTCTATGTCCCCGTCAAGCAGCGTCCTGATCATCTCAGGTATGGGCGTGTGTATCGGGCAGCCCTCCATACACATCGGCTTCTTGCAGTTAAGACACCTTTTTGCTTCGTTCAATACATGATGTGCCAATTTGACCCCTCCTAAATATATTTCTCTCTCCCTGCTTTGTCAAATGACTGCAAAACGCATGGCAGTCATCCTTTTCTATAATTATATCACAGTATCAGCACGCATTTCAAGCATATAATCAGCGTTTTTTACCCGAAATACTGACATTCTGCATACATTTTGGGGTTAGAGGCGAAGCAAGCCCTGCGCCGCCGCACGCTCAAAGTCTTACGCTCTCGCCGTTTTCTGCAAGATATTCCTTAAGCTCTCTTATCTCCATTTCTTTAAAATGGAACAGGCTCGCCGCCAGCACCGCGTCAGCCTTTCCCTCCCGGAACGCGTCAAGAAAATGCTTAAGCTCCCCGGCTCCGCCCGAGGCTATGACCGGTATGCCAACGCTCTCCGAAACGGCGCGGGTAAGCTCCAGGTCGTAGCCCGCCTTTGTGCCGTCGCAGTCCATGCTCGTCAGCAGTATCTCGCCCGCGCCCAGCTCCTCGGCGCGCTTCGCCCACTCTACCGCGTCGATGCCGGTGTTTATCCGTCCGCCGTTGAGGTACACGTCCCAGCCGCCGCCCGTGCGCCGCTTCGCGTCTATCGCGCAGACAACGCACTGGCTGCCGAACCTTTCCGCCGCCTCGCGTATCAGCTCCGGCTCCCTGACCGCCGCGCTGTTCACGCTTACCTTATCGGCCCCCGCGTTTAGTATCGTTCTGAAATCCTCGACCGTCCTTATGCCGCCTCCTACGGTAAACGGGATGAACACGCGCTTTGCCACCGCTTCTACCATATCGGCAACCGTGCTGCGGTCGTCGGAGGACGCGGTTATATCCAGAAACACGAGCTCGTCCGCTCCCGCCCTGTCATATGCCTCCGCACATTCCACGGGATCGCCCGCGTCTATCAAATTCACAAAATTAACTCCCTTTACTACCCTGCCGCGGTCAACGTCAAGGCACGGGATTATCCTCTTTGCATACATATATAAGTAACTCCTTCTATGAACCGGGCGCGTCCGCTGCCGCGGTCACACCTCTAAAAATCTTCTCAGAATGTCCAGTCCGGCCTCGCCGCTCTTTTCCGGATGGAACTGCGTTGCGAACACCTTTCCGCGCTCCGCCGCAACGCCCAGCCTTGCGCCGTACTCGGTATAAGCCGAGATATCCGCCTCGTTTTCCGGCTTTATATAATAGGAATGGACAAAATATACGAACGGCTCGTTATCGGGAAGTATAGCGCTCTTTTTTGCCGTTCTTATATTGTTCCAGCCCATATGCGGTATTTTCAGCCCGCAATCCGGGATCCTTTCGACGCTGCCCTTGAATATGCCCAGACCTTCAACGCCCGGGCTTTCCTCGCTCCGCTCAAAGAGCAGCTGCAGACCCAGGCATATGCCCAGAAACGGTCTTGAACCGTCCGCCGCCTCCCTGACGGCCCCGGAAAGCCCGCTTTCATCCAGACTTTTCATCGCGCCGCCGAACGAGCCTACGCCCGGCAGGATAACGCGGTCTGCCGCAAGTATCCGTTCCCTGTCCGACGTTATCTCCGCATCCGCACCGAGGTAGTCCAGCGCGTTCTTGACGCTGTGCAGGTTTCCCGCACCGTAATCTATTATAGCAACCATTTGAATTTCTCCTGCTGTAATGTATTTTCGTATGACCGCAAAAGGCGTGTATGCCCCGGCCGTCCGAAACGTATTTTATGCTTTTATTGTATCACATATCGGCGGTCAATTCAATAGATTTAAAGGATTTGTTTTCATAAAGTCCCCCGGCGCACGTCGGTTCTGTAAAAAAAAAGAGACCCATAGAAAAAAATGCCGTTTATATCCGATCGGTTTTGTGAGATTAGTGCATAATTTGATAAAAAAATCAAATTTTTAATGATTTTTTAACATAAATAGCCCGATCGTCATTTTTGATTTTGTTAGCGCTTGACAAAACCAATTTTTTTTGCTATAATAATCAATGTCGTCGGGGAGAGCATGTTGCACTTGACGGTCAATCGTTGCCTCGTCGCACACCTTTCCATTATTACCTAAATTATTCGCGCCTGTGGCGGAATTGGCAGACGCGCCAGACTTAGGATCTGGTGTCCCCGACGTGAAGGTTCAAGTCCTTTCAGGCGCACCAACAGCTCGTAAGCTGAATAGCAGCTTACGAGTTGTTTTTTATTGCTGATATTACCACCGCGGAAGTGACACAGTTCAAGTCCTTTCAGGCGCACCAAGCTTGAAAATTTACTTTTTCTCGTCCATTATCTCCTTAATACTCATTGCTAAGCAGAAAATCCGCAATGTGCATAGTTTTGATCCCCTCATAATTACCACCTGCAAATACGTCTGTCCGCAATACATACTTAGGATAGTTATCCCGAATTCCAAGCAGTCTGCCATACTCACGTTTTTCCGTTTCCGGCGAACTAATCTCTTGAGTAACCTGGATATATAATTTATTTTCCTGTTTTGTGGCAACATAATCAATTTCAGCATTATCAAGTTTACCGACAAAAACATCATACCCGCGGCGCAGCAATTCAAGATATACAACATTTTCAAGCATCGCCGCTACACTGTCCGATGAATATCCTAATACGCTATATCGCAAGGCAGGGTCGGCGAGGTAGAATTTTTCCTGTGTTTTCAAAATTTCTTTGCCCTGTACATCAAAGCGTGAGCAACGATGAAGAATATAGGCACTTTCCAACTTACTGAGGTAGTTATAAACAGTTTCATTGTCGATAACTCGGTTTTCACTTTTTAAATATTTGGAAATAGAAGCCGCAGAAAATGTCCGTCCCACATTGTCAAAAGTAAACTTTACAATGCGTTCCAGTTGATCCACCTTGCGAATTTGATTGCGTCTTACAATATCTGTGAAAATCGTGGAATTGTATATATCCTTAACGATGGTATAGACCTCATCCGGTGTGTATTTTTGCAGATGAACCGCAGGAAACCCCCCAAGACGCAAATAATTTGCAAGTTCTATGTGCGGCTCTAAAATTTCCGTATGTTCTTTTCTAAAGGTTATATATTCAGAAAATGATAACGGATAAATGCGAAAGGACACATAACGGCCGGTAAGATAGGTCGATATTTCAGAGGACAGCATGCGAGAATTAGAACCGGTAACATAAATATCCACATTATAGTCTGTCATGAGCGAATTTACAACCTTTTCCCACGACTTCACCTCTTGAATCTCATCAAGAAAAAGATAAGTTTTCCCATCTAAAAACAAATGCTGTTTCAAGTATTCAAACAGTGGTTTGGCTGTCTTAATGTCTTCGTATTCCAAAGAATCAAAACTGTAGTGTAATATTTGATTATCATTTGCACCGCGCTTCTTCATTTCATCCATCAGCAGCTTCAAAATGGTCGATTTGCCGCAACGGCGTATTCCGGTCAGGATTTTTACAAACGGAGTATCCGCATAAGACATTATCTTATTAATATAAATTGGTCGGTTAATCATGGCAAACACCTCCTATTTAATATTATACCGCATTTCTTTAGAAATATCAATAGTTTTTTGGGATATAACCGCAAAACATTCTTTGCTTTAAAATAGAAAAACATCACGATTTTCAATCTTCATGATGTTTCATAGTAATGATGTTCACTCTTTATAGTTTAATACTGTTTATTGACTGTC
>CALXZP010000029.1 GCA_944393255.1 uncultured Clostridia bacterium | reverse complement strand
GGTTGGACATGGAGATTATCTCCGCCTCGGTGGTCGCCATATTGTTTCCGAGATCCACGACTGCGGAACCGACGTTGCGGACGTTGCGCTGCGATTCCTGCATAACGTTCATGAACCGCGCCATAGCCTGCGCGCCGGTCTCGCCCGAAAGGTTGGTAGCGGTGCCCATCTGCGCCATGACCTCGGTAAATTCGAGGATGTTTTCCGTCTGTATGCCGAGCTGACCTCCCGCCGCCGCAAGCTCCGTAAGCTCCGCCGTCGCCATCGGCAGCGGGTTTCGTCCGTCTATGCCGACCGTCGTGAGGTCTATCAGCCCCTGCCGTATCGCTTCAAGCTGCTCCGGCGTACCGTCAACGGTCTTTTTGACCGCCGCGAAATTATCCTCAAAATCTATCGCGAACTTAGCGGACGCGACTCCTCCGGCGGCCGCCGCGAGCGCGAGCGCCTGCAGCGGTCTTGTCGCCTCGTCGATGGCGCTGCCCGCGCTCTCTATAGACTCGCCTATCTCCTGCATCCGGAACGCCTTTTCATACCGTATGACCTCCGCCATATTTCCTGAAAGCGTTTTGTACTGCTCCCCCGCCGTCTTAGCGGCCTTCTGCGCCCCGTTATATGCAAGGGCGGCCTTGTCCAGCTCCGCGTTATTGGTCTTTATCCGCCCGGTGATATCGTTATAGCCGGTCTCCAGCTCCTTCATCGCCGCATGCTCCTTTTTGAGCTGCTCTCCGGTGAGCTTGTACGCCGCGCTGTTCTTTTTCGCGGCGCGGCTCATCTCCTCGTAGCGGTCTATCCTTCCCTGCTGAGCCTTCATCAGCTGCTCGACCCGGTCTTTCTCCGCGCTCAGAGCGGCGTTGCTGCTCTCAACACTCTTTCTTGTGCTTTTGTATGCGGTCTCTGTCTTTCTGAGCGCGGCGTTCTTCCTTTCCAGGTTCCGCTTCGCGTCCGCGACCGCATCCGCATAGCTGCGCGTACTTTCCGATACCTTGCCGAGCGCCTTCTGCGTCGTGCCGGAAACGCCCGTTCCCGCCGCCGAAAGCCCCGAAAGCGACCGCGCCGCGCCCGCGGCCGCCGCCTCCAGCTGCGACGCGTCGCCCGTTATCCTCACCAGCAGGCTCGCCGCTTCATCAGCCATAAAACCATGCCCCCTTTCTAAAAAAACGCAAGAAAAAAGCACATCCCTCGATGTGCTTTAAAAATATTGACAAAACCGATATTTTATGATAGAATGGTAGCAGAAGGATAACCGAAGCGGTTATTCCGCAAAAACAGTTTATAAAATTTATAGACCGCTTACTTTGCAGAGTAAGCGGTTACTTTTTTATGTAAATGATTATGAGTAATATCAAAAACAGAATAATAATCATATCATCCATATCCGACGCCCCCATTCTATCATGGTGTCGGAATAACCGCCGTACCCTTCTGCCGTGCTTACAGTATAGCACATAATATACTGTTTTGTCAATTCCCCGTTACAAACCGTAAAACATGCGCAGCTGCGGGCTCATGTTCTCCGGCAGCTCCGGCTCGTCCTCGCTGAGCGCGTCCATGAGCAGACGCGGATCCTGCCGCGCGAGATCCGAGGGCAGGATGTGCCACGCCTTAAAGAGCGAGGCGTAAAGGCCGCGGAACCGTTCCCCGCCCTTGCCGGAGCGCCGCCGTCCCAGCCGCGGATCGCGCCGCGGCTTTACTCGTTTTTTAGCGCGTCGGCGTACATGTCCCAGACCTCCCGGCAGAGCTTCGCATACTCGCCCGGTGCAAGCGCGGCAAGTACGTCCCCCGCCGCGTCCGTGCCGTCGAACATGTATCCGACCGCATCGGAGCATATCCTGTAGACCGACTTCGCGTCCTTTTCTATATGCTTGTCGTTTACGAGGCAGAACGCCTCAAAATCGAACGGCTTCGACGTATACTTCTTTTTATCCAGCGTAAATGATAAAGTGTTGTTCATATTGCCCTCCTATCACGCGCCGGCTGCGGGCTCGTAGTCCATGTCCGAGAACCATTCTTCCTCAAACGTCTCCCTTGTAACTCCTGTCGGGAAATCGGTCTCGTCTACGTAGGTGTAGTAAGCCCCGTCCGAAAGCCTCTTCACCGCCGTGAACGTAGCCGTTGCGGTCTGGAACTCGGGCGCACCCGACGACGGCTTCGTCTGACCGCCTACGCTCGACGCAAACGCATAGGAACCCTTGTAGTAGCGCACATACCTGTACGTCCCGTCCACCTTCTGAACGCGCCACGCGACCCCGAAATACGGAGTCTTTGTGTCCGCAACGGTGAGCAGCCCGTTCGTTCCGAGCGTGAGCCCTCTCCAGTCCGCGTCCACCTTGGGCGTGATGTCGGCGTTGGTGAGCTCGTGACCCATGTTTTCGAGATACGCAACGCTCGCGTATGCGCCGTCGTCAGCGTCAAACACGGCGTTTCCGCCCGAATCCGTGGGCGATATCTCTGTGGTGCCGGGCAGGGATACGGCTGCGCCGTAGGTTGTCCCGTCCTCCCCGTCGTCGGTTATGGGGAAATAAGTGTACTTCGACACGCCTATGGTGGGCAGCGGTCTCTTGTTTGTATTGGTATCAGGCATAATAAAAACCTCCTTGCTTTGATATTTCAGATATTGTTATTGTTTATGCAGTCCTTCACGAACCGCAGCGTCCTGTGGTATATCCCGTTCGTCTTGGGCATGTCCATAGACATTTCGCGTATCCAGCCTCCGGCCGCCATAGCCTCGGCGGTCTCTGCCGCTATCCTCCCGCACTCCGCAGGCTCCTTTGCCCAAACGTCCGTCTGTACCCAGCCCCGCGAGACCGTTTCGGTATCGTCGCAGGCGAACGCGCCGCGCTCCGACAGATTGTAAAAGCTTATCACCGGGAGCTTGTTGAACCGCTCGGGATAATAGAAGCATACGGTATAAGGCAGCGCGGAAAGCGCTTTCTCAGCCTCGGCGTTAAAATCGACCATATCAGTACGCCTCCCTGAACCGCCGCGCTATCTCGGCGACGTTATTTTTGAGCGCAGGAACGAGGAACGGTCTGGGCGGCTGACCGGACGTGGTGTAAAACCCGCCGCGGCTGTAGTAGGTCCATTGCTTTTTGGACGTGTGGGCAACTCCCGCATCCCCATGCGCCCCTGTCCCGAACTCGACGTATATGCCGTACTCCGCCGAGGGTCCTATCACCGCGCTGTTCCCGTCCGTGCTCACGCTTATGGAATTGCGCAGATACCCGGTGTCCACGGGGCAGTTGGCCTTCGCGTCCGCGCTTACGACCTCCCCGGCGGCCTCGAGCGCCCGCCTCATCCTGTCCGGCGCGGCAAGCGAGCCGAGCTTGTCCAGGACCCCGTCGAGCCCCTCTATTTTGACCGATATATTCATCCTCCGCGCCCCCTTTCCGCAAGTATCGCCTCCGCTCCGGTCTCCCAGTCGGAAACGTGCTCTATCCGGTAATACTTGTCCTTGTATCTGACGTAGTTCCCGACCTCGATGTTTTCGTTCGGAGCCGAGAAAAGCTTCAGCTTGTACTGCGCCGAAAGTCCGAACTGCATATCGCCGAGCTCGTTGCGGCTCGCCTCTCCGGAGATGTACGGCTGTATGTCCGCTTTTACGGTGCATATCGGCGTTATGACCTCCCTGCGGCTGTACGCGCCCTCTTCGGTAATGCTCACGATCTCGGCGGTCTTTGTATAAAACCTTTCAAACGGAGCCATTGTGAAATTCCTCCGTAACGTCCGAGGGCGTCCGCGCCCGCCTGTACGGCATGAGCCGGCGGCGGTAACGCTCGAAAACGCCTCCCTCGTCCGTGCGTACGACGGAATAAGCAACGCTCCTTGCGCCCTCCGTTATCTGCGAGATATCCGAGGGCGCTTCGCTCTTCCCGGCTCCGGTCTCGCGGAACACGTCCGCCGCGATAACGGGCACAAGGCTCTCCAGCGGCCTGGGCAGAACGCTTATACGGCAGTAGCCGAGTATCATATCCTCAGCGTCGGCGATGATGAGCTTCAGGAGCTCGTCCGACTCCGTACCGGCGATACCCAAAAGGAGCTTGGTACGCACGAGGCAGCCGTCAAGCCTTATCCCGTCCATCCGCCGCGCTCCCCTTCCTTTTGACCGGCTCCGAAGCCTCCTTAAACCCCTGCTCCTCAAGCCTGCGCTTCTGTCTCTCGTCCGCCGCAAAGCGAACGACGTTTAGCTTTTCCATCTTGACCATCGTCCGCGCCTCCTTACTTCGTGTTCACGTAGATACGGTCGAACTGGTTATCGAGTATCCACAGGTCGTGATACTTCCTGTAGTCTATCTTCCACGCGTCCGCCTTCTGGTTGGTGTCGGGCGCGAACACGCGTATCTTGTCCGTCTTGGATACCGCTATCGCCGTGTCTCTGGCCTGGATGATGAAGTTTATATCCTTGGCAGTGCTGTCCGCGGCAAAGCCTCCGCCCGTCTGGTCGGGTACGCTGTCGCCCTTGGTCGTGCCGTCGTAGAATACATACTTTGTTTTCATCCGCGCCGACGGTACCTTTATGATCGGTATCCCGTCTATGGAACGCACCTTCGTGTGTATCTCGCCCCTTGCAAAATCCACCGTGTCCATATACTTCGCTATCTCCGTAGACGCCTCGAGCAGCGACGCCACGTTCATGGACATCGTCAGCACGAGCGGCACCTCTCCGGCAATGTCGTATATCTTGTACGCCGCGTCGCGTATCTTCGTGAGTATCGTCGCGGCGGCGGGAGTGTAGCCGCTCTCGCCCTTGCTCTTCGCCAGAGCCTGCGTGGCTATGGAGGAATACCTGTAAGCGTCTATCTCCGGTATCACCTTAGTGCGCTGGAACTCGGACATGACCGCCGAAGCCGTCGCCACAAACGCCGTTTCGTCCACATCCATCGAATCGAGCTGGAACGTGCGTCCCCTGTCCTGCGTGAGCGTCTTTGTCTGCCATGCCAGCGTAACGCTGCCCTGTACAAATCCGTTGTCGCGGTCGTAATCGCCGAGCCCGTCCATGGACAGCTTCGGGATCTTCACCTCGCTGCCTCCCGTGTATCTCACCTGCGAAGCGTTCAGCTCCATCCACCCGGACGTCGCCTCCGCTATTACCTGCTTATCGAGCGCAGTCTGTGTCAGCTGCGCAAATTCAAGCGTGTTTACCGCCATGCTATCACCTTACCTTTCTTAAAAGCCTCTTTTGATGTTCTCCTCTATGATATCCTTCATGGAGCCGCCACCCCGCGCATCCGCGCCGGGAGCCTTGGGCGCGCCCGAGCTGAGCCGTTCGCTGACTGCGGCCTTGAGCGCCTTGTTCCAGTCCGCCTCAAAAGCGTCAATGTTCGCCTTCGTCTCCTCCGCGTCGCTGCCGCACAGCCTCGCCGCCATTCCGGCGGGAAGTCTGCGCTCCGCCAGCTGCCTTGCCGTCTCGGTCTCGAGCTTTTCCCGCTCGAAAGCGGCGCGTTCCCTGTCGAGCTTTTCCCGGCCGAGCCTCAGCTCCTCGCGCGTCCTCTCGTCCTTTGTGAGCTTCGAAAGCCGCGCCGCCTCGTCCTGCTCCGCCGTCCATTGCTTTTTCGCCGCATCCACTGCTCTGTCGATATCCGCCTGGGTAAACCCTCCGCGCTCCGCCGCTGCGCCCTTGTCTCCCTGCGCCGCGGCCTGAGCCGCAGCATCTCCGGAGCCTCCGGTCTGCCCGGACGCCGTAGCGGCCGCCCCGCCCTGCGCCTCCGGGGCGGCTGCGCCCACTGCCGCAGCGCCGCCGTTCAATCTGTCCCCGACCGCGCCGCCGGTACCGTTTTCCATACGCTTCACCTTGCCTTTCAATAAATTTATGTATCAAAAAAGCACACCGTTCCCGATGTGCTTTGTTGATCAGTATCAAAATATATTATCAGTCAAATTACATCAGTAATCATGATATTCACACTTTTTGCATATACTGATGTAATTGTCTTTAACCTTGTATTTATCCGGCATAGAACTCAGTTTTATGAAACCATCTACGCAATCTCTGTTTTCAATGCAGTCAATGTCCTGTATATTGTCATCTACAAGCGGACAATATACGCTATCCAAAATGTCATTAATAGCCATATTTTTTCACCACTTTCATAATGTTCCGAGCTGCTTCATCAAATTCCGCCTCTTTAAAAGCCGTCCTTATGTAATTCTCATTGACATTAACATACGCAACACCTGCGTTGCTGTAATATCTCTCATATTGTCCTTGCCAAACGGTACGTGAAACCTTAGCTTCGTTTATAAATCCGACAGCTTCCTCCCTTGTTACTCCATGTGCGCGTTCCTCGTTGATATGTTCAGCATCAAAATTAAGAGCGTTTGTATTGATCGGTTTAGCCGGAATATGAAAGCTTCCCTTCGGGAATAAGCCCCTCAGCTCCTTCACGCACCTGTACGCGTTCATATCCGCGCCCTCGTGAGCGTTCACATACCTGTATGCCTCTTTCAGCTCCGCCCACTTCTCACTATCATTATACGGCATTTTCTCAAACGCGTCAAGGGTTTTCGGAACATTTTCCGCTCCGAGCACGCTTTTGTACCGCTCGTACTGCTCCTTTTTCCGCGAATGCTCCCGCATTTCCGTCACATGCGTCTCCATCGCCGCGCGCTGCTCGTCCGAAAGACTGCCGCGCCACTCCTCAAACGTAACGGAACCGTCTACCTTGTACCCCTTTCCCGTGAGCGGATCCCTCGCCCATCTCGTGCCGGGCGTAAAGTCCGCTATTATCGTCGTACACCGGCAGTTCGGATGTATCGGCGGATAATTCGTTCCCGGCGCCGCCTCCGCCGCTCTGAACACCTTCCCGTCAAGACCGCCGCAAACGCTGCACGTACGCTCCGAGAGCGCCGACATGAACCTGTACTCCCGCGCGCCCATATCCCTGTATGCGGCGAGCTGTCCGGCGGAGAGGAAATGCGCCGTCTCCGTGCGCATGAGCCGCTCCGTAACGTACCTTATGCCGTTCCCGCTCTCGGAACGCGCATAGCCCCTGAGCCGCTCCGACAGCCTGTACGGACTGTACCCGGCCGCAAGGGCGTCCGTTACGGTCCTGCACCTCCAGAGCGGCTGCGCCCACTGCCGCAGTGCTGCCTGTACCGTTTTCCATACGTTTCACCTTGCCGTTCAATAAATTTATGTATCAAAAAAGCACACCGTTCCCAATGTGCTTCTATGAACCGTACCGACCGTAAAAGTTTACGGTATGCCTATTGACATTTCACTTTTTCTATGATAGAATGGTAGCAGAAGGATAACCGAAGCGGTTATTCTGCATAAATCGGTTTTATTGGGCTTATCGCCCGGAAAATGCTTGTATAACAAAGCATTATAACCGCTTACTTTGCAGAGTAAGCGGTTACTTTTTTATGGTCTTAACTATCTCGTAAACGATAATAAGTACTATCAGTTCAATGATCAAATCGAGATCCATATGTACATTCATGGAGAACTGAAATTCATTAAAATTATTTAACTTATATGTATCATTCATTTTTATTCTCCAATAAATTTTTCATAAATTTAAGGTCTGTCGCCTGCGGCGGCAAAACCGCATGATCCGCATAAGATTTTCATTCGACTAACTTATCGCCGGCAAACCGTTTAGTTTCAATAATATTTCCGGAACCGCTTTTGCGTGAAAGCCGTCTGACAGTATAATTTTTTTCGGTATCCTCGGCTTTCCACCAAACAGACACGATAATATCATTGAAATGATCTTCTATCCTGTCCACGGAAAAATATCCGTCTGACTGCTTCCAGTCTGTGTTTACCACTTTTGTTTCTCTGAAAAATACCCAATGATATGCGTATATTTCATCCTCCGTATCACCAATACCGTTGGAGCTGATATATTGTTCCGTATAATCTTCGGCCAAAGCTTTCAGTTCATACAGATCTTCCGGAGGATGGGATATCACAAAATACCTGCAATCAGTGTTGTTTACCGCCGCTTTTAAATGCGTATCCGGTATCTCCTCTATTGATGCAGGTCTTTTCATTCCTATTCTTACCGAAACAAAATACGCGCACAGCGATATCAAGATCAATATCCCCGCCGCTGTCAAAGTCTTTTTCATCTCAGTACCATCCTTTCAAACAGCAATGCCTGTATCATCCTGCGTCAGTTCCCGAGCTTAAAGTCCCATTATACGGTATATCCTGTCCATGTCTGTATTTTCGCGCACTGCGGCGGCTATCTTTTCGTACTGGCGCTCCTTGTACGCGCGTATGTCGAAATCATTTATCCCATCGTCGGAAAGTCCCTTCTTTTCCAGGATCGCGCCGACTATGTTCCTTGCCGCGTCCGGACTGTCGAAAAGCCCGTGGACGTACGTGCCGTATACATTGCCGCTGACCGCGCCGTCAGGTCTTTCGCCGCTGTCAGCGTCCGTGAGCACGGCAAACGGCGGATCGTATGCTTCGGTCTCGCCCATATGTATCTCGTAGCCGTCTATCACGCACCCCGAAAGCCCCGAAAGCGCGCCGCCGATATTCTCTATCCTGCCCTTTACGCGCACGGTCCTCTTGCCGCTCCCGAACACAGTTTTCGTATTTAAAAGCCCCATACCCCGCACAGAACCGCCGTATTCCGCGCCCTGAGGATCGCAAATCTCCCGCCCGAGCATTTGATATCCGCCGCAGATACCTATAACCGCCGTTCCTGCGGCTGCGCGCTTCATGACTGCCGCCTCCAGCCCGGAGCCGCGTATATGCAGCAGATCGCCTATCGTGTTTTTTGTGCCCGGTATTATTATGAGATCCGGCTCGCCCAGCTCGTGCGCGGCAGCGGCGTATCTGAGCGATACGCCGGGGCAGGCTTCAAGCGGCATGAGATCCGTGTAATTTGAGATATGCGGCAGCCTTAGTACCGCGATATCGGCCGCGCCGCCGTATTCGCGTCTGCCGAGCCGCTCCGCGAGCGAATCCTCCTCGTCTATATCGGCGTCGGTATAGGGCACGAACCCGAGCACCGGCTTGCCCGTGAGCGATTCGAGCATGTCCAGACCGTTTTTCAGTATAGCTCTGTCGCCCCTGAACTTGTTTATTATAAGCCCCTTGAGCATTTCGCGCTCGTCCGGCTCCAGCAGAGCCGAAGTCCCGTAAAGCTGCGCGAACACGCCGCCGCGGTCGATATCGCCGACAAGCAGCACTGGGGCTCCGGCTATTCTCGCCATTCCCATGTTTACTATGTCGTTTTCCCTGAGATTTATCTCCGCCGGGCTTCCCGCGCCCTCGATGACAACTATATCGTTCTCGGCGGCAAGCGACTCATACGCGTCGCGTATTATAGGTATATAGCCCTTTTTCCGCTTAAAATACTCCCGCGCTGGCATGTTTCCCACAGGCTTTCCGTTTATTATCACCTGAGAACCCACGTCGCTCGTCGGCTTCAGAAGTATAGGATTCATCCTCACGTCAGGCTCGCGCATCGCCGCCTCAGCCTGCATGACCTGCGCCCGCCCCATTTCCAGCCCGTCATGCGTCACAAACGAGTTGAGCGCCATATTCTGCGACTTGAACGGCACAGTCCTGTAGCCGCCGCGAGTGAATATCCTGCACAGCGCGCCCGCTATCAGACTTTTACCCGCGCCGGACATAGTTCCCTGTATCATAATGCTTTTAGCCATCTAACTCCTCCAGCGCCTTTATAAGCAAGGCGTTTTCTTCATGCCTCCTGACCGCCGCACGGAACCATCCGCCGCCCGTCCCACGGAAACCGGCGCAGGAACGGATCAGTATCCCCCTGCCTATCAGCCGTTCCCTAAGCCCGGGCTCATGGCGGAACATTA
Organism: uncultured Clostridia bacterium; assembly: GCA_944393255.1. Classification (GTDB taxonomy): domain Bacteria; phylum Bacillota; class Clostridia; order UBA1381; family UBA1381; genus Ornithomonoglobus. The sequence continues at coordinate 20,817 of CALXZP010000029.1, read as the reverse complement.
TAAAATTCGCGCTCGGCTCCCTGTAAACTATGCCGAGACGGTCAAATCCGCGTTTTATATATTCCCTTTCGGCATGGATATATTCCCTCGTCCTTACGGCGTGCTCCCGCGCGGCGCAAGCCGCTATCCCCGCCGCCTCGGCGGGCGCGGACACCTCCCATGGCTGGCGCAGCACGTACATGCGCCCGGTCAGCTCCCTGTCCGAGCAAAGCATATAGCCCAGCCGCAGACCGGGTATCGCGTACATTTTGGTGAACGACCTTATAACGGCAAGATTTTTGTACTCCGCTGTAAGACCGCTCACCGAATACCGCTCCGGACAGTCCAGAAAATCATTGAAGCATTCATCCACAGCTACGACCGCGCCGCGCTTCGCCGCTCTCTCTGCCGCCGCGATCACCGCGCTGCGCCCGGTCAGATACCCGGTAGGGTTGTTCGGAGTGCAGATAAAGATCAGATCCGCCGCATCCGCGGCAATATCCGATATGCCGTCCTCGGGATAATAAACTATCTCCGATCCGGCGCTTCGCGCGGCTCTTTCATACTCCGCGAACGCAGGCTCGGGTATGAGCGTGACCCTCGGCCTCACCGCCGCCGCGAGCGTGAACATGAGCGACGCGGCTCCGTTGCCGCAGATGATATCATCCTCAGCCGCGCCCGTCATCTCCGCTATGGCGGAACGGAGCGCGGAGCTTTTCGGATCGGGATACGACGCAATGTCCGCAGCGGCAGCCGCAGCGGCGACCTCCGGAGGCGTTCCGAGCGGATTTATATTGGCTGAAAAATCTATTATCCCGGGCGCGTACCTGAACGCGTCGCCGCCATGAATATATTCCATAACACTGTTTCTCCGATCTTATACAGATTTTTATTTCCGTTATCCGAAAAAGGCGCACCATACCGCCGTTTTCAGAAGGAGCAGCGCGGCGAGCGACACTGCCGAGGCTGTGTACATGAGCCTGTTCGCTCTTACTATATCCTCCGCCTCGACGCCGCGCGTATCGTCGCCGATATACTCCTTTTTATGCAGCTTTCCGAAATAGCAAGCGTCGCCCGCAAGCCGCACACCGAGCGCGCCGGCGCAAGCCGATTCGGTCTGGGCGCTGTTGGGACTGGCATGCTTCAGCCTGTCCCTTTTAAATATCTTAAAAGCGTTCTTTCCGTCCATGCCCGTCATATACGCCGCGAGCACGGTCATAAGCCCCGATATGCGCGACGGTATAAAATTGACGAGGTCGTCCAGCCTTGCCGCAGTCCTGCCGAAATACATGTATTTCTCGTTTTTGTACCCCATCATGGAATCCATAGTGTTGACCGCTTTATACAGATACCCCAGCGGCGCGCCGCCTATGGCGGTAAATATGAGCGGCGCTATGACCCCGTCCGAGGTATTCTCGGCAACGGTCTCTACCGCCGCCCTTATTATACCGTCCCTGTCCAGCTCCGCCGTATCGCGCCCGACTATCATCGAGACAGCTCCGCGCGCTTTTTCGGTATCCTCCTCCGCAAGTGCAGCGTATACCCTCATACTCTCCGTTCTAAGCGACCGCGCCGCTGTAACGAACCAGCACATCAGACCCTCCGCCGCGATATATACATACGCGCCCGCCGCATACGCCGCCGCTTCCGCAGCAGCAGCCGCGGCCGTCACGGCGGTGCAGACGAATACAGCAGCCGCCGCGCCGCCCGCAAGCCCGCCTCTCTTCCCTTTTGGGAATATCCGCCTTGCCGCGCGTTCGGCAAAGGATATCAGCGAGCCTATGACGCATATCGGATGGAACCGCCAATGCGGATCGCCGAAAATGAGATCCAGTACAAAGCCGAGCCCAAGCCCCGCCGCCGAATATATGATCCACACAGCTCTCACCCCTGCTTTATTTTTACCGGTATGCCGCAGACGAGCCTGTATACCTCGTCCGAGCGCTCCGCTATTTTGCACATGATCCTTCCAGTGATCTCGCGCCGCCTGCGCTCGTCCGCATCCTGCGGAACTATGCCCATGCCTATCTCGTCGGCGGTCACCGCATCCACAGCGCCGCCGCATATCATCCGCATCAGCTCCGCCTCCGGATCGCGCCCCTCCGAAAGCGCCGCTTCCACATATTCATGCGCATCGAACAGCGCGCGTTCCTCGCTTATACCGAGCGTTTCCGTGACAAACCGCCGTTTTCCCTGAAACGCCCCTCCCGTTACGAATATCATAATAACCTCCCCGCAAATACGACCGCCGCCGGTACCGCAAGCTCGCAGAGCTGCAAAAACCAGCCGGCAAGATCTCCGGTGATACCGCCGTAGCGCTTAACGCTCGTTATCCGGTATGCCAAAAATACTGCCCCGGCGGCGGTGAACATAGCCGCGCCGCGCACGGGGTCTGCCGCGATCGCCATGGCCGCGCAGAGCGTCAGCCAGCACAGCAGCGCCGCCGCATTGCGGCGTTTGTCCGCCGCGCCGGAAAACATAGCCGCCAGCCCCGTCCCCTTTGCAAGCGGGAACGTTATCACCGAAAGAGCGCTCAGCGTCCGCGACAGCACGCAGCCGAGCGCTATGACCGGCACGTCCGCCGCCGCAGTCTCGCTCCATATCCCGAACGCAAGCATAAAGTATACCGCCGTGCGTATCAGCGCAAACGCGCCTACGTTCGGATCCTTCATTATCTCCAGCCGTTTTTCGCGGCTGCCGAACGAGGCGTTTGCGTCGGACACGTCTATGAACCCGTCCATATGTATTCCCCCGGTCAGCGTTACCGGTATCGCAGTCATGACCGCAGAATACAGTATATCCCCCGCGCCCAGCCGCCTCATTATATATGCGGCCGCAAAAAGCGCCGCTCCGACCGCTATACCGACCGCCGGAAAAAAGCACATCGCATATTTCACCGCACTTTCGCTCCACTCGATGCGCGGCATGGGTATCCTCGAATACATCGAAAATGCGGCGATAAAAGATCTCAGCATCTACAGCGCCCCTTTCTCTTATAATAAAGCGTCCTCCGCTTGTTTTATCCTCACAGGCACGGCGCACACCACCTCCGTTACCGTATCGGCGATACGGGCGGCGTATATATTCACCTCCGCAAGCGCGCGCATATACAGCACGGTGTCCGCGCCGTACCTCATCCCGTCCGAAAACACCTCGTTCGTTATGATACACAAATTGGCGCACCGCCGCGCGAGGCTGTCCAGACCGCGCTTTATGCGCTCCGCACATCCGGCGTCCGCCGCGCCGCCGGAAAACATCTCGTTTGCGGTCAGATTGCCGAGACATTCAAGCAGCACGTCCGAGCCCGGCTCTGCCTCCGACCCGTCTATCCCCGTATATCTCTCAACGGTCTCAAAGCCCTTTCCGCTGCGCATAGCCCTGTGCCTGGCGATCCGCTCCCGCGCCTCCGCGCCGAACGGCTGCATGGCGGCTATATAGACGAGCGGCTTTTCCGCGTTCGCCCTGTGCGCCTCGCATATCCGTCTCTCGGCGTACTCCGACTTTCCGCTGCCGCTGCCGCCGGTGATAAGCTCTATCATCGCCCGTACCTCCTGCACTCGTCCAGAAACCTTTCCGCGAATTTTATATCGGAGCCGAAATACAGATGCGGAAACCCTGCGAACATTGTGCCGCGCATGTGTACGCAGCTATAGCTGCGTTTTCCGTTCCGCTTTTCGGCGATACAGTCCGCGCCGTTATCCGTACTGTCCCAATAGTGAAATTCATGCGCCTTCACCGCCTCGCCCGCCCTGAGATACGCGCCGTCCGACGCGGCTTTGATATCCGCGTACCCGAACCGGACGAGCCTGTCCTTTTTCACCGCACAGGCCTTTATCACTCCCGCCATGCCGCGCTTCACGCCGTTTTCGTCCTCCATGCTCTCATGCAGGTACATGAATCCGCCGCATTCGGCGATACACGGCATTCCGGCTTCCAGCCTGCTTTTTATATCCGCGAGCAGCTCCGTATTTTCGGAAAGCTCCCTGGCATGAAGCTCCGGATATCCGCCGCCGAGTATAACTCCGCTCACCCCCTCGGGCAGACGCTTGTCCGAGAGCGGACTGAAATATTCTATCTGCGCTCCGAGCCGTTTTAGTATGTCGAAATTCTCTTTATAATAAAAGCAGAACGCCCTGTCCCGCGCGGCCGCTATCCTGACCGCGCCGCCGCTTTTTATATCGCACGGCTCATACTCAAGCTCCGGCGCTTCGGACGCGATCTTATACAAAAGCTCCGTATCCACCGTTTCGGCGATGATATCCGCGTTCTTTTCAAGCGCCTCCGCGTCCGCCTCCCAAGGCAGCTCAAGCCCCAGATGACGCGGCGGCACCGCGTGAGGCAGCTTTGGAATGTACCCCGCCGCCTTTATCCCGGTCTCTCTTTCTATCACGGGCGCGAGCATTTTATACGTACCCTCCGTAACGCCGTTCAGTATCACTGCGGCGATACCGCTGCCGCTGCGGAACTCCGCCAGTCCCTTTATAAGCGCCGCGGCGGTATAGGCCATGCCGCGCGCGGGGACGATGAGCGCTGCGGGCGCTTTCAGAACGGCCGCTGTCTCGTAGGTACTCGCCTCTGCCGAGCCCATGCCGAGCCCGTCATAATACCCCATGACCCCTTCGATAACAGCTATGCCGCAGCCATCAGTATTACGTGCGAACAGCTCCTTGAGCCGTTCCTGACCCGAAAAAAACAGATCCAGATTTGTCCCCTGCCTTCCGCAGGCTGCAAAATGGTGAAGCGGGTCTATATAGTCCGGACCGCACTTGAACGGCGCGGGAACGACGCCCTTTTTCATAAACGCGCGCATAACGGCGCACGCCGCCGTGGTCTTTCCGCCTCCGCTCATAGCGGAAGCTATCACTATACGCGGTATTTTCCTACTCGCCATCGCAGTCCCTCCAAAGCCTGAAAATATATACCGGGTTTTCGCCGAGCATCATCAGACTACCGCCCGCCTTTTTTGAATGCGCCGCGTTTATGAGCGACGCGCTGATCTCCAGCCCAAGCCGCTCCGCCGCTCTCATGAGCGCGGATGCGGAATTTAGAGTTACGGTGTTCACAACTATGACTGCCCTTTGGTTCTTTTTCAGTACCGCTTCGATTATCCCATCCATATTCCCGCCGCTGCCGCCTATGAACGCGCAGTCCGGCGGAGGCAGCGGCTCCAGCGCCGCAGGCGCTTCTCCCTCCGCCACCTTTATATTGTCGGCGCAGAATTTTCTCCTGTTCACCCTTATCAGCTCCGCCGCCTCCGCATCGCGTTCTACCGCATAGACCGTGATGTCATGCGACCTCAGCGACAGCTCTACCGCGACCGAGCCGGTTCCCGCGCCTATATCATAGATAACTCCGCTCTGCGGAGGGTCGAGCGCCGCTGCCGACAATGCGCGTACCGCGTCCTTCGTCATTGGCACGCCGCCGCGTATAAATTCGCCGTCGCGTATATGCCTTCCCAAAAGCCGCTTCGGGTGCGGATTTTCTATCATAAGCGCCGCCGGCGCGGCGGCGTGGCTCTTATATTCCGAGGGATGCAGCTTTATCATCCGTTCATCGCTGTAGCCCAGCCTCGAGCCTATATAAACCGTGCAGCAGTCCATACCGTACCTCGCCAGCTCCGCGCAGATGCGTCCCGCGTCCTCCGGCCGACCGGGCAGCACGAATGTCCGGCGGTTATCGCGCACGCGGCAGACGACGCTTCCGTCCCTGCCGTGCAGGCTCACCGCCTCCGTGTCCTCTATTGAAGCTCCGGTAAGCGCGCACATATACGAAAACGAGGATATGCCGGGAATTATCTTTACATCATGCTCTTTAAGCCCGGCGGCAAGGCGCTTTGCGCCGCTGTAAAACGACGCGTCGCCCGAAAGCAGCACCGCCGCGCAGCCGTATCCGCCGCGCGAAAGATATTCCGCGATATCCTGCGGACTGTACGACGCGAACTTCGGCTTCGCGCTCTCGCGGACTTCCTCCGTTTCAAGCATACGCGGCGCGCCTATGAGCGTTTCCGCCTCAGCTATCGCCCTTCTGCCGTCAGCGGTCAGCGTTCCGCCGCCGCCCATCCCCGTCCCGATGAGATATATCTTCATTGAGCGCCTCCTTTATGACCTCTTCGCTGCCGCCCCGGCAAAGCTCTCCGTAAACGTTTGAAAAAACGATGAACGCATATTTCATGCGCTTTTTGCACCGCTTGTCCATATGGTACTCTATCCGTTTGGCTATACGTTCCATGACCGCATCGAGCAGTCCATACCGCTTCAGCACAGCAGCCGCGTCGTCGGTCGTAACGCTTTCCATAACGGCCTCGAGCGCCTCCATCGGCGCTCCCTCCAGCGCGGCGTTGGCACATATGACCTCGGCTCTGCCGTCGGCCGTGCAGGAATGTGTGTTCATTATCCCTGCCGCAAGCTTTATCAGCTTCCCGGCATGACCTATCAGCAGCATCCCCTTAAATCCCTTTTCACAGGCGGTATCTATTGCGAAGCCTATATAGTTGCTGCATTTCACCGCCGCGTCTATATCCGTCCCGAACCGCTCCATTATGTAGTCTCTGCCGTAGTTGCCGGGCGTGACGAGCGCGTACCCATACCCGTTCGCGCGCCTGAACCCAAGCTCCAGCTCTATCGTGTCCATGACCGCCTTTGTGCTCATCGGCTCCACTATCCCGGTCGTGCCGAGGATGGATATACCGCCCTCGATGCCCAGCCTCGGATTGAACGTCCGTTCCGCCGTCTCCCTGCCGCCCGGCACGGAGACCGTCACATGCGCACCGCATTCCGCGCCGCATTCCTCCAGCGCCTCCGCAGCGGCTGATATTATCATACGGCGCGGCGTTTCGTTTATTGCCGCTTCGCCGACCGCGAGCCGCAGACCGGGCTTCGTGACCCGTCCCACGCCCTCGCCGCCATCGACGGTTATGCCGCTTTTAACGAGAGTTACCCGAGAATATATCAGCAGACCGTCCGTAACGTCGGGATCGTCTCCGGCGTATTTGCGCACGGCGCACTCCGCACTGCTGCCGTCTATGGACGCGTCCTCTATCTCCGCAGTTATCCGTTCGCCGCACGGGACAACGACCGATTCCCGCTCCGGCGCTCTGCCCGTGACCAGCGCTATTACCGCCGCGCGCGCGGCTATGGCGGCGCAGGTGCCTGTGGTATAGCCCTTCCTAAGCCCGCTCATCTCCGACTCCGTTCCGCCTCGGCTATAGCCGCGCGGACATGCTCCGTAAATATCCTGCGCACTCCCGCATATTCTCCAAGCCCCTTTTTCACTCCTGTAACGTCAAAGCCGCGCCCGGAAAACGCCGTGAGCCACGAGCCTTCCCCGCCGCCGCATATATCGTTTACGGCGTGGTCTCCGGCAACGGTCATGAGCGGGTACAAAACGACCCTTGACGCTCCGTACTCCGTTACCTCTTTCAGTACATCGTCCATACCCGGCCGCGCTTCCACCGTCCCGGTGAAGCAGTTCCCGTATCCCAGCTCCGCAAGCCGTCTGCCGAACTCGGCGTAAGCGGCGTTTGCCGGGTGCTCCGTCCCGTGTCCCACGAACACTACGGCGGTATCGGGCTCCGACATTTCCGGTATCTCCGCTGCAAGCGCCTTTACCGTCCTTTCATAGTCCTCATCCGATGAAAGCAGAGGCGCGCCGTATGAGAGGGAGATGAACCTATCCCTGAAAGGCTCCGCGTCCTTTATTATCTTTTCGTATTCATAGCCGCTTATCACATGCGTTGGCTGTACCGCCGCTTCGCTGAACCCCTCGGCGGCAAGCTTTTCGAGAGCCTCCGCCACGGTATCCGTTTCAATCCCGTCGCGCCGCCGCAGTTTTTCTATCACCATGCGGCTCGTGAACGCACGGCGCACGGCACGGCACGGGAACGCTTCTCCGACCGCCCTCTCTACCGCGCCTATCGCCGCTTCCCTTGTTTCGCTGTAGCTCGTTCCGAAGCTCGCCACTATCACGGCGCGCTTCACATTGTCCGCTTCCGCCATCAGTATCCCGTCCTTTCGTCTCCACGCGCCATATATATCAGGGCGTTGCATATCGCCGCCGCCACATTGCTGCCGCCCTTTCTTCCCGCGGCAACTATATACGGAACTCCGCTCTGCATGATAAGCTCCTTCGATTCGACAACGTTAACAAACCCGACCGGCACTCCTATAATCAGCTTCGGCTCAGCTCTGCCCTCTTTTATCAGCTCGCCGAGCCGTATCAGCGCGGTTGGCGCGTTTCCCACCGCAAATATAAGCCCGCCCTCAAGACGGCACGCGTATTCCGCCGCCGCGCTCGCGCGGGTCGAGCCAAGATCCGCCGCACGCTTTGCGACCTCTGGATGAGCCATGAAGCAGTGCGCCTCGCCTCCCAGCTCCCGGAGCGCCTTTTTGTTTATGCCCGCAAGCGCCATTTTCGTATCGGTCACTATATCCGCACCGCTGCGCAGCGCCTCCCTGCCGATACGCACAGCGTCCTCGGAAAACTTCAGATTTTTCACATAGTCGAGATCCGCCGTAGTGTGGATAACGCGCTTAAGCACGCTTTTATTTTCCCGGTCTATCTCGATACCGCTTATCAGCCCTTCTATTATCTCAAAGCTGCGCCGCTCTATGCCGAGCGGACTGCTGTATTCCGGCGTCATTTTATCACATCCCTCGTTTTGTCACTTTGCCTCAAAAAGGCGGTCGCCTATAAGCGTGTTCACCATGCTCTCAACAGACGCGCTGAACGCGGTTATACAGCTCATTCCGCACCGCTCCGCCTCCGCAGCCGTGGCGTCGCCTATGCACACCGCCGTGAACGAGCGCAGGTCGGCGTTTTTATGGAACTGCATGAACCCGCGCACGGTCGAGCAGCTCGTGAACGTCACATAATCTATCCTGCCGCCGTTTATGAGTCCCGTCATGTTCAGCTCGCATTCCGGTATTGTCCTGTAGACGGCGGTCTCCTTATATTCTATCCCGGACGCATCCAGCAGCCCGTTAAGCTCGCGGCTCGCGTCCTCGGCACGCAGCATGAGTATCCTGCCGCCGCGCTCCGCCGCTCCCGCAAGCGCCTTGCCCAGCGCCCTGCCGCTGTATCTGTCCGGCATTATGTCGGCTCTCAGCCCGTACCGACGCAGTGCGGCGGCCGTTGCGCCGCCTATGACCGCGATACGCGTTTTCCCGAACACACGCGCGTCAGCCCCGGCCCCGTAAAGACCGTCCATCACCGCGCTTACGCCCGATGCGCTCGTGAACACCGCTATATCATATTCCGGTATCTCCGCCCTGAGCTTTTTGGCAAGCCTGGCGTTAACAAGGCTTTCGGTATGTATGCACGGGCATTCTATTACGTTCGCACCCGCCGCCCTGAGCCGTCCCGCAAGTCCGCTTGAGTTCTCCTCATGCCGCGTTACGGCTATCGTTTTTCCGTAAAGCGGCAGCCGCGAGAACCAGTCGAATTTCTCGCTGAGCTCGCACACCGCGCCTACTACTATGACCGCCGGGCTTTGCACCTTTCCGGCCTTTTCCTCTATATCCATTAGAGTTCCGAGCGTTTTCCGCTGCCTCGGCGTGCTCCCGTTCTCTATGACCGCGCAGGGCGTGTACCTGTCCATACCCGCTTCCGTAAGCCCGCGCGCTATATACCCGAGCAGAGCCGCGCCCATCAGGAACACGAGCGTTCCGCCTATCCCGGCGTATTTCGCGAAGTCTATCTCCGCATCTCCGCCGCCCGTCCGCGCCGTCACTATATGCAGCGACGACGACGCGCCGCGGTGCGTTACCGGTATCCCGGCATACGCCGGTACCGCAGCCGCCGAGGTCACGCCCGGTATAACTTCAAATTCGACGTTGTTCTTATACAGCAGCTCAAGCTCCTCGCCGCCGCGCCCGAAAACGAAGCAGTCGCCGCCCTTGAGCCGCACAACTGTCTTTCCGTCCAGAGCATAGTCTAAAAGAAGCCTGTTTATCTCCTCCTGCGGCACAGGGTGTTCCCCGCTCCGCTTGCCCACGTTTATTTTCTTCGTACCCTTGGGTATCAGGCTAAGTATCCCGTCTCCGGCAAGCCTGTCGTAGAGCACCGCATCGGCGTTCTCCAAAGCCGCCTTTCCCTTAAGCGTCAGCAGTCCCGGATCTCCCGGCCCCGCTCCGACAAGTATGACCTTTCCCGCCATTTTTACGTCCGCTCCTCTCCTTTTATCAGCCGCGCCAGCCGCTCGCCGAGCTCCTCCGCCTCGGCATAGCCGCCGCTGACGCTCCTTTTTATTATCCTGCCGTCTTTAACGTCCATCCCGGTCATCGTGAGCCTGTTCCCGTCCGCCGTACAGTAAGCCGCGGACGGCGCTGAACAGCCTCCGTTCACCGCCCTTATGAACGCGCGTTCCGCCTCCGCGCAGATCTGCGCCTCCCTGTCGTTCACTGCGTCCAGAAACCAGTGATCAAAGCCGGAACGGCATTCCACCGCTATTATGCCCTGCCCTGCTGCCGGAAGCATCTCTTCGGCGGTGAACTCGCGGCTTATACGCTCCTCCAGACCCAGCCGCACTATCCCTGCCTTTGCAAGGACGAGCGCCGAATATTCGCCCGCGTCCAGCTTTTCAAGCCTTGTGAGCACGTTGCCGCGAACCGGCTTTATCTCCATGTCCGGAAACAGCTCTCTAAGCTGCGCCGTTCTCCGCGCGCTCGCGCTGCCTATGGGCAGCCGCCTGTCCGGCACGTCCGCGCCCTTGGGCAGTATCAGCACATCCTCTGCGCAGCCGCGCTTGGAATACGCCGCTATCTCTATCCCCTCCGGCAGCTCCGACGGCAGATCCTTCAGACTGTGGATGGTGATATCCACGCGCCCCGAAAGCAGCGCCGCGTCAAGCTCCTTAACAAACAAGCCCTTGCCGCCGGCCTTGTCCAGAGTGCGGTCAAGTATCCTGTCGCCTGTGGTCTTCATGGTCACAAGCTCCGTTTCCGTGCCCGGCGCTGACTTTTTTATAAGGTCAAGTATTATTTCGCTCTGCGCGACAGCCAAAACGCTGTCACGGCTGCCCGCTCTTATCTTCATCCTCGGCCGCACCTCCGATCCTCTCCGCAAGATATCTTTTCATTTCCCCGTATACGAGACCGCCGCGCGGCTCCTGAGGACGCTTTATAACTATAACGTCCATCCCCAGCGCCTTTGCCGCGCGCAGCTTCGTCTCCGTTCCCCCCGCTCTGCCGCCGTCCTTCGTAACGAGCCAGCGGCAGCCGCGCATATCCCTGATATCGTCCTCATACGAGAACGGGGGATCTTTATATATCATCCTGTCCAGTCCGAGACTGCCGCACCTTTTTCGCACCTCCGCCGTGTCGAGCGCCCTTGCCCTCACGCGGCTCCCTATCGGAGCGAATTCATGCAGCTCCTTGCTCCCGGTGCTGACAAAAACATATCCGTCCTTATCCCTTAAAAATTCCGCCGCCCCGCGCACGCTCTCTGCAAGCACTGCGCCCGGGCACGGCGTCTCCTCACGCAGCAGGCGCAGATACTCCGCGCCGCATTCCGCGCACGCCGACGCTATGTTCTCAGACGCCTTTTCCGCGTAGGGATGCGTTGCGTCTATCACAACGGAGCAGCCGCGGATAACGTCCTTCATCTCCTCACAGCCAAGCCTGCCGGCGCGTACCCGTGCGCCCTTCATAAGCGACGCGCCGTATTCAGTGGCGACGCATACCGTAACGTCCGCCCCCTCTGCCGTCAGCCATTCGCACAGGGCGCGGCCGTCTGCCGTTCCGGAAAAAACCACCGTTTTCACAGGCTGTACCCCCTCGGTGTTACGAGCCGTCCGTTTATTATTTTGGTGTCCGCGTTTCCTATGAACACCGTTGTGAACATATCCGCCGGAGCTTCGCCCAGGTCTCCGAGACGGTACAGCTCCACTCTTTCGCCCTCTCTTCCGATATTGAAGGCGCAGGCGCATGGTGTTTCCGGGCTCTTGTATTCAAGCACGCATTCGCAGGCGCGGCGCAGATATCCGCTGCGCTTCCTGCTCGACGGGTTATAAAGGCAGATGACGAGATCCCCCTCCGCCGCGAGCCTGAGCCTTTTCTCTATGATAGCCCACGGGGTGAGCCTGTCCGAAAGGCTGATCGCCGCAAAATCATGCGTCAGCGGCGCTCCTGCCGCTGCTGCGCCGCTGCAAGCGGCGGTGACGCCCGGAACGACCTCTATTTCCACCTCCGGATGACCTGCGCACACCTCGTATAAGGGCGAAGCCATGCCGTAAACGCCCGCGTCTCCGCTCGATACTACCGCCGCCGTCTTTCCCGAGAGCGCGTATTCGAGCGCCGTCCTGCACCGGTCGATCTCCTTCGTCATTACCGATGATACCGTTTCCTTTCCGGCGGTCATATCCTTTATAAGCTCCATATACGCCGAATATCCTATTATAACGTCCGACTCCTCTATGGCCCGGCGCGCCCGCAAAGTCATATCCTCCGCGTTGCCGGGGCCTATCCCTACTGCATATATCTTCATCTGCTCCGTCCTTTCATACGCGCCCTTTCTGACCGTCCGCTGCCGTGAGCATACTTTTAAACCGCGCCCACCGCTCAAATTCACGCGCCGCGCCGTCCGCGATCGAGTAAACGCCGCTGAGATCCGGCACGCTGCAGCCTCCGTCCGTATATATATCGTCTATGTCAAAACAGCGCGAGATACCGCCTATCTCAGGCTGTATATCCCTCGGCACCGCGAGATCGAATATGCATCCCGGTACCGACGGCAGCTCCCTGAAAGCTTCGAGCGTGACCGTGAAATGCGGACTGCGCGTCGCGCTTATCAGCAGATCGCTTTCCGCTATGTAAGCCATCCTTGCCGCGTATTCCACCGGGACCGCGCCGCGCGGCACCAGGCTTTGCCCGGTCCGGTAGGAACGCACGGTTATCTTCACATCACAGCCGCGCTTCATAAGCTCCTCCGCAGCGCGATACCCCATCTTTCCGCTGCCTATAACGAGCGCCCTTTTGCCTCTGAGACTCCCGAACAGCTCCTCCGCCATATCGGCGGCGCGGCTTGCCGCAGACGGCGGCACCGCGCTGATCCTGTAATTAGTCAGCGCCTTCTTCCCCGCCGAGACCGCACAGCGGAAAAGCGTGTTGAGCGCCGCGTCCATCCCGCCGGCCGCGCGGCTCAGAGCCGCCGCCTCGTTCACCTGCGTGACTATCTGCTCCTCGCACAGCACCGCAGAATGCAGACCGCAGGCGACCTCCGAAAGGTGTCTTGCCGCGTCTTCGCCGTACATGGTCGTTATCCTGCCCTCAAGCCCGGCGCACCGCTCCAGCAGCAGCGCCGCAGGGTCGGGATATACGGCACAGCCGCCGTCCTCAAACGACATATATATCTCCGTTCTGACGCAGGTCGATAGTATCGCACACCCCGACACGGCTTCGCCGCCGCATACTTCCCTTATCGTCCTCGCCGCTTCCTCCGCGCCGAAGCCGGCGCGTGAGCGCAGCTCCAAGGGCGTGCTTTTAAAGTCTATCCCCGACATCACAAGCTTCAAAAATCAACACTCCAATCCATCAGCGCCGCCGCGGCGGTAACGCCGCTGCCGGCGGTCTTTCTTACTATTATCTCCGTTTTTCTGCCGCAGAGCGCGCCGTAAGCGGCGCATGAGCGCTCGCAGACGTTGTCCGTCCCGGTTACAGCTCGCACGAACTCCGAAGCGGTAAAGCTGCCCTCTGCGGCGTTGAGCTCGGCGGCGGTGAACGTACAAAGCTCCGTTCCCATGTGCTCCGCCAGCCGCCTTACGGACGGCTCGTTCCTTTTTATATCTATCGTTGCGACCGCCGCCGGAGCCGCACAGATATCATGCTCCGCCCTGAGCCTTTCATAAAGCTCAATGAGCGCGTTTTCATCCGCTCCGGCTCTGCTGCCCGCGCCGATTATCAGCCGCTTCGGCATAAGGCACAGCGTGTGCCCGAAAGGCTGCGCTGGTCTGTCGGATATGAGTATTCCGCATTCCGTGCACTTTGAAAGCACTATACCCTCCGGCAGACTGCCCCTTATTTCGAAGCTGCTCGCAAGCCCCGCCTTTTCTCCCCTGAGCAGCGCGGCGGATATATACTTTATCCCGTCCTTATCGAATATGCGGTAACCGTTTTCCGCCGCCCATTCATCCGCCGCCCAGACGCCGTTTATATCCGTGGCGGTAGTGATGACAGGCTCAGCCCCCAGGTATGCGGCAAGCTCCCTGCTGATGCGGTTCGCGCCGCCGATGTGCCCCGAAAGCAGGGGAATAACGTATCTGCCATGCTCGTCCGCCGCTATAACAGCGGGATCCGTCTCCTTTGACCGTATATAAGGCGCGCACGCCCTGACGGCTATCCCCGCCGCGCCTATGAATATCACAAGACGGCACCGCTCAAACTTATCGCGCGTCCATTCGCCGAGGCTTACGCCGCGTTTATTGAACGTACTGCCGCACTGCTCCGTTTCAAAATCCTTCAGAAACGATGCGATACGTTTATTGAGCTCATCGCCCTTCGCCGTGAACGATATCACCGCCGCTCTCATTCCGCGCCCTTTCTGCACCCGTGCGAAAATGCCGGATCGTACAGCCTTGAACGCTCGTATCCGCCGTCAAGAAATCCGCCGACCAGCACGAGCGCCGTCTTGCTTATGCCGTTTTCCGCGCCCGCCGCCGCAAGACCGCCCACGGTCGTTATTATCCTTTTTTCGTCCGGCCATGTGGCCTTGTATACTATCGCGGCTGCGCAGCCGGGCGCATAGCCGCCCCCTATAAGCCTTTCCGACAGCTCGCCGAGCATCCCGGCGGAAAGAAATATCGCCATAGACGCGCCGTGCGCGGCAAGCTTTTCTATGCTCTCCGCCTCCGGCACGGGCGTTCTGCCTGCCATTCTTGTTATTATAACGCTCTGGCTCACGCCGGGCAGAGTGTATTCCGCGCCGAGCGCCGCCGCCGCGCCGAACATCGAGCTTACGCCCGGGCAAACGTCGTATTCTATCCCGAGCCGCTCGAGAACGTCCTCCTGCTCGCGTATCGCGCCGTAAACTGACGGATCGCCCGTGTGCAGGCGCACTATGCTCTTATCCCTGTTTTTCTCCATTATACCCGTCACCTGTTCAAGCGTCATATGCGCGCTGTTGTATACCTCGCAGTCCTCCGCCGCATACTCCAAAAGCTCCTTATTCACAAGCGAACCGGCATAGATTATTATATCCGCTCTTTCTATAAGCTCCCTGCCGCGTACGGTGATAAGATCCGCCGCGCCCGGCCCCGCTCCCACAAAATGAACCATTGCTTACCGCTCCTCCAAAACTTTTTTTCAGTATACCGATAATTCCGGGCTACTTCACGATAAACAGCGAAAAATAGCTGCCGGTCTCTTCATCCCCGCTGAGACCGTTTATTATCCTCTCATTCTCCATACCGCACCGCTCCGCCATGATCGTGTTTTTCAGCCTGCCCTTCTCCTTCAGCTCTCTCACAAGCTCCGCCGCACCCTTTCCTGCCTTCATATATACCTTCGTGCCGTACATGTCCGCAAGCCCCTCCGCCGCGGCATAGCCCGCCGGAATGATCATCAGCGGCTCGTCACGCTCGCATAGCGGCGTACCGGCAGTGGCTGCGGCGGCGCAGAACGACGGTATGCCGGGAATAAGCTCCGTTTCAAAGCCGCGCTCCTTAATAAGCCTGTCTATTCGCATATATGTCGAATAGACGGTAACGTCGCCGAGAGTGATGAACGCGATGTTTTTACCCTCTCTGAGCATCTCCTCTACCCTGTCGGCTATGGTCCGGTAGTTTTCCTCCAGCTCCGTATAGTTTTTGGACATCGGCATAAAAAACTCAGCGACCTCTTTCCCCCGCACATGCTCTTCTATTATATCAAACGCCGCTCTGCCTCCGCCCTTGGTTACCGGCGAAACGATGATATCGGCGCTCTTAAGCACCCGGAGCGCCTTTAGCGTTATCAGCTCCCTGTCCCCCGGCCCCACGCCGACCCCGTAAAGCTTTCCCTTTGACATATGTACCTCCGAAAAATAAAACAGCCGACCGCGGAATATATGTTCCGCCCCGAACCTGTTTATCAAAAATATTCTTTTATTTCGTTTTTATTATACACCATATCCGCGCAAATGTACAGTGTTTTTTGCTTTTTATTTTGAACGCAAAAAAATAAGAATCCGTTCCTTTCGGAACGGATCCCGTATATATAGCTGAATATCAATCAGTCAATATTAGATTACATAGCGCCTATTGCCTTGTAATACTGATAGATGATGCATGCAGCCTGTGCTCTTGTAGCTGTTGCGTACGGCTCAAAGGTCGTAGCCGATGTACCGTTTATAACGCTTGCTGAGCTGAGAGCTGTTACGGATGCCTTAGCATAATCGTCTATCTGGTCATAGTCAGCAAATGTCTTTGGTGTGCCTGCCGGCAATGATGACGTCATGTTGAACGACTGGATCGCTCTGTACATGATGGTAGCCATATCCTGACGCTTGATCGTAGCATTCGGATCAAACGCTGTATCCGATACGCCTGTTACAATACCGTATGACGCCGCAGCCTGTACCCAGCCGTAGTACCAATCGCTCGGAGCTACATCTGTGAATTTCTGCGCTGCATTCGGAGTTGAAGCTACGCCGAACGCGCTGCATACCATCTTTGTGAACTCTGCTCTTGTTACGCTTGCGTTCGGATCAAAGATCGTTTCTGAACGTCCGTTGATAAGTCCGCTGCGGGCAAGAGCGTTGATCGCATCGCGTGCCCAAGCGACACTGTCAAGATCTGTGAAGTTAACAGATGTTACGCCTGTGCCTGTGTTTACGGTCGTACCCGGACGAGCTATCTGACCGGAGCCGTTGTTGTTATTGTTGTTGCCGTTGTTATTGTTACCGCTGCCGTTGCCGTTGTTCGGTCTGTTTGTTGCCGTAGCTGTCGGTGTCGGCTTAGCAGTAGCTGTAGCTGTCGGTGACGGCTTTGTATATGTGTCCTCTCCGCCGAGACCCGGAACTACAGTTATCTCACCGCTTGTTTCCTGCTCAGCTGTCTGATATGCAGGAGCTGCGTTTACAGTTACGCCGTCGTCAACAACAAATACGATCTCCTTAAGAGCGTCCTTTATTGCATCGCCGTAACCGTTGATAAGGTTGAAGTATTCATCCTCTGTGAGCTCTTCATCCTTATACTTAGCTACGTAATCCTCGCCGTATACAGCTTCCTTGTCATCGCTTGTTGTTACAGTTACAACAACCGATACAAGCTTACCAAGAGTCTCATCCTCAGCCGGTGTATCTGCACTGATAAGATCTCCAAGTGCGATCTCTCCGCCTGTGAACGGTTCCGGTGTAGCTGTAGCTGTCGGTGACTCTGTACTAGCATTAGGTTTAGCAAGCGCTGTTGCAAATGTATTACCTAAGGAATCTGTTTCAAGACCATCAAGGTACAATCTAACATTATTGCCTTCTGCATCCTTTGCTTCAAGAGCCGAACCAATATCAAGCTTTATCTTGGTATTAGCTGTCAATGCGCTCGCAACTTTCAATGTAATAGTTGCCAGTACGTCACTGTTTTCTACAACTTGAGGTGTATCACCAGTAGCTATTACATAATATGTCCCATTATGAAGATTTGCATTTACAGTAAATGGTGAACCCTCTGCTTCAAATTCACCTGCTGCAATAACTACATTACTATCCTCAGGAACCAAATTTACTTGCCATGCATCAATTGTGGCAACACCTACTGCTTTTGCTACAATTACTATTGTATCTGAAGTACTCTTTTCTTCAACATACTCAAGCTTTATACCCTGTGTAACGGGTGCTGCTGTCTGAACTGGTTCTTCGGTAGACTCAGCAGTCGCAGTAGGACGTGCTGTAGGTCTTGTAGTTTCATACGGAGGCTTTGTAGGCTCAGCTGTTGCTGTTGCTGTTGCTGTTGCCGTTGCTACCGGCTCCGTTGTTGCAGGTGTTACAGACGGATTTGCTGAGGCAGTAACACTTGTCTGAATCAATGAATCTGTTTCAAGACCATCAAGGTACAATCTAACATTATTGCCTTCTGCATCCTTTGCCTCAAGAGCCGAACCAATATCAAGCTTTAATGTTGTATCTTTTTCCAACGAATTTTCAAAATTCACCGTTATAGTTGCCAAAACTGCATTATCTGCAACCACCTGAGGTGTATCGCCAGTAGCTATTACATAATATGTCCCATTATGAAGATTTGCATTTACAGAAAACGGCGAATCCTCAGCTTCAAAGTCACCTGACGCAATAACTACATTACTATCCTCAGGAACCAAATTTACTTGCCATGCATCAATTGTGGCAACACCTACCGCTTCTGCTATAATGACTGCTTTCTGCGAAGTACTGTTCGCCTCATCATATTTTAAAATTATACCAGGCGTAGTTTCGTTAGGTGTATCTGTATTTTCAGCACTTGCGACAATAACACCACTAAATGCACTGGCCACCATTGCACATGAACTTATAAAAGAAATAAGTTTCTTAAAACTTTTCATGTTTACTCCTTTCAAAAAATATCAATCTAACAAAATCAATACAGAGAACATCTTCATATCCTCTGTATTGATCTTATATGCCAAATTGACCTAATTATTTCGCTTTTACTTGAATCTGTGTCTTTACATTAGCTGTGTCGTCATCATCCACGAATATAAGCGACTTAGCTATTGCTGATGCATCTACACCACTGACTCTTCCATCAAGTGTGGTGTCACCAACAGTGAATGTTGGAGCGTCAATACCACTTACAACTTCATATACTGTCTTCACATGAGCCGTATCGTCATCATCTACAAATATAAGCGACTTAGCTATTGCTGATGCATCTACACCACTGAGTCTTCCATCAAGTGTAACATCACCAATCATTATTGTTATTGTTTCACCCGGATCAGGGTCTACACCACCGTTAGTGTATGTAAATGTGCCTGTCTGTACATTACCATCTGTACCGCCTACACGAATCTGATATGTAGCGCCTTCCTCAAGCTCACGTACGGGAACATCGGTATCAAGCAATACGCTATCAGTTGTATCTCCGTCTTCCTGATCGATAGCTACAACTATTTCGTTAGCATTTGCGCTTGTTACTGAATCAGTTGCCGCACCCTTGAAGATCAAAAGTGTCTGCATATCGCCGCTCGCTGTGACGCCAGAGAGCGAAAGTTTTCCATTCGCGTATTCGGCTGTAATAGTATCTGCAGCCATTGCTGAAGCCGCCATTGCTGCCGATACAGCCGAAACAGCTGCTATTGACAACAAAGCTTTTGAAAATTTCTTCATCATCTTACCCCTTTTCATTAAAAAATGTTAATTTTTCGCTTGCTTTTGTACATCGAAAAATTGCGGACCCAGATGTACTCACAATGCTATATTCATATGCCTATATTATAAACCAGAACAGAGCAAATTGCAATATTTTTTTTATATTTTAATTATTTTTGTGCACATTGCACACAAACTCGTCCCAAAACTGTTGAACCTGTCCACCCGCGCCGCATGATCAAAAAAAGCCGGAGCGGTACTCTTACCGCCTCCGACCTTATCTATCACATCAACCGCCGTATCGTACCGCGCAGATGTATCATTCGCTCATAAGGCTCTGTATAACTTCCTCACTGTAACCCTGTTCGCGCATTTTTTTTGCCAGTTTCGATTTTATATTTGCCTCCCCTTTCTCTATACCTTCCGCTATTCCTTCTTCTCTGCCCTTCTCTTCGCCCTCGGCATAGCCTGTTTCTCTCGCAAAGCGCAGCGCTGTCGCCTTATCGTGCAGCATCGTTTCCCTCTGCCATGCCAGCTCTCTAAGCTTTTCTTCAGGGCTCATATTTCTTATCACAACTACGCTTTCTTTCCCGTCCATCCCGTTTATTCCTTTCTTAGCCCGATTGATCATCCGTGAATCGCGTGCTTCTGTCCTTAGCTCATAAGGCTTTGTATAACTTCCTCACTGTAACCTTGTTCGCGCATTTTTTTCGCCAGCTTCGACTTTATATTTGCCTCCCCTTTCTCTATGCCTTCCGCTCTGCCCTTCTCTATACCTTCCGCTCTGCCCTTCTTTATGCCTTCCGCTATTCCTTCTTCTCTGCCCTTCTTTATGCCCTTTTCTTCACCCTCGGCATAGCCTGTTTCTCTCGCAAAGCGCAGCGCTGTCGCCTTATCGTGCAGCATCGTTTCCCTCTGCCATGCCAGCTCTCTAAGCTTCTCGTCCGCGCTCATGTCCTTTATTACTACTACCGCTCTCTTGATAGCCGGTACCTCCGTTTCGTTCAGCATTTCCAATTCCTCCTCACTTTCCGCATTGATAAGCTGCATCCACAGCTCCTTTCTGTCGCTTACGTTCGGTTTTTTATTTATCTTTTTCAGCTCAAAGAAATGTATCGCACATTTATCGGTCAGTCTCTCGTGCCGTGTATCCTCCCTTATGGAAAACGACGAATGATACTCGGCGCAGTCAAACATATTGAAATTGATTATATTTATCGCAATGCTCTGCTTTATAAGCCCGTAATCCTCTCCGCGTTTCAGATCGGACGTGAACAGCCTCGCCCACTGATACGTAGCTCGGTCTTCATAGAACCCTTCGTTGTTCACCTGTATTTCTATATTCACCAATTTGTCGTTCACGGTCAGCTTTACGTCCATTCTGCTGAATTTTTCGTCTATCGATTCCGGCATAAGCTCCGGGTTCGTTATATCTATCGTCTTTATACTGTCGTACGGTATATCCAGTATATCGGATATGAAAGCACGCAGTATATCCTCATTCTTTGCATCCGCAAACAGTTTTTTGAAAATTATATCAAGCTTGGCTTTTACTATGTTTTTCAC
>CALXZP010000028.1 GCA_944393255.1 uncultured Clostridia bacterium | reverse complement strand
ATTGGTTAGCTGTTTAGACTATTACAATAGTCGAAGACATAATTTAGGTTTGAGTTGAACCGCCGTATGCCGAACGGCACGTACGGTGGTGTGAAAGGGCAGATGAAAAATTCTGCCCTATTCGATTGGATTTTTTGGAGGAATTGAGGATGAAGGGATATATACATTCACTTGAGTCGTTCGGGACGGTGGACGGGCCGGGAACGAGGTATGTTGTGTTTTTCCAGGGCTGCCCCATGCGCTGCAAATACTGTCATAATCCCGATACCTGGCAGCTGAACAAGGGCAGTGAGATGACTGCGGACGAGATACTTGAAAAGGCGGAGGCGGTGCGCGAATTTATCCGCCGCGGCGGCATAACTGCCACGGGCGGCGAGCCGCTTATGCAGCTGGATTTCCTGACCGAGCTTTTCAGGAAGGCCAAAACGGAACATTCGTTCCACACCTGCCTCGACACCTCGGGAATAGCGTTCACGCCCGGGAGGACGGAAAAGTTCGATGAGCTTATGAAATATACCGATCTTGTTATGCTCGACATAAAGCACATCGACCCGGAGCGCCATTTACAGCTGACGGGTCAGAGGATAGACAATGTACTTGCCTTTGCGGAGTATCTTTCGGATAAGGGCGTACCGGTCTGGATCCGCCATGTGATAGTCCCGGGGATAACGCTTGACGACGGGTATCTGTATAAGCTGGGGCGGTTTATAGGCGGGATAAAGACGCTAAAGGCGATCGACGTGCTGCCGTACCACGACATGGGCAAGGTCAAATATAAGGCGATGGGGATGGAATACCCGCTTGGGGACACGCCGCCCGCGTCGGATGAGGATGCGGTAAGAGCGCGCAAAGTGATACTGAGCGGCGTCAGGGACGAGCTCCGGAGCATGAAACGGACGGATAACGGGAGGTAAAAAATGCGTATAGAAAAAATGAGCGAAAAATACAGGGATGAAGTCCTTAAGATGTCGGAGGAGTTTTATTCCTCCGATGCAACGTCTCATCCGGCGGACAGGGAAACGCTTATAAACGTATTTGAAACGGCCGTGTCCGGTTTCCCGACGTTCGAGGGCTACGTTTTTATTGACGGAAACGGCGTCATCGCGGGATATTCGTATATATCGCAGTATTACGAATCGGAGATAGGCGGCATGTGCGTTATGCTCATAGACCTGTTTGTAAAGAGAGAATACCGCGGCTGCGGCGCAGCGACCGGTTTTTTTGAGTTCGTAAAGCGGGAATACAGCGGTGCAAAGCGGTTTCGGCTCGAGGTGATGCCGGACAATGCGGGCGCGATAGCCGCGTACCGGAAATGGGGCTTTTCGGAGCTTCCGTATAAGCAGATGATAATGGACGTCTGAGACAAGACGGCGGATACGGTATGCAAAGCCGCGAAGAGCGCCCGGTAACACATAGCCCCCGGTAAACATAATATATTCTGCGGAACACAAACCGCAGCAAATATATTTGAAAGGGGAATGCATATGCAGGACAGAGATCTTGCGCCGCAGGAATGCGGAACGAATTTCCGCGAAGCGGTATGTATACATACAGATAAAATTTTCGACAGCTGCCGTGATAAGGATTGTCTTGAAAATATAAGAGTGTATCTTACACAATCCGGTCAGGAGCTTGTAGACCGTGCTATGAACATAAAATGCACCCGCGCCGAGGTAATATGGGTGTTCAGCGATATCGACAGCGTGCCGTTCAACCGGGGCTTCTACTCGATCGACCTCAAGTATTTCTTCAAGGTCACGCTCCAGGTGTTCACGGGCGCGTGCCGTCCTACGGAGGTAGAAGGACTTGCGACCTTTGATAAAAAGGTGATACTGTTCGGTTCGGAGGGGAATGCCAAGACCTTTACTTCAAAATACAGGCAGTGCTCGTTCGATGAACGGGACTGGAAAAAGACGAATATGCCGTATGCGGTAGTAGAGGTAGTCGAACCGATAGCGCTCGGCGCAAAGCTGGTAGACGTATGTCAGAATAACTGCTGCTGCTGCGACGACGATATAGACCTGACGGCTGTGCCCGATTCGGTATGCAGGATATTCGACAGCTCACTCGTTGTTGGCGGAGAGGCAAAACGCGCTTTCGTATCGCTCGGGGTATTCTCGATAATCAAGCTTGAGAGACGCGTTCAGCTGCTCATTCCGTCGTATGACTACTGCATACCGCAGAAGGAGTGCGTAGGTGCGACCGACGATACCCTGTATAGACCATGTATGATCATGTAAATTCAGAACTTTGCTGTTTCATGATAAAGTTTGTTTATTATGCCATTTTTGTTTTTTCTGCATTATTTATTCTTATGATCATTTTATCATACATAAAAGAACAGATCAAGTATAGAAAATATAAGGTTAGTGCCGATCTTCACTTGACACTGACCCCGCGTTCATGTTGCTATTGATTTTCTCGAGAAAATGTGGTAAAATGGAACTATGGTAAAAAAAACGGACGGCGCGGCTGCACGGAGGGTAATATGGACTATAATTATGTAAGAATGAGGAATGCAAAAAAGGCGGGAGACGACGCGCTTGAAATGCACTACAGACGTCTGCTGGAAAAGGGCATGAAGTCCGCGGAGGAGACGCGCGGGCTGGATCGCGCGGTAATACTGCTTTTGGCGGCGGCGGTCATACTGGGCGCGTATATTTTGTTTGTGATATAACCTATTAAATTGAAAATACGGCAGCGTTTTGCGTTTGCTGCATTAGCCGGATGGATCGCGGAACAAATGTTTCGCTGTCATATATTTTATTTAGAGGGGTGATCGTGTGAGGGTAACATGGGTATCAAGGAAGGGAGGACGCAGGATCAACGAGGACTCGGTCGGAAAGATAACGAAAAACGGGATGACCTGTGTCGCTGTGGCGGACGGGCTCGGCGGGCACAGCGCGGGCGAGGTCGCGTCAAAGACGGCGGTGGAGAGCCTGTTCAGGAGCTTTTCGGAGTCGCCGTCGCTGTCAGAGGATAAGCTGCGCGGCTACGTTACGGACGCGCATAACGCCGTGCGGGAGAAGGCGATGACCGACCCGGACTACCTGCATATGTCGAGCACGATAGCGGCGGTAATCATAAAGGGCCGCCGCGCGGTCTGGTGCCATGTCGGCGACAGCCGACTGTACAGGTTCAGCTCCGGGAGGATAGCCGAAGTGACGGAGGATCATTCGCTGGCGTTCAGGGATTTCAAAGAGGGGCTTATAGAGTATGACGACATACGCAGGAGCGGCAATCAGAACAAGCTGACGAACGCGGTAGGTCTTTACATAGAGGATATGGCGGTATCGGGTATACGTCCGGCAGGTTCGGAAACGAGCTTTCTCCTGTGCACCGACGGCTGGTGGGAATACGTTACCGAGGACGACATGGAGGAAACGCTCAGGGAATCGCGCAATTCCCGGGAATGGCTTGAGAAAATGCTGGATATACGTGAGAGCCGCGCCGGAGAGGGCAGCGACAATTACACAGCCGCGGCGATCACGATGTAAAAATAAAATATGTATATAAACGGTGCAAATGCTAAAAATAATCGTGGTAACGGAGGGCGCGCCGCAGTCGGGCGCGGCTTCTGTACATCATATAAGCGGAGCGGATGAGTCGCCGCTCCGGGATACGGAAGGGCGGTTGATCATAATGAGCGAGCTTACGGCATTTGCACAGCTTTTGTTCGTGCTTGTAGTTGGCATGTACTTTTTTTCGCGTATGCGCGGCGAGGCCGCA
Source organism: uncultured Clostridia bacterium (assembly GCA_944393255.1). Lineage (GTDB taxonomy): Bacteria > Bacillota > Clostridia > UBA1381 > UBA1381 > Ornithomonoglobus. The sequence continues at coordinate 15,102 of CALXZP010000028.1, read as the reverse complement.
AGCGATAAGAGCGTCAAGGAGGAATCGCGCATAAAAGCGGAGGAGCTTAATAAGCTGCGCAGGATACGTTTGAACGAACCTGTAACGGAGGCGGCGCGTCCGTCGCGTTCGGACGAGATAGTCGGGCAGGAGGACGGCATAAAAGCGCTGCGTTCCGCGCTTTGGGGACGCAGCCCGCAGCACGTTATAATATACGGGCCTCCGGGCGTGGGTAAAACGGCTGCGGCGCGCGTGGTCTTGGAGGAGGCAAAAAAGAGCGAGGGAACTCCGTTCGCTCCGGATGCGGTGTTTTTTGAGGCGGACGCGTGCACCATGCGCTGCGACGAGCGCGGCTTTGCCGATCCGCTGATCGGCACCGTGCACGACCCGATATACCAGGGGGCGGGAGCCTGCGGTCAGGCGGGCATACCCCAGCCTAAGGCCGGAGCGGTAACGAAGGCGCACGGCGGCGTGCTGTTTCTCGATGAGATCGGCGAGCTGCCGAACGAGCAGCTCAATAAGCTTCTCAAGGTTCTTGAGGACAGGCGCGTCATGCTTGAAAGCTCATATTACAGCAGGACGAACAAAAAGATACCTACGTATATCCACGATATATTCCAAAACGGGCTTCCGGCGGATTTCAGGCTGATAGGCGCGACAACGCGCCGGCCGGAGGATATACCCGAAGCGGTGCGCTCGCGCTGCGTGGAGGTGTTTTTTGAACCTCTTTCAAGGCAGGATATAGTCAGGATAGTTACGGAAACCGCTGCGCGGGGCGCAATAGCGATTGACAACGGCGTGCGCGAGCTTATAGCGGACTATGCCGGCAGCGGCCGCGATGCGGTGAAGATACTGCAGGCGGCGTCGAACACGGCGCAGATGGAGGGCAGAGCGTCCGTAGGGATAGCAGACGCGTCATGGGTAGTAAAGGCGGGACGGTTTAAAAAGAGGCGCGAGCCGTTCCTTAAGGAGAATGAAAAGATAGTGGATATATCCATGTTCGGAAAGAACATAAGCGGCAGCGCATGAACCGCCGTGATGCTTTATCCGCCGAAAATACAATCGGGCTGCCGCAAATGAGATCGATATCGCCAGTTTGCAAGCAGCCCGATTTTTGTCAGCTATAGATATATAGGTTATGATTGCATAAGTCTTACTTTATCCTCAAGCATTGAAAGACGTATGTCAAACAGTTCCTGCTTTGCGCGTACATCTTCGACGGAATGTATATAGCCGTTGATCTTCCCGACCTGCATACTGTGTCCTTCCGCTATGATTTTGATATAATGGTTTGTCTCATTTTCAACAAGCGCGCGCAGATCACGAATGCTTTGCTCATTCTGTCTGACCCCGTCTTTAAGATCGCCGACGTCAGCTTTGAGAGCACCGACGTCAGTTTTGAGAGCACCGACGTCAGTTTTGAGAGTGCCGACGTCAGTTTTAAGATCGCCTACTTCAGTTTTGAGAGTACCGACGTCAGTTTTAAGATCGCCTACCTCAGTTTTGAGAGCACCGACGTCAGTTTTAAGATCGCCTACTTCAGTTTTGAGAGCACCGACGTCAGTTTTGAGAGTGCCGACGTCAGTTTTGAGATCGCCGACGTCAGCTTTGAGAGCACTGACGTCAGTTTTAAGATCGCCTACTTCAGTTTTGAGAGTGCCGACGTCAGTTTTAAGATCGCCGACGTCAGCTTTGAGAGCACTGACGTCAGTTTTGAGAATATTTACATCGTCTTTAAGGATGCAGACATCGTCTTTAACGGTGCTTACCTGGAATTTTAGCTCTTTCATATCCGTTTGAAAAGTCTTCATCATATCCAGAAGCATATCAAACTTTTCTTCCATACTGATACCTCCTTGTTTTTATGTTATATCGGGATCTGTTTCTTAAGAAAAACACAAATTTTTATTTATCATATCATAGTTGTTATGCCTTGTCAATATTAAAATAAATATATTTGCGGCAGCGCATGAACCGCCGTGATGCTTTATCTGCCGAAAATTTTCGGATAGATATTGACAAAGCCGGATCATTGTGATATTATAGATAAAAATATAAATACAAAAGGCTGTGAAAAGACAAAGTAGACGGCAAGGGCGCCTTTAGAGAGCTGCGGTTATTGAGCTGGGAGCCGCGGCGGAATGTGTGCCGTTGAAATTTCATCTTGGAGCTGCGCGGGTCAAATCATTCTTGCAGAGTAGCCCGCGACGGGCGGCGCCGTTATACGCTTTATCGAGTGCCGGTATGTATGCCGGAATATGGGTGGTACCGCGGAGACGTCAGGCTTCGTCCCTTTACGGGACGGGGCTTTTTTGTTTGCTCCCTGACCGGAAAATAATTGAAAGGAACTTTTAAAAATGAAGGAAAAGCTTGAACAGATCAAAAGCGCCGCAGAGGCGGAGTTTAAAAGCGCTGCCGATCCGGGCGCGCTCGAGAATATCCGTATAAAGTATATGGGTAAAAAAGGCGAGCTTACAGCCGTGCTTAAGGGCATGGGCAAGCTCTCGAAGGAGGAGCGCCCGGTAGTCGGAGCGCTGGCAAACGAGATAAGGCAGAAGCTTGAAGGCGAGATAGAGGAAAGAAAGTCCGCGCTGATGGCGGAGCTTGAGAAAAAGCGGCTCTCGGAGGAGGTCATAGACGTTACCATGCCAGGCAGACGCAGGGCGGAGGGCAAGCTGCACCCGCTCACGCAGGTAATGGACGAGATAAAGCGCATATTCATGGGCATGGGCTTCTCCATAGCGGAAGGTCCGGAGGTCGAGTACGACTACTATAACTTTGAAGCGCTCAATATACCCAAGAACCATCCCGCGCGCGACACGCAGGATACTTTCTATATCGAGGACAACATAGTCCTGAGAACGCAGACCTCTCCGATACAGGTGCGCGTCATGGAAAAGACGAGACCGCCGATAAGGATCATCGCGCCGGGCAAGGTATACAGGAGCGATACTGTTGACGCCACCCATTCGCCGGTGTTCCACCAGATAGAGGGACTCGTTGTCGATAAGGACGTAACGATGGCGGATCTTAAGGGCACGCTTGAGCTGTTCGTAAGGTCGCTCTACGGCGAAAAGACGCGCGCACGGTTCAGACCGCATCATTTCCCGTTCACGGAGCCGTCGGCTGAGATGGATATAAGCTGCTGGAGCTGCGGCGGAAAGGGCTGCGGCGTATGCAAGGGCGAGGGCTGGATAGAAGTTCTCGGCTGCGGCATGGTACATCCGAAGGTGCTTGAAAACTGCGGCATCGACCCGGAGGTGTATTCGGGCTTTGCGTTCGGCATAGGTCTTGAAAGGATAGCGATGGGCAAATACGACATAAACGACCTGAGACTGTTCTTTGAGAACGACCTGCGTTTTCTCAGTCAGTTCTGATGAACAGAATAATGATAATCGGCTTCAGCGGCTGCGGCAAGTCCACGCTTGCGCGGCGGCTCGGCGGTATACTCGGCATCGAGCCGACGCATATGGACGCGCTGCACTGGCTCCCCGGCTGGCGTGAGAGCTCGGACGAACACAAGATAAGGCTGCTGGGAGCGGTGCTGGAAAGAGACCGCTGGATAGTGGAGGGGAATTACCGCCGCATACTCTGGGAAGAGAGGACGGAGGGAGCCGATACTATAATATTTCTCGACTATAACAGGTTCCTTTGCCTGTACCATGTGATAAAGCGCAGGATAGAGTACGCGGGAAAAACGCGCCCGGATATGGGCGAGGGCTGCGAGGAAAAGCTCGATGCGGAATTTGTCAGATGGGTGATAAAGGACGGAAGAAAGGACCGCAGAAAGAAGCTTGCCGGGCTGAGAGAGCTTGGCGCGCGTACGGGCAAGGACGTATATATTTTTAAAAGCATGAGGGAAACCGAAAAATTTGTCAATGAGATCGAAAGGAAAGAGCGAAAATGAAATTACCTATGAGCTGGCTTTCGGATTATACCGATATGGAGGGTATAACGCCGAAGGAATATGCCGATAAACTTACAATGAGCGGATCAAAGGTCGAGGGAGTGGAAAACCTCGGCGCTGATATAGACAAGGTGGTCGTGGGCAGGGTACTCACCTGCGAGATGCATCCGGACAGCGACCATCTCCACGTATGCACTGTAGATGTGGGCGGGACGGAGCCTATACAGATCGTCTGCGGCGCGCCGAACGTGGCTGCGGGGCAGAAGGTGCCGGTCGCGCTGAACGGCGCAGCGCTGCCGGGCGGTATAAAAATAAAGAAGGGCAAGCTGCGCGGAGTGGTGTCAAACGGGATGATATGCTCACACGAGGAGCTTGGGATAGACGCTTCGCGTCTCGGCTATGAGCCGGAATACGGCATACTCGTGCTGCCGGAGGACGCGGAGATAGGGAGCGATGTAAAGAAGCTTTTCGGGCTTGATGAGAACGTAGTCGAATTCGAGATAACCTCGAACAGACCGGACTGCTTCTCAATAATAGGTCTTGCGCGTGAGACCGCGGCGACCTTCAAAAGACCGTTCAGGCTGCCGGAGGTAAGTATAAATGAAACGGGCGGAGATATAAACGATATGCTCTCCGTGGAGATCCTCGACAAGGACAAGTGCAAAAGATATAACGCCCGCATAGTAAAGAACGTAAAGATAGGACCGTCGCCCAAATGGATGCGCGAAAGGCTTGAGGCATGCGGCGTGCGCGCGATCAACAATATAGTTGATATAACCAACTACGTGCTGCTCGAATACGGTCAGCCAATGCACGCGTTCGATATACGCGACATAGCGGGCGGAAAGATAACCATTCGCCGTGCCGGAGGCGGCGAGGAGATAAAGACTCTTGACGGACAGGACAGGAAGCTTACGAACGACGATCTCGTGATAGCCGACGAGAGCGGCGCGATAGCGATAGCGGGCGTTATGGGCGGCTTCGATTCTGAGATCAAGCCGGACACGACCACGGTAGTGTTCGAATCGGCGATGTTCGAGCCGTCAACGGTAAGGCTGACGGCGCAGAGGGTAGGTCTCAGGACGGAGGCGTCCTCGCGGTACGAAAAGGGGCTTGACTACCATAATACCGTTCCGGCGATCGAGCGCGCCTGCCAGCTCGCGGAGCTGCTCGGCTGCGGCGAGAACGTGAGCGGAATGATAGACGCTATGGGCAATGTCGAGGGCGAAACGAAGATAGCGTTCAGACCGGAAAAGATAAACGCGTTCCTCGGCACGGACGTCAGCACCGAGGAAATGGTAAGGATACTCACAGCTCTTGAGGTCAGTGTTGATACCGATGCCATGACGCTCACACCGCCGTCGTTCAGACCCGACCTTCAGGCGGAGGCGGATATTGCGGAGGAAATAGCGCGGTTTTACGGCTACGACGTTATTCCGACCTCGCTTTTGAGAGGAGAGACCACGGCGGGAGTAAAAACGCCGGAGCAGCTCATGGCGGACACGCTCAGCGGCGTGCTTACAGCACAGGGCATGTATGAGATCTACACCTATACGTTCCAAAGCCCGGCGATACTTGACAAGCTCAATATCCCGGAAGGCTCGGAGCTTAGGAATTATGTAAAGATAGCCAATCCGCTCGGTGAGGACACTTCTATGATGCGAACGACCATAGCTGGAAGCATGCTTGAGATCCTGTCGAGGAATTACAACTACAGGAATAAGAGCGCAAGGCTTTTTGAGCTTGGCAGGGTATACCGCCCGAACCCGAACGGAGCGGGAGAATTGCCGGACGAGCCGCAGATACTCATGCTCGGCATGTACGGCGGGGTTGATTTTTATGATATAAAGGGCGTATGCGAGGAGATATTTGAAAGGCTTCATATAAAGAACGCCGAATTTGAGCCGGTCTCGGACGATCCCGTATACCATCCCGGCAGAGCGGCAAGGATAATGATAGGCGGCAGAGCGGCCGGGATAATAGGCGAGGTGCACCCGGCGGTGCTGCGCAATTTTGAGATAGGCACGAAAGCGTATATGGGCGAGATAGATTTCGGCGCGATGTTCGCGGCGGCGGAGCAAAGCGTCAAGTATGTTCCGCTGACAAAATTCCCGGCCGTAACGCGCGACTTCTCGATCGTCACGGACAAGTCCACGCCCGTGGCGCAGATAGAGAAGGTAATGAAAAAGGCCGGCGGCAGACTGCTGACGCATCTGGAGCTTTCCGACGTATACACCGGCGAGCAGATACCGGATGGAAAAAAGAGCGTTATGTACAAGGCTGAATTCAAGGCGACTGACAGGAGCCTGACGGGCGAGGAGGCGGATAACCTCCACGCAAAGATCGTAAAGGCGCTCGGCGCTCAGCTCGGCGCGGAACTGAGATAAGATGGACGCGTACGGGGAGTTTGCCGGTATATACGACCGGCTCATGAGGGGCGATATCGATTATGACGCATGGTGCGACTATATTGAAAGCCTCATGGCGCTGCACGGCTGCGAGCCGCGCAGCGTCTGCGAGCTGGCTTGCGGTACGGGCAGCATAACGTCGCGGCTCGAGGCGCGCGGCTATGAAGTCACCGGAGTTGATATAAGTGCCGATATGATAGACATAGCGCGGACAAAGACGAGGCGCGCGGGATATGTATGCGGAAATATGGCGGCGTTCAGACCGGAGGCAAGGTACGGCGCGTACATATGCATGATAGACGGTATCAATTACCTCATCGCGCCGGGACTTGTGCTGCGTACGTTTGAGAACGTGAAAAGGAGCCTCGGCGAGGGCGGCGTGTTCATATTCGACGTGAGCACGCGCCATAAGCTCAGAGACATAATAGGCGGAGAAACATTCATACATTCGGAATACGACGTTTTCTACTCGTGGCAGAACAGGTATATAGAGAGATACTCCATATCCGATATGCTTCTGAATTTTTTTGTGCGGCGCGGGGATATGTACGAACGGTTCGAGGAGCGGCATTTGCAGCGCGGCTATTCGGAACGCGAGCTGAGATACCTTCTTGACCGAGCCGGATTCAGTAACATCTCGGTTTACGGCGAGCTTTCGTTCAAAGCGCCGGAAAAGGACTGCGGGAGAATGGTATTTGTCTGCAATTAATGCTATTATGCACAATAAAAGACAGGTACGTCGGATAAATTTTGTCGCCGGGAACAAAAAAAACACTTGAATTTACGCGGAGGCTGTGATATAATTATTTGGTATTACGGATAGTCCTCTGCCTTGGTCGGCACGAATATCCCAGGAATTAAAGGAGGATTAGATCATGAACACAAAAGAAATTCTTGATTCGATCACAAAAGACCAGATAAGAAACGACCTTCCGGAGATCAAGGTCGGAGATACCGTAAAGGTATATCAGAGGATCGTAGAGGGTTCGAGAACGAGAACTCAGATGTTTGAGGGAACCATCATCAAGATCCAGGGCGGCGGCATCGGCAAGACCTTCACGGCAAGACGTATTTCATACGGCGTAGGCGTGGAGAAGACATGGCCGGTAAATTCACCGAACGTAGAGAAGATAGAGGTCGTAAGACACGGTAAAGTACGCCGTGCTAAGCTGTTCTATCTCCGTGACAGAGTAGGTAAGGCTGCAAAGGTTAAGGAAAAGATCTGACAGTAATATTGTCGGTACAGATGCGGCGCAGCGTGTGCGGCGCCGCATATTTCTTAATTTGAAAATTAAGATCCCGTATATGACATTGCCGGGTGATATATCTATTACGGGAGCAGAAATGCTCCTATTTGTTTAAATAAATGACACTGCGGCGGTACATTCAAGGCGGAGGTGCAGGAAAGATGGAAGATAACAACAGAGACAGCGTTAACGGCGGCAGAGAGCCCGAAGCCGGAGAGAACGCGGCGAATATAGAGGAAGAGGTAATAGCGGAGCCGAAGAAGGGCAAAAAGAAAAGCGCTCTGCGCGAGGTCGTAGAATGGATATATTCCATAGCCATAGCCATAGCCATTGCGCTCGTTATAAAGCAGGTCTTTTTCGACGTGGTCAAGGTTGACGGACTGAGCATGTATCCCACGCTCGACAACGGCGACAGGCTGATAGTGACGAAGCTCGGCTACGAGCCGCAGCAGGGCGATATAATAATACTCGACAGCACGTACCATAAGCGTGAGATGTATTACGACGCGATAGCCCAGACGGAGGGCAAGGAGGAGCTCGGCCGTTTTGAGAAGTTCAGGCTCAGCTTCAGTCTGCCGGACGACGTTAAAAAGGTCTATTACGTGAAAAGAGTCATAGCTACGGAGGGGCAGACGGTCGATCTGCGCGACGGAAAGGTATATGTGGACGGCGAGCTTCTCGACGAGCCGTATTACAGCGGGGAGACTTACTCGATCGATCCCACGGTGCATTATCCCGTAACGGTAGAAGAGGGCTGTGTGTTCGTCATGGGCGATAACCGCGGTCATTCGCTCGACAGCCGTTCTTCGCAGCTCGGACAGGTGGAGGATGAGGCGGTTCTCGGCAAATCTCAGCTGAGGATATTCCCGTTCAATGCTATAGGAAAAACGGAATAAACGCGGCGGAGACCGCCGCGGTTCGGCAAAGGGCGTGGCATACGGAGGAAACACCGCTGTGCCGCGCCTTTCTTGATGATGACACGGTAAAAAAACCGCACGGAGGATACAAAATGCAGAATACACTACAGTGGTATCCGGGACACATGGCAAAAACGCGCCGTCTGATAGAGGACAACCTCAAAATGATAGATACGGTCGTGGAGATACTCGATGCGCGGATACCGTTTTCGGGACGCAACCCGAGCTTTGACGATATAATAAAGAACAAGCCGAGGCTTCTTGTTATGAACAAGGCCGACCTTGCCGACCCTGACAAGACTGGCAGATGGATAGACTGGTACGGCAGCCGGGGGCTCAAGGTGATACCCATAAGCTGCACTACAGGTCAGGGCATAAACAAGGTGCTTGCCGAGGCTCGTGAAACGGTGCGCGAAAAAATAGAGCGTGACGCCGAAAAGGGAAGAACGCGGACGCTGAAGCTGATGATGATAGGGATACCCAACGTGGGAAAATCCAGCCTTATAAACAGGCTCGTCGGCAGAGCGAGCGCCAAAACGGGCGACCGCCCCGGCATAACGCGCGGAAAGCAGTGGCTCAGGATAAAGGGCGATGCGGAGCTGCTTGACACGCCGGGAATACTCCCGCCGAAGCTGGAGGATCAGGCGGCGGCGATGCGTCTGGCATATACGGGAGCCATAAAGGACGAGATAATAAACCGCGAGCTTCTTGCATATTCGCTGTGCGGGTATCTGAGAGACGAATACGCCGAGGCTCTTTGCGGGAGGTATAAGATAAAGGAAGATATATCCGGTCTTGAGGGCTACGAGCTGCTTGAGCTGATCGGAAGACGGCGCGGCTTTGTGATAAGCGGCGGCGAGGTGGATATGGAAAGGGCCGCGAACATGGTTTTGGACGAGCTGCGCGGCTGCAAGATAGGCAGGATAACTCTGGAGCTGCCGGAGGATATCGCCGAAAGATAACAGAAAGCCGCGGCGGTTTTTAAAGCATGCCGCGGCAGTCTGCGGACAGATCATAGATACAATCGGGAGGGAATCACGCGATGGTATTTTCAAGCTTAACGTTTCTGTGCATTTTTTTGCCTGCGGTGCTGCTGCTGTACAACGTGTCGCGCAGCGTTACATACAGAAACGCTGTAATAACCGTCTCATCGCTCGTATTTTACGCCTGGGGCGATCCGGCGTTCTTGCTGCTGCTTATAGCGGCTTCGTTTGTGAACTATATACTGGCGATAATAATGGACAGATACTACGGGCTGTGGCAGTCGAAAATGATACTTGCCGCAGCGGTCGTGCTCGACGCCGCGCTTCTGGGCGTGTTTAAGTATACGGCATTTTTTGTAGGCTCGATCAATTCCGCGCTCGGACTGTCTCTGAGCGTTCCCGGCATAGCTCTGCCGCTGGGGATATCGTTTTATACGTTTCAGATCATATCGTACATGGCGGACGTGTACCGGGGCGAGGCGAGGGCGCAGCGCTCCTATCTTAAATTCCTGACGTTCATATCTATGTTCCCGAAGATAACCTCCGGACCGATCGCAAGGTATCCGCAGCTGGAGCGCAGCCTCTCAAAGCGGCAGGTGCGCCCGCAGGACTTTGCCGACGGTGCAAGAAGGTTCATTCTGGGTCTGGGTAAAAAGGTCGTACTTGCGGACTGTTCCGGCGAGTCGGCGTCGCTGCTGCTGGGCGCGGCGTCTCATGCGACTGCCGGCTCGGCATGGCTTGGCATGATATTCTATACATTCCAGCTGTATTTCGATTTTTCCGGCTATTCGGACATGGCGGTCGGCATAGGAAAAATGCTCGGCTTCAGTCTGCCGGAGAACTTCGACCACCCGTATATCGCCCGTTCGATAACCGATTTCTGGCGCAGATGGCATATATCGCTCAGCAGGTTTTTCAGGGATTACGTATATATACCGCTCGGCGGGAACAGGCGGCTGCAAATGAGGAACATACTCGTTGTCTGGCTGCTGACGGGTCTGTGGCACGGCGCGTCGTGGAACTTTGTCCTGTGGGGACTTTACTACGGAGTGCTGCTCATGATAGAAAAGACATTCTTTAAATGGTGGTCAAAGATCCCCGTGCTCTCGAATATAACGACCATGTTCGCGGTGGTCATCGGCTGGACTATCTTCTATTTTACGGATCTTTCACAGCTGGGAACGTTCTTCGGCTACCTGTTCGGTCAGGGCTGTCCGCTCTTTGACCTTACTACGGTATCCACGCTCTGTTCAAACGCATGGCTGCTTGCCGCCTGCATACTGGCGTCAACGCCTCTGCCGAAGATGGTATTCGAGTATGTATCGTCGCTGAAATACGCCGGCGCTGTTATTGAATGTACGGTGCTCGCGGCGGTATTTGTTGGTTGTATAGCGCTGCTTACGGGCGCAACGTCAACTCCGTTTTTGTATGTGCAGTTCTGATGTGAGCGGTAAACGGCGTATCGATATGTTATGAAAGGAGCGGCGGTCAATGCGTAAATATATAGTAACCGTGCTTTTTGTACTTCTGCTTGCAGGGGCGGCGGCCGTATGTTTCGGTCCTGCCGACACGGAGAGTATAACGGCGGAGAACCGCGAAGCGGCGGCTATGCCGGAGCTTAGCCTGGACACGGTGGTTTCCGGCGAATTTGCCGGCGGGTTTGACAGCTATGTAAATGATAATATAGGTCTGCGCGGCAGACTGATGGAGCTCTCGGGCGCGGTGAAGTCATGCTTTGGATTTACGCCGCGTCTGGTGGGCAAGGTCATTTCAACGACCTCCGATATAGGCACGGGTGAAACTCTGGATTCGAGCCTTATGCTCATAGACAGCAAGATAATGGAGATGTTCTCCGACAAGCCGGAGGCTGAGAACAGCTATGCGGAAGCTCTCGTGAATATAGCGGAGACACTCCCGGACGGGGTAGAGATGTATTCAATGCTCGTCCCGACGCAGCTTGAATTTGAAGATCCGCTCTACAGCAACGCACAGGACAGCCAGAAAAGCTGTATCGACGCCATAAACGAGCGGCTCGGCAGTAAGATAACGCCTGTTGACGTCTATTCCGCGCTTGCGGAAGCGGACGGCTACCTCTATTTCAAGACGGATCATCATTGGACTATGGACGGTGCGTACTGCGGCTACGAGGCGTTTATGAACAGTGCCGGGGGCGAAGCGGTCTCAAAGGACGGGTTTGAGCGGAAGGAAAAGAATGATTTTTACGGAACTCTGTATCTAAAGGCGCGTTCGCAGCTGAACGACCCTGAGCCGGATACGCTTGTCTATTACGATGTGGAGGAAAAGACGGATCTTGAGATAGTGATGCGCGCGGAGTACGAGGACGGAAGCGCGCTCGAATACGGCGAGGGCTCCGGCGTGTTCAATGATGAAAAGGACGATTACCTGTTCTTCTTCGGCGGCGACCAGCCGCTTATCGAGATAACAAACAACGATATTCCGGACGGGAAGACGATAATAGTTATAAAGGATTCATACGCGAACGCACTTGTGCCGTGGCTCGTAAACAGCTACGGCAGGGTAGTGATGATAGACCCGCGTTCGTTTGAGGGAAGCCTGAAAGAGGAGATAGAGCGGTATGAAGCGGATGAAGTCGCGGTAGTGAATTACGTATTCACAACGACCTTCACCGACTACTGTGCACTCCTAAACGGGCTTGCCGAATAAAAGAGAACCGCCGCATGGGTGTCCGTACTAAAACAGTATTGAGAATGGTACTCAAAAAGTCATAAAGTTGATTTTCAGCTATATGACTTTTTATTTTACGTAAAATTGAGTACACTTTTGTTATGCTTGCAAAATAGTAAACGGTGTGGTATAATTACTATACCACAATTTTTATTTTGTATAACCCAATAGATTTATACCTATTTGAACATTTTTATAGTGTCTTTAATTAGGTATCCCTTAGTAGTAGTTTGTGATTTTTGTTAAAAAACGCAGGCTTATTAATTGAATATTGAAATAACTATTACTTTGGGATATTTCATATACAAGATAAAAATGTGTGGTAACGTTTAAATCTAAGCCGCGTTTTTTGTGCGTGGTATGGATTTTGTACCACGCATTTTTTGATGCGTGAGAATATTATTATTTTCATGGAGGTATAAAAGATGAAAAAGAAAATTGTAAGCGCATTTGTTTTGTTTGTAATGGTGTTTAATATTTTTATTCCGGCATCTATGGCGATAACACAATCGGAATTTGATAAAAAATTATCATCACTCAAAAGCACGTACTCGCATGGAAGTCAGTGGACACAAAGCTTTGACGGCGGTATTCAGTGCTATGGTTATGCAAATATGATTTCTTATAACGTATTTGGCACATCCGCGAAATACTGGTCTAAATCTTATTCGTTAAGCGGCGTAAAAGCGGGCGATGTTATTCAGTACGGAAACACAACAGGAAGCGGACATACTATTTTTGTTACAAATGTTTCCGGCGATACTATTACATATACGGATTGTAATTCGGATTGGAATTGCACTGTAAAATGGGGAAATACTGTTTCAATAAGCTCAAATAAATTGTGGTCATACAGTTTTTCATACAGATGTGTTGCGCCTGATTTAGAACCCGATGAAGAACAGCCGGTAGATTTGGGAACGGATTTTTATGCTGTGATATTTCATAAATCATCATGGAAACCTATAACTTATGACGACGACAAATATATAAGATTGCGATCAGAAAACGGTTCAGCAAATCAAGTTTGGAAATTTAATCGCGAAAGTGATGGTTGTTATACTATCGCGTCAGCCGTAGATGGTAGTTTATTGGAATTAACAACAGGCAGTTTGGAAAATAAATTAGCAATAACGGCTCTCAATAAAGATTGGGGTGGAGCATATCAACGATGGTACTTATATGGGGATGCAGGAGGATGTACAATCATGTCAAAACATTTTCCAAACTCCAAACGAGCACTTGATGTAGCATACGGTTCTAGTGAAGACGGAACTCCAATAGAAGCGTACGATAGGCTTGATAATGACAACCAAACTTTCTATATATACATGAGTGATTCAGTAAAACTTACATCTCCCGAATTATCGGTAAAAACAACTAATACAACCACAACATTTTCATGGAATAATGTTTATGGCGCAAAAGAATACGATTTAAAAATATGGAAAGGAACATATTGGGATGGTGACCCTTATTATTCTAATTGGGATACACGTTCTCCCAATGTTGTTGAACTTCCTCCGGGACATTATGAAGGATATGTCGATGTTTCAAATGCTTTTGATGTGAAAATGAGCAACATTGTTATATTTGACATAAAACAAGCGTCAATAACCCCTCAGGTTGACACATCCGGTTCCGTTTACAAGGTCAATGTTTCCATATCCGATTTACTGCAAAACGCGATTTGCACGGCAGCGGTATATGACGCGGACGGCACACTGCTTGAAATTGACAATGTGTCTCTAAATTCCGGTACGGTATCGACAATGTTGGCTATGGCAAAACATTCCGACGGGGCATATATCAAGATATTCCTCTGGAACAGCCTTGACGGAATGAAACCGTTATGCGAAAGCAAGGAAATACCACTGTAAATTCAAAAGTGAGTACCGTAAACAAGCGATACTCACTTTTACTATACTGTCTTATCTCACACCCACTCATGGCGGTTCTTTTTTTGCCGAAAGGAAGAAAGAACGAAAAAAACGTTCCGCAGTGCGAAACGTTTTTATATGGAGCGGAAGACGAGATTCGAACTCGCGACGTTCACCTTGGCAAGGTGACGCTCTACCACTGAGCCACTCCCGCATGTCCTAACAACAAATATATTTTATCATATCCCGAGACATTTGTCAAGACTTTTTTCAAAATTTTTTTTACACAAATCGTTTGCTTGCCGCGTGTATGACAAATATAAAAAATTTGCCATATATACCTATCAGAATAAGACCGGATATTCAAATATGCAGTTTGTTTATTTTATATTCTCACTTTGCTATACTATATTTCTTAAAAATTTCGCAGAGTAAATAACTATACGAAAAAAGGCGGCAAAGCCTTATATAAAGACTCTCCGTCTTTTCCCTACAAGAATTTTGACCATTAATAAGTCAAACTGTTTTGTAATTTTTCCATATTTGCTCTTTTTAGTTCAAGCGATGAATGTACATATCTATTGAGCGTTATATTAACGCTTGAGTGTCCTAAGATTTCACTGAGACTCTTGATCTCAAAGCCCAATTCTACACAATAGGTAGCAAAGCGGTGTCTCAGCTGATGAAACGTATAATTATCTAAATTACATTTTTTCAGACAAGCTTTGAATTTATTTTCCATTGTTCGGGGTTCAATAAATTTATTGGCTTTTCCGGTAAGCAAATACGCATTGGGATCATTGGCAAAATTCCTTACTCTTTCTATAATAAAAGACGGTAATGGTATTTCTCGGTGTGAACATTTGCTTTTGGGCGATGAAACAACTATTTCAGTCCTTTGGGCTGAATTTTCCGACAATGTTTGTAACCTCTGCATTGTTTTATTTATAGCCACGTGCAAAACTCCAAAAGTGTAGAGTTTATGCGGTTTTACGGACGTGGCAAATCCGTTTTGTCACTATTAATTTTCATTAAATGTATAGAAAAAACCACTCTGATTTGATATAATATAACT
>CALXZP010000027.1 GCA_944393255.1 uncultured Clostridia bacterium | reverse complement strand
GTCGTAAAGACGAAAACGGAGCAGGAGCCGGATGCAGAGAACGGAGCGGAGTATGAAAAATACTACGCGGTCTACAGAAAGCTCTATCCCGCTTTGAAAGAAAGCTATAAGGAACTTGCAAATTTATGATCTATGCGCCATCGGCCGTTTGTGCCGGTGGCGTTTTTTACATATAAATTGCTCCGTTTGCACGGTTTTTTGTGATGTTGTACATAAAATATTGAAATAAAGGCTTGTTTGATATATGATATGATAAGAGATATATCAATAAATATGTAATTGCTGAAAATAAGGCAGTGATCAAAGGATACAATGCTTTCACTGACCTTGCAAAAGGACGGAGGTATTGCGATGGCAAAAAAATTAGTCTCATTTATACTTGCGGCGGCTGTTGCCGCGGGCTCGGTCGTGATTCCGATATCGGCGGCTGCTGACGGGACGGATAAGCTTCCCGCGTTCCCGGGAGCCCTGGGCGGCGGAAAATATACTCAGGGTGCGCGCGGAGCGAATGATATAGAGGTGTATCATGTAACGAATTTGAATGACAGCGGCGAGGGCTCGCTGCGTGACGCGATCTCTGAGGAAGGACGTATAGTCGTATTCGATGTCGGCGGCGTTATAAAGCTGAACAGTCAGCTGCAGTTCAGAAAGGACAATGTCACAGTCCTTGGTCAGACAGCCCCCGGAGACGGTATAACGATAACCGGAAACGACGTGCTTATAAACGATCATGTATCGGATATAATCATACGGTATATAAGGGTGCGTCCGTCCGATGATTCCGGCGGCGAGCCGGACGGCATAGGCGGCAGATGGGTGAGCAATGTCATCCTTGACCACTGCTCCATATCGTGGAGTGTTGACGAGGCTCTGACGCTGTATGCAGGCTCGCTTGAAGAGAGCCCCGATGTATCGGAAAATATAACAGTACAGTATTGTATCACCTCGGAGAGCATGCGCATGTCGAACCATATCAAGGGCGCGCATGGTTACGGCGGCATCGTCGGCGGCACTAACGCCAGCTATGTGAACAACCTGTTCGCACACCACGACAGCCGCAGCCCGAGATTTGACCGAAATCTGAAAGCGACGGATTTCACCAACAATGTTATATATAACTGGGGAAATACGAACAGCCTTTACGGCGCGGAGCCGTATTCCTACAGTTCAAAACCGGAGTTCTCAACGCCGGAGTATGCATCAAACGTGAATCTGGTGAACAACTACTATAAATACGGACCGTCAACGCGTGTATCTCTGCGGTCAAGGATATTCGATGTGTCGAATGACAACGATACGCTCAAGTCGAATTTCTATGTGAGCGGAAACTATGTTTACGGAAATGAAACCGTTACGGCCGACAACAGCAGGGGCGTAAACAATTCGAGCAAGGCGAACCTGCTTGACGCGCCTGTGGATATGGGCGAATACACGGTAACGGCAGTGAGTGCGGAAGAGGCGTATACGGATGTTCTGGCAAACGCCGGAGCAACGCTGCCTAAGCGCGATTCGCTCGACGCGAGAGTGGTAGCCGACGTTGAAAACGGCACGGGCAGGATATTGAACAACGACGAGGAGATAGGCGGGCTTACGGGTATCGAAGAAAGCGAATCAAGAGTATTTGTTATACCCGAGGATTGGAAAGCTGAAAACAGCATGGGCAGCGCCGCGCCGGAGGATATCGCTCCGAGCGGATATACGTGGATAGAGGAATATGTGAACGACTGGACAGCTGAGCAGAGTGCGCCGACAAATCCGGATATCACGGTCGAAAGCCCGGCGGTCGCCGACCGCAGTATGTCGCAGGACGTGACCGGGAAAATGGGTTCATGGACTGTTCTGTCAGAGACCGAGCCGCTTGAATACAAAATGACCGCGTCTGCCGCCGATGGCACAGAGGTAGTCAAAACAGAGCTGTGGGACGGCGAGACCAGGCTCAGGGAGTATGACGGCGCGGCGATGATAGACGACGACATAAGCCTTGCGCCGGGAACGCACTATATCTTCTCAAGAGCGTATAACGACAAGGGCGAGAAAACCGATTCGCCTACGTCTATAGTGTATGTGACAGGTACGGGAGCTGTCAGCGGAACGGTCACGGAGATAGGCTCTGCGGCTGACGCCGGAGGAACGCTGTCCTATCCCGGAAAGGGCGCGGCATGGACGCAGGGGGACAGTACATATATTTCCGGAAGCGGACTTATCGGAGGAAAAGCAGATTCCTGCTCGTATATGTATTATCCTGTGGACGGAGATTTTGAATATATCGTTCGCACGGCCGATATACCGAAGTATGAGAACGGCGTTATGGCGGGTATAATGTTCCGCGAGACCCTCGATCCGGGTTCAAGGATGGTCATGGTCTCCGATTCGTGGTTCCGTTACGGGGAAAACGTTATCATGCCTATGCGTACGGCTGAGAACAGCGAAGCTAAGTTTGAATGGATGAGAGACCGGGACGGAAAAGAGATAGCAAATAACGGCAGCTACGACGTAACCAAATACCCTGTTCCGAGGTATCTCAAGATATCGAGGGAGGGCGATGCTATAACTGTTTCTGTCTCGAACAATGGGTACTCATGGGACGGAAATATACGCCAGCCGTACGGCATACAGCTGAACGGGCTTGCTGAGACCTGCTATATAGGCATAGCCTGCGACAGCGTAAACGGTCAGGGTATAAGCGAGAGCGGAAATAAAAAGGGAAGCATACCAATGCTGCCCTGGTATACCATATCGGGCTTCTCCGATATAAGCGGTGTGAACGTTGAGGGAGTTCCCACCCCCGAGCCGACGCCGTCAATACCTGCGTATGAGGATTACAACGAGCTTCCGACAACGGAGCCTCTGGAGAACGGAACATTCCTGAACGTGACCGAGCTTTGGGACGGAGCATATACGGCAACGAAAACGGAGCTTTTGTTTAACGGAAGGATAAGGGCTTATGGTACAACCAGCAATGAGATATTGGTTGAAGATTACGGAAATGCAGAGCTTGAAGACGGAACGAAATTCAATAAACGTCTGCGTCTTAAAGGCAAAAGCTCATTTACATCACTTGACGTTCCTCAGCAGGGTGTTATAGAGCTTATGCCTAAAGAGGACAGTATAATAACTGTCTATTTCTATAAAACCGGCGGCGGGGTTGCTGAGCTTGCCATGATGCAGGAGGGCGAGGAGCTTGTATCCGGAACAGATGGATCGGGAGTGCTCAGCTCAATTCAGCATAGGGTAAAAGGCGGTTCAAGAGTGTATATACATTCTCCGAAGCAAGCGGTAGGAATATTAGGGATCCGTCTGGAAGAAGCGGAGCATGATACGGACTACGGCATAAGCGCGCCGTCTGTGGACAGCGCTGCCGGCAAGGTTAGCTTTACGGTCGAAAGCTATGTAAATATGCGCCGTGAAGCGGACGCAATAGTGGTCATAAAGGACGCGGACGGCAGACTGCTCTCGGTTACGCCGCAGAAGGTGGAATTTGACGGAGCAGGGACGGTGACCGTGAACGCGGACTGCGGCGATGTGCTTGAAGGCGGTAATGCGGAGGATATATCCCTGCTGCTGTGGGACGGCGTGAACACCATGAAGCCGCTTGATGCAGAGGTCATAGAGTGATAAGGAGCAGGAGCGATGAAAAAAGCATATATATCAAAGGCGGCGGCGCTGCTGCTGTCGCTCGCCTCTATGGCGGCGGCTTTGCCGTCGTCGGCGGCGGAGCCGGAAAAGCTGCTTGCGTTCCCCGGCGCGGAGGGCGGCGGGAAGTATACGCAGGGCGCGCGCGGGGCTGACGAGGTCAGCGTTTACCATGTAACAAATCTCAATGACGACGGCGAAGGCTCTCTGCGCGACGCGGTGTCCGAGCCGGGCAGGATAGTAGTCTTTGACGTGAGCGGCATTATAGAGCTAAAGAGCAAGCTGCTTTTTAACAGCGATAACGTTACAGTGCTCGGACAGACTGCGCCGGGCGACGGCATAACCATAACGGGCTATGACGCTGAGGTAAAGGCGAACAATATAATACTCCGTTACCTGCGCATACGCCCGACCGATTCACAGGGCGGCGAGCCGGACGGACTGGGAGGCAGGTGGGTGCATGATATCATGATCGACCACTGCTCAGTTTCGTGGGGAGTGGACGAAATGCTGACGCTCTATGCCGGTTCTCTCGAAAGCGAGGGAAAAACGCCGTCGTCGAACGTGTCGGTGCAGTATTGCCTGAGCGCTGAGAGTCTCAGGATGTCGAGCCATATCAAGGGCGCGCACGGCTACGGCGGTATCATCGGCGGAACGAACGCAACGTATCACCATAATCTGTTCGCCCATCACGACAGCCGCAACCCGCGGTTTGACCGCAATCTCGGCTCGACTGATATGGTAAATAACGTTATTTACAACTGGGGCAACAACAGTGCATACGGAGCCGAGCCGTATTCCTATAATAAACAGGAGGAATTTTCTGACCCGGAGCACGTATCTAATATCAATATAAGAAACAACTATTATAAATATGGGCCGTCCACGAGAGACGATGTACGCTTTAAGATATTCGAGGCTACGAACGACGGTACAGTTATGTATGATAACGAGGTACTCAAATCGAATGCGTACATAAACGGAAACTATGTTTTCGGCAGCGACGAGTTCACGGCGGACAATACGGCAAGCGAGGAAAGCGTTATGAACCGCAGTCTGCTGAACCTTTTAAGCGAGCCTGTGGATATGGGCGAGTATGAGATAGAGATCGACAGCGCCGAGGATGCGTTTTACGATGTTGTCGAAAACGCGGGAGCAACACTGCCGAGGCGCGACGCGGTAGACGCGAGGATAGCCGCCGACGTACTGAACGGTACCGGCAGGATAATAAACCAGGATGAAGAGGTAGGCAGCCTCACCGGTATAGAGAGCGAAACGCGAGAGTTTGTCATACCCGAGGACTGGAAGGCTGAAAACGGCATGGGCGGAGCCGTGCCGGAGGATATCGCTCCGAGCGGCTATACATGGATAGAAGAGTATGTGAACGACTGGACTGCCGCTCAGTCCGCGCCGTCCAACCCGTCAATTACCGTTCATTCACCTGCAACTGCGTTTTATGAAAACACTGCGGATAAGACAGGAGGCAAGGGCTTTTGGACGATAACCGACGCGAAAGAGGGCTTTGTCTACAGCATGAGCGCCGAGGCGGCGGAGGGCACGGAGATAGTAAAAACAGAGCTTTACGACGGTACGGATCTGATATTGGGCTCGGATGACAGCGCGATAGAGCAGCGCATTGTGCTTAAGCCGGGAACGCACTATCTCACATCAAAGGCGTATAACGACCGCGGCGAAAAAACCGCGTCCGATACCGCTATTGTGTATGTAAAGGGCGCGGACAGCGAACCGGCGGATGAGGTCGGAAAAACGGCTTATCCGGGCGAGAGCGCGGTATGGACGGTCGGAGACGTCACGTATATAGGCGGAAGCGGATATATAGGCGGAAACGCCGATTCGTTCGGCTTTGACGCGGGCTATGCAAACGGTGATTTTTCATATACCGTGAAGATAGAGGATATCCCGAAGTATGAAAACGGCGTGCTGAACGGTATAATGTTCCGTGAGAGCATGGACGAGGATTCGAGATTTATAATGATATCCGATTCGTGGAAAAAGTACGGCGAGAACGTTATCGCTGCTGTAAGAGAAGAGAAGGGCGGCAGCGTGCAAACGCTGTGGTTTAAGGATGCGGACGGTAATGAGATAAAGAACGGCGGCAGCTACGACACCGAAAAATATCCGCTGCCCAAGTATCTCAGGATCGAGCGTTCGGGAGACGTTCTGCGCCTGTCCGTGTCGGACGGCGGCAGCGATTTCACAGATAATGCGCGTCAGCCGATGGAATTTGATATTTCCGGCTGGAGCAAGACGGCGCTTGTCGGGCTTGCGGCGGACAGCATGAACGGAAAATCGGCCGAGGGCAACCCGGAGCTGCCATGGTATACGATCGCGGGCTTTTCCGATATAAGATCCGAGGGCGTGAATGAGGAAAAATATACTGTTGAAACGACCGCGGGCGTTTCGCGCGTGAGCGCCGCTGCCGATATCCGTGCAAACGCCGTTATAGTTTCCTACGGCGCGGAAGGGAAGGCGGAAGCGGTCGAAATTGAGCGCATAGAGCTTGCGGCGGGCGAGAGTACGGAGCTTGAGACGCCGGAAAACGCTAAGGTATATATATTTGAATATTAAATAAAACATTTGAAAATTAAAAAATATCCCCGGCGCGCCCGCCGGGGATATAAAAAATGTTCAGTCTATATAGTGTTCTTTTCTGTATTTAATAGGAGAAACGCCGACTATCTTTTTGAAAACGTCGCCGAAATAGTTGCTGTCGTTATAACCGCAGTATGCGGCTATCTCGGTTATGGAATACTGCGTTTCCATAAGAAGGTTGGTCGCCATTCTGATACGGATATTGTTCAGGTATTCCTTGAGACCGAAGCCGGTAACGCGCTTGAACTTTTTTGAAAAATAGGTAGGACTCATGTAAGCGATCTTTGCCATCTGCTCAAGCGTTATAGGCTCGTTGTAATAATTGCATATGTAGTGGCATACCTCCTGTATCCTGTCCTCGTAAACGGTCAGGTTATCCATGAGAGTATGGACGTTTTTCTCGGAGATGTTGTTCAGCGTAACGAGCAGCTCTATCATCGTAAGCTTGCATATGTACTGTGAATATTCGTCGTCGTTGCCTATCCTGTTATGCATTTTGTGGAGCAGCATGCTGAAGCTGTTCTGCATTGTCTCCGGGATGCGTATCTTTTTCTGGTTGAATATTTTCATCATGAAATCGCGGTCGAACGCGCTGCCGAGAGAATCGAGAAAATCATCCGAAAAGGTTATCAGAAACCTTGCGTACTTGTTGCCCGTCGCGGGCTGGGCCGGGTCGTCGAGCGGCTTGGAAAGGTGAACGTCGCCTTTGTTGACAAGAATGAGCTCGTGCGGCAGTACGTCGTAGAGCGTGTGGTTTATAAAATATCTTCTTTTTCCTTCAAGAAGATAGAAAATTTCGTAATAGTCATGAAAATGAGATTGGTTCATACCGCTTGAGTCTTCTTCGCTCAGCGTTTCTATGTATATGTCTTTATCTATCGGCAGCCCCATAAAAAGTCCTCCTTCGTGGAAATTACCTGTGTATATATTCCGAAAACCGGGCAATGAAGCGCGTGCAGCCCGGCCGGTCATTCTCTGTATTTCTTTCATTGTATTTATTATAGCATAAACGGTGCGCCTTGTCAACACAGCTAAAAGTACCATTTACATTTTTTTTGCGCATGAAAGTCGGGATTTTCTTGAAAATATGTATAATAGAGAGTAATTTTCGGCAGGATAGGTAAAAAACTGATACAGAGACAATTCTAAGCCTTTTTTGTGCTATTTTTAACGAGATGAACAATAATTTAATAGTTGTTGTATAAGAATTGAACAAAAAATCCGTGCTCAAGGTCAAAAAACTATATGGAAAATACAACAATAAAGCTTTATAATATATATATAATCGAAGAATAAAAGAACAGGAGGTGATTTTCTATGGCATCTAAAGCAAAGGCCGTAGAAAAGAAAGAGAAGGTGGGTATATCCGCATGGTGGAAAACAGAGCTTCGCAAGGCAAAGCGCAGCAAATTCTTACTTTTGCTCATGCTCCCCGGCTTTGTGTACTACATCATATTCCACTATGTCCCTATGGGCGGATTGCTGATCGCATTCAAGGATTTCAAACCGGCTCTGGGCATTTTAAAGAGTCCGTGGGCTGAGAGCTTCGGCTTCGAGCATTTTATACGATTTTTGCAGACGCCGGACATGCTCAATTACGTGTGGAATACTATAGCGCTGAGCTTGCTCAACATCGTGTGGCTGTTCCCGTTGTCTATCATCCTTGCATTGTTCATAAATGAGATGCGCTCGATGAAGATGAAGAAAATAGTTCAGACGATATCCTATCTTCCGCACTTCGTATCGGTAGCCGCTATCGCAGGTATGATCACATTGTTCCTTTCATCACAGGGAACGCTTGCATCGGCGGGAAGCTATGCGAACGAAGGTATACTTAACCAGCTGCTGCTCAAGATAGGAGTTATAGACCAGGGTATCGCTTTTCTGGATAACCCGGCATATTTCAGAACTATCTACATAGCCTCGGACGTATGGCAGGGCATAGGCTGGAGCGCGATCGTATACATCGCGGCGCTCTCGGGCGTCGATCAGGAGCTCTACGAGGCGGCAACGCTCGACGGAGCTACAAGAGTTCAGAAGATGTGGCATATATCGGTACAGGTCATCAGACCTACGATAGTTATACTGCTCGTAATGCAGATAGGTAAGATCATGTCGCTCGGCTCGGATAAGGCCCTTCTTCTCCAGAGAGAGACGACCTATGAGAAATCACAGATACTCAGTACGTACATATATTCACTCGGTATCGGCAAGGGTGAGTTTGACTATTCATCGGCAGTCGGTCTGTTCAACGCCGGAATAAACGTTATACTCGTTCTCATTGCAAACTTCATTTCGAAGAAAATGACCGAAACAAGCTTATTCTGATATTTAAGGAGGAATTTGAGGAATGGTAAAAGATACTTCACTATCGTCCAGGCTGCTCGACGTTATAATATTCATAACGCTGCTGCTTCTGATGATCGTTACATTATATCCGATCATATACATATTCTCGGTTTCAGTATCCTCCTCGACTGCGTACGAAGCGGGACTGATAAGATTTTTGCCGGTGGACTTCACACTGAGCGCATATAAGGTAGTATTCACAGCGGGAACGGTTCCGAGATCGTTTGTGAATTCGGTAATATACACAGCTGTTTATACAGTCGTTTCACTTGCTCTTACAACAACGATGGCGTATCCGCTTTCGCGTTCAAGCTCAAGAGTGCCGTTCAAGGCTTTCTTCTCGGTAGTGGTTGTGGTAACGATGTTCTTCAACGCAGGTATCGCTCCTAACTACCTGGTAGTAAGAAACCTCGGCCTGCTTGACAGCATGTGGGCATTGATACTTCCGTCGGCGGTTTCAACATACAATCTGGTAGTTATGCGTTCATTCTTCCAGAGCGTACCGGAAACGCTTGAGGAGGCGGCGTTCATCGACGGCGCAAATGAGATAACGATATTTACAAAGATAATGCTTCCGCTTTCAAAGGCGGCTCTTGCAACTGTAGGTCTGTTCTACGGAGTATATATGTGGAACTCATGGTTCAGCGCTATGCTCTACCTTGCGGACAGCTCAAAGTTCCCGCTCCAGCTGATCATCCGTCAGATAATCATGCAGAACCAGATGGCGGCTGAGCTTGCTGCAATGGGCGATACATCCATGCAGGACGCTCTCGGCGAGAGTGTAAATACCGAAACAGTAAAATACGCTACGCTGTTCATATCCGTCATCCCGATGGTTATTGTATATCCGTTCATCCAGAAGCACTTTGTAAAGGGCGTTATGGTCGGCGGAGTTAAAGGCTGATTTGAAAGGAGCATTGTTCTATGAAGAAAAAGAATTTGCTGAAGATCGGCGCGTTTGTTCTTGTCGCTTCAACGCTTGCCGGCTGCGGCGGCATAAACCCGCCCGGCAAGAGCTATACCGACGAGGACGGCAGAAAGATCTATACATATAACTACAATATGTACATTCAGGGCGACACGACCTATCCGGAAACGAACGATAACGAGTTTGACAACATGCTCTACGATGATTTCGGCATTGTGTTCAACTACGACAGGATCGCAAGAACGGACTGGGAAACAAAGACGAATACGTACTTTGCTACAAACGACGCTCCTGATATAACCACAGGCGGTAAGGAAACAAACTACAAGGGCTGGGCAAACCAGCAGATGCTTGCGCCCGTAGCCGACAGCTACGAGGATCTCTGTGAAAAGATGCCGAACTATGTAAAGCTGTTCGGCGACAGCATGGAGGAGGTATATAACCTCGCTGCTTCGTCTGACGGCAAGCTGTACTATCTGCCTTCGCTCCGTCAGGAAAAGGCTCAGATGTGCTGGCTCTACAGAAAGGATATCTTCGACGATCTCGGACTTGAATTCCCCGAGACGACCGATGAATTCCTTGAGGTCTGCCGTGTGCTCAAAGAGAAATATCCGGATAAGATCCTGATATCCTCAAACGGTCAGAAGACCAGCTCGCTCACAGGTTTCTTCCAGGCGTTCGGTATGCCGGAGCTTATCCTTTCGAGAAACTCGTTCTACGATCCGAAGGACGAAGAATTTGTAGCGTATGCTATGGCTACTGATGATGCACGTGATATGTATATCTTCATGAGAGAACTCAACGATCTCAACTATCTTGATAAGGAGATACTTTCGCTCGAAACAGACCGTTTCTCGTCAAGATGTGCTACCGATAATGCAATGATAACATATAACTATGTATACAATGCGGAAGGCTTCACAACAAAGACGAACGTAAACGGCAAAGAGGGCGGATTATGGAGCCCGACCGATACTATGATCACGGCTCATCCCGAAAAGGGTACCGTGTTCAAGAAGGATCCGCTCTATTCGGATTACGGTCCGGCGTTCTCAACAAGCTGCGAGAGCGAAGAGGGCAAGCTGGATGCAGTTCTGAAATACTTCGACTGGGCGGCTACTCCGGAAGGTCAGGTATATCATACATACGGTGTAGAGGGCGAGAGCTTCCATTATGAGGATGCATCGACCGTTGCCGACGACCCGGGCTATGAAGAGAACTGGGGCGTTATGAAAGACGGAAAGCTCGTTGTTCCGGTAGTTAACGACGGCTGGTACGACATGGCTAACAACACTAAAGGAACAAAGATCGCGGAAGCGCTCGGCATACCGTCGATGTTCGGCAAGCAGCCCAAGAAGTTCTGGGAGGACAGAGGCTCCAAGATAGAGGATCTGTATCAGAGCTTCATGAGCAAGACTGAGACCGATAACTACTATTATATAGAAGATATTCCGATGCGTTATACAAGCGAGGAAGAAAGCCGTTACACAGACCTTGCAACAGCTCTCGCAACAAAGCGTGACGAATATATGGCGAGATTCATTTTCGGAGATATGGATCCGGCGGACGATAACGACTGGAACCAGTATATCAGCGATATGAACCGCGTAGGCTTGCAGGATTTTGTAGATCTGCAGAATGAAGTGTTTGAAAGAACACAGGCAAGTCTCGGAGAATAACCAATAAGCATACAAGCCGAGGTATGAAAAATGCACTCGGCTTTATGTGCATACAGAAGGAGAGAGGAAATGAAAAGAAGATCAATGCGAAGATTTTCGGTGCTGCTTATAGCGGCGTCCATGCTTCTGTCATCGTTCCCGGCGTTTGCGGAGGATGCGGCTGAGCAGAGTCCCGAAGACGTTGTTTCATCATCGGAACTGATCACGGAGTTCCCGTCTCTTGACGATGAGCCTGATGCGGCGCTGCCCTCAGAGTCCGCCGAGCCGACCGGAGATCCGGAACCGGCCGTGACGGAGACGGCGTCGGAGACAGACGCTCCGGCTGAGACGGAAGCCGCGGCGGAGCCGGCCGAGGAAGCTGAGCCGGAAACGTTCGGCGTACTTTCGGCGCAGGACGCGCCACAGACCGATCAGGATAAGATCGATTATGTAAAAGATCTGCTTGCAAAGCTCAATTTCAATGAGGACGGCACGCGCAAGGTAATAACGTCGAGTATACATCTCCCGACGAGCGTCAGCGCGGGCAAGGGCAACGGCAGGGTGAATATAGAATGGACGTCGTCCGATCCGGAGTGGCTCTCAAACGAAGGAAAGCTTGAGAAAAGCCCCGACGTCGGCTCTGTAGTCGTAACGCTCACAGCGGTATTCACATGCGGAGCAGCTTCGGAGACGGTCGAATACGAGGTGGCGATACGTACTGCGGTAGCCGCAGAGGCGTTCCCCGGCGCGCAGGGCTACGGCACTCAGACGCGCGGCGGCGCGGGCGGCTATGTGTACCATGTAACATCGCTTTCGGCTGCGAACGAGCCGGGAACTTTGCGCTATGGATTGGAAACTGCTGAGGGCGCACGTACGATAGTATTCGACGTTGGCGGCACGATAGACCTCACGTCCCTGGGCAGAGCGCTCAAGATGAGCGGCGAAGCAGATTCGAACGTCACCATAGCGGGTCAGACCGCGCCGGGCGAGGGTATACAGCTCAAGGGCTACGGTATCACCCTTTCAAACGTTGAGGACGTTATAATCCGTAACATAAGCATAAGAATAGGAAACGTAAGGAAAGCAGGCGACACATACCAGTCCGACCCGCTGTCCATATCCGGCGCAAACAAGCGCGTGGTCATAGACCACTGTACGCTTAACTGGGGCGTTGATATGGGCTTCCGAGTTGCGGGCGAGGAGATAACCATGTCGAACTGCGTTATCAGCAAGGGTCTTTACTGGAACACACCGCATGAGAAGGGCGCGCATAACTACGCCGGAATATTCCAGCCGAAGTACGGCACGTTCTACGGCAACTACATTGCCGACTGCGGACAGAGAGCGCCGCGTATAGCTGATAACGAATATATAGATGTAAGAAACAATGTAGTGTTCAACTCAAAGTACACATTCGACCTGTGTAACTACGAGTGGATGGGCGCAAACCCGAAATATAATGTTGTGGGCAACGCTGTCCTCAAGGGCAATCCGTCGCCGGCAGGTTCGACCAGTAATACGACCACCTTTGGTTCCTATAAGTATTTCCAGGGAAGAACGTATTCGGGCGGCGTGTTCTCATATACGATCGATAATTACGACAACACCAAGAGTGCGAGGAGCCTTGAGGATGAGGATCCGAGTATAGAAGGCGCGATCTGGACGGGTGATTTCGACTGGACGGGACAAATAGGGACTGAAAATCAGTCTGAGGACGAGGAAATCATCAGAAACAATCTCAAGGTCATGAGCCCGGGCGGATACTCCAACCTTCAGCAGGACTGGAGAAATATCATAATGCCGTCCGACATGAGCCTTGACGAGTACGACGCTTCGCTCGTATCTAAGAAGGGCAACACGCTGATGAACTATCCGTTCGTAGCGCCGTATATGCAGACCTACAGCGGCGAGGATGCTGCGAAATATGTGCTGTCGAACGCCGGAACTATATCGCCGGTGCGCGATATTCTCAGCAGACGCTATATGGCGGAGGGCAGAACAAGACTGCAGATACTTTCCGACTATTCAAAGGTATCGGGAACATACGGTATACAGCTGCCCGACGGCTACGAGGGCGACACGGCGTACGGACTGCCGGTGCAGGTACATACGACGTATATAGACAGCAAGGGCACTCCGGTCTATGATGTTGACGGCAGCACTGTATCGGATCCCTCAAACTACACGGTAAAAGAGCAGTTCAAGTTCGTATCCTGCGAGGATCACCTCGACAGCCTGTATGCGACCGACGGAACCAACAAATATCTTGTAGTGATCGATGATTACGCAGAGACTGCCGACGGCTATGACGACGGCGAAGGTCTGTATGATGCGTTCAGTGTTTACGATATAAACCATACGGAGCTTAAGAGACCGTCCGACTATGCTCATACCGAGGATATGACATGGACGCTCAACGGTAAAAACGTAAAGCTCAAGTTTGCAGACTGGGGCGACGGTGCCGGCAACTACGACCATGCAAATAATCCCGGTTCAGACGGAAATTTCGGAACTCCGGACGTTGACATGGAGTGGAATGAATACGACTGGCCGCAGCTTCCCAAGACGGTAAGAGAAGGCGATTTTGATTCCAACGGCGACGGCATACCCGATTTCTTTGTGGAGCTCATGGGCTGGGATAAGAAAGAGGGCTACAGCTCAAGCAATGATATAAGCCGTGAGGATTACGAGGGAAGAGGCTACACAAACCTTGAATATTACATAAACGAATTCTGCGCGGGCGACCAGGAGATAGAGGACGGTCCGGAGGCGGAGCCTGTCAATGCGGAAAACGTGCGCGACGGATCATCCAGATATGACACGCACAGCTCGCACGAGATACTCTTCAACACGGTAAGACGCGCGAAAGCTATAGTATACTATAATGAAGGCAGTGAATTTGACGCATCCGCAGCAACGGAGGTAAAGCTGAATTCCGTATATGACAAGAACGCTTCCAACTACAATACGGCGGGCGACTTTGAAACATACTTCGCTGCTATACTTTCGGGACTTAAGCCGGACACGACGTATTCATACAAGATAAGAACGTATTCGGATACGGGCGTTGAGCAGCTTTCCGAGCAGTATACCTTCAGGACAAAGGCGGCTTCAACGGGTAAGCCTGAAGCGCCGAGAGTAACTAAGTGCGTACCGTTTGACGAGAGGATAACGCTCACCTTCGAGCCGGGCTCTGAGGAGAAGACCTATGAACAGGTGGGCTGGGAGTCAGATTCGAACTCAAGCAACAAGCGCTATCTGACGCTTATCAGCTCTAACGAATACGATACGAAAACGGATCATTACGAGCTTCGCGTTAGCACAGATCCGGATTTTGATACGGTGATACGCGAGGTAACGAATATCCCGGCAACGACCGGACAATACGTTATAAGCAATACGTCCACAACCCCCGAGTCTCAGAAGCTCCAAAACGGCGAGCAGTATTATATAGAGCTTACAGCGGTGAGCGCGGACGGCACAAAGAGCGATCCTGCGGTATATAACCAGAAGGAGCTTATAATGCTGGATGAAGTTGATCAGAACGGAAACCAGCTTTACGAGGTCGCAGGTATAAAGGTAGACGGCGGCCGCGTATCGGAATATGAGGAAAAGAACGATCATTCGTTCTCAACAGTAGCGGTCGAGCCGACGCGCTACGTTGTAAACGCGGACTACGCCCGCGATATGAAGGAATACGGGATACAGGAGAACGAGACCAACAAGTTCATAACCGTATTCGGAGATATCGAGGACTGGTACATTTATACTCTGGGCGGTATTCCGATCCCGTCGAGCCACACCCTTGACGGCGACGAGCTGTACGGAACGGAGCACGATCCGATCCTGCTGCTCAGAGACGAGAGCCACGACCACGGCTTTACGTACGCAAAGAAATTCGATACGCCGCTTTCGGGCAGATCCACGATCCATGCAAAGATCATGATCCGCGATGAAGAGCTTGACCCGATGAACCAGGCTCCTGAGTTCAGGTTCTATCTGCAGCAGGACAGCGCGCAGAGCGACGCGTCCACTGCCGATGAGGGCGAGTCTGATGTTGAATCATCTGCAACGAGCGAGGCGGCGACCTTCGGAAATATCGTTACGCTGCAGTTTACAAAGAACGAGATAATCTATAACGGCGGAAGCTCAATATCGCGCTACAGCACCGATACATGGTATGATATCAAGATACAGCTTGACGCGGATGCGGGAATATGCAATCTGTATATAAACGATTCGCTTGTCGGCAGAAATCTTGAATATTCCGAATCGGCAACGTCGAATACCGTTGCAAGATGGCAGCTGGGCTCGCGTCTGGCGGGAACGCAGGATGTATTCATAGAATATATGTACGCGTATACCGGCTGGGAGGATATAGATGAAGATCCCGACTCCACGCATGAGCCGGTGCCGACCGTAAAGCCGGGCAGCTCAACGCCTACCGGCGGCGGTGGCGGCGGCGGTGGCGGCGGTGGCGGCGGTACGCCGTCAACAGCTGCTCCGACCGAGACTCCGGAGCCGAGCGGATCGCCTTCGGCAACGCAGACCCCGTCGGGAACACCCGAGCCGTCGGGCGGAACGGAGTTTAGCGACATGGACGGATATGAGTGGGCGGAAGAAGCCGTAAGCGCTCTTGCAGAACGCGGTATAGTGTCCGGTACCGGCGGCAATGCGTTTGAACCGGGCAGAGACGTTACGAGAGCGGAATTTGCGGCGATGCTCATGCGCGGCTTCGGACTGATGGATGAGACCGCGGAATGTGATTACACGGACGTTCCGGAGGACGCATGGTATTATTCCGCAGTGGCGACGGCGTCTAAGCTCGGAGTTGTAAACGGCATGGGCGACGGCACGTTCGGAACTCAGCTCAGCATATCGCGCCAGGATATGGCGGTAATGACGGTGCGCCTTTTCGAGGCTCTTGACAAAGAGCTGCCGAAGGTGCGCGAAACCGGCGGCTTTGCGGATGACGGCGATATCGCAGATTACGCAAAGGACGCTGTGGAAAAGCTGTACGAGGCCGGGATCATAGACGGAGTCGGAAACAACGTTTTCGACCCGAACGGAACTGCAAACCGTGCGGCGGCGGCAAAGGTGCTCTACGGAGCGCTTTTGCCCGATTGGACGAGTGAAAAACAGGAGGGAAATAATGATTAAACGATTAACTTCAATTATACTTGCCCTTAGTATAATTCTGGGTGCGTCGGCAGCTCTGGCGTATAACGACGTAACAACGACAAAGCAGAGAACGGCTGTTGAGCTTGTTTCCGGTCTGGGCATAATGAGCGCGGACAGCGAGGAAGCCTTCGGCTCCAAGACGATCGTAAGGCGCGGCGAATTTGCACTGTACGCGACAAAGATGATGGGCTACAGCGCGGTCGCGTATGCGAACGGATACTTTGCGGACGTTGACACATCCACGCCGGAGGGCGCAGCGGTAGAAATGCTGGTAGGTATAGGAGCTATCCCCAAATCCGGTACCGAATTCGATCCGAATAACGAGATAACTCTTTCGGAGGCGGTAAGGATACTTCTCAACTGCGCCGGCTACAGCCAGCTTGCGTCTACGCAGGGCGGCTATCCGCAGGGCTATATGTCCATAGCGGGACAGAACAAGCTGCTCAGCGGCATAGAAAAGACGGCTGACGCAGCGCTTACAAAAACGGACGCTGCACAGCTCATATACAACACTCTTCTCATGTACCCTATGGTGCTTGAGAACAACACCTACTCAAAGTCGGACGAAACTCTCATAGAGAGGATATACGACGTTGCTGAGGTAGAGGGCGTTGTTACAGGCTATGAGAAGACGGGCATATATGACCATCAGCTCAACGACGGCTATGTTGAGATAGAGGGCACGGCTTATAAGTCGCTCGTATCCGACGTCAGCAATTATATAGGACAGTATATAAAGGGATATGTCCGTAACGAAAGCGGCGGCGAAAAGCAGCTCATTTCCTTTACGGTCGATGAAAACAAAACTACGGTAACAGAGATAGACCCGGACGACCTCGATTCGATAAGCGCAAATTCCGTGACCTATTATGAGGACGGGTCAAGAAGAAAGACAATAAGATATGCCGAGGATATCCAGATAATCCGCAACGGAAGATATGTGAGCACGGGCTCTACAGAGGATATAGTATCGGCTGTAAACGAAGGCTCCATCACATTTATAGCCAACGACGGAACGAGCGAGGCAAACGTCCTCATCATCCACGACCAGATCCATATGATAGTTGACCGTGTTGACAGCCGCAACTACAGGATCTTTGCAAAGGACGGCTACAGCGACTCTGAGGCCGCTGCGGATCCGCTCAAGCTTTACACGACCTATACATTCGATCCGGACGACGATATAGACCTTAAGGTATATCTTGAGGGCAACCTTGTCGGCTTCGACGCTATAGCCGAAAACGACGTTCTGAGCGTTGAGATAGCCGGTACCCGCGACGACATGGAGGCCGCAACTATCTACATCTCAAGAGAGACTGTATACGGAACGGCTTCGGCTGTAAATACCGACTACATCACCATAGACGGCGTTCAGTACGAGCTTTCAAAGTACTACCGCCATAAGGACAATTCGCTTATCGAGGGCAACTATGCGCTGACCTCGAACGGCAAGGTCATCGGCACAGTCGGCACGACGCGTGCGGTGAGCAACTATGCATATGTGCTCAAGTCGTTCACAGACGTACCCGATCTTGCATATGTAAGAATGTTCAGAGCGGACGGAAGCGTTGCTACATATCAGTGCGCAAGCAATTTAAGGATAAACGGCGAGCGCGTTTCATATTCGCGCGTACCCGATTACATCACGCAGGGCGAGATCATAACATTCCGTCTGAACGCTGAAGGATACATCTCGGCTATAAACCGTCCGTACGACGCTACAAACAATATAAACTATATAGATGAAAACGACTTTGTTAAGAACTGGAGCAAGAGCTCTGTAAGATACATAAACGGTCTCATGGGTCTTTCGATGATAACGGACGATACGGTAATATTCGCTATGCCGCGTTTCGACCGCGAGATCGAGACAGATTACAGAATACTCGATAAAGAGGATCTCAGCAACAGAACATATTCGGATATCACCTGCTACGACGTTGACAATCAGGGCAGAGCGGGAGCGCTGCTCATCGTTGAGGACATATCCGATGCGGTAGAGATGGATGAAGACCTGTTCTTTGTAAAGAGGGTAGACGAGGCTGTCGATTCCGAGGGCAACGAGCTGGTTCGCGTAGCGGGCTACCAGTCGGGCGAGGAGGTAACGCTTAACTTCTCACCGGACACCACGACCTCGGTAACGTATGAGGACGGCTGGATGAACTATGTCGGCAATGAGGACTTTGACTCGTACTACTCAACGGGCGAGTTTGATTTCCATGTGGGCGACGCTTTGCAGTACACCCTCGACAATGCCGGAAACGTTCAGGCATACAGGCTGGTATTCAATAACTACGATACTATCCATACCGACGGCGCTATGGACTACGATAACGCAAGCAAATTCTATGAGGACTGGTCGCAGACCGGTTCGGTAACGAAACAGGATTTCTATGACGATCTGTACATCATGTACGGCGACGTTCCTGCGAAGTATGTTGATTTCGCAATGATGTGCGGTCTGAACGAAACGGACCGTCTGAGCTACGAGAGCAGCTCAAGCCCCGTTCAGCTCATGGACTACTACAGACCGTTCAATCTGACCAATGCGTACGTATACGTATATAATGTGATATTGGATGAGCTTGAACCGGGTACACCGGAGGACATCATGCAGGACGACGTGGTATTTGCCCGCTCAAGAGAGATGGGCGAGACCAATGAGATCATGGTTTACGTTACAAGATAACGGAGGTCGAAAATGAAACAGGCAAAAAATAAGCTTCTCAGCTTTTTTACCGCCTTTGCAATGCTTCTCCCAATGGCAGCGCAGCTGACGCTTATGCCGTCGGCTGCCGCCGCCGGAACTCCTATTGAATGGACGTTCGATGAGGCTGCACCCGCGGGAGTGGCGCGCGGTACAAAGGAATGGTACATAGAGGATACCGATTACAACGGTCTTACGATAAAGGCTAACGGTACAGAGAAGAACGAAAACGAATATAACAACGCGTTCGAGATAGACCGTGACGCCTCGGGCGATTTCAGCGATGAGAAGGTTACAGGCGCTTTGAAGTTCGGAGGAAAGTCAACAGCGGACGCACGATTCCTGCTCTATACTCCGGCGGAGGACGGAACGCTTACGGTATACGTAAAGCACGGAAGCCCGAACGGCACCGACATACGCAGTCTTACCGTTACGCAGGGTTCAAATGAAACAACGATAGACACCTATGCAAACAATTATGTTCCGGCGGACGGTTCGTCCGTACCTGAGGGTGCGGCTCCGAACGTGAAGCAGGACGTGACGGTAACGGGAGGAACTGAGATAAAGATAACCGTCGGCGGCAACGTCGGACTTGCAAAGCTCGTGTTCACTCCGGGAGAAGGCGGCGGCAGCGAGCCGGGCGGCGATGCGACGCCCCCGGCAACGACAGCTCCGGCAACGACAGCGCCCGCTACAACGGCCCCGGCAACAACCGCGCCTGCTACGACAGAACCGGCAGGCACTGAGCCTACGGATTATCTTCAGAAATATGAATGGTATCCGGACGCGACACTTTCGGCCGATGAGGCTATATCGGACGTGCCGGGACTTTACTCGGTAGGAGCGTTCGACAGATTCAGCAGTTCAAGCAAGACGTTTGAGGACGGAACGCAGACTTCAACGTATGTGTCGAACAACAATGTAAACGGCGGCTGGGGCAGCGGCGCGGCTACGGGAACGGCGCTGAGATTTGACGCTCCGGCGGACGGTATACTGTATGTTTATATAATAGATATAAGCAACAAGGATGTATTCATAGCAAAGGAAGGCTGTGCGGATTCAAAGAACGATCTGCCGGACGTTGCTGAGGCTTACATAAGAGCCGGCAGCTCATCGCAGAACTTGATCATCAGCGCAGAGGTCAATGGCGGCGAGACGTATTATGCGTTTGCAGACGGCACAAAAGGCCGTTATGCGGCGGTAAAATTCTTCCGTACGGGAGAGTTTATAGAGACTTCTCCCGACCAGGAGACCGCAGACCGCGTTGCTTCCGAAATAGAGCTTGGCTCAGTCAGCCAGAGCAGCGTATATTTCGATATAGACCTCCCGAACAGCGGCGACGACCGTACAGAGATAACATGGGAGAGCAGCAATACCGACTATATCGACATACAGAGCGTGTCGCATATCAACAGATGTCTGACGGGTGTGGTAACGCGTCCGCAGCCGGGCGATCCGAATATTGTTGACGGCGGTGTTCCCGTAACGCTGACCGCGACCGTAACAAAGGGCGACGCGTCCGCAACAAGGGAGTTCGACGTTTCGGTAAGAGAATGGAACCCGATATACTATAACGATTTCCAGGGCGACGTCGGTCAGCCGGCTGACGGTGCGTATCTGGGCATACAGGATAACGTAGAAGCGGCTAACGGAAAGGATACCTTCCGCGGCATACGCGTTGATAAGCTGAGCGATTCAAAGAGCATGGAAGGCTTCAATAACAACGAGCATGACCGTCCGGCAAATTTTGATAAGAGGATAATGTCAACCGACAGCGTAGGCTATGACAGGCCGCAGCTGTCCGAGGGAGAGGACGAAAATTTTGCGTTCTACTACAGCGCATGGCATCCGTACGGAGGCCAAACAACGTATACTCCGCTCTGGATCGAGCTGATAGACCCGGCGACAGGTACTGCTCCGGAGGGCGTTGTGATGCTCTCGATGGATCTTTACGTTATCACGTCGGATCACCGCTTCAGCATGGGCTTCGGAACCTCCTCCGCAAGCCAGATGTGCCGTTTCACGCTCTATAATTCCAAGCCCAATACGTCCCTAGGATATAACGGCGGCGGCGCGCTCAGGTATATGAGCAATACCGTTACTAATGAATTTATGGGCGGCACAGGCGGTTACCGCGTGCCGATAGGCGATTGGATAAAGGTCGCTATAGTGGCTAATTCATGGACGCATAAATGGGATTTCTATTTTGACGGTATGCTCGTAGGCAAGGATCTTGACTTCCGCAACGCGGAGGATATGATCTCGACCATAGAGTTCACCATGGACAGAAGCGACAGCCCCAATTACACCGGCAGCTCGTATCTGCTGGACAATATCTATGTTGAAAATCTGACCTCGGACTATGTGGACAGATACTGGGATGACTTTGAGGTATACACGCTGCCTTACGATGAGACGGAGCAGGCGTATGTTCTCGATAAGACGAACATACTTCCGTACATGGGTAGAGAAGCGCTTTACGGCAGCCAGTTCACATGGCGTTCGTCCGATACGAGCGTTCTGAACGTATCGAGGCAGAACGTGCCTGTTGACGAGCTTGCAGATTACGGCTATACCGACGCTCAGATACAGGAATACAAAAATCAGGGACTTACCGAGGTAATGGTCATAAAGGCCGTGCCCGGAACTGTGTATGAAGATACAAAGGTAACTCTGACCGGATATATAGATATCGACGGCGAGACGCTCAGCAAGACCTTTGACGTTATCGTAAAGGCGAATGCCGAGGCTGCTGAGACTCAAACTCCGCGTCCGACCGCAGGCACAGGCGGCAATGGCGGCGGCGGAGGAGCCGGCGGCGGTGGCGGTGGCGGCGGTACCACCAGCAGCGTACAGGGCAACGGCGGCAGCGCTATCGTGTCAGGCAACGGTACGCCAAACAACACCGTAACCAATAACAATACCCAGACAGCCACCCCGCGTCCACAGGGCGCTCCGTCCTTCGACGATCTTGATGCGGTGCCGTGGGCGCAGGAGGCTATAGAATACCTGTTCCTTAAGGATATAGTAAACGGCTACGGCAACGGTATTTACGGAGTGAACGACAGCGTAACGCGCGAGCAGTTCGTTAAGATGATCATAACCGCGCTGGGTCTCAATCTGTACGAGATAGACGAGACTGATTTTACGGACGTAGAGCAGGGCGCGTGGTATGAGGTATACATCAACTCGGCTGTGCATTACGGTATCATAAACGGTATCAGCGAGACGGAATTCGGCGTAGGTCAGCCTATCTCACGCCAGGATATGGCGGTAATGAGCATGAGAGCGCTCGACTACATAAACGGCGTTACCGACGGCGATACGGACGCGGACGGTGCGGACGATACTGCGGACGGCACGGAGTCCGGAACGGACACCGACGGCACGGAGTCCGGAACGAACGCCGACGGCACGGAGACCGGAGGCACGGAAGCGGAAAGCGGCGAGACTGCTGATGAGACCGCAGACGATGCGAACGGCGGACTGACCGAGGAGGAGGAAGCGGAATATGTGCGCAGCCTCTTTGAGAGCATGACGTTCACCGATAAGGACGAGATAGCGGACTACGCTGTCAAGTCCATCGCAAGAATGGCCGGCAGCGGCTACCTGACCGGAGACGATACCGGCAAATTCAGACCGCGCAGCAGCTCGACCAGAGCGGAAACGGCGGTAATGATCTACAGAATTATACGTTAGGGGAATACAGGCTATGTCAGAAATTTATATTAACGCATTAGACCACGGCGTTGTGGGAGACGGTAAGACGAACAACACAGCAGCTATAAGGAAGATAACGGAAATGATAGAAAAGCGCGGCGGGGGAACATTATATTTCCCCCCCGGCGGATACGTTACGGGCACAATAGAGCTTGCTGACAATATGACGCTGTATCTGGAAGGCGGAGCGGAGATACTCGGCAGCGCCGACCCGGCGGATTATCCTATGATAACAAAGGAAATGCTTCCGGGCTATAACCGCGGCGGTCATTCCGGACTGATAAAGGCGTTCCGGAGAAAGAATGTGACTATCACCGGGCGCGGCGTTATTAACGGCAGAGGTCAGAACTGGTGGCACGATCCGAAGAACGAATCGCGCCCCAGGGCTATCCAGCCTATCCTTTGCGACAACGTGCTTATCGAGGGTGTGACCATCATAAATTCGGCTATGTGGACTGTGCACCCGATGTGCTGCACGAACGTGACTATTGATAAGATCACGATAAAGAATCCGTCCGATTCGCCGAATACCGACGGTATCAACCCGGAAAGCTGCTCGAACGTGCATATTTCCAACTGTACCGTGGACGTGGGCGACGACTGCCTCACGCTCAAATCCGGTACCGAGGACGACGAGCTGCAAAAGCAGTATCCGTGCGAGAACATAGTTGTCACAAACTGTACCATGCTCAACGGTCACGGCGGCGTGGTGCTCGGCAGCGAGATGTCGGGCGGCGTGAGGAACGTTACTATATCCAACTGTGTGTTCAACGGCACCGACCGCGGCATTCGCATGAAAACGAGGCGCAAGCGCGGCGGCAGTATAGAGGACGTATGCATAAGCAATATAGTTATGGACGGCGTTCTGGTACCGTTCGTAATAAACGGCTATTACCAGTGCGGCGGGGCAAGCCCGGACGATATGTCCCTGTTCAGCCTTGAAAAGCTGCCGCCCCGTGACGATACTCCGGTGATACGCAACATAACTATATCGAACATCCGTGCAAAGAATGTTATCGCGTCGGCAGGGTATATATACGCTATACCCGAGCAGCCAGTGGAGGGTCTTAAGGTGATAAACTATTCTGCGGAGATGGTATATACCGAGGAAGAGCCGAAGGATAAGCCGATAATGGCGTTCCATGTAAAGAAAACGCACGGCGAGGGTCTTTTCTGCGCAAACATAAAGAATTCAGTGTTCCGCGACGTCAGCATAAAGGTTGTTCGCGGCAATGGTCTGGAGCTTGTGAACGCGGAAAACGTGAACGTTGACAATTTCTTTGCCGAGGGAGCGGAGGGCGAGCCGAAGCTTGAAGGCTGCTCCGGAGTGAGGATAGTTTAAAAAAGGCAGGCGGCCGCAGAACGCGCGTTTTGCGGTCTCCTATTATATAATATAACATAGCAGGAGGACAATGCTGTATGGATATGAAAGGAAAATGGATATCCGATCTCGGAAACGGACGCTACAAGAACCCTGTGCTCTACGCCGACTATTCCGACCCGGACGTTATACGTGTAGGCGATGATTTTTACATGACCGCCTCGAGCTTTACATACGTGCCCGGTCTGCCGATACTTCATTCAAAGGATCTGGTGAACTGGGAGATCATAAACTATGCCGCAAAGGAGCTGCAGCCTGTATATAACAAGCCTCAGCACGGCTGCGGCGTATGGGCGCCGTCAATCCGCTATCATGCGGGACGGTTCTGGATATACTACGGCGATCCGGACTACGGCGTAATGATGACCTCGACCGACGATATTTACGGCGAGTGGGATCCTATCGTATGCGTAAAGCCCGCGCTGGGAATTATCGATACGTGTCCGCTGTGGGACGACGACGGCAAGGCCTATATCGTTCACGGCTACGCAAACAGCCGCTGCGGGATAAAGTCAAAGCTCGCTGTGTTCGAGATGACGCCCGACGGCAAAAAGGCGATAAGCGAGGACACGATAATATTTGACGGAACTGTGAGCCATCCTACATTGGAAGGGCCAAAGTTTTATAAAAGGAACGGATATTACTACATCATGGCCCCGGCGGGCGGCGTGCCCACCGGCTGGGAGGTAGTGCTCCGTTCAAAGAATGTGTATGGACCTTATGAGGACAGGATAGTCCTCCGCCAGGGCAAGACCGACATAAACGGACCGCATCAGGGCGGCTGGGTCGAGCTTGAAAACGGCGAGAACTGGTTCATGCATTTTCAGGATCTGGAGGTATGCGGAAGAGTATGTCATTTGCAGCCTGTCACATGGATAAACGACTGGCCGGCAATGGGCGAGAATATAGACAGCGGGCTATGCGGACAGCCTGTTCTGGAATATAAAAAGCCCGATGTCGGCAAGGAGTATCCCGTAACAGCGGTAGCAACCTCCGACGACTTCTCCGCTCCCACGCTTGGACTGCAATGGCAGTGGCAGGCGAACAACAGGCAGGAATGGTATTCGCTTTCGGAAAACCCGGGTCATATCCGCCTGTATGCCGAAAAGGTGAACTCACCTGAGGAGGCGTACATGTGGAACCTCCCGAACGTTTTGACGCAGCTCTGGCAGGCTCCGTCGATGACGACTACCGTATTTGCAGAGCTCCCTGAGGGCTGCGGCAGCTGCAAGGCGGCGCTGGGCGTTGTAGGACTTAAATACGGCTACATCGCGCTGCGCAGCGACGGTACTGTAGAATTCGTCAAGGGCCGTACAGAGAACGGCGGCAAGACGGCTAAGGAGGAGATCGTTACCGAAAAGATCGTTTCCGTTCCTGCTGTATATCTCCGCACAGAGGTGATAGCGAAGCGAAACGCGCTCACCGCAAAGGTGGTATGCTCATACAGTACCGACGGCGTTCACTTCCATGCAATGGGTGAATTTGACGGTATGCAGGGCAAATGGGTAGGCGCAAAGCACGCTCTGTTCTGTGCGGGCGAAGAGGGCGCATATGCGGACTTTTCGGATTTCAAGGTAGAATAAAAGACCTATCAGCGAAAGGGGAGATTATTAATGAGTATAAAAAAATTAGCGGCATTGATCAGCGCGGCGGCGGTATTCGCCTCGTCTATGGGCGCTCTTTCACTCAGCGCGTACGCTACAGAGACAGTTGACCCTCCGTCAACGGAAACGACCCCGGCTCCGCCGGATCCGTTAACGCCGCTTGACGTAACGGCTCTGCCGAAGAACACGACCGTAAAGTTTGACGCGGGTGTAGGGAGCTACACAACGCCTACTGTTTTCGGCGATTATGTTGCCGTATATGCCGGAGAATATGCCGGAGAGACACAGAATATAGATATAGACAGCAGCAACAAGACGTTTGAGGATACAAAAGGCAAGAGATCGTATACTACGCGTCTAAAGTTCGGAGGCGCGGCTGTGCTTGACGCAAACGGCGCTCCGGCTATAAGGACTATCTCGGTAACTCCTGCCGCGGCGGGAACTCTCGTAGTTGACTTTGCAAATGCATCTCCCAACGACGAGGTGGCGAGAACTCTTGCGGCGTATCAGAACGGAGATATCGTAGGTACTGCCTCGGTAAATAAAGGCGAGCAGAATATACTCGCAGTTGAAGTAGAGGCGGGCGAGCCCGTATATCTCTACAGCCAGAGGTCGGCTATAAATATTTACGGTATATTCTTAACTGATGATTATCAGCTGCCTCAGGCTCCGGAAGCTATAGAAACAACTCCGATACCGCTCGGTACGAACGTTGATTTCGCATCATCCGGTCTTACCAACGAACAGCAGATAAAGGAGAATACCGTGCTTGCCGATGGTCGTGTGGCGGTATATGCAAACGCAAGCGCTTATATGGAGGCAAGAAACAGCAACAGAACAGTCGATGGGATAAAATATTCCATAGCTGTAAGAACTATAGGCGGCGTTGTGAAAACCGAGGGCGTTCCGTCTGCGAGGGCTATCTCAATAATTCCTGCGGAAGCGGGACTGCTGACAGTTCCGTTCGGTCACCCGTCAGACGAAACTGCAGAGCCGAGAACTCTTGAAGCAATGCAGAACGGAGAGGTTATCGGGACTGCGAGCGTAGCAGGCGGCACAGAGACCATAATGCAGGTAAAGGTAGCCGCCAATGAACCGGTATATATCTACAGCCCGGATAATGTAAACATCTACGGCGTTAAGCTGGCTGAGATAATCGAATCGGAGCCGCTTCCGGCAGGCACAAGGGTGACATTTGAATCAGGCTATGACGCCGATACCGAAACGGGAACGACTTTCTCGTCAACGCAGGTATTTGAAAGATACGCTGTTGTATACGCGTCTGAAAGCAAGACCGTAACTATAGGCGGCAGCAACAAGACGTTCGGAGACTATAAGTATACTGCGGCTGCAAGGCTCAATGAGCCGGAGCTTTCAGGTCTTGTTCCCACTACAAGGGCGATATCGGTAATTCCGGCCGCTGCGGGAACTCTTTCGGTAGACTGCAGCAATGCATCGGATACGGACGCGCGTTCAATAAAGATAGTTCAGAATGAAGCTGAGCTTAAAAGCGAGGAACTGGCGGCAAGCGGAGAGGCTACGGTAACGGCTGAGGTAGCTGCCGGAGCGCCCGTATATATCTATACTACGGGCGGTATCAACGTATACGGCGTTCTTCTCACATCGCAGGGCGGCGTAACGCCTCCGGCTGACGATGATATCATGAAGATAACAGCTTCATACGATGATAACGGCGTTCTGCAGAACGTTCAGATAGACACTGTTAAGAAGTCGGAAGCCGGGGATCCTGTTCTTGACGGAAAGCAGAAGGTGTTCTATTGGGAGTCGCTTGAAGGCATGATACCTTATACGGGTGAGGGCGGCGGAGAAGAGCAGCCGCCGGTGACTGAGACAGAGCTTACTCCCGTAACTGAGGCGAGGACATGGACATTCACAACGGATGAATATGCGCAGTATGGAGACAGTACGACAGACGGTGAAGGTACAGTTACTGCCGTGACCTTAAGTACGGATATAATAAACAACGGGCTTAAGATAATCGCAGGCAACGGCAGTATGGATATCGACGGCAGCGGAAAGACGTTTGACGACGTAAAGTATACGCACAGGCTCAAGCTCGGCGGTGCAGGAAATGCTGAAAAGCGCGCCTTGAGGCTTTATCCCGGGAGTGAACGGAACGCTTAAGATATGCGCACTCAGCTCCAATGGTGAGCCTAAGACCTTGACGGTCGAGGGCGGAGAGCCTGATTCATGCAGTATCACTTCGGATACTGTATCGCAGACCGTGAACGTTACGGCAGGAACGCAGGTAACGCTCTACGGCGACGGCGGCGTGAACGTATACGCGCTCATCTATACTCCGTCAGCGGAATAAACCGCGGACTTCGGAAGTAAAAAAGAGAAACAAGAAAAACGGATCTTTCCCCGGCGTATGCCGGGGAGAAGCCCGTTTTTTTTTTGCGTTCGCGCGCTGCGATAATCAGTAAATATATCAATAAATTTATAGATTATATATTGACATTTTTGTTGTGTGTCGGTATAATAATATTGAGAACGGATAAAATAGATATTGACCGTATGTAACATCGGAATGAATATTTCGCTTTCATCTATTAGCAGTATTTCTAAAGGAGGCTTGTAAAATGGCACAGTTGTCTATATTGAATATTATGAGATCTATGGTTCCTATTTCGCGGTTCAATAAAGGCGAGGCAAGTAGGATATTTGAAGAGGTAGAGGCTTCCGGCACAAAAATAGTGATGAAAAATAATCAGCCTGCTTGCGTCCTGCTGTCCCCGGCACAGTATGAATCGTTGATGGAAATGCTTTCAGACTCCATACTCTATGCCGAAGCGGAAAAACGGATGTCGGCAAATGACAGCAGTGAAGATATGACCCATGAGGCGGTAATGAAAGAGCTTGGGATAACACAGGAGGAGCTGGACGAGATCGAAGTGGAGATCGAATAAGGAGCAGTAAATATGAAATGGAACATTGAATACATCAAAGAGGCTCAGCGCGATTTGAAGCGGCTTGAACCATATAACCGCAGACTTATTTTAAAAGCTATTGAAAAAACAGCTGAGCGTCCGCTGCCGCCTCCGGACGGTATAGGAAAACCGCTCGGCAATCATGCGTCATCACAGCTTTCCGGATATTACAAGATAAAGTTAAAAAGCATAGGATATCGTGTGGTTTATGGCTTGGTAAAGGAAAATAATATTATGAGAATAATTGTAATATCTATCCGAGACGACGACGCGGTATATAAAGAAGCGGAACGCCGCCTTGAGTTTCGGAAAAATTAAAAAAGCCTGCGGCGTTTTTATCAGATTAGATATTGCATTTGTGAGATACATATGATATAATACAAAAAAGAGGTGATACCGATGGAGGATAATAAAGTATTGGAGCTGCTTGTGCAGGCAGTAAAGAATATTGATGAAAAGATAGACGGGTTAAAAGAAGATATGAATACTCGTTTTGATGAAACAAATCGCAGGATTGACAATCTTCAGGATGAAATGAATACACGTCTTGAAATTGTTGACAAACGTATGCATTTGCTTCAATCAGACATAAATAGACAGTTTAAAGAAGTAAGGCAGGATATCAAAAATATCAAGTCAAGAGAAAAGCATATCCTTGATATTGCCATGCAGGGATGACAGGGAGAATAAAAGAGGTGATACCAATGGAGGATAACAAGGTATTGGAGCTGCTTGTGCAGGCTGTAAAGAATATTGATGAAAAGATAGATAAGGGTTTTAACGATTTGCGTTCAGAAATAAATACAAAATTTGAGGTCGTTAATCGCAGGATCGACGAAACCAACCGGCGCATCGATGAGACCAATCAAAGAATTGATAATCTTACTCTTGAAATGAACTCACGATTTAATGAAACCAATCGCGAGATACGCAATATCAAATCAAGAGAAAAACACATCCTTGATATAGCTATGCAGGGATGATATAGAAGATAAAAGAGGTGATACCAATGGAAGATAACAAGGTATTGGAACTGCT
The DNA here is from genome assembly GCA_944393255.1 of uncultured Clostridia bacterium. GTDB lineage: Bacteria > Bacillota > Clostridia > UBA1381 > UBA1381 > Ornithomonoglobus. Next base: position 16,171 of record CALXZP010000027.1, on the reverse strand, counting down.
TGTACAGGCGGTAAAGAATATTGATGAAAAGATAGACGGGTTAAAAGAAGATATAAACACGCGTTTTGATGAAACAAATCACAGGATTGACGAAACCAACCGGCGTATCGATGACTTAAATTCGGAAATGAATGCAAAGTTTGATGTTGTTAACCGGCGTATCGATGATTTATCTTCTGAAATGAACTCAAGATTTAACGAAACCAATCGTGAGATACGCAATATCAAATCAAGAGAAAAGCATATCCTTGACATAGCCATGCAGGGATGACAGAGAAGATATAGGAGGCGGGGGTGTCTCTGCCCCGCAGTCGACCGTATCAAATATCTGGTCTATGCGGCAAACAAAACGGCAGACGGAAAGCCTTGGACTTCCGTCTGCCGTTTTTATTAAAGAGAGAGAGGAAACCTAAATCAGATATGCCGCGAGGGGGTGGGAGAGCCGTTTCAGCTCGTCCGCCGCGAGCGCGGCAACATTGCGCGCGCCTATTATATTAAGATGCGTGTTGTCCTCACAGCCGTTTTCGTAATACTCCGAACGGCTGAACTCCGCAAATGCCGTGAACCGGCTGTCGTGCGGCGCGATATTCATATAATTCCTGCCGTATTCCTCAGCCCCCGCTTCGGCGAGCAATGAATGCGTGCGCCCGTAAAGGTCGAGCAGCGCAAGAGAATGCTCTTTCGCCAGAGCCTTTAGCGCTTCGCCGTAAGGCTCCAAAGAAGAGTCCGAGGGCATGTTGCGCGTTATAGAGGTGCAGAGCAGAGGCTCCGCTCCCGCGCTTTTCGCGGCAGCTATATATTCCGATATACTGCTTTGATACGTTCCGTCGTCCGGCGATGTGAACCGCGAGCGATCCTCGCGCTTGGAATCATTGTGCGCGAACTGTATAAAAAGACAGTCGCCCTTTCGCAGGTTTTCGCAGATGAACGGATAGTTCACCTCGCGCTTGAAGCTCAGAGAGCTTCTTCCGCTTATCGCACAGTTAACGACCTGTACCTTATCGCTGAAAAATCTGCCGAAAACCTGTCCCCAGCCCGTTCTGGGATAGCGGTTGGGCTCGCCCGTGTGCGGGTAATTGCACGCGGTGGAATCTCCGGCGATGAATATATGTATCTTATCCTCGGCAAGCTTGAGCTTTGTCACGTCCTCCGTGAGCGGCTCGGAAAATTCCAGTGCCGAAAAGTTATTCGCCTCGTTCAACGCTTATATCCTCCTTGATATATTTTTTTATCTGCGTAGTCGCGTTGCATTCTATATACAGTCCGCAGAAGCTGAACATCAGCAGCAATATGAACGCTATCACAAGCGCCATGAAAACTGCGGCGATGGTCTCGTTCAGCGCCGTAAATGCAATGGCGGGGAATATGAGTATAACGAACGTCATTGCAAGTATCGTAAGTATCGAAAACGGCAGCGAGCTGAGCGCGAACAGCGCGGAATTACGGTACAGCTTCGGCACCGAGAGCTCATACGTTACCATCAGGTGGTGTATATACAAATGCAGCATGGTATAGAAAAACGCTATCACAAGTATCACGTATTTAAGGAAATACAGTATGCTCGGCATAGAGTTGTAAACGAAATATGCGAGGCACAGAGCTATAAATACGAGGATGTCTATTATCCATACCGCAATCGACTGTTTAAGGTTCATCCTGATGCGCTTGAAATAGTCGCTTACAAGGAACACCGGATCTTCCCAGAGGAAGCTGCGCAGTATGTAAACGAAGCCCGCCGTTGCCGGACCGCCGCCCCAAAAGACCGTGAAGAATACCGACACCGCAAAGCGTATCATGAGATCCATCGCAACGGAAACGTTCGCCGCGTCAACGGCAGTAAAATTCCCGCCCGACGCCTGCAATGCGTCTGTTACCGCGCCGCTGTAGCCGAACCTGTTCGAGATCAGCCCCGAAAGCAGGAATACCACCGCAAAGGTCGGCAGCAGCGTTACTGCGTACAGCAGATTGAGCTTTATAAGGCTCCAGAACTTTCTGAAAAACACCTGGTAAAACCGTGCCAGACCCTTTCGCTTCCGTTCGTTTTTGGAAACGCCCGGCCCGGGTGTGGAATAGTTTGAGCCGAAAATACCCATATCAGTATCCCAGCTCCTCTGCCACCATTATAACGGTTATGCGCTTCGGGAAATGGAAGCAGCCGTCCACTATGCCGATGAAGTTGCACATTCTCGGCTGACCCTCGCAGTTGGAGCAGGTGCAGCAGTCCTCCGTTGCGCACGGAGTTTTGTGCCTTATGCGCTTTGAGTTGAGCGGCGCTATCGCCCTTGCGCGCTTTATGCCGTCCTCCATCGTATCAACTATTTTGTTAACTCCCGCGATTATGACCACCCTTTTCGGTCCGAAGGCTATCTGGCTCGCGCGGTTGCCTACGCAGTCGATGTTAACGAGCTGCCCCTCGCGCGTAACGGCGTTGGAGCTTGACACCATAAAGTCCGCCTTGTAGCTTTCGCGGTAAACGTCATGCATGGCGGCAACGCTTTCACAGTTGAAGCGGTCGTAAAAATCATAGCGTCCGCTCGTTATCTCGTCAATGATGCCCGTCTGCTTAAGCGTTACGGAACCGCCTACGGCAACGCTCGCGCCCTCCGGCACGATATCGAGGAATATCTTTCTTGCCTCCTCGGCGTCCTCGGCGTATACCGCGTCAAAATTCTTGGAATTGAGTATGTCCACCATTTCCTTAGCCTTGAGCCTGTACGCCCATTTTTGAACCTGATCCATATGTAAGACCCCTTTCATATCAGTGTATGCGGGCGGCGGTACGAGCGTCCGCCTATGCCCGTTTTTGTGTGATTTTTTTTGATCGGATATGTGTCGTATCGAATGTGTTTTTACATTAGATATTCTGTTCCCTTGTATAGAATTATAAATGAAACGCGCCGGATTTACAAGCTGTATGTGAGAATTGGACAAAAAAACAGTGTTCAAGAACAAAAAAGAGTATATCCAAATGGCGGGATATCTGGTATAATATATTCATGAAATTTGAACGTGACGCCGTTCGGAGCTTTGCGTCCGCGGCGGGAAACAGCAAAGGAGCGGGAGCTATGGAAAAGAAATTGATGCCTTTGGCAGTAAAGCTGTGCGATACGATAATGGCTGATTTCGGTGAGATACTGAGCCGTAAATGGCAGTACGACGCGGGGCTGTGCCTGCGCGGCTTCGAGGCCGTGTACGGCGAGACCGGCGATAGGAAATATTTTGATTACATAAAAGCCGGCATGGACTATTTCGTTACCGAGGAGGGTACGATAAACACGTACGATCCGCAGGTGCGCAATATCGACCATCTCAATAACGGTAAAAACTTGTTCTATCTCTGGCACGAGACCGGGGAGGAAAAGTATAAAAAAGCGATAGAGCTGCTGGCGAGCCAGTTTGAGATACAGCCGAGAACGCCTTCGGGAACGTTCTGGCATAAGCAGATATATCCGAACCAGGTATGGCTCGACGGTCTGTTCATGGGCGAGCCGTTCAGCGCCCAGTACGCTCTGGAAATGGATCACCCCGAAAAGTTCGACGACGTTGTTATGCAGGTGGTAAACGCCGAGCGTATGACATATGAGCCGCGCTGCGGTCTGTATGCGCATGCCTGCGACGAGTCGAAGGAGGTTTTCTGGGCAGATAAGGCAACGGGCCGTTCGCTGAACGTCTGGGGACGTTCTGTGGGCTGGTTCTGCATGGCGGTAGCCGATATTCTCGATTTCCTGCCGAAAACGCACCCGGGCTATGAAAAGCTTATCGAGCTTTTCAATAAGGCTATGGGCAACGTTGTAAAGTATCAGGACGAGGCGGGCGTTTGGTATCAGGTGCTTGATAACCGCCGCAGCGACAACTACCGCGAATCGACCTGTACGTGTATGTTCGCATACGCGCTTGAAAAGGGTATCCGCAAAGGTTACCTTGACGAGAGCGGGTACAAGCCGTATCTTGAAAAAGCAATTGACGGGATATTGAACGTTTTCATTAAAGAGACGGAGAACAGGGTGGATATCACCATGGGCTGCTCCGTGGCAGGGCTCGGGCCTGCCGGTGATCTGCGCCGAAACGGAACGCTGGATTATTACTTCAGCGAGCCGATAAGAAACAACGATTTCAAAGGCGTAGGCCCGTTTTTAATAATGGCTGCAAATTACATCGCATAAGCGTGTATAAACCGCAGTAAGGATCTCTCTCCCTAAGTAATAAAAAAAGGACAGACCCCGCCGGGAACACCCGGGCTGAGGCGGGGGACTGTCTTTTTTTCTTTGCCCCGCGCGTTTCGCCGGGCGGCACGGGCGGTATCGGAAACACGCGGAAGGGATTGATCCCTCCCCTACAGGGGTAGGGGGGAATAATGTAATCATATTGTTTGAATTTGAAATTTTTTGATTGCCGATAGCGGTATAAATCCACTGTTTGTGCCGTTATCGGCATAATTATATTGATAATGTTTTGATTTATGTTGATTTCGTTCCTGTAATGTGGTATAATATATAATATAATTAATTATTAAAAGCGGAGTGATTGTATGAATTATTTATCCGTCGCACAAATGGCGAAAAAATGGGGCATATCAGAACGCAGCGTTAGAAAATACTGTGCCGAAAACAAAATACCGGGCGCATTTATGACGGGCAAAACTTGGAACATTCCCGAAAATGCAGAAAAACCCGAAAGAAAAAATAAAAAAAGCGATAAACCTAAGAACCTACTTGAAAGGCTGAGAGCGGAAAAGTCAAGTCAGATTAAAGGAGGCATTTATCACAAAATACAAATAGAACTTACCTACAATTCAAATCATATCGAGGGCAGTAAATTAAGCCGCGACCAGACAAGATATATTTTTGAAACCAATACTATCGGAACAGAAAATGATGCGCTTAATGTTGATGACATTATTGAAACTGCAAATCATTTTAAGTGTATTGATATGACAATTGACAATGCGAAATATAAGCTCACAGAAAAATTTATCAAAGAATTGCATTTCGCGTTAAAATCCGGCACAACAGATTCAAGAAAAGATCGGTTTAATGTTGGTGAATATAAAAAACTCCCTAATGAAGCGGGAGGACAAGAAACCGCAAGTCCTGAAACCGTGGAACAGAAAATTAAAGAATTATTGAAATCGTATAATCAAAAGAGCGGGCATACTTTGGAAGAAATAATAGATTTTCATTATCAGTTTGAAACATTGCATCCTTTTCAAGACGGCAATGGGCGGGTAGGCAGACTGATAATGTTTAAAGAATGTTTGAAAAATAACATTGTGCCGTTCATCATTGATGATGACCTGAAAATGTTCTATTACAGAGGGCTGTCTGAGTGGAATAATGAAAAAGGCTATTTGATTGATACCTGCCTTTCGGCACAGGATAAATTCAAAATGTATTTGGACTATTTTAAAGTACCATATATCGAGTAACGCAAAAATAACGGCAATCCCTCCCCTACAGGGGTAAGGGGTACGGGTGCATATGGGCGGCAAATCCCATGCAGGGAACGCATTAATGCGTTCCGCGCCGGTACGGCAGATGTTCGGGATCTTGCAGCAGCGGAATGGATAAATCCATTCCCTACAAAACACTATTGCTAACTTTTTTTCAAAACATCTTGACTTTTGTTATCATATATGATAACATGCATAAAGAAGATTATGAAAGAAGGTGTGATGATGAGTAAAGCAGGAGTTAAATTTTCCGAGGTTAAGGAGCTGCTGATGAAAGATGATGAATTTATGGAAGAATACAAAAAGCTGAAACCTCGTTATGATATTATTTCTCAAATCATAAACGCAAGAACGGAAGAAGGTTTGACACAGGAAGAACTGGCAGCTCGCGTGGGTACTCAAAAATCAAACATTTCCCGTTTGGAAAGCGGCACATACAATCCGTCGCTTGATTTTCTTGTTAAGGTTGCTCATTCTCTCGGAAAGGAAATGCAGATCATATTGCAATAAAAAAACAAAATAGGGGGGAGGGAATTTAGGCGGAGATCCCTCCTCTTTTTTGTAGGGAACGCATTAATGCGTTCCGCACCGGTACGGCAGATATTCGGGATCTTGCAGCAGCGGGAGGGATAAATCCCTCCCCTACAGGGGTAAGGGGTATGGGTGAATATGAGCGGCAAATCGCATGTAGGGAACGCATTAATGCGTTCCGTGCCGGTACGGCAGATGTTCGGGATCTTGCGGCAGCGGGAGGGATAAATCCCTCCCCTACAGGGGTAGGGGGTACGGGTGAATATGGACGGCAAATCCCATGTAGGGAACGCATTCATGCGTTCCGTGCCGGTACGGCAAATTTTCCGTGATTTGCGGCATTTCCGTGATTTGGCGGCAGCGGGAGGGATTGATCCATTCTACAGACAAGGCATGGGCGGGGGACAGGCAAAAATTTATAAAGTTTTTGTTCACTACTACTTTTTTTTTGTGCTGTCCGTGAAAAAATATGGACAAAACGCCAAAAAAACGTTACAATATATACAGAAATATTTTTAAAAAAGGAGGGTTTTCTAAAATGAAAACTAAAAAGCTTTTGTCAGTCCTTTCGGCTGTAGCGGTCTCCGCATCGGCATTCACAGGTCTGGCGTTAACGGCAAGCGCTTATGATGAATTGCCCGTTGTGTATGCCGGAAATGTGGATACAGACAATACAAAGAAGATCACTACTACAGGTGATTTTCATGGTAAAGAGACGGATGCTGCGACAGTAACATTGGATGATAGTGTATCAGACGACCTTAAAAATCTGTTTGACAACGATAGCGATGGGGACGTTGATGCTAAATATACTTCATCCTATTTTAACTACATAGGAACTAATACTAGAAATGAAACAATGGCGTATAATTCAGTAAACATAGCAGTTGATCTGAAAGCCGGCGCATATACTATGTACTACATGGCTAATAAGTCGGGAACAATGGGAACGGTTACGTTGAACGAAGAAGCCAATGAAGTCACTGTAATAGGAAACTATATATCATTAGGCAGTAATGGTGGAGTATACCCTGTTACATTGATTTTACCTGAAGACTATTCAGGAAATATATGCTTTGACAGAGAAGGCGGATGGCTTCCGGATCTTTATTCAATTACTATTGTAGCAAGTGAACTTAAGACAGAGAATGATGTAATTACAGCCAGCGAAATAATCAGACCGAATCGGTCAAAAAATATCAATGATTTTACTGGGAATTACGAATTGGAAGAAGCATGTCCGCAAATAGTAAAGAATGTATTCGGTGAAACCTTAGGTAATGCTGGTACGCAGTATCTTAATTATACAACAGGAACAGATGGTGATCATGTATACATTAAGATTAATAAGTCAGGTATGTATGCAGTAGATATTTTAAGCCAAAATAATAAAGGCGATAGTTTTACAGATTTGGAATTTACATCAATTTCAAATATAGAAGCTAATAAAACAATCAGCGTAACTGATAATTCTGCTGGAAAAGTTGCATCGAATGGTTCAGATCCTGTTTACTATCATACATCAGCTAACAATGTAGAGTTGGAAGCAGGAATATATAAAGTTAACTTTAAGGCAAATAGTAAGACTTATTACTGTAACTTCATCGCAATGGCACTAAGAGACGTATCAGAGCCTGAGCCGGCAAAAACACTTGAAATGACGAATATGGGCAAATTCGAAGGCACAGATGGTTCTGTAGCAACAGCATTCACAGCTGATTTTAAGTCCAGCGAGTTGGAGGCTGCAAAGGCTAAAACCGTTACAATTAGTTTAGGTGAAGATGAGCAGGTAGAGAACGTAGACACAACGGTTATAAGCGGCGGCGCCGATGTAGTATACGGACTGATCGTTAATAATATGAACGATACCGCAAAGGCAGCTAAGGCTGTTATAACATTTGAATAATACGGAGGTGTTTTAGGATATGAAGAAAAATTATCTTGAGCCGGAAATGAAAATATCGGAATTTGAACAGGATGTACTGACAGACAATTCGGGCATAGTCCAGCAGCAGAGTGCGGAGGATATGGCTAAAGCTGAAATAAATAATCAGTTCAATGACAGAAGCGTATCGTTCCAGTCGGTAGAATGGACATTCTGATCAATAATATTTTGCAAATGATCTTTTCCACATAGATCATAACCGCTTATCCCGTATGCGGCTCGTTCCGCATACGGGATTTCTGTAAGCGGACATTGTTTACATAATCGTATGAACGGAGGCGGAGCGCGTGCTCCGCGCCGTAAAAAAATAAGCATGGAGAGGACGGAGGATATTTATGAAACGGATCATAAGCGCATTGTCAGCGGCGGCGGTCACACTGTCGGTCTGCGCGCCGATGGCGTACGCCGCCTACGATACGGACGGCGGCTATTATCCCGTGGGCGGCGGCTTTACGGTCACAGCAACGCAGCTGTATAATGACGGCGTTATCGAAAAGGGAACGAAGGAGGCGCAGTATGACGACGGCTCGTCCAAAAAGGGCACGATAACGCTTAAAGCGGAGGACGAACGCTCGCAGGCGGCCGTTGACGTGTTCGGCGAAACGCTCAAATATGAGGGCGTTGTGGACTATGTCGGATATAAGGGAAAGCCGTTCACCTTTAAGGTGTACGTCGAGGAGGAAACGAATTATTTCACTTTTATACTGGTCACGAAGTCGGGCACGGTAAACCTCGGAGTTGACGGGGGAGCGTACGTCAGCCCGAGCTTTGCTGCCGAGGGCACGGGCGGCGTCGCCTACGCGGTGGACTGCGGAACGCTCGCGCCGGGTACGCATACCATAACCATAGACGGAACGTCAAGCGCATGGTGTCCGGATATAGCGGCGGTGGGCGTTTACCCGATGGACGGGACGCGGTTCATACTGCCGTACCAGAACGAGAGCCTCAGCTTTGAGGAGCGCGCGGCGGATCTTGTTGCGCGTATGACGCTTGAAGAAAAGATATCACAGCTCGGCTATAATACGCCCGCGATAGCGCGGCTCGGAGTTTCGGGCTATTACTACTGGCGCGAGGCGGCGCACGGCGTTGCGCGCCAGGGCAAGGCGACCTCGTTCCCGGTATCGCTTGCGATGTCAAACACGTGGGACGTTGAGCTGTACGGGCAGGAGGCGGAGGTCATAGCAACGGAGGCGAGAGCCAAGAACAGCCGCTACGACCTCAACTATTGGTCGCCCACGATAAATATGGCGCGCGACCCGCGCTGGGGACGAAACGAGGAGAGCCTCGGCGAGGATACCTACCTGACGACTCAGCTTGGAAACGCGTTCGTTCAGGGTATGCAGGGCGGGGATGAGAAGTATATCAAGACCATCTCCACAGTCAAGCATTTCCTTGCCAACAACTGTGAATCGGAGCGTCAGCGCGGCACCTCGGAGATGACGGAATCGGAGCTGCGCGATTATTACGCGGCTGCGTTCCAAAACATAGTTGAGGAGTCGGATCCGGCTGCTGTCATGAGCTCGTATAACGCCACGACCGTTACGAGGAACGGCGAAAAGCTCTGGGATTATATCCCCATGCCGGCGAACGAGAATATACTGACCGGTATGCTCAGAAGGAGCTGGGGCTTCGGCGGCTTTGTGGTGGCGGACTGCGGCGCGGTCTCAAACCTCAACGGCAACGCATTCAAGAGGGCGATGTTCAACGCGCTCGGCGACGACAGACCGCTTTCGGAGATAGCCCAGGCTGAAACGGTGGCGCTTTCAATAGCGGCCGGAAATGAGATGGACTGCGGAACGATCAACACAAAATACGGAGTTGAGGCGGTCGAAAACGGCTGGTTATCGGAGGATGAGCTGGATATAGCCGTGTTCAGGATATTCCTGCAAAGATTCAGAACGGGTGAATTTGACGATACCACAACGTTCAGGACGTATACGGAGGACGATATCGAAACGGCGCAGAGCGTTGCGCTTGCGGAGCAGGCGGCGGAGGAAAGCTGGGTACTGCTCAAAAACGACGGTATACTTCCGGTCAGCCCGGACGTTGAAAAGGTCGCCGTAGTCGGTTCGTTTGCCGATAAGCTCGTTCTGGGCGACTATTCAAGCTCGCCCGAGGACACCGTTACCCCGATAGAGGGTATAACGGAGGAGCTGGGCAAGCTGGGCGCGCAAACGGAGCTTATAGGTTCGGTTTCGGACACGACGCCGCTCTATAACGTAAAGAGCATAACGCTCGTAAAGGGAAGCTCCGAGACGAAGCTCGATCTGTCAAAGGCTGAAAATGTAAAGGGCATGGAGCTAAAGGATGGTCAGTTTATAAACGTTACGCCGGCAGCGAGCGCGGTCATAAGAGACGTTGATTTCAGCAAGGTCACGTCCGTAAAGGTGGAAATGGCGGTAGGTACGCTCTACGGCGGCTCGCTCAACATATCCTACAGCGAGAACGGCGACGGCGGCCCGCAGGTGGCTTCAATAAAGTCGCAGCCGACGGCGGATGAAAGCACGTTCGCCGTATGCGAGGGCGAATACACCGGAGCCGACGGCGGCTATAACGCTACGGCGGATCTCTGCATATCCGCGAGCGCAGAGATAAAGGATTTTGCTGTTGCCGACCATAAGCAGGAGCTTGACGAGGCGGACGTTATAATCGCTTACGCGGCTACTATACCGAAGCAGGAGGGTCTGGGCGAGCAGGATGCGTCCGAGTCGCACGACAGGGATACGATAGACCTCCCGGAGCATGAATCGCATGTTCAAGAGCTCTGCGACGTGTATCCGGATAAGACGGTAGTGGCTATGTCAACGAGCGGTCAGATAAACGTGGATCCGTTCGAGGATAAGTGCGCCGCCATACTCTGGACGTCGTATAACGGTCAGCGTCAGGGAACGGCACTCGGCAGGATACTTTCCGGCGAGGTGAACCCGTCGGGCAAGCTTTCGACCACCTGGTACGACCCGGCCGACCTGGATATAATGACGGTCAACGGCACGAGAACAACGTCAAAGGATACGAACGGCACTACGGATATAGTATGGGAAACGGGCGATTATTCGCTTCCGCAGGAACGCGGTGAAAACGGCGAACTTACATGGCCGGGCAGAACGTATATGTACTACGGCGGCGAGCCGCAGTATCCGTTCGGCTACGGTCTCTCATACACGAAATATACATATTCAAATCTTACGGTCGATAAAACGGACGTAAGCGCGGGCGGCACGTTCAAGGTGAGCGTGGACGTTACCAACAGCGGAAACGGCGGCGCGGGCGCAAAGGCAACGCTTACCCCGGATAAGACCGGAACGGCAAAGGCGTACACGGCGCGTTACAGCGGCGGCGTTCTCAAATCGCTGGAAGTGAGCGAAAACATGAGCGTAACGGCGGGAGTTCCGGTAGAGATAGCGGCTCCGGCGGGCGCTAAGGTGATGCTCTGGAACGACGATATGGAGCCGATGGCAAAGGCGGCTATGTCCGAGGGCGGCGCTGTGGACGGCGAGGAGATAGTCCAGGTTTACCTGAGCCATGCCGACGGCGACGGTACAGAGCTTCCGCTTCAGCAGCTTTTGGGCTTCGACAGAGTGGCTGTTGCCGCGGGCGAGACCAAGACGGTCGAGATAGAGATAGACACGAACGACCTTGCGCGCTGGAGCGAGACTGAGGCAAAGAATTATATCCCGAACGGCGAATATACGGTATATGCGGGAGCGAATGTGACCGACAGGACAAATTCGGCGCAGATACGGGTAAGCGGCGAGCTTGAGAGCAAGCTGAAGACGGTGTACGCCGTGCCTACGGGCATAACCGTTACGGGCGCGTACAGCTCGGAAACAAATTCTACGGCGGCTATAAAGACTGTTTCGCCGCAGCTTTCGGCAGTGATGACCGACGAGACCGAATACGAGCTTGAAAACGCTCAGGTGGTATACACTTCATCCGACAGTGAGGTAGCGGCCGCTGCGGATGACGGCACTGTAAGCGCCGGGATAAAGGAAGGCGTGGCGACTATAACCGCGTCGGTAACTGTGGACGGAGTTACAAAAACGGCTCAGTTCCCGGTAGTCTGCGAGCTTCAGGACGCGATCCCGAGCGCGGTAAGAGCGGAATATATAAGCAGTCTCGAAGAAGCGTACAGCGGCTACAGCGCGGACGATTACAGAGAGGACTTCTGGGCAGATCTGACAGAGATATACAATGAGGCGCGCACAGCTATAGAGAACGAGGTAGATGCGGCCGCGCTCGACGGCATACTCGATAAGGCTAAGGCTGACATGGCGGCGGTACGCGACCATCTCAAGGACGGCGAGTATGCATACACGGCGGTGATAACGCCCGACTGGTACAGGAACGCTGACATAACCGTTACGTATAACGGCGACGAGGATGAGCCGCAGGCGGATATAATCGTGTCCGTGAACGGCGAAGAAACGCCGCATACCGCTGAGGCGGATATGTATAACGACCAGACGATAAAACTCGAAAATCTCGCTTACGGCGACGTTATAGAGGTGCGTGCGGTCAGCGGTTCGGAGGCGCTGTCCGAAACGGTAAGCGATACGATAGTTAAGCCGCCGGCGCACGTTGTCTACGACCTGTCCGATCCCAAGTATGCAAGGCTCGGCGCGGTCGCGTCCGGAGAGGCGATAGAGGAAGTGAACGGACTGGGCGGCTACGGCTCGTTCAACGTTATTTCCGATGTGAATTATTCGGCAGAGTATGACGGAAACAAGTATACTCTCACCGGAGGCTTCCAGGGCGGCAAGGGCAACACTCAGCAGGCAAACGTTTATTTCAGACCGTTCGACTGCTATGAGAAGGCAACGGTGACAGTATTCTTCGACTCGGCCGAAAGCAACAGGAAAATGAGGATAGCGCAGGCCGACGGCTCAAAGGAAGGAAAAGAGCTGGGACTCATGGGCGGCGCAGGGAACAAGAATATCCAAACGCTGACCGTTACGACCGATGATATGGAAAACCTTATCTATATCCAGCCTCAGACGAAGGAATCCTTCTACATGATAGTGGTGGATTACGAGGGCGAGGGCGTTTCGGAGCCGGAGGAACCGACGCCTCCGGTCGAGGAAGACCCGGTAACAGGGAGCGTGAAGCTCGAGTTTGAGGATTTTGAAAAGTCATGGGTAAACAGTGCCGAACAAAAAGATGACAGCGCCGCGAGCGAAGGCGTGTGCATACATAAAACTAAGAACGGCGATATATTCTATTTCGGACTGCATAATACCACAGGTCTGAGCGCCGTGGATATAGTCGCCGGCGTCAGAGATACGGCCGGGGATAACGTTACCGCAAGCGTTTACGCGCTGGAGCAGGGCACGTTTGATACCGAAAGCAGCAAGGAGGATATAGCCGCGCTGCTAAATGACTACAGTATTCTCGGAATGACCCCGCTTGAAACAGTAGCCGGAACATGGAGCGATTTCAAAACGAATACCGCCGAGGTCGGCAGTGCGCCGGAGGGAACTTACGGACTGTTCGTGCTGCTCAATACCTATAACACCGATGGGACCGAAGGAAGCTACTGCGGCAACATAGATTATATAACACTTAAGTATACGGAGTGAGACACCGGATGGAAGGAATTTTAAAGCAATATATAAAGGGCGCAAATCCTTACATGCCACTGTGGGAGCATGTGCCCGACGGCGAGCCGAGAGTTTTTGAGTACAAGGGCGAAAAGCGCGTGTATGTGTATGGCTCGCACGATACGGAAAGGAACCAGTACTGCGGCAGGGACTACGTTGTGTGGTCCGCGCCGTGTACCGACCTTACCGACTGGCGCTGCGACGGAGTCGCGTTTGAAACCTACCGCGACATACTCTATGCGCCCGACGTGGTGAAAAAGGGCGACACATACTATATGTATATCGCGATGCACAAGGGAATGGAGATATGGGTGGCGGAAAGCAAGTCGCCCGCAGGTCCGTTCGAGAACCCGCGCAAAACGGATTTCGGCTTCGATATAGGCGTGCTGGTAGATGACGACGGCCGCTGCTATGCGTACTGGGGGTTCAAAAAATGCTATGCCGCCGAGATAAACGACGATATGGCAACGATAAAGGAAGGAACGCTCGTAACGAACATGATACCGCACTGCGGCTACCGCGATAATCTGTGGGATACCGAGAATATAGACGATGAGTTCAGCTATTTTGAGGCGGCGTCCATAAGGAAGGTGTTCGGGAAGTATGTATTCATCTACAGCAAGCGCGACATGAAGGGCGATCCGGAGCAGGGCAGAGACCCGAGCTGTAACGCGTATCTCGATTATGCGTACAGCGATTCGCCGCTGTCCGGATGGGTGCACGGCGGAACGCTGATAGCCAATACCGGAGAGGTGATAACCAATTGGGACGGCAAAAAATACCGCGCATATAAAAAGAGCAACAACCACGGCAGCATTGCGGAAATAAACGGACAGTGGTATGTGTTCTACCACCGCGGCACAGGCAGCGGCTCGGACTACGCGCGCCAGGCCATGCTTGAGCCGATAGAAGCGGCTATGGGCAAAAACGGCGAGCTATATCTGGGACGTATAAAGTACGACAGGTTCGGAGACCCGTGCGGCTGTACGGAGGTTGAAATGACCTCTCAGGGCGCGCACGTAAACGGTCTGAACGCCTATGATATCATATCAGCAGGCTATGCGTGCTATATAGACCCGTCGTACGGCAATGATCCTGTATATATCAAGCCTGTATACGACAAAAACAACCCGTCGGCGCCGGTAGTGGGTCTGAGGATGAGATCTACGGTAGGATTTAAGTATATAGACTTCGGAGACGAGCCGCCCACGCATATGTTTGTGCGCATTAAGGGCAGCCGTGCAACGATGAGGGTATGCACCGGCAGCGCCGATAACCTTGATTCGATAGTGGAGGTGTACACTCCCGAGACGGGCGATTTTAAATGGGTTGGCGCGAGGATGATGTTTGATGTGACCGGAAAGCAGAAGCTGTTTTTCGAGATCGTGTCTTACGGTGAATGTGAATTCGACGCGTTCACGTTCACCCGGTATAAAGACATGCCGGGAGACTGGCCGAGCTATGGCAGACCGTTTTAAAAAGAATAACAAGCAGCCGTCCGCGGTAACCGCGGGCGGCTGCTGTGCGTTTATTTCACTGCGGAACAGTGAAAATATATATAATGATATAACGTTTATCGTCATTTACTGTCTTGAAACGATACTCGGCGTGTTGTACAGCGCGTGTGAAGGCTTCGGATATAGGGAAAGGCATATGGACATGACGGCGCGGCAGAAAAGAGTTATAGAATATTTAAGAAAAAACAAAGGAAATATTATCACTCCGGAAATATATGCTAAGCGTTATGGTACGGACGCAGAAACAGCCAAAGCCGAGCTTACTGCATTGGCGGAAGCTGGCATACTGTCTGCATATGAGAACGGAAAGGTAGAGTATAGAGCAAAGTAAACGGTAAAAGCACAGCCCGGCGGGAAAGAACCCGGCCGGGCTGTGCTTTTTCTGCTCGGGCGCGGCGTTCACGAAAATATGCGTGAAAGAATATTATACAGTACGGATATATCCGAAACAGTAAAACAGAAAGGAATGAACAAGAGATATGGCAGAAAACAATTGCGGAGGAAGCAAACCGCAGGCTCCGTCGTGTCCGTATCCGTCCTGCGGCTGCATAGGCTACGGCTATGTGCCGGTGCAGGAGCTGGAATGCGTATACGAGACCGACACGGCGCTTATGCGCGGAACGCTTTTCCCCGAGCTTGATCTGAGCCTTGGGGAATACGGAAAGATATGCAAAAGATGGGGAGGTAACGTTTGTGAATAGACAGGAGAAGCTTCTGGAGCTGCAAAAATATAATTTCGCGGCATACGATATGCTGCTTTATCTTGATACTCACCCCGATGATAAAAAAGGGTTCATGATGTTCAAAGAGCTTGTTGAAAAATTTAAGAAGCTCAAGCGCGAATACGAGGAAGCTTTCGGTCCTCTGGAAGCGTACAGTGCGGCGAGGTTCGGGACGTTCAAATGGCTTGACGAGCCGTGGCCGTGGGAAAAGGAGGCGAATGCATAATGTTTTCATACAATAAGTTTCTCGAATTCCCGATAAAGATAAAGAATAAGAACCCGAGACTTGCAAACATAATAGCAACACAGTACGGAGGTCCGCACGGGGAACTGGGCGCTTCGCTCCGGTATCTTTCGCAGCGCTACACCATGCCCGACGAAATAACGAAGGGACTGCTCACCGATATAGG
>CALXZP010000026.1 GCA_944393255.1 uncultured Clostridia bacterium | reverse complement strand
TTTGAGCCGGGCGCGGAGATCACCGTAAGCGTTGACGTTGAAAACCAGGAAGCGGATGATTTCAGCTTTACTATAATAGCGGCTGTATTCTCGCCGGATAACAGATGCGTTCAGATAGAAACGGAAGAAAAGACCGTAAGCGCATTTACGAATGAGACGGCGGCAATGAATGTAACTATCAACGAAGATGTTGATCCCAGTTCCACAATGCGCTTGTTCGTTTGGGACAGCCTTGACGGAATGACGCCTCTTACGGAAGTTTCAGTCCCTTTCAATTAACGGACGGTCACAAAATATATGTTTCCCCTGACGGCGACGACGCCGCCGGTGGGACGTATTCCGAACCGGTGCTGACTCTTGAAAGAGCGGTCGAGCTTGCAGAGAGCGCGGACGGGACGGATGAGATATGTATGCGCGGAGGGGTCTACTATATCTCCGATACAATAAATATGTCGTATTCGGGAGAATGGTATTCGCCCCTGCGCATAAGCGCGTATAAAGGAGAGGAGGTCGTCATAAACGGAGGCTTCGGCATAAAGCTTTCGGATATGACGGCTGCCGATACCTCGTTTACGGACAGGATAATCGACAAGCCCGCAGAGGGAAAAATTCTGCAATACGATCTCAGGTCGGCAGGAGTGACCGACTTGGGAGAAATATCGCGCCGGGGTCACCTTATCTCAGAGGAAAAGGAGCCTCAGGCGGAGCTGAGTCTTGGCGGCAGCGTGCAGAAGCTCGCGGGCTGGCCGAACGAAGGCTATACCGGTCTTATAAGCCCGGCGCCCGGTTCGGATGAATACGGAACAAGAACAAAAACAGGAATAGCGAACGGCTGCAGCTTTGCGGTGGACTACGACCGTCCGTCACTGTGGGGCAGGCAGGATGAGGCATGGCTCGCAGGAACGCTCGGCCCGAATTATGAGTTTGACTATTACCCAGTAAGCCGGTTTGACAGCGGCGAGAGGCGCGTGTACCTGAGGGAAGGTGCGCTTGTGGAATATTATACAAAGCCGTATTACAGGTTTGAGAACGTTCCGGAGGAGCTGGACGCGCCCGGGGAATACTATATAGACCGGGAAAGCGGAATGCTGTACTATTATCCGCCGGAGGATACGTCTCCGGACGCGGCTCTGACCCTGACCATGCCCATCCGCAGCGCGGAGGACGGAAGCGTCAGGTCGATGTTCCGGCTCGAGGGATGCAGCAATATCGTTTTCGAGGGACTGACGTTACGCGGCGGCAGAGGCTCGGCAGTCACAGGCAGATACAACAGCGGGATAAGCTTCATAGACTGCGATATAGACAGCTTCGGCGAAAACGGGATAAGAATGGACTATTCCGACAGGATAACCGTTCGTAACTGCCGCATACACGACGTCGGACAGGACGGCGTCCTGTTCTCAAACTGCGGCGGCTATGCAGACCTGACGCCGAATTTCAACATGGTATGCAATAACGAGATATATAATTTTGCCAGACTTGAGCGAAGCTACAAGGCGGGTATAAATTTCGGCTACAGATGCGTAGGCGCAACGGCGGCAAGGAACCATGTGCATGACGGGCCGCATGCCGGAATGATATTTTACGGCGTAAACAACGATATATACGGAAATGAATTTAACGATCTCGTCACGGAATTCAGCGATATGGACGCTGTATATATAAATAATTCCAACTACCCATGGGAAAGGGGCAACAAAATACACGGGAATTATTTTCACGATATAGGCCGAAGCTCCATGAACGGGATACACCAGATAAACGTAAGGGCGGTACGCACCGACAATAAAGGCTGCGGACTGAACATTTACGGGAATTTGTTTTACAGGATAGGCGACGGCGGCTCGGGAACAAGCGCCAATAACGGCATAGGAGCCGTGACCGCCGAAGGAACGCGAAACAGGATAATAAATAATTTGTTTGTGGACTGCACGGAGGCGTATTATAACACGCAGAAGTACAGGGAGATAGAGCCGGCTGAGGACGGAACTATGTATTCCGACTCCGATATGATAAACGGCGTTGCCGTATCGGAGCTTAAAAAGCAGATGTCGGTATATCTGCCGGTCTACGGAACGGCGTTTCCGGAGCTGTATGATTTCTTCTGCGAGCATCCGAACGCGTCAAAGACAAACGAATTTAAGAACAACATGGTAATAAACATAGCCGTTCCGCTCAGCAGCTATAACGGCGTGCAGAACGCGGAGGGCTACAGAGGAGCGCCGGAGCTGACGGACGCTTCGGGGAATTATGTAAGCGATAAGGACCCGGGCTTCAAATCGTACTCAGACGGTAATTTTGAACTTTCGCAGGCTGCTTCGGAGCTTGCAAAGCAGTTCCCGAGCATAAGGATGTCATCCTTCGGGACAATAAAATGAATGACAGGACTTTAAAATATATCTATCTTAATGGAGGGATGCAGGGTGAAGAAGACGGCATTGGCCCTTGCCTTAACAGCGGCGTTTCAGATGACCGCGGCGGACGTTATTGCGGACTACACGGACGTCGGCGGACATTGGGCGGAAAAATTCATAGACCGGCTCACCGATGAAGGTATTGTGCAAGGAGATAACGGCAGCTTCAGACCTGACAGCTGCGTTAATGTAGATGAATTTTTAAAGATGACCATTGCTGCGATGGGAATAGAGGTCGCACCGCAGCAATGGGACTGGTCAGAGCCGTATATACAGGCGGCTCTGGAGCATAGGCTCATCTATGCTGATGAATTTGAAAGCTACAGCCGCCCGATAAAGCGGAGCGAAATAGCCATGATCTGCGTAAGAGCGATAGGAGCGGATCGGGTGACAGGCGAGCAGAGAGAAACGCTGATATCGAAAATATCCGATTATTACGATATATACAATGATGAAAAGGAATACGTGCTCGCCGCTTATGCAAACCGGTTGCTTTACGGCTATCAGGACAACAGCTTCCGCAGTGAAAGCAGTACGACGCGCGCGGAAGCGTGCGTTATCATAAGCCGTATGATGGACGCGGGCGGCTTTGATATACCGGGCACAGAGCCCGGAACAGATGTGAATATAGGAAATCTGTTCTATGTTTCGCCTAACGGCGACGATACAAACAGCGGCACAGAGGATATGCCGTTTAAGACATTGGAAAAAGCGCGGGATACGATACGCGGTATAATTTCCTCGGGAGGATATCCTGAGAACGGAATAACGGTATATCTGCGCGGAGGCGACCATGAGCTTGACGGTTCATTTGAGCTCACGGCGCAGGATTCGGGAACGGAGAACGCCCCGGTGACTTATATGTCGTATCCGGGCGAGACGGCAAGGATAACCGGAGGCAAAAAGCTGCCTTACAGCGCGTTCGAGCCGATATCGGAGGATATGGCGGCAAAGCTTATCGATAAGTCGGCGGCGTCAAGCGTTCTTCAGATAGACCTCACCGGTCTGGGACTGACCGACCTCGGACAGCTCTCAAGACGCGGTTACATAATAGCCTCGGGCGAGCTTCCGCAGGCGGAGCTTTATATAGACGGAAGCCGGCAGCAGCTTGCAAGATGGCCTAACTCGGATTGGGTCGGAACAACGGGTATAGTCAGAAGCGGAGCCAGAACGCAGACCGGCGTATTGGAGGGAGCCGTATTCAATATAGATTATACGCGGCCGACGCAGTGGAAGACCAATATAACCGATATATACACCGCAGGCGTGCTCGGGCCGAACTATTTCTACGGATATTTCCCGATAGGAAATATAGAACCGGGACAGATAACGCTGAGAGAGGGTTCCGTAACGGAATACTATTCAAAGCATTTCATACGCTACGAAAACATTTTTGAGGAGATAGACGAGCCGGGCGAATATTACATAGACAGAACGACCGGTATGCTGTACCTCTATCCGGAAAGCGGCTTCGGCGAAAATTCGGATATAATGCTTTCGATGACCGGCGAAAACCTCGTTGCCGGAGACGGCGTAAAGAACGTGGCGTTTAAGAACCTGAAATTCGGCGAGAGCAGAGCCGGAGCGATACGAGTTACGGGCGTTGATAATTTCAAAGTGGAGAACTGCGAGATATACGGAACGGGTACCAACGGCGTTTATATCAGCGGAACGAACAGCTCCGTAAGCGGCTGCCTTATCCATGATATAGGTTCGACCGGCATAAGCATGTCCGGCGGAGATTACGCTAACAGAGTCTCAAACGGAAATACAATAAAGAACAACCATATATACAAAGCGGCGCAGATAGAGCGTTCGTATCAGGCGGGAATACTGCTGGGCTACCAGTCGGTAGGCACAACCGTCAGCCATAACGAAATACACGATATGCCTCACGCGGCGGTGATAATCTACGGCCCGAACCACACGGTAGAGTATAACGATATATACGATGCGGTCAAGGAGTTCCACGACATGGACGCTGTATATATGAACGTATACCAGTACCCGTGGGAGAGAAACGTTGTTATAAGGAGAAACTATATACACGACCTCGGACAGCAGAACTTTACGGAGCGGCAGATGAACGTTGCCGGCATACGTACCGATAACCACGGAAACGGACTTCAGGTAACGGAGAACGTATTCAGTAATATCGGCTATGAGAATGCGAACGGGATACGCGGCATATGCGCGCAGGGTATAGACAATGTTGTAAGAAACAACATATTCATAGATACGTCCGGCACGTACGAGGGCGAGCATACCTTCAATCCGGACGCTAAATGGGACGTTCAGTCCGAAAGCGTGAAGCCTATATACGACCAATGGCTCAAATACAGTCCGAAGTACTCGGAGCAGAATCCTGAGGTCTCAGACTTCTTCAGCCATCATTATGCGGCTTATGAAAACGGCAATACCTTTAAGGGCAACGTGGTGGTGAACATAAAGTTCCCGCTCAGCACGCTGAACCAAACGCCGTCGGACGAGGGCTTCAATGCGGCTTCGCAGCTGGTGGATGCATCGGATAATCTGGTCACAAGGTCAGATCCGGGCTTCGTAAACTATGCCGGCGGAGACTTCACGCTCAAGGACGACAGCGAGGTCTATACGAAGATACCGGACTTCCCGAAGATAGACTTCAACAATATCGGTATAGAAGACGGTGCGGCCGTGGGAGTACAATAGAAAGGGTGAGTATATGAAAAAGAAAATATTATCGCTTATACTAACGGGAGCTATGCTCCTCGGCACGGCGGCCATAGAGCCGCCGCATGCCGAGGCGGAGATACTGAATAATGACAAATATACATTTCTGGACACATGTTATAGTCCCGAACTGGGGATATATGTGGCTGTGGCAAAGGATATTTCGGTAAAGTCAAATACTCCGGGTCAGGTATATGTATCGAACGACATGGAATTGTGGACTATGGCTAAAAGCTTTGACAAGGGCACGCATGACGCCAATCCCGAAACGAGACAGACTGTGGTATGGTGGGAATCCCAGCAGGTGTTTGCGCTGCAGATGAACAATACCCTTTATACTTCTCCTGACGGATATACTTGGACGGCTGTAACGACCGAAGGCGCTACCGGATCCAATTCCACTATAACTACTAACGGAGACGTGCTTGCCATATCTGCGAGAGCAACAGTAAAGGTATTTAAAAACCTGGATGAATTAAGTGAAAGCTTTGCCATAGATACGACAGCCGGAAACAATACATACGGCAAGGCTATAGCGGTAACGCCTACGGAGCCGTACACATATGCCGTAACGGATCAGTATAAGACGTGGATGATCCAGGGCGGAAACATTATGTCGGCAACTCCGAATTTGTCTGCGCATCCGACAGATATGATATGGGTAGATTCGCTGAACGGATGGATAACTGTAAACGATACGAACGTTCTCAGAGTGCTCAACAGCAGCAGCATATCATATAACAATTTCAGCGCAATGGTTCTTTCGGATGGCAGCACGAATACGGATAAATTCACCGGAGCGGGCGTAAATGATAAATTCATCGTTATGGGAACTGATACAGGTAAACTGTATGTAGCTCCCAACGATAAAAATTCGCTCACGGTAAACACGCAGTGGGAGATCGCGCAGCCGGGAATAGGCGATGAGAATACAGATAAGATACGTTCAATAACCGCTGTTGATAACGATAGCTTTTTAGTAGCGGCGGACAAGACGCTGCTTAGGCTTGAACAAACAGACGAGGGCTGGAGATATTACGATATATCCAATGCCGGAATTTATATTGAAAATACGAGGATAGAGGTTCCGGAAAGCGGTTCAATAGATATCCCGCTGGAGCCTGTAAATTACGATTCTAAAGGCGAAGTATCATACGATCCGATCGTCACTTTTGAATGTGCAACGGCTCTCCCGGCAGGTGTGAGCTACGAACCCACAGGTTCCGTTTCGGGAGTCCTTACAGTGGACAGCACTGTTTCGGGAGGACATGAGCTGGTGTATAATGTTGCTACTGAAAACGGCAGAGAAAAAGAAATTACAGTAACAATAGTAGACGCCGACCATATAGAGATACGCGGAAACGATGAGATGGCGATCCCTTGGGAGGGTGAAGCGCCTGAGATCTACGAATATTCGACCGCTGTGGTCGGTACGGACGGAAATGATATGGCAAGGGAAGTTTCTCTTGAGCCCGCGGAAGTTCCGGAAGGCACTGAATATGATTCAGAAACTCACACGTTTACCATATCGGACCAAATGCAGAACGGTGAGATAGTGCTTGAGGCGTACGCTGTAAACAGTCCTGATGATGTTGAAGCGGCAAGAAAAACTGTTTTTGCATCGCTCAGAGAGCCGAAAAGGATCGAGCTTGATCAAGGCGAGGAAGCTATATATATACCGAACAGCGGAACAGAGAGTTTTGAATACACTGTAAAGTTCTATGACCAGATAGACAAGGAAATGCCGTCTGCAAAAGCGATATGGTCTATGGAGCCGGTAGAGATAGATGGAACAGACGCTGTTTCTATTGATCCGGAAACCGGCGTGCTCACCGTAGGCAGCAAAGCTGTGCTGGGTACGATAAAGCTGACGGCAGTTTCTGATATAAAGGATGATATTAAAACGGAGCTAACGGTAACGCTTCAATATACGGATCTGAGAAAAGCGCTGGAGGATCAGGCTGAATTCACTCTGGATACATCTGCTCCTCTTACGGACGATCTGAAATTACTGAATGTCAGACCGTTTGGAAGCACAATAAAATGGCGCAGCAGCGATGAGACCATAATACAGACCGACGGCGTTGTAAACAGACCGAGCCGTGAAGATAAGACTGTAACGTTTACTGAGACTGTTACTAATGGTACGGCTACCCTTGAAAGAAAGTTTGAATTTGTCGTATTAAAAGATGATAATATAGTAAATAACGGCGGATTGGAAAAGGGAACGGACGAAGGCTGGGAGCCGAAAGAAGGGGCTGAGATAGAAGTAAGCGAGGAAGACGGAAATACGGTCCTGAAGGTTTCGGGCGGCGGCGTTTACGTTGTACTGCCGATGACGAATAACAGCAGCTATGCGTTTGAGGGCGATATAAAGGCAAGCGAGGGCGCGGCTGTAAAGGTCGTTTCCGATAAAGCAGGAACCTTGCTCGAGTTTACCGCAAATGGTGAATGGCAGCCGTTCACTGCTACATACGATTACAGAAATCAAAACGACAGCTTTGAAGATAAGGTGTACATTGAATGTTCAGGAGCTATCACCATAGACAATCTGACAGTATATGAAATAACTCTGGAGCTGAACGAGGTAATGGCTGCGGTGAACAAGGCTTCATATTCAAAAAATCAGGCGGACATAGACGCGGCAAAAGCGCTTGTCAACAGCTTCTACGACCTGCCTATAAAAAATGAATTGCTGAAAAAACTGAACAGTCTGACAGTGTCCGGAGGCGGCGCCGGCACCGGCAGCGGAAGCACGGGCGGAAGCTCCGGCGGCGGAGGCGGAGGCGGCGGAACATCCTCCGCAGGCACGGCGCCTTCAAAAGTACCGAACACACAGCCTGTAAATGAAGTGACGCTCCCGGGCAACAGCAGCACGGAGAAGACTGAGGACGCGCTCGACACATTCCTGCTCAACTTCAAGGATATGAAGTCGCACTGGGCAAGAGAGGAAGTGGAGTTCCTCGGCGGGCTGGATATAATCACCGGTGATGAAAACGGAAATTTCCGGCCGGACGATAATATTACGAGAGCTGAATTTGCGGCTCTTACGGCGCGTACCATAGGACTTTCGGAGACGCCGTATGAAAACAGCTTCTTTGACGTGGTCGAGGACGACTGGTTCTCCGGCTGGGTGCAGACCTGCCGCAGCAACGACCTGATGAACGGCTACGACGGACTGTTCAATCCATACAGGCTGATAACAAGAGAAGAGATAGCGAAAACAGTGGTCTCGGCATACAACCTCAAGGCTAACAAGCAGCTGGAAAGAGGAAAATCACTGTATTTCAACGATATAGACCAAATAAGCAGCTGGGCTTACGACTATATAGCTGAGGCTGCGGATATGGGCTTTGTAAACGGAGTTACCGAGGAACTGTTCGTTCCGAAGCGGCAGGCTACGCGCGCCGAGGCGGCCGTAATGCTCAAGCGTGTTTACGACGAGCTCAACGGTACCGGAGAAACAAAGGAAACGCCTGAGACTCCGGCTGCCGGGGCGGATAAGGAAGAAGAAACGGAGGACAGCGGCGAAGCCGAAACCTCCGCAGAGCAGTAAGAGCGGAAGGAGATGACTGTATGAAAAGAATAATAAGCGCTTTTATGGCGCTGGTGTGCTGCGTGATGTTCGCGGGAGCGGTCATAGCGGATGAGGAGAGCACAAGCGCTCTTACCGAGAAACAGCGCGAGACTGTATCGCTTCTGAACGATCTCGGCATACTGCCCGACATTCAGGAGTCGGAAGCGCTTGAACAAATAACGAGAGCCGATTTCGCGGAGATAGTTGTAAATATGCTCGGCGGAGCGGACGAACTCACGCAGTCGCCCAGAAGGATATATGCGGATGTTCTTCCCGAGGATCCGGCGGCGGCTTATATAGAGTATCTGTATGATAAAGGCGTAATGGTAGGCTATGAGAATGCGGAGTTCAAGCCGGAAAATCCGATAACCGTGAGCGAAGTGCTCAAGGTGATGATAGTGATAACCGGTTATTCGGCTTATGCCGAGCATGCCGGCGGCTATCCCGACGGCTACTACGCTCAGGCGGTGGCGAGCGATATGCTCAGGGGAGTAAGCGGCAAGATCGCGGAAAGCATAACCTGGGCGGATATCGCCGAAGTGGCGCGGAACGTGCTTGAGACAAAGAACTATGTCAAGACTGTCGGTTTCCGTGGTGAAAACCCGATATACAGCAGCGATAACGATGAGGAATTTATGAGCTATATGCTCGGCATATACAGATATACCGGGGTAGTGGAGGGCTATGGCGACACGATGCTCTCCGGCTCCGGCGAGAGCTGCGGCGAGGGCAGCTGTATTGTCGGCGGCGAAAAGCTTCAGACCGGAGGCATAGACTTTTCTCAGTATCTGGGAATGAAGATGGAGGTATACTATAAGGCGGACAGCGTCAACGGAAACACCGCCCTCCATGTTATAGCTGATAGAAACAACAGCGTTATAGAGATAGCTGATGTTGATATATCCGATAATACCACAAAGTCAAGGGTAGAATATTACACCGACTCCAGAACAAAGACAGCCAATATATCCGACAGTGCATTGTTTATGTTCAACGGCAAGCGGCTGGACGTAGTATCGGACGAGGATCTTAAGGTCGGCAGCGGCTCTCTTATCCTTATAAGCAACGACGGCGATAATACATACGATGTTGTAATAATCAGGTCGTATGAGACCTATGTTGTTGATAAGGCTGTAGCATCGGACTGCGTCGTAAACCTTAAATACGGCAAAGGCTCCCTCGATCTTGACGATGATTATATAACGACGTATTATATCGACGGAGCGGAGACGGATTTCTCAAGCATAACGTCGGGCTCGGTGCTTTCGGCGGCGTTCAGCAGAAACACCTCGGGCGACGTGCTTGCCGATATATACATCTCAAATAATCAGGTAACGGGCACGGCGGTAAGCATTTCGACCGGAAGCAAAGGCTCTGTCGAGCTTGCCGACGGAAGCCGGTACGACTATACGTATGAATTTTCAAAGCGTATAGCAGAAGGCGAGGAGAGCACCTACGCTCCTGAACTGAATGCCGAAGGTACGTTTTATATAGATTATTTCGGAAAGCTTGCGGCATATACGCTCTCTGTTTCAACAAAGGATTACGCTTATGTTGTAAAGTGCTGGTACGATGAAATGGAACAGACAGGCGCGATAAGACTGTTTACAAAGGACGGAGAATTTAAGGATCTCAATATCACGAGCAGCGTACAGATAAACGGCGAGAAAACGGACAGAAACAAGATAGTACCCATGCTCGAAGCGGCGAGCGGTGATAATACAGTAAACCAGCTGGTCATATATAAGGAAAGGGAAGACGGTTCTCTCGGAAGCTTGCAGATAGCTGAAAACAGGACGGCGGAGGATTATTATATAGCTGCTGAAAATGAATTTGTGCTGAGCGCCCATCCGACAGGCAGCATGAGGTTTTATAAAGGTAATGCAGAAAACTGGCCGCTGAGTTTTATTGACGGTCAGACGGTACATTTCAGCATTCCAACGGATAAAACAAGAGAAAAAGCCTATAAGGTCGCAACAAAACTGTCTACGACAGATGTGTCGCTTCCTAAACCCGTATATGTATACGATGCCGGTAATGGCGGGGCAATAGGCGCTGTTGTATCAAATACAGCAAGTGAGACTGAATATAATACGCCCGTTATCATAGATACGGTTCTTGAAGCGGTAAATGAAGACGGAGATCCGGGAAGAATACTGCAGTTTGTAGGCGGTCAGAGTATATTTGCAGGAGATGAGGTGACATATACGCAGCCTGCGGCAAGTACATGGACAAATGCTGTAGATTACTCCAACGTGACCATATCGGATCTCAAACAAGGCGATGTTATACAATATACAACATCAAATGATCAGCTTGATCAGCTTATGGTGCTGGTGAGAGTTGACGACGTAGGAGGTTTGAGAGTGGACGGCGAGAGTATAGCAAAGAGCGGAAATATGGTAGCGGACGTTGTATCTGTGTCGTCTAACGGAAGAACCGCGATTGTAAATTATGTAAACAATCAGGGTAATTCCATATATCAAACTATGCTTGTAAACGGAACTACCTATCGTTACGACAGCAACACGGGCGATGTATATAATTCTTCATCTTCGGATCTCCAGCCGGGTGACAGAATACTTATAAACTCGTTCTGGTGGTCGCCGAAGCTCGTTGTAATATTCAGATAATGAGGCTCATTGAGCTGTATGAAAACATAAAAATCAAAGAAAAGGAGAATGAGAATATGAAGAAAATAAAATATTTCGGCAGGAAAATAGCCGCCTTGCTCTCGGCGTCGGCGCTGCTGCTGACAGCGGCCGGCTGCGGCGGAGCTACGGCAAACCAAAACAAAACGGACGATCCAAACGAGCAGGTAACCCTGAAGTGGATATTCGTGGGCCCGGGCGAACAGAGAGATTCGCAGAAGGTCTGGGATAAGTTCAACGAGGAGCTTGCAAACTACCTGCCCAACACCACCGTTGAGTTCCAGTGCGTGACCTCGGCCGACTATGCCGAAAAATGGAAGCTTGCGAGCGCGTCGCAGGAGAACATAGACATAGTATGGCACGGCTGGATGATACCCTATGTAAGCGAGGTCAAAAAAGGCTCGTATATGGAGCTTGACGAGCTTATGGACAGGGTAGCGCCGGAGATCAAGGAAGAGATACCGGGCAAGTATCTTGACAAATCGCGCGTGGACGGAAAGCTTTACAGCATACCGTGTATGCAGGAGATGGTATCGTATGTATCGTCGCTTGATATCCCGATAGATATTTATGAGAAATATAAGGATAAGATCAATGCAGAAGAACTTGCAAACTTCTTCTCGTCAAAAGAGACGATGGATCAGGAATGCTGGGATAAGATCGAAGAGATCATAGAGATGCTCAAGGCCGGCGGCGATCTCACAAGAGGTGTATACGGCTTTGCGAGCCATGTTGAAAAGGGATATGAATGGGTAACGAACCCATATAAGATCAAGGCCGCAGGCGATGATTATACAGTAACAAATCTTTACAGAACACCTGAATATGAAACATTTATAAATGTATATTCTGACTGGTTCAAGAAGGGCTATATACGGCAGGATGCACTGACCGCCGAAAATGTCGGAACAGAGGATTACGATTTAAAGGGCGGAGCAAATTATCTCGTAGGTCAGGGATATATGCCCACCCAGTATGAAATAGAAAGCAAGGCAGCCGCAGGCTCAACGGCATACGTAAAGATCCCGTTTGATAACTGGCACTACATCCCGTATGCGGCGGCGTCTACGAATACGGCGATATCGATAAATTCGGAAAATCCGGAACGTGCTATGAAGCTGATAGCGCTCATGAATACGGAAAAAGGCAAAGAGCTTTATAATCTCCTCGTGTACGGCATAGAGGGAGAGCACTACAACAAGGTGAACGATAACGAGATACAGCCGATAGGCTATACGTCGCAGCCGACTTCTGACAGCCCGTACGGTCAGTATGACTGGGCGATAGGAAATACTTTCAATGGGTATGAGATATATCAGGAGGATAAGGGGCTGACGCTTCAGAATTCATTTATACAGAGCGTTAACGATGCTGCCGCAGATTCAAAGCTACGCGGATTTACTCTTGACACCGACCCCATAAAGATGGAGCTTACTCAGGTGCAGGCGGTAATGGGCGAATACACAAAGTCGCTCAATTCCGGAGCGGCGTCCGATCCTCAGGGATTATACAGCGAGTTTGTGGAAAAGCTCAAGG
This sequence comes from uncultured Clostridia bacterium, assembly GCA_944393255.1. Taxonomy (GTDB): domain Bacteria; phylum Bacillota; class Clostridia; order UBA1381; family UBA1381; genus Ornithomonoglobus. The sequence continues at coordinate 23,564 of CALXZP010000026.1, read as the reverse complement.
CCGCAGGTGACGATAAGATCGTTGAAGAGATCCAGCGCCAGATAGACGAATGGCGCGCGGGAAGCGGACAGTAAGAAAGACAACGGATACGGGGCTGCGGCAAGGATAATCTTTGCCGCGGCGCCGGGATCGTTACGAATATGACCTATGCAAAGATGTCCCCCGCCTCTATAGGCGGCGGGCGCCATTCATCATTTCAGCGGGAGTTATGATCTCCCTCTGAAACGCTGAGGAGCTGACGCTCACTTTGCAGGTTGCAATCATTCGCAAGCTCCGCTTTTTGAAAGCAAAGCGGAGTGTTGCTCCGATTTAAAAAAGGAGGGAAAAAATGTCGCATAGATTTATTAAAGCGGCGTCGGCTGTTGTAACGGCCGCGATAGCGCTGCAGTCGTCAGGTCTTGCAGCGCTGCAAAGGGAACCTGAATTTTCGGATCTTACCGACCACTGGTCAAGGTCGATCATAATGCGTCTGAACGGATACGGCATAATGAACGGCTATGACGACGGAACGATCCGGCCTGATTCATACGTAAGCGTGGCGGAGTTTCTCACGATCGTTGTAAAGTCGCTCGGATATACGGCGGATGGAGAAACGTCGGGCGGCGGAGCATGGTATACTCCGTACGTACAGGCGGCGGTCGAAAAGGGTCTCATAGAGCCGGATGAATATACCGATTATGAAGCGCCCATAAACAGGAGCCAGGCGGCAAAGATAGTGGCAAATTCGCTGTCAGACACATCTGTCGCGGACGAGAACGCGGTAAAGGCGAAGATATCCGATTATGCGCTGATAGATGAAGAGTACAAGGATTATGTTATCGTAGCGTACGATAAAAAGATAGTTAACGGCGATCATGAGAATAATTTTGATCCCGGGCGCGATATAACAAGGGCGGAAGCGGGCGTTATGGCCGTTCGTCTTATCGACAATAACGGAGGTATAATAAACTCCGGCGGCAATACCGGAGTAGGCCCGAACACAGGCACAGGCGGTACGGTAACAGCGTCGGCGGCTCTGTATGTGGCGCCGAACGGAAACGACAGCAACGACGGAAGCGAAGGCTCGCCGTTCGCAACGCTGGCAAAGGCGAAAGAGACCGTAAGGAGCATGAATACGTCCAATTCCCTGCCTGAGGGCGGCGTTACCGTCTACTTAAGAGAGGGAACGTATTATATGGACGAAGGGCTGACCTTTACCGAGGAGGATTCGGGAAAAGAAGGCAGCGTTATAACCTACACGGCATATCCCGGAGAGGACGTTACCATATCCGGTCAGATACCGCTTGAGAAAAGCTGGTTCGAGCCTGCCGATGAAGAGGGCAAGAGCGTTATGCTCGATAAAAACGCGGCGGAAAAAGTGCTGATGGTGGATCTTAAGGCGCACGGCATAACCGATTACGGCGAACTGAGCACCAGAGGCTATCATTACTTTAACAAGGGGCGCTATGCTCAGGCGGAGCTTATAGTAAACGATGAAAATCAGACGCTTGCGCGTTATCCGAACAGCGGTTCTATCTCTGTTCCGACGGCAAATGTTGACGCCGATAACTTCGGCTTTGTATACACGGACGACAGAGTGTCCAAATGGAAGGATGCAAAGGACGGCTATATAACCGGAACGATATCCATCAACTATGAGAACAATACATATCCCATAGAAAAGATAGATACTTCAAAGAAGCTGCTTACAATAAAAGAGGGACGTATAAATACTTACTATACTAACGGCTGGTTCTTCGGTCAGAACCTTCTTGAGGAGCTTGATGCCGAGGGCGAATATTATATAGACCGCGAAACGGGCAAGCTGTATTATTACGCGCCGAGTGATTTCACGAGCGGCAATTATGACGTAGGTCTTTCAACGCTCAAAACGCCGGTATTCAACTTCAACGGCGCGTCATATGTAACGGTGAGCAATATAACCATGAAGGGCGGACGCGGCTACGCGGTGCTCGGAACGAGCGGCGGCTACAGCATACCCAGCTTCTATGACTGGATGGTGACCGACCGCGGAGTAGCGCTTGATAATGCAATGTTCGACAAGAGCTCGGATAACTCCGTATATATCGCCGAAATTGAAAAGTACAAGGACGCGCAGGTATTCCCCGGACATGTCTGGGACGGCTTCCTTGACGAAGGCGACGGCGTAAACAATATCGAGGTCAAGAACTGCAATATCTTCAACTTCGGCTCCGGCGGTATCATAATCAACGGAACGGGCGTTCATCTTGAAAGCAACCATATCAAGAATATAGGCGGAACAGGCTTATATCTGCGCGGCGGAGACCTTGAAACGCTTACGCCGAGCGAAAATACGATAATGAACAACAATATCCACAGAGTAGGATATCTGCAGAAAGCATATGTTCCGGCTATAGCGATGCACGGCGTAGGCATACACGTAGCCTATAACGATATCTATGACGCGCCGCACTGTATATTCAATTATCACGGCAACGATCACGTTATTGAGTACAACAAGATCCACGACGCTGTAAAGGAATGTCTCGATATGGACGCTATCTATACGAGAAACGAGTATATGCCGCAGTGGCGCGGAACGGTGATAAGAAACAACTATATCTATAACATAGGTATATTCCCTGTCGGCGAGTATACAAAGCAGCTGAACGTCTGCGGTATAAGAACCGATAACTACGGACACGCTCTGCAGATATACAACAACATATTTGCAAATATCGGAACGGATAATGCGAATAATGTTATAGGCATAACCGCGCAGGGAAATCAGAATAAGATCAAGGGCAATATATTTGTCGATTGCTCCGCGACATTCCGCGGCTGGGATACATATACGCCCGGCGCGACCTGGGATATGACCAATACGGAGGAGAAGGACAGAGTAGAGCTGGCTGAAAAGTACGCCGCCAATCCCGTATTCGGCGAAAGATATCCCGAGCTTGCGAATTTCCGGAACGAGTATTACAAGTCGGTCGCAACAAACGAGTTTGACGATAACGTCATAGTAAATATCAAGTTCGGTCTTTCACAGGCGAACGGAACTGTAAATCCGCAGGGTACAAGAGGTGCGGCGGAGCTGATACTGGGCAGCAATAACTACCTTACTACCTCCGATCCCGGCTTTGTGGATTACACAAACGGCGATTACACATTGTCGGAGAACAGCGAGGTATTTGCTCAGATAGACGGTTTTGAAAATATCAAAATGAGCGAGATAGGCAATAACGCGCCTGTCGGCCCCGCTAATTGATTTCGGATATACAGCTTGGCGCGGCGCAGCGGGAGCGGGCGGAAAGCTCCGCCCGCACCGGCGTCGCCCGTGCTGCCGGATAAACAGGAGGATCAGCAATGAATTATAAGGTGTTAAAAAACGGAGAGCTGCTCGATACGCACAGCTGCCGTATCTTTCCGAAGCCGTACAATTCCGTATCGGTCATGGAATATGTGATGTTCAGGCTTGAAGGACGCACGGAATTGGTGATAGAATCGGATATAAAGATAGACAGCGCTGTCATAAGGCCGCTGAGCGCAGGTATCCCGTTTGAGCTGCGCGATGGAAAGATATATGTATATCTCGACAGACCCGCAAAGCTGTCTGTTGAGATAAACGGAAGCAGTGATAATAATATTATGATATTCGCGCACGAGGAGGAATACTGCGTACCGGACGACGCCGAACACCTTATCATGATAAAAAAAGGACACCGGTATACAGGAACTTTAACGGTAGAAAAGGATAATACAGCGGTCTATCTTGAGGAAGGCGCTGTTTTGCACGGGAATATACGTGCGGAGGGCTGCAACGGGCTTAGGGTCTGCGGCACGGGGAGAATATGTATGGAACGCTATACATATGAAATGAGGAAGGATTATGCACGAAGCCTTGACGTTATAGGGTGCAGAAATGTGGTGATAGACGGTATCGTCATAGACGACAGCAACGACTGGAGCCTGAGGATAAACGGCTGCGACGATGTGCTGATAAAAAACGTAAAGATATTCGGATGCCGCGGAAATTCGGACGGGATAGACGTATGCGGCTCCAGAAACGTAACGGTCTCGGACATTTTTACGCGCGTATGGGACGATTCGTTTGTCGTAAAGGCGCTGGGAACCGGCAACGCGGAGAATATCACATTCAGAAATTCGGTTCTTTGGAATGATTTCGCAAGACCTATGGAGGTCGGCGTGGAACTGCGCGCGGACAAGGTGAGAAATATAAAATTTGAAAATATAGACGTTATACATTCGTCCACAGGGTATCCGATAATGGGTATACACCACGGAGACCATGCTGAAGTATCCGATATAGTATTCAACGATATAAGGATCGAGGATACGCCCGGGGCGCAGCTGTTCGATATACGCATCGCCGATTCCGTATGGAACAGGGATGACAGAATGGGGAATATAAGGGATATAACGTTTTCAAATATAAAGTATACAGGAACAGAAAACAACGACGTTATGCTTTCCGACCCGAGAATAGAGGGCTTTGACAGAGAGCATGACGTCAGGAATATAAATTTTCACAATATAGAGATAAAGGGAAGGTCGGTCAGGGATGCGGCGGGGCTTGGTCTCAGCGTATATGAGCACGTAAGCGGAGTATCGGTCACCTCCGGCTCCGAGCTGCCGGAGGCGGCGCGTCTGTCGTGTGAAATAAAAGAGACGGAGAGCTTCAGTCTCGGTGAAAACGGGAGATACCGCGGAAAAGTTGCGGTGCGGCTCATGAACGGCACAGACAGACGCTTGTCGGGGACTGCGATCCTTGCGGTATCGCCGAAGAATACGGCTCCCGATGCGGAATGCGCGTATGACCTTATGCCCGGCGGGAACACGGAGTTTGAGCTTGAAGCAGAGCTTCAGCCCGGCAAATATATTTTCTATATAAAAAATGCAAATAACGAAACGGAAAACAAATTTTTATATAAAAAGCTTGATATGCTCCTGTACGAGGGACAGGAGATGAAAACAAGAGAGCCTTATGAGATGGTCAATTACTATAATGACAGATGCGCGTCTGTAAGGCTCGGCGCGGACGGCGGCAGGCTGATAATAGAGAACAGTGCGGAAAAAGCGATGGAGTTTGTGCTGTACACGGCCATGCCTGCAAAGCCGCGCGAGGGCGAGATAGTTTTCTCGGCTGAGGAGACCGATTTCGGCGAGGTGTGCGCATTTGTAAAAAAAGGCGAGCGGCTCGTTCCGGCTCCGCAGCTGCGCTGTCCGGCGGAGATAACATACGTGTTCAAAAACGAACCGAAGGTGAAGGAGATAATAAAAACGGATATACGCATTGAGGGCGGAGGTACTGCAAAACTGCCGTTCGCTCAGCTGGGCATAGACGAAGGAGCCGGCGGCTTTTTGCTGGAGATCGAAGCGAGACCCGAAGAAACTGCGGGACTGAGATATCCGTACACGCTTTTTCATTCGACGATGCCGGAAAAGACGGCGCATATGTTCTGCAACATCATCACGGTAAAGACCTCTTGATCGGAGGAGCATATTCAAGACCTCAGCGGATAACCGGCGCTGTGTCTGCCGTCCGGGGTCATTTACTTGCTTTAGGGAAAGGTCTCAGGAAGAAATACGGTTTTGTGAAAGGATGTAATGGTGATAAAAATGCTTAAAATATTGTTTCAGGGCGATTCGCTTACGGACTGCGGACGCGACAGAACGGGAAACGACCCCGTCCGCGCTTACGGCTGCGGATATGTAAATCTTATCGCGTCAAGACTGATGTGCGATCATCCGGGGACCGTGGTGTACAACAGGGCATATAACGGGAGCAGGATAGCGGATACCTACAGCAGATGGATAGAGGACGCTCTCAATGTGGACTTTAATGTTTTAAGCATACTGAGCGGAGTGAACGATATCGGCTTCGGCATAAGGATGAATCAGGGAGCGGATGCAAAAAAATTCAGGATGATATATGAGATCATGCTGAATGAGGTGCTTGAGCGGAAGGGCAGTCCGGCGCTTATGCTATGCGAGCCGTTCTTGTTCAGGATAGAAAACAATACGCCGGAGCTTGGGAAGGATATTGTGGAAAACTGGGAGCAGTGGAACGGTCAGCTCGAAGAGAGGCAGGATATAGTCCGTGAGCTGGCAAAGGAGTACAAGGCTGTATTCGTGCCGTTTGCCGAAAGGTTTAAGGAAGCGTTTAAAACGGCTCCGCCGGAGCATTGGTCTATAGACTGCATCCATGCAACGAATGCAGGGCATGAGCTTATGGCAAGAACGTGGCTGGAATGTGCGGAGCGGGCGAAGCTGATCGGGAACGGAGGCCCTGCGGAATGAAAAGGACATTGTTTCCGGAAGGCAGGGATATCTCCGGAAAGATAAAGAATGATAAATTTCTGTGCAGACAGCTTGAGCTTATGGCTGCTGCGGCGGAGGATACTGAAATAAAGGCGCTTTCCTACAGAGGCTTCAAAAAATTTTACGAAACGGGAAGCAGGAAGGAATATGAGAGCGAATATTTCAGACGCAGAAAGCTGCTCAGCGCCTTGGCAGTTCTGGCCGCGGCGGACAGGGATAACGAAGGATATATAAAGCGGCTTGAGGATGTTATATGGGCGGTAGCGGACGAATTTACATGGGCGCTGCCGGCGCACATCCCCTATGATACGGATATTGAAAGCTGCACGGAACAGATAGATCTGTTTGCGGCGGAAACTGCGTTTGCGCTTGCCGAGATATTGGAGCTGACCGGGGAGCGGCTTGACGCAAAAGTCGCGGAGCGGATCAGGTATGAAGTCAGGCGCAGAGTGATAGACCCGTATCTGAAAGGCAAGAGTAACCGGTGGGATAGGCTGGGCAATAACTGGGCGGCGGTCTGCGCGGGAAGCGTGGGCGCGGCGTTCCTGTATATAGCTGACGAAGACGAGGTCAAAGCCGTTCTTCCGAGGCTCAAGCAGACCCTGGGCTGTTATCTCAGCAGTTTCGGGGAGGACGGAGCCTGCACGGAAGGGATCAATTACTGGATATACGGTTTTGGCTATTTCACATATTTCGCACAGCTGCTTCTTCGGTATACGAACGGAGCGGAGGATCTTTTTTCCGATCCGAAGGTGAGAGCGATAGCGCTTTTTCCGCAGAGGATACGGTTCAGGAACGATCATACCGTAACGTTTTCCGACAGCGGAGATAACTTCATACACCGCAGCGGACTGGCGCATTTTCTTGCGGAAAAGTACAGCGATGTACGTATTCCGGACGACGGCAGCGCGGTCGGATTTAATGACGATCAATGCTACAGGTTTGCGCATATAATAAGAGATTTCGCATGGAGAGATCCGGCGGCGGAAACGTGCGGCGCGGAGGACGCGGGATATGAGTATTTCGGGGATGCGGAGTGGTATATAAAGAGGACAAGGCGTTATGAATTTGCGGCGAAGGCGGGGAATAACAACGAATCCCACAACCATAACGACGTGGGTTCATTTCTGCTGAATATAGACGGTGAATGTATCATGACCGATCCGGGCAGAGGCGAATATACCGCGGAATATTTCGGAGACGGCAGATACGGCTGCTTCGCCCCGTCGTCGCTTGCTCACAGCGTACCGGTGATAAACGGTGAGCCGCAGAGAGCCGGGGCCGGGCACAGAGGCAGGATAATAAAGGCTGATAATGACACACTTGTTATCGGTTTTGAAAAAGCGTACGGCGTATCGGAGCTGAAACGCCTGACAAGGACGTTTGAATTTAAAGACGGCAGTTTGCTTTTGAGGGATGAGACGGATTTCGGCGGTGTTCCGGGAACTGCTGCCGAGCGGTTCATTGCCTGCCGCGAGCCCGTTGTCTGTGACGGCGGGATAGCAATAGGCGCTCTGCGGCTGCTGTATGATACGCAGGGGACGGAGTGCAGGATAAGCAAAAAAAACTTTTCATCCGGATATGACAGCAGCAAAACTGTGTATATTGTAGATATTGAGCCGGTCTTGCCCGGACTGAAAAATACTGCGGAATTCAAATTCATGATAGAGTAATAAGAAATAACGGAGATGATCGCTATGAATAAAAATCTCAGACATATCCGCCATAAGGCCGACCTGTGCGTTGTAGGCGGCGGACTTGCGGGGATGTGCGCGGCAGTCGCCGCCGCAAGACACGGCGTCAAGGTCGTTCTGATGCATGACAGACCGGTTTACGGCGGAAACGCGTCGAGCGAGATAAGAATGTGGATATGCGGCGCGCATGGTGAAAACAACCGTGAAACAGGCATAATCGAGGAAATAGCTCTTGAAACGCTGTACAGAAATCCGTACAGGCGGTATCCTGTTTGGGACAGTATACTTTATGAGCTTATACACAATGAAGAAAATATAACGCCGATACTCAACTGCTCATGCAGCGACGCCGAAATGGACGGCAATGTCATAAAAAGCGTTACCGGCTGGCAGACGACTACGCAGAGCTGGCACACGGTCGAGGCGGACTATTTTGCCGACTGCTCGGGCGATAGCATACTGGCGCCGCTTTCCGGAGCGGAATACCGTATGGGAAGAGAAGCGCGGAGCGAATTCGGCGAAAGCATCGCGCCGGAGCAAGCTGATAAAAAGACTATGGGTATGTCCTGCCTTATCCAGGCGCGCGAAACAAACAGACCTCATAAATATATAGCTCCGTCATGGGCAAGGAAGTTCACAAAGGACGATCTGCCCTACAGGCTCCCCGATCTCGGCGATCCCGAGGAGAATTTTTGGTATATGGAGCTTGGCGGAGAACAGGATACCATAGGCGACACCGAGGAAATACGCGATGAGCTGATAAAGGTCGCTTACGGGATATGGGATTTTGTAAAAAACAGCGGAGAATACGATGCTGATAACTGGGAGCTTGACTTTGTCGGATATCTTCCGGGCAAACGCGAGAGCAGAAGATATGTCGGCGACTACATAATGACGCAGAACGACGTCAGCAGCGAAGGCAGATTTGACGATATAGCAGCCTACGGCGGCTGGACGATGGACGATCATCACCCGGGCGGCATAAATACCAGGGAAAAGCCGAATATTTTTCATCCGGCTCCGTCGCCGTTCGGGATACCGTACCGCTGCCTGTATTCGGTGAATATAGACAATCTGTGGTTTGCGGGGCGCAATATCAGCGTCACGCATACGGCAATGAGCGCTACAAGAGTAATGGCGACATGCGCGCTGCTCGGTCAGGCGATAGGAACGGCTGCGGCTATAGCGGCAAAGAACCGCGTAACTCCGAGAGGCGTTTATGAGAAGCATATCGGCGAACTTAAGCAGACGCTTATGGACGACGACTGCTGGCTTCCGTTCAACAGAATGGAGATGTCGGAGCTGACAAAGCGCGCCGCGCTTTCATCGACCGGAGAAGATGTGCAAAAGCTTTTGAACGGGATCGAACGAAGGCGCGGAGCTGAGGACAACAGCTGGAAAGGACGGCCCGGCGATACCATAACCTTTGCATTTGGCGAAGAAAATATGATAAACGAGGTGCGTTTCGTATTCAACAGCGACCTGGACCGTGAAACGACAGGCGCGGGAAGGTTTCGCAGGGAAAAAATGAACAGCTGTAATATACATCTGGACAGCCCGGCGCTCAATGTGCCGAAAACTCTTGTTAAGAGCATGAAAGCGGAGCTGATGGACGCATCGGGTGCATTTCACAGTATCGATGGTATTGAGGATAACCATCAGCGCCTTGTAAAGCTTAAGATAGGCAAGAAGGCATACGGGATAAGGTTCACGCTTTTATCGACGAACGGGAATGAAAAAGCGGAGATATATTCCATAGATATAAGATAAGCGGCTGAGGCGGCCGCGCAGTTACCGGATAGGAGGACAGCCGGATGGGATCGAGATTCAGACAGGTTCATCTTGATTTTCATACAAGTGAAAATATAGAGAATATAGGTGAAAAATTTAATAAGAAACAGTTTCAGGCGGCATTGAAAAAAGGGCATGTCGATTCGATAACTCTGTTTGCAAAATGCCACCACGGATGGTCGTACCATCCTACGAAGGAAAACGAGATGCACCCGCATTTGAGCTTTGACCTTCTGGGCGCGCAGATAGAGGCGGCGCATGAAATAGGAGTTAAGACCCCCGTCTATCTTTCGGCGGGGCTTGATGAAAAGGATGCGCGCCGTCATCCCGAATGGCTCGTAAGGAATATTGACGAGAGCACAACGTGGGCAAAGAGCTTTGCGGAGCCGGGCTATCACAAGCTGTGTATGGAGTCTCCGTATCTGGAAAAACTCATGAGACAGATAGAAGAGGTATGCAGGGATTATGACGCCGACGGCATATTTCTCGATATAGCCGGGGTGCAGCCGTGCTGGTGCCAAAACTGTATCGCCGGGCGCAGGGCGCTCGGAATGGATCCGTATGACGACAAAGCCGTTATGGAGCATGCGGAGCAGGTATACCGCCGGTATGCGGAAGCGGCCCGGGCGGCTGTGGATAAATATAAGCCCGGACTTCCCCTGTTCCATAACGGAGGACATATCCGTCAGGGCAGACGCGATATTGCCGGATATAACACGCATCTGGAGCTTGAGAGCCTGCCCACGGGAGGATGGGGATACGACCATTTTCCTTTCTCGGCACGGTATTGTCAGGGGTTGGGCATGGAATATATCGGGATGACCGGTAAGTTCCACGGCTCATGGGGCGAGTTCGGCGGGTTCAAGCATCCGAATGCGCTACGTTATGAGGTCTCTCTCTCGGCGGCGAACGGCGCAAAATGCTCTGTGGGCGATCAGCTTGCTCCGTGCGGTGAGATGGATATGGTCACGTATGAGCTCATAGGCGGCGCGTACGCCGAGCTTGAGGAAAAAGAGCCGTGGCTTTTGGGTGCGGAGCCTATAGCGGATATCGCGGTGATCAGTCCCGAGGCATGCAGGGGCACGCTGAGCACGTCGCAGTCCACTCAGGTGGACGAAACGGGCAGCGGCGTCAGCCGTATAATGCTTGAGGGCAAATATCTGTTCAACGTTGTCGATCTTGAGTCTGAGCTTGACGGGTATAAGGTCGCGGTGCTTCCGGACGTTGTACGCATAGACGATGAGCTTGAAAACAAGCTTAGGCGCTTTTGTAAAAACGGAGGAAAGATACTTGCAACGGGCAGCTCCGGTCTGAGATCGGATCGGGATGAGTTTTGTTTCGATCTGGGAGCGGAATGGGAGAGCAAAGCCTTGTTCCGTCCCGACTATTTCCGTCCGGTGGTCAAAATAAACGGAATGGGAGACACGGGCTATGTTATGTACGGCGGAGGCGAGACTGTCCGGTGCACGGGCAGAGAGCTTGCAAGACGCGAAGAGCCGTATTTTAACCGGACAAAGGAGCATTTCTGCTCGCATCTCCACACTCCGAACAGCGGTAAATACGGCGGAGCAGGCATGACAGAGGGCAGCGACGGGATCTATATAGCGTGGAATATTTTCAGCGACTACGGGACAGTCGGCAGTCTTTCAAACAAGCAGATAGTTATGTTTGCGCTCGACAGGCTTTTGGGTGCGGAAAAAACGGCGGTCACTACGCTTCCGGCTCAGGGTGTGATAACGCTTTCCGAGCAGCCAGGCAGGTATATTTGCCATCTGCTGTATGCAAGCCCGGTCAAAAGGGGCGCGGGAGTGGAGGTAATAGAGGATATTTTACCGGTATGCGATACTGCGGTAAGCGTTAAAACGGATAAAAAAATAAGCCGCGTGTATCTTGCTCCTCAAAATAAAGAGCTGCCGTTTGAGTACCGTGACGGGCGAACGGAGGTAAAACTCGACAGATTTGAATGTCACCAGATGATAGTATTCGATAAGGATATCTCAGGAGGATTTTAAGTTATGTATCGTTTCAGCGACAGAGAGATAAAAATAGATAAGTATAATACGCCCACGCCGTGGATGAACTACCTTTCAAACGGAACCTTTCATACTATGATATCACAGGCGGGCGGAGGCGTAGCGTTCTACCGATCACCGCAGATATGGAGGATAAATCATTACCGGTTCTTTCATCTGCCCACGGACAGGAGCGGTTTCTATACATATATAAAGGACGGCGGCGACGTTTGGTGTCCGACCAATGAGCCGTGCAGCTCAAAGCCGGAAAAATGGCAGGCGGCGCACGGCATGGGCTATACGAGATTTGAAGCGGAAAAGAACGGAGTGAGCGTGACCGGAACATATTTTGTGGGCGAGTATGAAAATGCACTCATATGGAATTTGAAGCTGCGGTCGGAGACTGATAAGAAAATAAAAATATTCCCGTATGTCGAGCTGGGCATGATGGAATTCATGCGCGAGCTGCAATGGCAGTGCTACAATAAACATCAGCTTTCGGCATATGCGCTGGACGACATACTTGTGTATAAATACGGTGTAGAGGATCAGCCGAAGCCGGATGAGACGCCGCTGATATATTTTGCGGCGGACGTGCCGGCTGCGGCATTCGACTGCGACAGGGACGAGTTTATCGGGGCGTACAGAAGCGAGGAGCTGCCTCGGAATGTGGAAAACGGAAGCTGCACAAATTCAACGCTTTACGGGGGAGATCCCTGCTTTGCGCTCCAGCTGGACGTTGAGCTTTCGGCCGGCGAGGAAAAGGAGATCAATATATTCCTCGGAGCCGCAATGACGGAGGAGGATATAAAAGCGTCGGCAGGCCGCTGCCGTGAGAGCGGCTTTGCGGAGCGGTCATACAAAAAGCTCTGTGCGAGCTGGGATGAATATCTCAGCAAATTCCGGTGCGAGCTGCCGGATAAGGACGCGCAGACCATGATAAACGTGTGGAATCCGTATCAGGCGGAGCGGAATTTCATGTTTTCCCGAAATATAAGCTATTACGCAACGGGTACCTTCCGCGGCGTCGGAGTCAGGGACACGGCGCAGGATATTCTTGCAATGATACCGTTTGACCTGAGACGCGCCAAGGATAAGCTTGATCTGCTTTTCACTCAGCAGTACCGCGACGGTCACTGTAACCATTACTGTTTCCCGACCGAGGGCTGGGATCCGGTGACAAGGATACACAGTGATAACCATCTTTGGCTGGTCATGGCGTGCTATCATATCGTCATGGAGGAAGGCAAGCTTGATTATCTCGATGAAACGGTAGGGTTTTATGACGGGGGCAGCGCTTCGGTATGGGAGCATGTAAAGAGGTCTATAGATTTCTGCATGGAAAACCTCGGCGAAAACGGATTTCCGCTTATGCTTGCCTCGGACTGGAACGATATGCTCTACAAGGTATGCCGGAAGGGCAGGGGCGAGAGTGTGTGGACGGCTATGCAGCTGGGAACGGTCCTGAGGATGATGGCTGAGCTGGCTGAACTCAAGGGGGAGGACAGCGGAGTTTATCTCGATATTTATGAAAAACAGAAGAGCATTGTAAACGAAAAGGCGTGGGACGGAGAATGGTATATACGCTGCATAACGGACGAGGGCAGGTATATAGGAAGCGCGAAGGAGCCTCAGGCTAAGATATGGCTCAACACGCAGAGCTGGTCCGTCATAAGCGGTATGGGCGATAACGGACGTACCGCGATGGACAGCGTCAGGAAATATCTTGATACGGAGCTGGGAATAAAAAAGATAGATCCGGCTATGAAAGACTATCCCTCTAAGGAGGATCCTCTCACATACTATAATAAGGGCTGCGGCGAAAACGGAAGCGTCTTCTGTCATGCCAACACATGGGCGATCATTGCGGAATGTATGCTCGGCAGACCCGAAAACGCGTATAAATACTATCATCAGCTGCTTCCTATGGTCGCACAGAAAAAAGCCGGGGAATGGAGATACAAGGCTGAGCCTTATGTGTATGCATCAAACATATTCGGACCTGAAAGCGACAAATTCGGACTTGCAAACGTGTCGTGGCTCACAGGTACGGCGGCATGGATGTATATCGCGGCAACGCAGTATATGCTGGGTATAAGACCGAAATGGGACGGACTTGAGATAGATCCGTGTCTGCCGGAAGAGCTGCTGCCCGCTAAGGTGACAAGGGTATTCAGAGGCAGCAGATACGATATAACCATCACGCAGAATAAAAAGGTGTTCATTGAGCCGGACGGCAGGGACAGACAGATAACGGTGTGAGAGTGAAGCGTTATGAGATTTGAGTTGTTGAAAAACTTTATGGACAGTCTTACCGGGTGGATCATTCCGGGAAACAGCGCCGTCGTATATAAGGACGGGGAAAAAGTGTTTGAATACAGTTCCGGTTTTTCCGATAAAGAGAACGGAACAGAGATGACGGGCAGCGAGCTTATATATATTTATTCATGCTCAAAGCCCGTGACCGTCACAGCGGCTTTACAGCTTTACGAGCAGGGAAAGTTTCTGATGTCAGATCCGCTTTATGAGTACATCCCGGAATACAGGGATATGTATATCGGTATCGGAAGAAAAAAAGCGGAAAAGCCGATAACGCTCCAAAACCTGTTTACAATGACCGCAGGACTTTCGTACAATACCGAGACCCCGGCGTTTAAAAAGGCTTCGGAGCTGACGGGAGGCAGAATGGACACTCTTTCCGTAGCAAAATGCATTGCGGAGGATCCGCTGCAGTTTGAGCCGGGCGGAGGATGGAGCTACAGTCTCTGCCACGACGTTCTTGCGGCGGCGGTCGAGGTCATATCCGGCATGAGGTTTTCCGAATATGTCAAAAAAAATATCTTTGAAGCGCTCGACATGGGAAACTCATGCTATCACCTGCCGAAGGACGGAAAAAAACGTATGGCGCGGCAGTATATATACGACAGCGGCGGTGCGAAGGATGTTGTAACGATGCAGCAGAGCGCGGGCGGCGCAGGTGTGCTGCGCGACGCCGGCAGCGGTAATTCTCTGGTGTTCGGCGAGGACTACGACAGCGGCGGAGCCGGGATCATCACTACTGTACAGGATTACGCAAAGTTTGCCGCAGCAATGGCGAACGGCGGTCTTGGTCTGAACAGGAACAGGATACTCGGCGCGGGAACGGTCGAGTTGCTGAAAACAAATCAGCTCGATGAGCGTCAGCAAAAGGATTTCAATTGGAAAAGGCTCAGGGGCTACGGCTACGGTCTCGGAGTGAGAACGATGATAGACAGGGCTGCGTCAGGCTCGAACGGTTCTGTAGGCGAGTTCGGATGGGGCGGCGCTGCGGGAGCCAATATAATAATGGATACGGAGCAGAATTTAGCTGTATTTTATGCGCATCATATGCTGAATCCTCAGGAGGAGTTTTATCAGCCGAGATTGAGGAATGTAGTATATTCATGTATATAATAAAAATCCAAAATGGAAAGGAAGAGGAAAGAAATGAAGCCTAAAATAGGGATCAGACCGACTATCGACGGACGCTGGGGCGGAGTCAGGGAAAGTCTTGAGGAAAAGACTATGGCGATGGCTATGTCGGCAAAAAAGCTTATAGAAGAGAATGTATATTATCAGGACGGAACTCCGGCGGAGTGTGTAATATCGCCGTGTACCATAGGCGGCGGCGCGGAAGCTGCGAAATGCTCCGACTTTTTCAAAACGCAGAATGTGTGCGCAACCTTGGCGGTAACGCCGTGCTGGTGCTACGGCTCGGAGACGATGGATCTGGATCCGAACACGATAAAGGCCGTATGGGGATTTAACGGAACGGAACGTCCGGGCGCCGTATACCTGGCGGCTGTAATGGCGGCGTTTGCGCAGCGCGGTCTGCCGGCATTTTCGATGTACGGTCATGACGTGCAGGATATCGACGATAATTCGGTGCCTGCCGATGTTGCGGAGAAGATGATAAGATGGGCAAAGGGCGCGTTAGCGGTCGGACAGATGAAGGATAAAGCCTACGTAAATCTTGGCGGCGTGGCAATGGGTATAGCCGGATCGTACTGCGATATGTCCTTTATGCAGAAATACCTGGGTATACGCGCTGAATTTGTCGATCTCTCGGAGGTGCTGAGAAGGATAGCGCTTGGTATATACGATGAGGACGAATATAAAAAAGCGATAGCGTGGATAAAGGAAAATTGCCGTGAAGGCTTTGATAAAAACGCGGGAAAAGATTTTCCGGATATCATACGCAGATCTAAAATAGTAGCTCCGGATAAGGACTGGGAGTTCATTGCAAAATTCACCATAATAGTAAACGATATATTGTACGGAAACAAGAAGCTGGACGAAATGGGCTGGCATGAGGAAGCTCTGGGCAAAAACGCTGTAGCCGGAGGATTCCAGGGACAGAGGAACTGGACAGACTGGCTCCCGAACGCTGACTTTACCGAGGCGATAATGGCGTCATCGTTCAACTGGAACGGTAAAAAGGCGCCTACTCCGCTCGCGACGGAGAACGATACGTTAAACGGCATATCGATGCTTTTGGGTACGCTTGTTTCCGGGAAGGCTCCGTGCTTCCACGACGTGCGTACATATTGGTCGCCGGAAGCGGTCAAGCGCGTTTCGGGCTGTGAGCTTACGGGAATGGCCGAAAACGGTATAATACATCTCATCAATTCCGGAGCAACGGCTCTCGACTGTACGGGGGCGGCAAAGGACGAAAACGGCAGCGGCACGGTCAAGGAATGGTGGAATATGACCGACGGGGACATAAGAGCGTGTATCGAGGCTACGGACTGGTGCAGAGCGGATTATGAATATTTCCGCGGCGGCGGCTTCTCAAGCCATTTCAAAACTCAGGCGGAAATGCCGGTGACAATGCTGAGAGTGAATATTGTTGAAGGTATCGGACCGGTGATACAGATCGCAGAGGGTCATACATGCGTTTTGCCGGATGACGTGCATGAAAAGCTTGACAAGCGTACCGATCCCACCTGGCCTACCACATGGTTTGCGCCGAGGCTTACAGGACACGGGGCGTTTAAGGATGTATACAGCGTAATGGCGAACTGGGGAGCAAATCACGGAGTAACGATAGGCGGACATATAGGCGCAGAGCTTATAACGCTCAGCTCAATGCTCAGGATACCGGTAACGATGCATAATGTTCCGGAAGAGAAGGTATATCGTCCTCATGTATGGTCGTCGTTCGGTACGGAGGACGCACAGGCGGCGGACTATGCGGCATGCAAAAAGTACGGGCCGATGTACAGATAGGTAGCTATCACGTATGTGAAAAAAGCATACTGATGAACGATCCGATATATATAGCCGGTCAGAAAATGGACACGGCGGTGTAAAAAAGAAAAGGAGGCAGAACATGAAGAGATTAGCGGCATGTATCTCACTGGCGGCAATGCTGTCGGTGAGTACAGCGGCGTTTGCGGCAAACGGGACCGGCACAGCAGATGATATTTATGACAGAACGGAATACTCGGTCACTGACGCTGACGCGGCGGGCTACAGAACTGTTCTTATACAGAACGGAGCCGGTTCGCCTGTATATATCGACCAGGCGGATGGGAGCGGCTTTGATGCGGCGGCGAAATTCTTCCTAAAAGAGGGGCCGGAGCAGGGTACATATACGATAAAATACGGAGGTACCGATGAAGAGAAGATAAGCAAGCAATTTTATATCGGAGCCGATCCGGTGAATGCGGAAACTCAGATGACTGCTATTGTTGAAGGAGGGCTTTCCGAAAATCAGGACGGAACTGTAAACGCAGGGTTTATGGCATCTGTAAACGCCGATATCCAATACAAGTCTGTAATACTTAAAAGAGAATCAGACGGTATGTACATGGGTTCAAATATAGATTTTAAAGGAGCAGTGTCGGGCGGCGGCGGAGTTATAGTCGGCGTTCAGATAAACAATGTTCCGGAAGATGTGTATGAGAGCGGTATAGAGGTATGGCTAAGCACTAAGAGCGTAGAGGAATACGAAACATCGGTATCTGATACAGTTGAGACCACAGGAGGTGCGGCAGATGAAGATGTATGATAGACCGGAGCTGCATATAGAACGGTTTGACGCGGAAGCGGTCGTTACCGATGCATCATATGTAGAAGGGATGAACAGCATTCCCGAAACTAACCGTTTTATGATAAATTATCAAGAGATGAAGGAAAATCTTAAAATAGTTTATTAAAGCACTGTGTTCGGCGGCATATCGGATTGAAAAGGGTATATCCGGAGCATTGGTACGGTCAATGCTCCGGCAGAACCTATCACATGTATACAGCGTACACATGCACACAGCGTACGGCTTGCGGTTTTGCGCTGAAAAGGAGCGGCCTGCTGACAGCAGGCAGGCAAAGGCAGTGTGTATTGATTACAGGGTATATATTATTTATGAGCCTCTCTCCCCTATTAAAAATAGATAAATTTCTCTCACTCGGCATGAAATGAATATATATACCTTGTAATGAGTGCAGCACGGCAGCCCGTACAGATAATTGCGAAATGCGGCAGCATTTTGTCATCATCACATAATAATATCATACAAGGAGATGTTTAAAATGTTTGATAATGCTATCGGTTTTTCTTTGAATAAAATAAGAAAAAATGCGGACGATTTTCATGACGCTTTTCTAAGCGATGAAAGTCATGATTATATGTATAACAGGAATACAGAATGTATCAGCTGGACAGAGGGGTTTTGGCCGGGGATGCTGTGGCTGGCTTATGAACTCACGGGAGAAGATAAACTGAAAAACACGGCGCACGGTCTGGATAAGATACTATGCGAAAGAGTATACAAAAAACGCGGTGTGGATACTCATGATCTTGGCTTTTTATATACGCTTTCATGTGTTGCGGAATATAAGCTTACCGGAAATGAGACTGCAAAGGCGGCGGCTCTTGAGGCCGCAGAGCTGCTGATAAAAAGATTTCACGAAAAAGGGCAGTTCATACAGGCATGGGGGAGTCTTGAGGACAAGGATAATTACAGACTGATAATCGACTGCTTCATGAACCTGCCGCTATTGTTCTGGGCTTCGGAGGTTACGGGCGATAGGAAATATGCCGATATTGCAAAAAAACATTTTTATACCGCGTCGGAATGTGTCATAAGAGAAGATTTTACCACATATCATACTTTTTATTTCGATCCTGAGACCGGAGAAAAGGTAAAGGGCGTTACGAGCCAGGGGTTCAGTGATGAT
The DNA here is from genome assembly GCA_944393255.1 of uncultured Clostridia bacterium. Lineage (GTDB taxonomy): Bacteria > Bacillota > Clostridia > UBA1381 > UBA1381 > Ornithomonoglobus. Next base: position 4,564 of record CALXZP010000026.1, on the reverse strand, counting down.
TCATGCTGGGCTCGCGGACAGGCATGGGGTATATACGGAACAGCTCTGGCGTACAAATATATCGGCGATAAGAAAATAATCGATATGTTTAACGGCATAACGGAGCGTTTCATGTCGCAGCTTCCCGAGGACGGCATACCTTATTGGGATATGGTATTTAAGGAAGGAGACGAACCGAGAGATACCTCGTCGGCGTCTATAGCGGTCTGCGGAATGCTTGAAATGAACAGACATATAAAAAATGAAAAAAATGTCGAGAGATGTATAAAAATAATGGAGGCGCTTGAAAACGGGTATCTGACCGATGAATGCTCAAACGGCATACTTAAAGAGGCTATGTATTCAAGACCGGATGGATCAGAGTCGGAATGCAATATATGGGGCGATTATTTCTATGTTGAGGCATTGGTGAGGTTTAATGATCCGGACTGGAACATGTATTGGTAACGGAGGAGAAAAGTCATGAAACTAAAAAAGTTGATCGCGGCGGCGCTCAGCTGCGCGGCGGTAACGGCGGCGTTCTGTCCGGGTCATATATCCGCAGCGGCGGAGCAGCCCGATCTTGAAAATGATTATGTCCTGCTGGACTGGGAACCGGCCGGAAACTGCTATTGGAATTCGGCCGATCCGTCTCTGTATAATGAGCTGATAACGATAGAGAATAAGCCCTCGGCGTCAAATCTCGGAATGTTTGTATCGTCCGGGCGGATGTTCACAAGAGAGGACATACCTGTAGGCAGCTATATTCAGATAGACGCCGGTTATCAGTACCGTCCCGAGGCATGGACGGCGGAGCTCGGAAAAAATGACGCTCAGGACCGTCCGGGCAACGTTACGGCAGCGGAGATCTGCGTTGATGAGGCTTGGTGGGGCGAAAGCGAGTATAAGGCATTCAATGTTTCCAGGACAGACAGTTCACAGATCGGCAATATTGTGGACGAAATAAGGGATGTATTCCGTATATATGTGCCCAAAAACGGACAGGGGCAGCCTACGGACACTCCTACAGAGCCTGCCGGGGAGCCTACAGAGCCGGCGGATACGCCGTATGTACCCGATGACACGCTTAAGATACTTGCGATAGGAAACAGCTTTTCAGAGGATGCGATGGAGTATCTTTATAATATAGCAACTCACAGCGGAGTTGAAAAAGTGGTTCTGGGCAACCTCTTCATCGGAGGAGGAACGCTTCAGCAGCACTGGAACAATTTAAATAATGAGACGCCGTGCACGCTGCAGCTGCGTAACGGCAGCAATGCCATGACTGCGTTATCAAGAACTCTGCAAAGCGCTGTTGCTTATACGGATTGGGATATCATCACCCTTCAGCAGGGGAGCGGATCAAGCGGCATGCCTGATACATATGAGCCGTATTTGTCGGAGCTTATAGATTTTGTTAAAGATAATGCCATAAATCCAAATATGAAGCTCGGCTGGCATATGACGTGGGCATATCAGCAGGATACAACTCATAATGAATTTTATAAATACGACCGGGATCAGATGACCATGTACAATGCCATAGTTGATACGGTAAAGGAAAAGGTGCTGCCTTCGGGTGAATTTGATTTTATAATACCGTCGGGCACCGCAGTTCAAAATATGCGTACAAGCTTTGCGGGAGACATGCTCACACGCGACGGATACCATATGGGTTATGTCCTTGGCAGGTATATGATAGGTCTGACATGGTTCAAAGCAGTAACATCATTGTCTGTTGAAGGGCTTTCCTTTGACGGGATAACGCTTGACGGCGTAGGATGGGAGCCTATGACCGTGGGTGATAAGTTCAAGACTGTATCGGCGTCCCCGTTCGACTGGGTGTACATAAGCGATGAGACGCTTGGAGCCGTCAAGGAGGCCGTGAATAACGCATTTGAGGAAAAATTCAGCGTTACGCAGTCGTCATATGCCGAGTATACGGGCGACCAGCCTTATATAATATCTCAGACGGATATAAACGGAAGCAAAGCGGGAGCGGTATTTACGAAAATAGGCGATACGGCAGGAAGCGACACAGCCGCAGTCGCGGTTTATGACGCTGACGGAAAGCTCATCAAGCTCGATACCCGGGAAATAGCTTTGGAGAAGGGCGGGAATACAACGGTTGAAGTTTCCGGTGCTTTTTCAAAAGGATACAGCATGAAAGCGTTTGTATTCGATGATCTGAGCGCCGTAAAACCGCTGGGCGCTATGGCGGAGACTGCCATGTAAGACCGGATATTTAAATGCGTACGGTATACAATTCATTTTATACAAATTCTTATCAAAAAAATTAGAAAAAACACTTGACAAACGCCGATAATTTATGTATAATAATACGGTAGTTTGTTTAGGGGTGTAGCTCAGTTGGTAGAGCATCGGTCTCCAAAACCGAGTGCCCAAGGTTCGAGTCCTTGTACCCCTGCCAAAGCAAAAAGCCCGCCGTTATCGCGAAAATCGTATAACGGCGGGCTTTTTTCATGTTTTTGCAGCTGCATTAAAGGCATAAAAGCACGTATAAAACATAAAAAAGTTAGTCAGAAGTTAGAAGGATCGCAATGCCGATGAGGATCTCATTGATAAACATATTTCAGATATGTTGAGTTTGGCAGATATGAAAGATAAAGGCTGCTGGGATTGTTACCGAATAATTGAAGCGGCGAACACTCATGACGCTTTGATGATTGATGATACCGAAAGTTGGACAGAATAAATTTTCTTATTATTGCAAAGGGCAGTCTGATTTTTTGATTGCCCTTTTGCAGTATTTGTGGTATAATACTAACTGATAAATTAGAATTTGTAAAGAAGCAATATACTATGGAATATAGCGTAAAAGGCACAATTTCAGATATGAATTTGTAGGAGAAAGAGAATGCAAAAACTGATTATACTTAGAGGAAACTCCGGTAGTGGAAAAACTACCATTGCTAAAGAATTGCAAAAGAAGTTTGGCAGAAATACAATGCTTATCTCACAAGATGTGATTAGAAGAGATATGCTAAGAGTTAAAGATGGAGAAAACACATTAGCAATACCACTTATGAAAGAACTTCTGATATATGGAAATAAGCATAGTGAGATAGTTATTTTGGAAGGAATTATGTATGCAGATTGGTATAAGTCATTATTCGAGTTAGCTATTCAATTATATGACACAAGAGTATACGCTTATTATTTTGATATACCATTTGAGGAAACTTTGAAACGCCATCAAACAAAGCCTAACTGTAATGATTTTGGTGAGGAGGAAATGCGTAGATGGTGGCGAGAACAGGATTTTTCTGATATATTAAATGAATTGCGCATTACATCTGATAAGGATAAGGAAAGCATTGTGAGCGATATTTATGATTTTGTTATCGACGCATAAACTTCTGTTTGTCGGTTATGAGGATTTACGGTGGAAGAATTATGCGAGCGTTGTTCCCAATTCGCTGAAACAAAATCAGAGTATGAGGAATGGGCGGAAAACGGCTGTAAAAAGCAGTCCTGCTGGATTGAACTTTCGTTGCATAATACTAACTGATAAATTGGAAGTTGGTGATTGATAGTGAAGTCCAAATATCGAATTTGGAAAGTGAGATTCTTATGAAAATAATCGAATATAATGAAAAATATAGATGCCAGATAATAGATTTAATTCTCCACATACAAAACAATGAGGCAAAAATTAATTTGACCATAGAGGAACAGCCAGACCTTTTAGATGTGCCATCCTATTATAACAAAAATGGCGGCAGCTTTTGGATTGCTGTTGATGATGAGGAGGTTATCGGGACGCTTGCTTTTATGAATTACGGAAATAACAATGCGGTATTAAAGAAGTTTTTTGTCAGAGCTGATTTGCGAAATAAAAAAATTGGCTTAGCGTTATATCAGACGGCTATATCTTACCTAAAAGAAAACGGATATAAGAAAGTATTACTTGATACGCCTTCAGTTGCAAAGGCTTCTCACCACTTTTATGAAAAAGCAGGCTTTAAACGAATTGAAAAGAGCGAAATTCCTTTTCATTACGATTATCCTGACAGAGATTCTTATTTATATTTGTTGAAACTGTGACACAAGTTTCAGTTTGTCGGTTAGGAGGTTTTACAGTGGAAGAATTATGCGAGCATTGTTCCCCATTTGCTGAAACAAAATCAGAGTATGAGGAATAGACGGAAAACGGCTGTCAAAAGGCAGCGGAAATCAGAAGAACGTGCTACCCTATAATAGAAGCAGCGAACACGCATAACGCGTTTACAAATACCGATGGCGAAACTTGGATAAAATAAATCCTCACTGCATAAGTGCGAAAAAAAATCGAGAAAATGACTTTACAAAAACGGTATTTTAGGCTATAATTTAAGTAGCGCAGGGTGTCACTGTATATCCTTGACGTTGCAGAATAAAGATAGCCTCCTCCACGGAAACTGTTCTATGTTCCGACGGAGTGTTGTTAGAGTGAGCGAAAAGCTCGGAGTTGTAAGGCTCTTTCTTTTTAAGTATGTTGTATATAGCGGTTAGCAGCATTCTTGCAACGGCAATGATAGCCTTTTTGTGGCCTCTGCGTTTTTTTATGCATTGTATCTTTTGC
>CALXZP010000025.1 GCA_944393255.1 uncultured Clostridia bacterium | reverse complement strand
AGAAAAGCGAAAGGTCAAAAAAGAGCTTACGGAACAAAAGAAATTGCTTCAAAAGCGACTTTCCGACTTGTCTATCGAGGTGGGAAAATGCCTTAGCGGTGAGAATATGTTTCCTGCTGATATATTGTCAATGTCGATTAATGCAACGAAAGAGGAAATGTCAGAAACGGACAGACAGCTTCAGGAGTGCGATGAAGATTTGGAGCAAAATTATGATATGCTGGCTAAGCTGGATTATTATTATCAGCAGTTTATCACGTGGGCAGACGAATTTGAAAGCGCATCGTTGGAGCAGCGAAAGATGATAATATGTCAGTTAATACAATCGATCAACGTTGGTCGTGGATATGAGATAAGTATTGAATTTAATTCGAGTTACAGTCAGTTTTTCGGTGACGATACAGTCACGGAAGAACGGAGTATTATTTAAATTATTTTTTTTTCCTAATTAACACTTCTTTTAATTCTTGATGTTTTTCCTAACATGTGGCAGAGCATGCGGCTGTTAACCGCAGGGTCGTCCGTTCGAGCCGGACTCGAGGAGCCAGTAAGCTCTAAAATACTTTATGAAAGAAGTATTTTAGAGCTTTTTTTGTTTTTAAACAGCATAATATCCTCTCCGATTATTTTACTTTGCAGCCGGTTTTTTTAGTTGCCCTTTTGTACTATTTATGGTATAATGTATTTGCAGAATGATAGGTTTAAAAAGTTATGGTCAGTCTGAGGAGTTTATTATGTCGATTTTATCAATAGCAGTGTGTGACGACGATGCAATAGATATACATAGAACAGTTAGGTTGCTGGAAGAGATCTTACCTCGTTTTGAAGAGAAATATTCTATCAGTACTTTTTCAAATTCAAAGCAGATGCTGACTGCGCATCAGAAATTTTTAATAGTTTTCCTTGATATTGAAATGGAAGGACTCAACGGGATACAGACTGCTGAAGAAATACACAGACAGAACAGGGATTGTCTCATATTTTTTGTTACGAACCATGAGGATTACATGGACGCTGCTCTTAATAAGCACGCTTTTAGATTTTGGACAAAGCCTATAAATAAAGCCCGGCTTATTTATGGCTTGGAGTCAGCAATGATAGAAATAGGCAGTAAGCTGCAGTCAATAGCTGTTTTAACCGGCAGGGAAAGTGTAAAAATCTCTATTCATGAAATAATATTTGTCTATCACCGGGGCAGGCAGACGTATATTATTACTGTTAACGGAGAGATAAAAACGTATCAAACATATAAAAGCATAGCTGAACAATTGGTTCAATCGTATTTTATAGTAACAGATAAAAGCTGTATAGTCAATATGAATTATGTTTTTGATTATAATAAAGAAGAGATCATATGTTCATATGAGGGAAAAGAATATACAGCCTCGTTATCAAGACGAAGATATAAGGATTTTGATATAGGGTTTAAAAAGTGGAGCGGTAAGAAGAGATGAGAACTGACATAGGATATATATTGGGACATTTAATCGAATTTATTTTTTTTGTTTATTTTGTCAATATGAGTTTTTTACCTAAGAAAGGCTATTTATACGCCAACATAGCTGCTTTTGCAGGGTATTTGATATTATTCGCAGTGGGGATGTTAGGTTATCCTTATATTTCAGTAGTATCATTTGCTTTAATAAATTTCTTTTTAATGACCGTATTTTATCATATAGAAATAAGGAGAGCTGCATTTTATAGTTTAGCACTGGATCTTTTGTCAGTTGTAGGTGAATATATAATCATGTATTTTTTAGGAGTGTATTATTCCGAAATGCCGTTATATGTTACACCGAAAGAATCTTTGATAATAACAATAGGCGGGAAACTGATCTATTTGATAGGCATTGTATTTTTAAGGCGATCTGTAAAAGTGCAAACAACAACCGGCAATAATTATCTTCCGGTATTATCCGCTGTGCCAGCCATAACAATTATTATATTGTCGTTTATGATGACTTCAAATATGGAATATTATCTGTTCTGCATAACCTGTATTTTATTTATGTTGATCAATATAATCGTATTTGCAGTAAATGAGATAATAAATAAGAAAAATTCAGAATTGAAAATATTGCAGGAAGAATGCTCAAAAAATAATGCAGAACTGGAGGAGTATAAGCTATTATCCGAAAAATATGAAAATACACGCATAATGCGCCATGACCTCAAAAACCAATTAAGTATATTAAAAGAACTTATTGATACAGGCGGTTCGGTAACATATAAATATATATCACAGCTTGAACAGTCGCAGAGAGAATTAAATTATACTCAGTATACTGACAATAAAATTTTAAATATATTATTATCAAGAAAAATAAAAGAAAGCAATGACCGCGGCGTTAAAATGCATATTCAATCGACAGGACCGAGCTTTTCACGTATTTCAGAAACAGATGTTGTTGCAGTATTCTCAAATTTACTTGATAATGCTATTGAGGCAGCAGAAAAATCCACGGAAAAAGTGATATTTATAGATTTGTATACAGTAAATAATATATATTCTATTGCAAAGGTAGAAAACAGCGCGGATAAAGAGCCTGTTGTTCTGAATGGCATCTTACAGACCCAAAAGCAAAAGTATGATATTCACGGCTGGGGAATAAAAAGCATAAACAACGCATTGAAAAAGTACGGCAGTCAATTAGTATGGTCATATGACAAAGAAAATAAATTTTTCCGTACAATTGTATCTGTTCGCGTCAGGAGTACAGCAGACAAAACCGTTTGAACAATAAAATGACCGTTCGGACAATATCGCTTGAATATTTACACCATATCTGATAATATGATGATAACAGGCAACTGATATTTTAGATAGGGGTGTACAGATTGAAAAGGGTATTGCTGTTAGCGTGTCTGTTATGCGGAACAATATCAAAAACCGCGTATGCGGACAATGAATATTTTACGGTACATGATACAGATACAAAGGGGTTGTATATTACATATAAAGATAATGTCATTGACTTTGGTGACGCTCAGCCATTTATAAACGATCAAGGAGCGGTACAAGTTCCTGTAAGGATCGTTTCCGAGATGCTGGACAAAGAAGTTGAATGGATAGAAGATACACGGTCTGTGCTCGTTTACGGTGAAGATAGTTTAATAAAGTTTACGATCGGAAGCAATATGATGTATATAAATGATGACAAAGCTGTAATGGAGAGCACAGCGCAAATAGTGAATGGCTGTACTTATGTTCCGCTCAGCTTTGTATCAGATACTTTTGGCATACAGGTATGGTATATTCCAAGTGAGAATAATATTCCGGACGAGGTGCTGAGCATAGAAGTCAAGCCCGCTGATATTACTATAGAAGACATTGCAGACCGCTTGTATTCTCAGGGATTATTATTGGAAGACCAAAGAGACGGAATGATGTATAATATCATAAAAGATGAGGATATATACAGAGGAGAAAATATTACATATGATCACAAAACACTGCTGAATGAAGTTCCGGCGGTTATATCGGCAGCTGAAGGTTACACTATAGGAGAAGTTCAGAAAAAGGCAAATTCAGATCTTTCGGAAAAGCCTCCGTTAGACCTATCCGCCGGTATGATAGAATTTGTATTTCCAAAAGATACATCTGTATATCAGTATGAAACAGCGCCGGTAAAAGCAGCCGGAGGAAGTATTTTAATAGACTACTTTCCGAAAAAAACATCGTTTGCCGATCTGCATGGTGAAGGAGCCGTAATATATTTAATGGCATATGACAGAGAAACGGGGACAGGACCGTTTAAGGTCGGTTATGTATATTGTTCTTACGGTGAAAGAACGGTCGCAAAGGCCGAGGGTCTGCGCAGTGACAGAGAATATGTACTGAAGATATTAAATGACACATTATTCGGACAGGATAATGCTGTTATCAGAATTGTTCGCTTTTGAGATAAATGGGTAAATAAAATAATATTACAAATGTAAAGATCATAGCAGCAGAATCAGATTGCTGTATGGCTGATCGGTACATCCTGCATAAAGCCGCTGTGCGGTCAGAACAACACTGACCGCGCGGCGGTTTTTGTATGAGACAAAGGTACCGGAAACCGGTAAGGTTCCATCCGGATCAAGGAAAAATATATTTGTAGATTTTATATACTATCAGATAGTATATTATGAATTGGAATGTAGTATGTCACAAAACAAATAAATTTCGACTAAAATTAAAAATTATTTATTGCGTTGATGTTAATTTTATGTTAAAATAAATAATGTATCAATATTTTTAATTTATAGGAGGATGAAAAAGTGATCAATTCATCAAATATTTGTATTATGATCGCCATAATAGTTTATCTCATACTGATGCTTTTTATCGGTATGCAGTGTTCAAAGAAGAATAAAAATACAGACGATTTTTATTTAGGCGGAAGAAAACTGGGTCCGTTCGTAACAGCGATGAGCGCGGAGGCGTCGGATATGAGCAGCTGGCTGCTTATGGGGCTTCCGGGAGTGGCGTATATCTGCGGTCTGGCTGAAGCGAGCTGGACGGCAATAGGACTTGCACTCGGTACATACGTAAACTGGCTTATAGTTTCAAAGCGTATCCGCCGTTATTCGTATGTGTGCGGCAATTCGACTACTATTCCGGCATTTTTCTCAAACCGTTTCAGAGATAAGTCGAATATACTTTCGGTCATAGCGGCGCTGGTAATAATCGTATTCTTTGTGCCGTATACTGCATCGGGCTTTGCTGCGTGCGGCAAGCTGTTTTCATCATTGTTCGGTGTTGACTATGTGGGAGCTATGATAGTGTGCGCTGCCGTTATAATAGGCTATACGACCTTGGGCGGATTTCTTGCGGCAAGCACTACCGACTTTATCCAAAGCATAATAATGACGATAGCGCTCATTTCGGTTCTCGTTTTTGGCATTACAAAAGCGGGAGGCATGGATAATATTGCGGCAAATGTCGGCAATATCCCCGGATATCTCAAATTTACATCGACCTTTGATCCGGGCTCGGGCTCGGCTGTACCGTACAGCGGTTTAACAATACTTTCAACTCTTGCCTGGGGTCTGGGCTATTTCGGAATGCCGCATATCCTTCTCAGATTTATGGCTGCAAGAGATACAAGGGAACTCACTCTTTCAAGAAGAATTGCCACAGGCTGGGTAGTTATCTCACTTGCCGTTGCAATATTCATCGGTGTTGTCGGTCTGGGTATGACAAAGGCGGGAGCTATGCCGGAGCTTGCAGACTCTGAAACGATAATCGTTCAGATCGCCGGGCTTATCAGCCGGCACGGCGTACTTGCGGCGCTTCTGGCAGGCGTGATACTTGCCGGTATTCTCGCAGCTACAATGTCAACGGCGGATTCACAGCTGCTTGCTGCGGCGTCAAGCGTATCGCAGAATATCATTAAGGAATGTCTGTTTAAAAATCTCAGTGAAAAGGCTATAATGATAATCGCGCGGCTCTCGGTCGTTGCTATATCCGTAATCGCCATATTTCTCGCGCTTGATCCGGAAAGCTCGGTGTTCGGCATCGTATCATTTGCCTGGGCGGGCTTCGGCGCGGCGTTCGGCCCGGCGATACTCCTTATGCTTTTCTGGAAGCGTATGAATAAATGGGGAGCGCTTGCGGGTATGATATCCGGCGGCGCTATGGTATTCCTGTGGAAATACTGCATAAGCGGTCTCAGCCCGATGCTCAATATTTATGAGCTTCTGCCGGCATTTGTTGTATCGGTCATATTTATAGTTGCAGTAAGTCTTTTAACTCCTGCTCCGTCAAAGGAAATTACTGATGAGTTTGAAAAGGTAAATGCAATGAAAGATAGATAGATCAAGTGTTGGATCAAATAACATCTTTGACTGTCGTACGTATTTTAATATACAGCGGGAAGAGGTTTTATGGATAAAATGATCTGTTTTTTCAAAAGAGAAGCGGTGCTCTGCGCCGCTTGTTTTTTGGCGGTGATATCGTCGTTTATAATACCGCCGGACACCGGGTATACAGAGTACATAGACTACCGGACACTGGGAATATTATTTTGCCTTATGGCGGCAATGGCTGGTCTGAGGAAAACTGGGATATTTACTTTTTTTGCGGAGCAGCTGATGTCAAGGGTAAAAAGCATACGCGGGTTGATGTTTATACTTGTAATGCTCTGTTTCTTTTTCAGTATGATGATCACAAACGATGTGTCGCTTATAACATTCGTGCCGTTCGCAATGACCGTACTCAGGCTTACGAAAAATGAAAAACTGATGATCCCGATAGTTTCGTTGCAGACGATCGCCGCAAATCTGGGCAGTATGCTCACACCGATAGGTAATCCGCAGAACTTGTATCTTTACGGGAGAGCAGGGATGGATCCGGCGGAGTTCATAGCTCTTATGTTTCCATATACGCTTGCATCGTTCATATTACTGAGTGTAATAATAGTGTTGTACAGAAACAGTGGAAGAGCGGTCTATGCTGAAAGCAAAACACAAATAAATAAGGATAAGCGGATCGTGATATATACTGTTGTCTTTCTGATATCGCTGCTGGCTGTCGCAAGGATCATCGACTATAGGATAATATTCGTTATGACCGCGGCGGCATTATTGATATTTGACAGAAGCATATTTAAGGATATAGACTATTCACTGCTCATAACGTTTGCCGCATTTTTTATATTCATAGGCAATATGGGGAGGATAGGGATCTTTAAGAATATGCTTGAGAGTGTTATAAACGGCCGGGAATGCATAACCGCTGTTGCTGTAAGCCAGGCGGTGAGCAATGTACCTGCCGCGCTCCTGCTCTCAGGCTTTACAGATAAATTCAGTGAGCTCATTGTCGGAACGAATATAGGGGGGCTCGGCACGCTCATAGCGTCTATGGCAAGCCTTATATCTTTCAAATATATAGCGGCTGTTGAGAATAAGACCAAATATTTGATATGCTTTACGCTTATGAATGTTCTTTTTCTCGCGGTATTGATGGTAATGTATTTTGTTTTGTCTTAAAACTTATTTGCGGCGGTCTGCTGATACTCCGGCAGACCGCCGCTTTATATAATTAAGTATAAGCCGATAAGATATAAATGCGTTTATTCGGGCTTTTTCTGCATTTTTACATATTCGCGGGGAGTAACTCCGGCTTTCTTTTTAAAAAAGCTCGAGAAATACTGCGGCGATTTGAACCCGCACGACCACAGTATATGATTTATGGAAAAACCCGTTTCAAGCAGGCGCTTTGCCTTTATGAAACGGCATTCGTCAAGGTCGGACATGGGACTCTTTCCGTATAGCTGTTTATATCTTCGGGAGAAGTGACGCACACTCATGTTAGCCATGTTAGCCATTTTTTCTATTGACCAATTTATACCGGGACTTTCCATGACAGTCATACGTACGGTCTGAAGATCGTCGCCCTTTTTTACTCCGTACGAGGTTTGGATCGTGTGTGTTTCTTCAAACACATGTATAAGCATTTCTGTGATATATGCATTCATCATTTCATTTTTCATGATTGAATCGGAAATATTCTGCTGGCTGATATTAAAAAACAGATCTGATATTATCTCAGTTTTTTTTAATTTTAGCGGACGGCAGTATTCAATATCAAGCTTATCCATAAAATTCTTTTCGGCATTAAATAAAACTGTCATATGAAGATATGCATCTTCTTCACAGAGACAGATGAAATGGGTATCCGGGGGGATCATTACAACATCTCCCGGATCAATATTTATCAAATCACCGTTATCAAATTCGATTTTTATTGCCGTTTTGTATAGTGCGAACAAATAATATGGGTTGTCATCATAAAATACTCTGCGGCTGTTTCCTTCTATCTTCAGATAAAAAATGTTTTTAAAGTCAACATTCATATTGAGATACTTTCCTTTATAAATTTTTTTATTTTATATTTTCTGCTTATGTTGTAATAATAACACTGATAACAGCTAAAGTCAATAGGTGTTTGTGAAATTATGTCCTATATTTAAGAAAAACGGACAAGATGGCAAAAAAGTATTGCAAAGTTAAAAATATATGATAAAATTTTATTAAAATATATCGATATAATTTTACGGAACATACAAAATATTGAGTTGAGGAGGATGTGGATAATGAAAATGATGCGGACAATTTCTGCGTTGTGCGCACTGTCCTTGGGAGCTTCGGTCTTAACGGTGTCTGCGGAAGAGAAAGAAGCTGCCGCAAAAGCAGCGTCAGTGACGTCGGCAGAATATATCGGGGATGAAAATGTTTCAAAAGAAGAACTTACATTTAATGAGTACAACGGTATTGACGATGAGATGTACAATGTTGTGGGCAGAAACCGTATTGCGGCGCATACAAACAGCGTGATACCGTATGACGACGAGGCGGCGGCGGTAAACGGCGCGCTGAATTACGCTAAGGAAACAGGCAGAGTGCAAATGCTGACCGGCGAAACAGCGCAGAATTCGTGGGATATCACAGTTGTCCAGAACATGACGGCTGCAGAGGAGGCAGGTCTTGCTTACGGCACGGAAAATCCTTTCGCAGCAGAGGAGTTTGCGGAAACAGAAATATGGAAACAGGACGTTGCTATGCCGATGAGCTGGACCATGCAGGGTGATTTCACAAAGAACACCTTTAATTCGGACGGCACTATAGACCATTGGGAATGGGATCATCCGGTATATACAAATTCCAAAATGCCGTGGCAGGGAACGGAACGCCCGGGGTATAACGGCAATCACGGCGGCTACGGCTCGCTCTCTGTCGGAGAGGCTCCGACCGGGTATGCGCCTGTCGGCTTTTACAGGACGAAATTCACAGTCGATGAAAAGCTTGGCGAACGGGTGAGGATCTCGTTTCAGGGAGTGGAATCGGCATACTATGTATTTATAAACGGCGAGGCGGTAGGCTACAGCGAGGACTCCTATACGGCTCATGAGTTCGATATAACGGACTATCTGCACGAGGGTGAAAATACGCTTGCCGTTCGTGTACATAAATTTTCCGACGCTACCTGGCTCGAGGATCAGGATATGATATATGACGGCGGTATTTTCCGCGACGTATATCTTATAGGAGTGCCGGACGTTGAGATAGCGGATTACAAGGTCGAAACGGATCTTGACGAAAGCTATACCGATGCGGATATGATAATAAAAGAGCTCACGCTGAAAAATAATACGGACGAAGAGATACCTGCGGGATATACCGTAACGGCAAATCTGTATGATGATGAAGATACCGAAAACGTTGCTGCAAGCATAAGCTTCACAACCGGGGAGGCTATACCGGCAAACGGAAAATGCGTATTCGATACCGGCAGCGTGACGGTAACGGAGCCGTCGCTGTGGTCGGCGGAAAAGCCTGATCTTTATGTATTGTCATTCAGTACGCAGGATACATATACGGCTCAGCTTCTGGGTTTCCGTGAGATAGAGTTCACACCGACGACGCTTGATGAGAATCATCTCAACAATGTGGAGAGCTATAAGCGCATAACGATAAACGGACAGCCGCTGTTCATAAAGGGAGTGAACAGGCATGAAAGCGATCCCGTTTACGGCAAGACAGTGCCGAAGGAAGTATACGAAGAGGATATTAAGCTGATGAAGCAGTATAATATCAATTCAATAAGAACGGCTCACTATCCGTCCGATGAATATATGTACTATCTGGCGGATAAATACGGTATCTATATAATGGCTGAGGTGAACGCGGAATGTCATGCGGTAGAGTCGGCAAATAACAAACTGACAAATTCAGAGGATTATCCGAAACTTGAAGCGTCGTTCATGGACAGAACCGAAACAGCGTATCAGACGCTTAAAAATCACAGCTCGATAATAAGCTGGTCTATAGGCAATGAGAACGGACTTGTATATAACAATCCGCTTGAGGCGAATGATATATTTGACAAGCAGATAGAATACATACGTTCAAAAGATATGACAAGGTTTATCCATGCCGAATTCTTGTTCCCCATGAGAACAACACGTGACGGTGAGAATATGGCGGTCGATGTGATGTCGAACATGTACAAGTGGCCGTCGGATCAGGACAAATGGGCGGTGACTCCGGATAAGCTGAAAGAGGACGGCACATACGACAACGGCACAAATCCAAAGGGAATACCGTATATGCAGTGCGAATTTTCCCATGCTATGGGTAATGCCTGCGGAAGCTTCGATATGTATCTTGACAGCATGCGTTCGGGAACGAACATGCTGGGCGGATATATATGGGACTGGGTAGACCAGTCAAGAAGGATACCCGTAACGGACGGCTGGGATTATTACGGCGATGAAGCGCTGTACGGGAACCTGTACAAGGATGAGCTGCAGGGGTACTATTTAGGCTACGGCGGCGATTTCGGCGATAGGAACAATGACGGCAATTACTGTGTAAACGGTCTTATATCGCCCGACCGTCAGCCGCAGCCTGAGCTGTACGAGATAAAATATCAATACCAGAGCTTTTGGATGAAGGACACGCCGACATATGAGCAGGATAGGTATACAACAGACGCCGATCTTGCAAATGAAACAGTGGTCGTATATAACGAAAATAACTTTACGGATCTTAACGAGTACAAAATGAAATGGACGCTCAGAGAAAACGGAGTTTCTGTTGACAGCGGCATAATAGAGGAGCTGCCGTCGGTCGCTCCCAAAACAGCGGGAGAGGTAAGCGTTCCGTTCGGTAATGCGTTAAGAGCGAACGAGCTTACCGGAGGGGCGGAATACAGCCTTGATATCGAAATACTGACCAAGACCGCAACGTGGGCGCTGCAGGAAGGACACGAGGTCGCTCACGAGTCGTTCGTTTTGTCGGATGAAACGGTATCGGCAGTATCGCAAAAAGAGCCGACCGAAGCGGAGCCGGTGCAGGTAGGAGGCGATGATATTTCTGTGACGGACGGTGATGCGAAGATAACCGTCAGCGGAAACGGATTTTCGTTTGATATCGACAAGAGCACAGGCAGACTGAAAAATTATGTGTATAACGGTGAAACGCTGATAACAGAAGGTATACGTCCGAACTATTGGAGAGCGGCACACGATAACGACATTCGCGGAAAGGTGAATACTGCTTGGAGAACGGCATACAATGACGCTAATCAAACGGTGGACACATCGCTTATACAGATAAAGCAGGCTCCGGACGGCAGACAGGTCATAGATATCCCGATCGAGTTAAAGGTCGGTACGGAAACGGCGCAGCTCTATGTGAGATACACAGCAGACAAGAGCGGAGCGGTAACGGTGGGAAATATTCTTAATACAAAGGATATGAGTATCTCAAGAGGTTATCCGCTGCGTATCGGAAACGAGATTGAGCTTTCGGGAGATTTTGAGAATATCGAAGTGTACGGAAACGGTTTTGATACCTCGGATAAGCCTGAGTATTCGTATAAGTACCCGACCGCTGAAAGCTATTCGGACAGAAATTCCTTTGCGGTAAGCGGAGTGTATGCCGATACGGTATCAGGTTCATATTTCCCGCATGTAAAGGCTCAGGAGACCGGAACGAGGACGGGAGTAAAATGGATAAAGCTTTCGAGCGATGAAAAGGATACGGCGCTTTTGGCGTCGGCCAAGACCGAGCTTGAAGCGAGCGCGTTGCATATGAATACGCCGGAGCTTGAAACGGGACATCCGTATCAGGTTTCGGGCGACAAAAACAGTACGTATCTCAATCTGGACTACGGATCAAGAGGCATAGGCAATGAAACCGTGGGACCGCCGGCATTCGATGAGTACACGCTTCCGGTCGGAAGAGAGTACAGCTATGAATACACGCTGATCCCGGTATCTAAAGACATCGACGCAAAGACCGCAGGGGTATTGAGCGCATCATGGAAGGCAGCAGCGGAGCCGGATGTTGAGATACCGTTCGGGAAGAAATTCGTCACAAAAGAACTTGATCTTTCAACTCTTGACAGATATTGTCTGACAGGCGAAAAAAGCGGCGCTCAGTACCGGGAAGAAGCCGGTACGCCGGAAAATCTTTACGACGGAGATACATCAACCGCAATAGCGTCTGCACAGAAAGCGGTAACGCTGTTTGACGTATCTGCGTACGCTGATAAGATATCGAAGATAGAATATTCGATAAACAGCAGCGCGAGCGCGGGAGCGAATTTCCTGTACGGATATGAAACGCTTGATGATGATAAAACGGCGGGCAGTACAACGGCATATGCCGCCGAGACTATCTATCGTACAAACGGTACAAAGGCGGACAGTATCACGATAGAGTCAAGCACGATCGATACCGAAGCGGGAACGGGAACGGCAGTGCTGACAGGTGATTTCAGCAAGTGGAATTATATAGGCGCTGCAAACGGCTCGGCGGCATGCGGCTGCTCGGAGCTTACCATATATGTTGAGTATGAACAGGCGCATACGGTAAAGAAAACAATATGCGCGAATGAGCTGACGGCTGTAAGCAGCGGCAGTACGATATCGACAAAGAACGGAACCATTTCCGGACATCAGCTTAATTATGACGGCTCGGAAAATATATACCTGTATATACCCGATATCAATGCGGCGAGGATAGAAAATATTGCAGCATGCTTCGGTTTCCGCAGCGACGATAGTAACTATACAAGCACATCGCCGAGAATGAATTTCTATGCGGCTGACAGTGTTTTGACCTCGGTCTCGGCTGACGATGTCAAGGGCAAGACAGC
The DNA here is from genome assembly GCA_944393255.1 of uncultured Clostridia bacterium. GTDB lineage: Bacteria > Bacillota > Clostridia > UBA1381 > UBA1381 > Ornithomonoglobus. The sequence continues at coordinate 26,226 of CALXZP010000025.1, read as the reverse complement.
ATTTGCCGGAACAGGAGTATCAAAAAATTCAAGATATGAATTTGTATGGTTTGACCTTGATAAAGACGGCGCCGAATTTGTGACCGACGACGGATTTACGGCCGGACAGCTGAAAACGGACGGAACGCTGTCAGATCCCGCATTCAACATTCCCGACACGGATTCAAACGGGATAATAGTTGAGCTTATACCTAACGGAGCGGTGGATATTTATTTTGACGCGTTCATTATAAAGTATACCGAGGGCGATATTATTCCGGAGGAACCTACAGAAGAATATAGTAAAACATATGCGGTAAACGACCTTGTAAAAACAGACGGCGCGGAGGTCACTGATTTTGCAAATAACTTCTCCGGAAAGCAGGTAGAATATAAAACCGGTGAAACAGTGTATATGTATATTCCCGATGTTGACTGTTCAAAAATAAGCTCGATAACGGCGCATTACGGCTTCGGCAGCGGAAGCAGCGATCAAACTTCAATAAAGCCTGTTATAAGCTATTACGCCGTAGACGAAACACTCACAGAAGTAGATGAAAGCAGTATTGAAGGCTTAGAGCCGTTCGCTTCGGCAGCGGCGTGCAAGAGCTCGCAGTGGGGATATTTCCACTATAAAATATCATCCGGCAGCGCGCTCGAGATGTATGAGCTTATAAACAATAAGCCGGATAATCCGGAGGTCACCGATATATCGTTCGATACGAACGGGGTGACGGGAACGGGAATAGTAGTCAAGTTCGATCCCAAAGGTTCGGATGATCACTACTTTGATAATTTTGTGATAGAGCTTGCAGACAGCTCAGACGATCCCGATGTTCCGTATGAGACTGCAACGCCGTCGCCTGAGGAAAAATATATTTATAAAACGGTAAACGGCAAAGACATAAGCGTAAAGAGCAGCGGCAGTACGATCTCGTCAAAGGGCGGAACGATATCCGGCTCACAGCTCAATTACGATGAGAATGACGGAGCTGAGAAAATATACCTGTATATACCGGGGATAGACGTTTCAAGACTCCAGAGTATTTACAGCTGCTTCGGATTTAACAGCGGTACTTCAAATTATACAGATAAAGCGCCGCAGGTGAACTATTACGCGGCTGATAAGACGCTTTCCGCTGTAGGCGAAGCGGATGTGAGCGGTAAAAAGCCGTTTGCCTCGCTCAGGCTGTCAAAGAATTCACAGTGGGATTTCATATACAGCAAGCTTGGCTTTGACGGAGCGGAATTTATCGGCTCAGAGGATGGTATAACAGTCACGCTGAGAACGAACGGCTCGATATCGGATGCGGTATTTGCTCCGATGACAGATACGTCAGAGGGAATAATTATAGAGGTGACGCCAAACGGTGCAACGAACTTCTACTTTGACGCGTTCCGGTTTGAATACGCCTATGAAGCGTCTGATAAGCATGACGTAACGGCGGATAATATCGAAATGCCGGATCATGCTTATACAGGTCAGCAGATACTGATACAGCTTCCCGAAGAGTATACGGACGGATCGCTTGTTGTAACGTACAACGACGGTACGGCAGTAGTTCCGGTGACGCTCGTTCCGGACGAAAAGGACAGCACAAAGTATACCTTTACGATGCCCGCGTATGACATATACGCCGGATGCATCGTAAATACAGACGAAAATAAACGAGTGATCGTAGGAACGAACGACAGCTATTTTGCAAGAAACGATAACGCGATGAAGTCGATATTCAAGGTACCGGCTCTTGATAATGCTCACAAGTATACCGGAGCGGATATATCCATACCGGTAAGAGCACATGCCAATAATGCTAAAAATATGACTGCATCGATAAACGGTGCGGAGCTGAGCGTTGATTCCGGAAATATTTCGGGCTCGGTTGCGGGCGATGTTATAAGAACCGGTTTGAATACGGTCACAGTCACGAATGAAAACACCTCAGGAGTCGATTATTTCCATAACAGCGCAAAGCATTATCCGGAGACGATAGAGGATTTGTCAGTCATGACTCTGACAGTAGGAAAGGTCGATCTGCGTATAGCGGCGGTAACGGTAGACGGGGAACGCTGCGAATATGACGGCATACTGCCGTCGGGCGGAAGCTTGACCGAGCTTATTGCCGAAAAGAACGGCTCAGCTGTAATAGAAAACGGGGATGTATATGCGGCGCTGTATAAGGATGATATGCTTATCGAGCTGCGCAGAACCGCAGTTGCGGCAGAAAGCTTTACGGACAACGAGGCGAGGCTTGCGTTATCAGAGCCGATAACGATACCTGAGCTTGCAGAGACCGGATATACGATGAAGGTATTTATATGGGATGAGGATATGAGGCCGATGTCGGACGTCTTTTATGCTAAAACATTGAAAGCTACTCCGGACGATGAGCTTGAAGCAGGACTAATGTCCATGTGGTATGACGAGCCGGCGGCTGAGGATGACAGCATATGCTGGACCAGCTTTAATGCGGACAATACCCAGGCAGACCCGAGCCATACGGTATGGAGAGAAAAGGCGCTGCCGATAGGAAACGGGTATATGGGCGCCATGATATTCGGCGGAGTTGCGCAGGAGAGGATACAGCTTAATGAAAAGACTCTGTGGAACGGAAAGCCGAACCATATTGAGGATGACAGGAGCGCTGTATTTGAAGAAGCACGTGCCAAGCTGCTTGCAGGAGACCCGACAGCGGAGGAGACCTTATCGAAGCTTGTCGGCGACGATGCGAACTACGGTTCTTATACCTCATTCGGCAATTTGTCATTCGACTTTACGAATATAGAAAGCGGAGCTCAGTATACAAACTATAGACGCTGGCTTGATCTTGATAACTCGATACAAGCAGTCCAATACGATGTGGACGGGATAACGTACACGAGAAAATATTTTGCAAGCTACCCCGACAAGCTCATAGCTGTAAAGCTGTCGTCCAATGCGCAGGAGAATGTGAGCTTCAGCATGACCTTCTCGAATAAACCGAACAGGTCGAAGAATATGACAACGAGCTTTGAAAATAATATTCTCAAGGTTACGGGCGAGCTGTCCTCAAACGATCTGAGATGGTGCGGAGAGTATAAATTTATAAACAACGGCGGAGAGGTATCGTTTGCGGACGATACGGTAACTGTATCGGGCGCGGATGACGTCACCGTTATAATGACAATGGCGACCGATTATGAGTTTGACGAGGATTCCGGTTACAGGACGGGAATTGATCCGGCGGATATTACAGCGGAAAGAATTATTGCCGCTGACGGAAAGACATTTGAAGAATTATATGAAACTCATAAAGCGGATTATAAGTCTATATATGATAATGTCCGGCTGGATATAGCGGACGATACAAATTCCGTTGCTGTTGATGATATGCGCGCAGACTATACAGCATATTATGATTCGCAGGAGAATAATGCGCAAAAACAAATAACAGACGAGCAAAACAGCGAGAATAAGCGTTTTGATCAGCTGTTCTATCAATATGGGCGTTATATGATGATATCCTCGTCGCGCGCCGGTTCGCTTCCGGCGAACCTCCAGGGAGTTTGGAACGACCAGGAGCATCCGCAGTGGGAAAGTGATTACCATATAAATATCAATTTGCAGATGAATTACTGGCCTGCGGCTAACGGAAATATGATAGAGTGTATGGAGCCTCTTCTCGACTGGGTAGAGGAAACGGCCCGCGAGGGAAGACAAACGGCGAAAAACATATACGGCTGTGACGGCTGGGTATCGCATACCTGCAATAATGTATGGGGCTATACCGCACCGGGCTGGGATGCAAATCCCATAAGGGACATAAGATGGGGAATGTCGCCGGAGTCCTCCGGATGGATATGCCTGAATTTATGGGATATGTATGATTATACAAGGAGTACTGAGAATTTGCCGAGGATCTATGATATCATACAGGAAGCTGTAAGGTTCTATACGCAGTATCTCTATTATGATGAGACCACGGGAGAATATTTGGCGGGTCCGTCATATTCGGCAGAGCAGACAGATATACTCACGATGGGAGCGAAGATAGACCAGCAGATAATAAAGCAGCTTTACGGTATATATCTTGAAGCAAGTGAACTGGACTTTGACACGTCAAATGTCAATGAAGGGAAAGGAAAGGACACAGAGCTTATTGCTACAGTAAGAGAACAGATAGATAAGCTTCAGGAACCTGTTGTGATAGGAGAATGGGGCAACATCATGGAATGGAATGAACGCAAGCCCGCCAAATATGAGGAGGACAGCGATCACCGCCATGTTTCGCACCTTGTATCGCTTTATCCCTGCAATCAGATAACAAGAAATACGCCTGACTTTTTAAAGGCTGCGAGAACAACTCTAAATGCAAGAGGAGACGCTTCCACAGGCTGGTCAAGAGCAAATAAAAATCTGCTGTGGGCAAGAGCGATAGGTATGGACAATGATGACAGCGCGACCGAAGAAGGAAAGAACGGAAAGTTTTATAAGCCGCTGGGTATAAGCAACGGCGACCGTGCCTACAGCATATATCAGGGTCAGGTCAAGGATATGGTATTTGACAATATGTTTGACTACCATGATATAGACATATTCCAGATAGACGGTAATTTCGGTTCCTGCGCGGCGATGGGAGAGTATCTCATGCAGAGCCATGCCGGGTATATAGATATCCTTCCGTCACTGCCGACGGCATGGTCGGATAAGGGCAGCGTTAAAGGTCTGCTTGCAAGAGGCGCTTTTGAGGTCTCGATAGAGTGGGCGGACGCAAAGCCGGTAAACGCAGAGGTCAAGTCGAACGCAGGCGGCGAATGCAAGGTGTTTATCAACGATGAATACGGAACTCCGGAGCTGACATGCGGCGGTGAAGCCGTTACATATGAAACGGAAACGGTAACAGCGTCGGACGGCAGCGAGCTGCGGTTTATGGTATTTGATACGGAAGCCGGAAAAGAATACGCGCTGAACTATTGACGGCGGCGGAATGCCGGTATTTGGCGGAATATAATTTACAGTTGAACGACTGGAATTAAAAAAATGCTAAAGGCTGAAAAGGAGGTTGAAAGCAACAAAAAATAATTACACAATTTCAATAAAAATATCAGAAAAAGCTTCGGATAAATGAGAAAGCTGCATACAAACGCCCGTGGATGCGGACCCGCGGGCGTTTAATTGTAATTTGGTTTTGATACCGGGTATGGAAAAAATATACGCTGAGTTATTGACGGTATCGGCTCAAAATCGTTTGGAAAAATATAATTTACAGTTGAACGACTGAAATTTAAACAAAAATGCCAAAAGATGAAAAGGGGGTTGAGAAGAAGAAAAAATTGTTGTATAATTCATAATAAAGTACTCTAAAATGCTTTAGAGTTTGTGCAAGGTTGCGGATATGCGCCCGCAGATGCGGACCTGCGGGCGTTTAAATGCAATAATTACTAATATTATACAAGGGGGCTTTTAAATGAAATTCAAAAAAGTTATATCATCGCTCGCCGCGGCGGCGGTGATGGGTTCAATGCTCGCCGCAGTTCCCGCAGGAGCGGCGGATGTAACTACCACAACGGTATATAAACCGCTGACCGATAATTTGATCTGTAACAGAAACGATGTTACGGCCGGAAGCACAATCTTGGAAGCAAACTATCAAGCTGACTGGAAAAATTCAGATACGGCAAACATAGATAATGCATATGTGTATATCGGAGATGTAGACTGCACGGATATACGTTCCGTAACCATCGGATACGGCTTTGACAGTACAAGCAATACCCCGTCTGATGTAACGTCAACAGCTAATTTTTACGCGACAACGAGCAATGTAACAAAATCAGATGAAATTAAAGCAGCGATAGAAGATAGCAGTAATACGAAAAAATTCGCGTCCGCCACTACCGCCAAAAACGATCGGTGGAACGCGGTATATTATAAGCTCGGCTTGGATAACGATAGTAATCCGGTTTTGACTTCAATCTCTCATAATACCAATAAGTTAACAGGGGAAGCTAAAGATGTTTCATTCAGCATTCCCGAAGCCGGTACGGGAGTTATCGTTGAGATACCGCTTGTGAACGGCGAGGTGTACATAGACAATATACAGCTGGAAACTAAGCTTGGCGAGGACTCTGTACTGAAATACGGCACAGACTATACCTGCGCGGCATATTTTTCAGGCGGAAAACTCATTACAGATACCACCGGTTTTGATCCGACAACAGATGACGGAGTTTCCCTGACAAGAACTGAAAGCTCAGAATCAAAGTGTCTGGCATATATGGTTCTGGATATAAGCGGGGTTTCGGTTAAGGGAGCTTCATGGGGCGCAAATGACTCCGTGCGTATATATACTACGGATAATGATACGATCACGAAAACAGCTCCAAAAGATATGGATGCGAGTCGGTTTGATCTAAATGATGAGGACTGGACACGAAACAGCAGCGACAAGCCGTTAAATAATAATAACGGACTCCAACAAGTGTATGGACTTGATGTTGTAGGTGCATGTCAGTTTGGCGATGCTACTTCAGGCAATGCTGCGGCGTCCTTTGATATCAGCGGTAAAAAATATCTTGTTATATCGTTTAATAAATGGAATGCACCAAGTACATTTAAAAATTTCAAATTATACGGCGAGAGTACGGCGGCGGCAGGAGTAACAATAAACGGAGTAACAACAGTATATTCAACATTCAGCGAAGCGTTAAAAGCCGCAAACGGTCAAACAGCAACAGTCACATTGTATAAAGATGTAGAGGTAACTGACGGTTCTTCGATAATAAATCCCGCTGCAAATACCGATATTACTATTAACGCGGCGGAGGATACTAATGTTACCATAAAAAGAACCGGAGAGGCGAAAGGCGCTATGATCAGGGCTGATAAAAATAGCGACAACGGCAATGCATTCGGAGCAAGAAAGATCACGCTCGGCGCGGCGGGCGGTACACTGACTATTTCCGATGAGGTCACATCCGGTGTTGAGCGCGACCAGGGAACCTTTATGCTTGGCGGCGATAACGAAGAAGAGGCGATCACGCTCGGTCCAAAGGCGGTCGTAAACCGGGTTTCCGGCAATTACATAGTGTTCAGCTGGAGTACAACGCATGCTTTTACTGTTGACGGAGCCGATCTTAGCAAGATAACTGATAAATATATTTCATCAATACACCCAGATGCAAGAAAAGCAAACGTTATAATTAAAAATGCTGCAAAGCTCGGAGAATTAAAGCTCAACACAGAAAAAGCAAATGTCTATATCACAGGCTACACGGGAGAAGCTATTCCGCTCACAATAGACGTTACGCTTACCGAAGGTCTTGTTATAGCTTCCGGCTCGCCTGACAAGCTCTCCTTTACTAACGACAGCTTTGTCCTTGCGGCGGGCACGGGCGAGAATGACGGAAAGATCGTGCTTGCGGCAAAGTCTAATGATATAGAGGCAACGCCTTTAGACAATGATTTTGACGACGGCTCAATGGGATGGACTGCTGCGTTAACAGTTGAAGAGGGTAAAACGGTAGATCTGACAAACCCGAAATGGATCATTTCCAACGATAAAGCAAAGACAACCAGTGTAAAAGCAAGTGTAAGCGAAGAATTTGATACCACGGTTACCGGAGGCAGCTATATGTTCGGGCTTGTCCTCACAAAGACAGCGATCGGTGACAACACCATAGACAAAGTTTGGTTCAGTTATTGATGGGAGGAATGGAACGATGAAAAGAGCTTATTTAAAGCCCGCTATGAACATAGCGGTATTTGAGACCGAGAACGTGGTGACATTGAGCGGAGACGTACAAGCATATAATGCGTTGACGACCGGAAACGAAAAGGTCGATAAAAAGAATATCACATTGGTAGAAACAATACTCACATTTTAAAAAGGCCTTGCGTAGTTATGAGCCGTTCCCGCTTCATGCGGGAGCGGCTTTTTCCGAGCTTATTTTTTTTTATTTTTTACATATTCGGTAGGGGTCATGCCCGAGCGTTTTTTAAAAAATGTCGAAAAGTGCTGAGGCGATCTGAAGCCGCAGGAGTTGAGTATGTGGTTTATGGAATAGCCGGTGTCAAGCAGTCTTTTTGCACGGACGAAACGGAAATCGTAAAGGTCTGCGATGGGCGACTTTCCGTACATTTCTTTATATTTGCGCTGAAATCCGCGCACGCTCATGTTTGCCTGAGCCGCCATGCTCTCCACCGTCCAGAATACGCCGGTACTGTTCATTACGGTATGGCGCAGCTTTTGAAGGTCGTCGCCGGCGTTTAGGGTGTAATCCTTTGACGGCATATTAAGATAGTCGTATATCGTCAGCAGTATCAGGAGCAGATATGCGTCCTGGGCGTCCTGCTTGAACTGAGACGAGGAAAGCTGCCTGTCCTCCATATCGAACATGAGCTGCTCAAGCTCCTTGGTCTTGCCGATACGTATCGGCGTCATAGCCGGCAGGTTCAAATTTTTCATATACTCTTCATCGGCGTCAAAGGTTATGCACGTGTGCGTCCACGGCTTGCCGTTGGCGCTTTCTGTTTTAAAGTATGTGTCGGGAGGAATAATAAATATTGAATCCGGTTCTATATTTATAGCATTTCCGTTTATGTCGTAAACAATCATTTTATTTTTGAAATATTCCAGTCCCCACTGAGGGCGGCCGTGTTCAAATGCATTCGAGACTATATTTTCTATTTTAAGATAGAAAAATTTGTTTTTTGTTACCTGCATATATTTTTACCCCCTTTTATATCTATTTTATCATAAAAATATTTAAAGTGCAAGTGTGTTTTTATTAAAAATGACTGTGTTTTAATCTTAAATGTCATTGTCAAAAACACGTATTGACGGGGGTAATGAGTTATGATAGACTAAGCTCAATAGGAAATATAGAAAAAATATTCGAAATATTATAATGTCAAAGGAGGTCAATATGAGTAACAAAAAAGTGTTATCAATGCTGCTTGCGGCGGCAATGACGGCTTCTGCTCTGCCGTCGGCGGCGCTTGCGGCGGGCGAGCCGGAGAATGTTTCGCCGGCGGAAACGGTAGAGGCGATACCGGCGGCGGAGGATACCGTAACATTTACGGAGTATAACGACGCGGCAAACGAAATGTATAAGGTGGTCGGCAGGAACCGCCGCGATGCGAGGACGGATTCGGCTGTGCCGTATCAGGACGAGCAGACGGCGCTTGCCGCTGCCCGCGACTACAGAAAGGAAAGCTCAGACCGCATCAAAATGCTTACAGGCGAAGACGCGGCAAATCAGTGGGACATGACGGTCGTTAAGAACCTTAAAATGGGCGCTGAGAGAGGGCTTATAAACGAAGACGGAACAGAAAATTACTTTATAAACGAGGACTTTGATACATCCGATTGGAAGTTTGGCGTGAAAATGCCGTCGAGCTGGACGTCGTACGGCGAATGGTGGAAAAACATAAACCCGCTCGATGAGGATACGGGCAAAGTCCAGGGCAACGTAGGCGAAGTTACCTGGGTATGGGATTACCCAATATACAATAATGTAAAAATGCCGTGGCAGGGCGGCGAGCAGCCGTATAACTCAGATGATGAGAAAACGCAGAGTTACGGTACTCTTGTTCCGGGCGAGGCTCCGGTAAAGTATAACCCGATAGGATTCTACAAGACTACGTTCAATACGGACGATATGACGAGGAACGACGGGGACAGGGTGCTCATCTCTTTCCAGGGCGTTGAGTCGGCTTACTATGTTTTTGTAAACGGTCAGATAGTAGGTTACAGCGAGGATTCCTACAGACCGCATGAGTTTGATATCACCGACTATCTTATTGAGGGAAATAACAGACTTGACGTAAGAGTACATAAGTTCAGCGACTCTACCTGGCTTGAGGATCAGGATATGATATACGACGGCGGTATTTTCCGCGACGTGTATCTTATTTCGGAGCCGGCCGTTGCCGTAGAGGACTATACGGTCGAAACGGATTTTGTTGACGAAAGCTATACTGACGCCGATCTTATCATACGCGGTCTGAAGCTCCGCAACAACACGGATGAGGAGATAGCCGCGGGCTATGATGTGACAGTCAATCTGTATGAGAAGGATAATACAAGCGATGCTGTAAAGTCGATGGTCTTTACAACAACGCAGGCTATACCGGCTGACAGCACGCTTACCTTTGACAGCGCGTCGGTAAGAGTCGAGGCTCCGGCGCAGTGGTCGGCGGAAAAGCCTAACCTGTATTTGCTGTCGGTGAATACGGAGCACGAGAGCGCGGCGCAGCTTGTAGGCTTCAGGGAAATAACCTTCACACCGCACTCGGATGACTACAATTCGATATCATCCTATGACAGGATAAGGATAAACGGTCAGCCGCTGCTTATGAAGGGCGTGAACCGTCATGACAGCGACCCTCTGAACGGAAAATACGTATCAAAAGAGGTGTATGAGACAGATCTCAAAACAATGAAGCAGTTCAATATAAATACTATTCGTACCGCTCACTATGCGAACGACGAATATTTATATTATCTTGCGGATACACAGGGCTTTTATGTAATGGCTGAAACAAATGCCGAATGTCACGCGGTAGCTCAGCGCGACAGAAATACTGCGGACGTATATGACAATAAGCTTGGTGAGATATTCAAGGACAGAACGATCACCTCTTATCAGACGCTTAAAAACCACAGCTCGATAGTATCCTGGTCAGTAGGAAACGAGTGCGGAGGCTTGAGCGATGCAAACCAGGCGATATACTACTGGATGGCGGACTACTTCCATGAGCATGACAAAACGCGTCCGGTACATGTGGAATTCGTACATAACAGAGAGCGCTTCGATATGGAGAGCAATATGTACCCGACAGTTGAGTATGTGCAGAGCATGGCGTCAACGCCGGATGCGTCAGGAAGCAACAATGCAAAAAACAAGCCGTATTTCCTGTGTGAATACGACCACGCTATGGGCAACGCCGTAGGCGATCTTGACGGCTACTGGAACGCTATACGCTCGGGAACGAATATGATCGGCGGATGTATCTGGGACTGGGTGGATCAGTCAAGGATCGTCCCGCTTGAAAGAGTTACGAGCGATACGGATTCGGTAAAGAGAACGGATGCGAATAAGAATATCGTTCCGGATCCTTATGATTACTATAAGGACGGAAAATATCTTGCAAACGAAGATATTTTCGGCAAGCTGCGCGAGGGCTATTTCTTCGGCTACGGCGGCGACTGGGGCGATGTGAACTACGAGGGAAGAAACGTTGCTCCGGACGGCTCAGCCTCAGGCAGCGGCACCGGACAGTTCTGCGTCAACGGTCTCGTGTCTCCGGACAGACAGCCGCAGCCTGAACTGTACCAGGTGAAGTATGAATATCAGAGCTTCTGGATGAAGGAGACTCCCACGTACGAACAGCAGCAGCAAAGCGGCTGGACGACCGACGAAACGCTTAAAAATCAGAAGATAGTCGTATATAATGAGAATAACTTCACAAACCTCAACGAATATAATATCAGCTGGGAGCTTAAGGAGAACGGCGAGGTCATTGCAAGCGGTGATATTGCGGACGTTCCTTCGGTAGAGCCTAAGCAGGCCGGAGAGGTCACAGTACCGTTCGGCGCGGAGCTTACAGAGCTTAAGCAGGGCGCAGAATACGCTCTCTATATTGAGATCAGTGAAAAATACGATAAATGGGCGGTAAATGCCGGACATGAGATAGCTCATGAGCAGTTTGAGCTCAGCGATGAGGTGCTTGAAGCTGTATGCGGCAAGATCCCGGCGGCAGCCAATGCGGCTGAGACGGGCGGCGACGGCGTTACCGTAACGGAAACAGACGATAAATTCAGCGTAAGCGGAAATGATTTCAGTTTTGAAGTAAGCAAAAAGACGGGCTTTTTGAGCAATTATGTATATAAGGGCGAAACTCTCATAAAGCAGCTCAAGCCTAACTATACAAGGGCAAATCATGACAACGATTCTCCGCAGATCGATAACTGGAGATATGCGGACGAAGAAAAGAACATAACGCCGCTGCCCAATGCTACAAGATGGAGCGACGGCGGCGACGGCAGAAAGGTTATAGACGTCGGAGTAAAAATAAAGGTACCGTATGAGGGCGATGAATACGCTAAGGAGTTTTTGAGATATACGGTGGATCAGAGCGGAGCTTTGACCTACAGAATGTATCTGGATACTACCGATATGCCTAATCAGACGGCGGGCGGAAGGTATATCCTCAGGCTTGGCTCGGAAATACAGACGGACAGCTCATATGAGGATATAATGTGGTACGGAAACGGTATCAATACCGGAGAGGATATGGAGTATGGCTATAATTATCCCGTTCCAGAATGTTACCGCGACAGAGATACGTTTGCCGTGAAGGGCGTTTACTCGTCAACCGCAACTGATATGTATTTCCCGCACCTTAAAAACCAGGAAACGGGCACGGTCAATAATGTTACATGGGCTGCGCTCACATCCGCAAGCAGCGATACGGCGATACTTGTAACTGCGGACAAAGACCGCATAGGTCTTGAAACAGACCCGAATTATACCGATAATTCACTTGAGGTATCGGCGCTTCATTACAGCACAAAGGATCTGAGAAACGGCGCTATGCATCCGTATGAGATGGTATCGCACAGCGGCTATAATATGGATACGGAAAGCACGTATTTCAATGTTGACCATAAATCCGTAGGTATAGGCAATAAGAGCTGCGGACCCGATACAAGAGAGAATGCAAGGATAACCACCGGAAGCATATTTGATTATGCATATACGATAATACCGGCCGCAAAGTCTGACAGCGCATCCTATTCCGCGCTGAGCGCGTCATGGAACGAGACGGCGGAAACGGATGTTGAGATACCTGAATTTTCAAAGGAAATAGGCAGCGTTGGATATACAACTCCCGACAGAAGTCTGCCGGAGAAGGTAACGGTCGATGGTGCGGAGCAGTCTGTAATTTGGGAAACGGATATTTCGGAGTGCCCGGTCTACAGCGATACCGAGATAGAAGGCACGCTTTCCGACGGAACTGCTGTTACGGGCACGATAAGCGTATACCCCGATAATCTGTACTATTTCGTCAACTGCGGAGATAACGACACGTCGGTATTTGACGCGGTAAAGGCTATGTTCCCGTCGCTGAAAAACAATGTACAGGATCAGACTACGGTACAAAACGGCTGGGGAATGGTCAGCACTGAGGAGGATTACGGGAATCCGGACGGAAAAGAGACCGACGGAGATAAGGACAAAACAGGCTATTATGTGAAAGCGGGCAAGACGCTGGATTACAGCTTCACGCTTGAGCCTGGAAGATATACTGTTACCGAGGGTACATACGAATTCTGGACGAACAACGCGGCAAGAACTATGAAGGTGACTGTTTCGGGCTCAGACGGTACGGAGCTCGGCACGGGCACGATGACGCTTGATTCAAAGAACGGCATTGATAAGGCCGAAGCCTCTGTCAGCTTCGTTCTCGATAAGGCGGATACGATAACGGTTTCACTTTCAAGAGAGTCCGGAGCCGATCCGGTACTTTCGTGGATAGGCATAGCGCAGGCGCTGCCGTATGCTGTAACTGCTCAGGAGGGGATAACAGCTTCGCTGAGCACGGCGTACGCCGGCGAAACGGTAACGCTTTCCGGAAACTATGCGGCAGGCTCGCTGTTCGTCAAGGACGAGAGCGGCGCTGATGTGGCTGTCACAGCGGAAAATGACGGAAAGTATTCATTCGTAATGCCGAAGTCGGCCGTTACGGTAACGGGTCTTATAAACACGGATACGACCGTGTATGCGGTTCCGAAAACGGTAGAACGCGTGCGCGGCGGCAGCGAGACTGACAACAGGAACTACTATATAAAAAATAACTGCGCTCTCGGAATGATCTTTGATATTCCGGGCGATAAAACGGTGACCGCGGCTAAGCTGCATTTTGTAAGGCAGAATACCGCGCCGGGTCAGAAAACCAACGTATATCATCAGGATAAGTTTGAGTATGCAAACGGAACCGGATATATAGCTCAGTATAACGGAAATACGCAGACAGGTCTTGAGCTTTCGGAGCTTCCGTCAGCAGGTGAGTATAAGCTGCTCTTAGCGTATGACGAGAGCGTCAGCGAAAGCGCGGCAGGAAACGATTATTATGTCATAGATCCTGTTGACAACAGCGGCAATGCGAGCGAAAAGCAGAGACCCTCTGAGGTTGCTCAGCTTCCGTATCTTGAGCTGACAGTGAAAGAAGGCGGCAGTACGCCGACAGACACTCCCACGGATGAACCCTCGGGAGACGAGAAGGTATGGCAGGGTTACCGCGACGGAGGCTTTACGGGAGAAAATCCGGACTACAGCATCGCATGGGCTTTGACCAATAATGCGAACGACCAAAAGGGTGCGTCGCACACGATAGATACAGATAATAATATCATGACTATCACAAGCAGCGCCGCAAGCGGAAGCGACGTTCTGTATGGAGTAGTCGCAGCCATCAAGGGCGTTCAGCCGAACACCAGGTACACGCTTACCTTTATGGAAAAGACTGAGCTTACTGAGGTGAAGAGCCATGGCGTATACGTTAACATGATCACGCAGGCTATAAACTGGAAAACAACAAACATTTTCAGTACGAAGGATGTGTCGGAGCTTAGTAAGAACAACGATAACATGCTTCACAAGGAGGCCGTGAACGACGAGGATTGGCATGAGAGAACGATAACTTATGTCACCGGCAGCGGAAAGCCCGACGGCTACGATACGCTTGAGGCAAAGTTCACCTTTATACTCAGGGGTTCGCTCGGAACGGTGCAGATCAAGGATCTCAAGATAACCGGCGCTGCTGAGCCGGAGCCTGCTCCAACTCCGACACCCGTACCGGCTCCGACGAAGGATCCGGATAAGGATTATACGCCCGAGGTACATACCGGCAAGGCTATAGACCGTCTCAATACGGACGAGACCTTCCAGTACCATTTTGCCGGAGGAACGGATGCGTTCATGGAAACAGGCAAGGATGAGACAACTGCGGATAACGGCAAAAAGTATGATGCGTATATGTGGGTGCCCAAGACCGCGTCTCCGGACACGCTCAGAGGACTTGTGGCGATAAAGGTAAACCTTATCGAGGTGCCTCTGGCATATTCCAAGGTGCTCAGAGAGGCTCTTGCGGAAGATAACGTCGGTATACTGTTTATCATAGATAAAAACGATCTGCTGCCCGAAGGTTATACAGGCGAAGGAAAGAACTATAAAAATATACTTCAGGGAATGTATACCGAAAAGGATTATAAGGGCGACGATCTGTTTACGGCGGATAAATGGAAAACATACGACGGCAAGGACGCGGCGGATATAATGAACGATATCCTGTCCGGTATTGCGGAAGTGTCGGGTTATGAGTGCGTTGCGGAAAATACGCCGGTCATAACCATAGGTCACAGCGCTGCTTCGCCGTTCGGATACAGGAGCGGAAACTGGGCTTACGACAGAGTGATAGCCCAGATAGACATGAAGAACGGTATGTGGGGCGACGCAACTGACAGCTCCAATGCCGATAACGACGCTCACGGCTTCGGTATGGTACCCGGTATCCCGTCCCTGCAGTATGCGGCTCAGTATACAGAACATGCTGTAGGAGCGGGACGCGACAGGAGCGTATGCGATGCGCGCTATCATATCGAGCACCAGAGAGCGGTAAGCGAGAATTATCTCGTATCGCATATCATAGAATGGGGCAGCGGCCATTACGATTGGTCAAACAACGCTTCGGAGATGATAACGGAGTATATCAAAAAGGCAATAGAATACCGCGTTCCGGATTCGTTCAAGGGCGGAAACGACAGCTATACACTCAATGACCTTACCCAAAGCGGTTATCTTATGAAACCGTTTGAAAAGGATAACGGCAGTGAGCGCGAGGCGGGATATTATGCCGCAAACGGATGGCTTTCATCCGGAATGGAAAACGCTTCGGCAGCGGAGGCTGATAAAAAATCGTCATTCTGGTTCTTTGACCGAGAGCTTGCCGAGGCTATGAACGAGTTTACGAAGTATGCTATACCCGAATCGCCCGGAAGGAACGATACGGGAGTAGCAGGAAAGACGCATACCGACAAGGAGCCGTATATGCTCATGAAGGATCCTTCAAAGTCGGTCTATGCCGATACTGTATATGACTTCAACAGCTATATATCGCCGTTCGATAAGTTCAACGGAAACATGTCGAGGTACGGCTCGAACAGGTTTATCAACTATGAAAAGATGGATGCTCCCGAAAAGGGCAACGGCGACAGCAATCCGTCTCTGGGCGCTGTAAACACCGGCGACCTCAGGGGTTATGACACATTAACGGTAGACACGTATTATATGAGCGAGGTGCCGTCGATAGAAACAACGAACGGAGAAGCGTACGACGGAACGGGAGACGCTGCCAAAGTGCCCGAGGGTACAAAGGCGGAGGTGGTTCCGCTGATAGCGCCGTACGAGCTGATCGATTCGGAGCTTGTGGATACGGACGGTATGACCCGCGACGGCTCGGAGATTGCCGACAGCGTTGCATCGGTAACGAGAAATACTCTGCGTTTCCACAATAACAGAGTATACTACAACACAGGCTGCCAGTATACGAACGGCACGGGTCAGGCTCTCGACGCGTTTGCGATGATCTATTCGCCCGAGGTGAAGGAGAACGGAGAAGTCGTTTCGATCTTCAAGTCTACCGGAACACAGATGAACGTTCCGTACGTTGCCGAGAACAAGGGAACAGTCCAGACGCTCACTCTTGATGAGATAGATGATGTGACTATATCCGGCGCGGATAGAAATAAGATGATCGATGTATCGTATACATCGTCGGATGAAGACCTGCAGAAGTATACGGACGTATTTGTAAATTACGGTCCCGCAAGGGCTGTAAGGACTGTAGACCCGGAGGACGGCTCTTACTCATGGCAGATCGAGATACTGAAGGATCAGATCCCCGAGGGCGCCGAAGGGCCGATCGAGATAAGCGTTGTTGCTTCAAACCTGGGCAAATGGGAAAAGGTCTCGGGTGCAGCGGATGAAATAATGTTTAATGTTACGATCGATACTCCGGCGGAGATAGGCGGACGTATCGAGGACGGAACGATCAAGTCTGTATATGCGAAAGGCATTGAAGGCGAAGCGCTGATGTATGCCGCTCAGTATGATGCTGAGGGAGTTCTCAAAAGGACTGACATAATAGAATTTAACGGTTCGGAGGAAAAGAGCGTAGATATCCCCGTTGTTGGAGAAAATGTCAAGCTCATGCTCTGGAACACAGACCAGACCCCGCTCTGCAATGCGGCGGATATCAAATAAGATCAGGACACTGTAACGGGACGATTATGCGTCCCGTTGCGGCGTTGGAGTGAAAGGAAATATTTATGAGTTTTACAGATGAGCTTTCAAAGCTGACGGACGAATGCAGAAAAGTTATCGGCGAAAGCGAGTACTATACAAAAGGCTGTATATATGCGGCCGAACGTATGCTGGAGAGAGCCGAAAAAATAAGAAAGGGCGGATATAAATACCCGGTAATAAGGAACCGCGAATTTTTCGAGCCGAGACCGGAGGAGGAGGCGCGCCGCATTACCGAATATTATTCCAGGACGCCGTCATACGGAATGACTAAATACGGTATTGCGCCTATGCTGGAATGGCTCAGGGGAAATCATGCGGCAAAACGCATAGGAGAGCTTGAGCCGCTCGTTAAACGGTTCAGGGAAAGAGAAACGCCTGTTGACGGAACACCGGGAAGCTATGACAGAACGGCTGCTGAAGAGGCGCTGGCGGCGGCGGAAAGGGCAGCCTCCTTCAAAGGCGATGAATATATAAAAGCGCTGGTAAAGGCGGCGGATAAAATATACGACTGTTATAATTCACGCGTTTTGTTATCCGATATTGATCCCGGTTCAAACCTGTTCATGAGCTCTGATGAAAAGGATGCGATGAGGGAGCGCATACTGCAAAGCGATATGTATGAAGAAGCCGCGCGGATAGCCGGATATTACACGCCGGAACAGACCGCCATGCTTGAAGAACTTATGCGTATGGATATCGATTACGGCAGGCTCAACAAGCATTTTTATATGTGGAGCACAACGGATAAGGTCATAACCTTCCGCACTCCGGAGAATACAAGATACACCTCTTTAAGCTTCCTGCTCACAGAGGAGGATACCGAAGCCGGAGGACTTGGTCATGTATGGCTGGATAACATATCCGTGACCTCCTCAGACGGCGCGGACTGGAGCATAAACGATCCCGGCTTTGAAGACGGAGCAGGATGGGAACCGCTGAGCATTTCGGGAAAGCAGACGGTGAAGCGCGAGACTGCGTATCCGTACTGCGGCAGTGAAAAGGCTTCCGTGTATATAGAAAATATAAGCGGCTGCGGAGGGATAACGCACAGCGGGCTTATCGACGCACGGGGAGACAGCGGCTGTACGATAATATTCGATGCAAAGATAGACGGAAAGCTGCGGCGCGGTATAAAGATCATCATAGGCTTTTACGACGCCGATAAGAATAGGATAGGTGAATTTGTCCATTTTTACAACAGAAAATCGGTACCGAGAGATAAGCCGTTTGCGCTCACAATGCAGGCGGACGCCGTTATGTATTTTGTGACAGGGGATAAGACCTATGCTAAAAAAGCGCGGGAACAGATGATGTATGTGCTGAATGATTTCTGCAACGGGATGGAAACATGGTTCGCATACGATCTTCGTCCGGACGGCTGCGACTGCTACGGCGCGGTCCAGGGCGGACGTATAATGTGCTCGCTCATGAGTACGTATACGTTTGTAAAGGATACGTTTTCAAGCGAGGAATATACGCGAATGGCGGAAATGCTGGAATACATGGAGTCGTATATATATGACGACCGCCCGAGGTTTGAGAGGGGCGTATATGAGGTGCAGTCCGACGCGTCCAATTGGCAGACCGATATGATGTGCGGTATAGGATTCATGGCTATGGCTATGCCGCGCAGCGAGCGCACGGGGATAATGCTTGAGAACGTGAATTACTTTCTGAGATCGCAGCTGGAAAGGAACGTTGGAGCGGACGGAGCATGGCCGGAATCGCTTCGGTATCATATGGCCGCGCTGTCAAGGTTTGCGCTGTATGCAAAGGTGCTGAAAAAATGCACGGGCGAGGACTGGTTCAAAACCACGTCTCTGCCTAAAATGTTTTTGTATCCCGCTATGGTGCAGACCCCGGCTTATGCGTATAAAAACAACAGGATAGGAACGCCGAATTTCGGCGACCATACTGTAAATGCCGGGGAGGATTTTGCGGTGTTCGGGATATGCCGAGGCGATATAGCGGAGATTGACGCCGAGCTTGGCAGACTGGTATATTCCGCATGGACAAACGCGGGAATGCCGAGGATGGGATTCAGCGCCGAAAACATTTTTGCGGCAGACCTGCTTTACGGCGAAAAGGAAGGAGCCGTATGCGGTATACCGGAGCTTGCCTCATGCGCGTTTGAAGACGTCGGGATATACGTTATGAGGAACGTAGACGATTACTGCGCGGTTACCGCGCCTAAGAAATATATAGGTCACGGTCATTACGATGCGGGCAGTATGATAATATATAAAGGCGGCGTACCGGTCGTTGTCGATCCGGGAATAGAAGGGTATTTTAATTATACTAAGGACTGGTATGTTTCGTCCTCGGCACACTCCGTCGTGCAGTTCGCAAGGTCGGGCGGTGCAAAGGAACAGCCCGATCCGTTCGATATTTGTCTTGAAAAAACGGACTATTCAGCTTTGCAGGGCTGGAACGATGTTCCGAGGTCGGTGGAAGCCGCAGAGTTCGTATCGGATACGGAAAAGGACAGACTTACAATAAGGATAAACGATCCCGAGGGAAGAGGAGTGCATATAAGGGAGCTTACGCTGGATAAGCAAAAGAGCGAATACACTGTCTGCGACCGTATCGAGGGCTATGAAGGGCTGTTTCGATGGAGCCTTGTTACGGCTATGGATGAGATCTTCATAGACGGAGGAAAAATTCGGTGCAGAAGCTGTTTCGGTACGGAAGCTGTCGTAGATATCTTAACGCCTGCGGAGAGCATAGCTGTCGAAACGGGCAGAGTTACGGATATATTCCCCGGCGCGGAAAACTCGGGAGCAAAGATAATAAGAGTAACGGCAAAGCAGAAGGTCGCTGCGCGTATAGCGTTTGTATGACTGTATCGAGATCCTGAGTTTAGAATGCCGGAGCTCTCGGTCATTGCATTATGACTATATATCTTATATTTGGAGAAAGTGAATGCAGCGCAGGGACATCTGCTTCCTATGCGCTGCATTATTTTTATATTTAAATGGAAAAAGTTTTTTAAATCGGTATTGAAAAATCATACTTTGCATGATATAATAGATACAGTCTTGGGTGTGTTTATCGTAACGTACGGTCATACCATGATAAATACAGCAGGAGAGCGCGAAAGCTCTTGCGGACGGAGCGGGTATCCGGCCGCCGCGTCCGGGATAAAAGTTTAACAGAGAGGATATTGGATAATGCCTGATTGGAAATTACATACGCCTAACGGTGTAAACGACGTTCTGCCGGAGGAATGTTCGGTAAAAAAGGATATAGAGAATACGTTATGGACGGTTTTCGCTTCGTTCGGCTATAAGGAAGTGGAAACGCCGGCTTTTGAATATTACGACTGCTACAGCGGCGAGAGCGGACAGATAACACAGGAAAAGCTGTATAAGTTTTTTGACGAGCAGGGCAGGATTCTTGCGCTGCGCCCGGATTTTACTACGTCTATCGCGAGGATGACGGCGACAAAAGAGCAGGATCGTGTCATGCCGATAAGATATATGTATACAGGCAGCGTTTTCAGGGCTGAGCACACGGAGGGCGTGCGGCGCAGAGAGATAACTCAGAGCGGTATCGAGCTGATAGGCTCATATTCCGCAGAGGCCGACGCCGAGGTCATAGCGGCGGCGATGGAGGCCGTGAATGCGCTCGGCATAGAGGAGTACTCCATGGAGATAGGTCAGGTAGCGTTCTTTAACGGATTGGTGGAACAGCTGAGCCTTGACGGGGAGACGACGGAAAAGCTCAGGGCGAGGATAGATTCAAAGGATTCGCAGGGAATAAAGAATATTGTAAATAAGCTTGATATAGACGAGAACATAAAACAGGTAATGATAGAGCTGCCGTATCTGTTCGGCGATGCGTCCATACTGGACAGAGCGGACGTTCCGGGGCTTAACGGGACTTCAAAGGCCGCGCTTGAAAATTTGAGGCGCATACATGAGCTTCTTTGTCTTTACGGCTTTGAGAAATACATCTCACTCGATCTCGGCATGCTCCAGAGCATAGACTATTATACAGGTTCCATATTTAAATGCTACACGCACGGAGTGGGCTTTCCCATTGCCGCAGGCGGCAGGTATGATAATCTTATGGGCATGTTCGGTAAGCCGACGGGAGCAGTGGGCTGTGCCGTCGGGGTGAACAGGATAATGCAGGTGTATAAGGGCGAGCCTGACGAGGTGCCGTCAACGCTTGTGTTCGCAGAAAAGGACGCGGACGGGCTTGCGTACGATACAGCGTACAATCTCCGTGTCAACGGCTGTCTTACCGAGATGTACATAGGCGGCGGTGATTTTGAGGAAGCTCAAAAGTATGCTTTATCGACAAATAACACCTGTATTCTTCGGGTGTACAGCAGCGGCAGGCTTGTGATCTATGATAATGAGAGGAACGATAAGATAGATACGACCGTAAATGAGTTCTTGGGATACAGCGGCGGCAATGCGGAAACGGCGGCGCCGACCCCGCAGGATATGGGGTTCAGAAGACTGTGACCTGCGCTGTATCGAGGATGGACTGAGCAAAGATGATATCGGCGGGAGCTATGCGCTCTCTGAGATACCGGAGGGAACAGACGTTACCTTTGCGGGACGCAGCGTTTTTCGGGCTCCGTTTCAAACGAGCTTGATGCAGCGCTGCTGCGATCTAAAATAAATTTAACAGAAGGAAGAGCAGATGAGATATTTGACTGTAGCCCTGGCAAAGGGCAGACTGGCGGAGCTTGCGATGGATATATTTATATCCATCGGTATGGACTGCTCCGAGATGAAGGAAAAGACAAGAAAGCTTATATTTACCGATGAGAAGAACAAGATGAAGTTCATTCTTGTAAAGGCGTCGGACGTGCCCACATATGTTGAATACGGCGCGGCGGATATAGGCATAGTCGGAAAGGATACTCTGCTTGAGGAAAGCAGAAATCTTTATGAAATGGTCGATCTGGGCTTTGGAAAGTGCCGGATGTGCGTATGCGGCCGCCCTGAGCTGAAAGGGAGGCTCGACAGCATAACGGAGCTTAAAGTCGCGTCAAAATACCCCAATATAGCGAAAAAATATTTTCAGGATCAAAAGGGCAGAACGATCGAGATAATAAAGCTGAACGGCTCTGTGGAGCTTGGCCCGCTCGTGGGGCTTTCCGACGTTATCGTGGATATAGTTGAAACGGGAGCCACTCTGCGCGAGAACGGACTGGACGTTCTTGAGGAGATATGTCCGCTCAGCGCAAGATTTGTTGTTAATAAGGTCAGCATGAAGATGGAAAAGGAACGAATAATGGGCATGGTAAAGGCGTTCACTGAAAAAACGGAGGAAAATGCGGAATGAGGATATATCCGGCTATAGACATAAAGGACGGGAAATGCGTAAGGCTTCTTCGCGGTAGCTTTTCGGATGTTACCGTTTACGGCGACGACCCGGTGGAGATGGCGCTTAAGTGGGAGGCGCTCGGCGGCGAATATATACATGTTGTCGATCTTGACGGCGCACTAAAGGGGCGCGGCGTTAATGCCGAGGTCATAAAGCGGATATGCGCGGCGGCAGACGTACCTGTCCAGACCGGCGGCGGCATACGCACTATGGAAGATATAGAAGCCAAGCTCAGCTGCGGTATCGCAAGGGTCATAATAGGTACTAAGGCGGTATCCGATATCGGCTTTGTTAAGGAAGCCGTAAAAAATTACGGCGACAGGATCGTTATCGGCATAGACGCAAAGGATGGGATGGCGGCCGTTGAAGGCTGGGAAAAGACCTCGGGATATACTGCTGTAGAGCTGGCTGAGCGAATGACGGATATCGGCGTTAAAACCATAGTGTATACTGACATTTCGACAGACGGGACCTTGCAGGGGCCGAATGTTGCTGCGATGCGCGAGATGGCGGCTGCCGTAGATGCGGATATAATAGCTTCCGGCGGCGTCGGGAGCATAGAGCATATAAGGTCGCTCGTACCTACGGGCGTGGAAGGCGTTATAGTGGGCCGTGCGCTGTATACGGGCGATGTGGAGCTGTCCGAAGCGGTAAAGCTGTGACAGAGGAATTGGAGGATCGGCAATGCTTGCTGCAGAACGCAGAAATGAGATAGAAAGACTTATAAATCTGAATAAAAGCGTGCTCGTAACCGAGCTGGCGGATCAGTTTGAGGTCACGCCCGAAACTATCAGAGGCGACCTGCTGAAGCTCGAAAAGCAGGGCGTATTGGTCCGGAGCTACGGCGGGGCAACTCTTGCCGGAGGCGCGGGACAGGAGCTTGGCTATAAAGAAAGAGATACGGTGAATACCGAGGCAAAGCGCAGGATAGGCGGACGCGCGGCTGAAATGATACGCAGCGGCGATACGATATTTCTGGACGCGAGCACGTCCGCGCTGCATCTCGCAAGGCAGCTCAGGGATAAAAACGGGCTTACCGTTATAACCAATGCGGTCAGTATAATAACCGAGCTTGCGGACTGTGAAAATATAAAGCTGATCAGCACCGGCGGAAGGCTTTCGGGCGGGAACATGTCGTATGTCGGCAGATTTGCCGAGCGTATGATCCGCGCGGAGCTTGCGGCGAACAGGTTCTTTTTTTCATGCCGCGGGGTGACCTTTGCAAGGGGGCTGATGGACTCCTCCGAGGACGAGGCTGAGATCAAGCGGGCAATGCTCGAATGTTCCGATTCGGCTGTATTCCTGTGCGACCATAATAAGCTGGGCAAGGTGGGAGTACCGGTGATCGCGCCTATTGAAAGCATAGATACGTTTATAACCGATATAAGGCTCGACGACGAGTGGCGCGAGGAGCTGGAAAAGCGTGATATAGAAATAATAACGGCGTAGGATAGGTATATATGGCAAAGAAATATTATGCTGTCAGAAGCGGCAGACAAACAGGTATTTTTAAAAGCTGGGACGAGTGCAAAAGACAGGTAACGGGCTTTAAAGGGGCGGCGTTCAAGGGCTTTGATACGCTCGCGGAGGCGGAGAACTTTATATCGGGAGCATCGGGAGCGGAGACCGCGCCGCGCGAGGGAGCGGTCACTGCATATGTGGACGGGAGCTATAATATCCGGACAAAGGTGTTCGCATACGGAGCGGTGATATTTGATAACGGCGAGGTAATGATGAACGGGGCGTTTTCGGACGAGGAGCTTGCGAAGATGCGGAATGTAGCCGGCGAGATAAAGGGTGCGATGGCCGCGATGAGTTATTGCGCCGAGAGAGGGATAAAAAAACTCGATCTCTATTATGACTATGAGGGGATAGAGAAATGGTGCACCGGAGAATGGAAAACAAATAAGCGGGGCACTGCCGAATACAAGGCTTTCTATGATGCTTTGAAGGATAAGCTGAACGTCAGATTTATCAAGGTAAAAGGACATTCCGGCGATAAGTATAACGATATGGCTGACAGACTGGCAAAGGATGCGGCAGGAGTGGAGTAAAAAAATAAAAAAAGATATTGACAAAGCGAGAAATGTGTGGTAATATATGATTATGGTTAGCAAACAGTAACCAATGTCTGCAAAGACAACTCGGGCGCGGCGGATATTCGCGCCGTTATTTTCAGAGGTTGATTAGCAATTGCTAATCAAAGAAAGGCAGGACTATATGACAGACAGCTTAATAGCGTATCACTGCGCGCCCGCACTGGCGGGGATAAAACCGGCGAACATCTTTTCGTGCCGTAAAAGTGAATATCCGAAGCTGCACAGCGATTTAACGGCGCTCAATAAAGAGTTCAATAAGAAGGGCATATATTTTGAGATACTGTGTGAATGTGAAAAGCGCGCGCTCATAATGCTGTACAGAAGCGCTAAGCTTTCCGAACAGCTCGGTATGCCCGAGATAAAAATGCTTCTGTCAGGCTGCGGCTATCCCGAGGACGGAGAGCTTCCGGATATGATAGGCGCTTTAAAGTCGCGGATCGCGGAGGTTTCTGATTTTCCGCATGAGATAGGGGCGTTTCTCGGTTATCCTATAGAGGATATATACGGATTTATCGATCATAAGAATGAGAAATGCCTGTATACCGGTTACTGGAGAGTTTACGGAGACGTGGAAAAATGCAAGGAATGCTTCAGGAGATATGACGCATGCCGCAGGGCGGTGCTCAAAAGGCTGGAGATGGGACATTCGCTTGCGGGAATATTCTGCGCGGCGTAGAATATTGCATCATCGTTCGTGCGGATCACGGCGGATGCGGTTTTGCGGACACATAATAATTGATTTAAGGAGGGTCTGTTATGGGTAAAACAGCGGTCATATATTGGAGCGGAACAGGCAACACCGAAGCAATGGCGAATGCGATAGCGAGTGCGGTAAAAGCTGCGGGCGGTGATTGCGGACTGTTTCCGGTCTCGGAAATAACGGCGGCACAGGCGGCAGAATATGATGTTCTTGCTCTCGGCTGTCCGGCGATGGGCGCGGAAGTGCTTGAGGAAGGAGAATTTGAGCCGTTTTTTGAAGAACTTGAAGGAAGTCTGAGAGGTAAAAACGTGGCTCTGTTCGGTTCCTACGGCTGGGGCGACGGGGAATGGATGCGTACATGGCAGGAGCGTGTGACGGACGCCGGAGCCGTGCTTGTCGGCGGCGAGGGAGTCATAGCCAATGAAGCTCCGGATGATGAGGCGCTTGAAAAATGCGAGGCTCTCGGCAGAGCTGTGAGCGCGCTCTGAAGCGGATGTACATAAATAGAACAGCTGTTCTTGTGAAATTAAAAAATGAAAGCGTCTGCAGCTTTGTGAACCGACCCCCAAAAGTTAGACCAAAAATCTAACGATAGGAGGTCGGTTTTTTATGGCGAAATATAGTTATGAATTCAAACAAAAAGTAGTACAAGCATATTTGAATGGAGAAGGTGGTTATGAGTATCTTGCGAATAAATACAAAATATCTTCATGTACTGCACTAAAGAATTGGGTTGCTTCATACAAAGAA
>CALXZP010000024.1 GCA_944393255.1 uncultured Clostridia bacterium | reverse complement strand
TCCGAGGCTTGCGCCGGATAAGACGGTAACGGTAGAATCGACTTCACAGATAACGGAAACGGCTGTGGAGATACCGGGCTATTCGCCGAGCATATGGCAGCAGACAATGGCTCTGGCGGCGGACGGCAGCAGCAACCACATATATTTCTATTACCATCCCAACACGCGGAACGCGAAGCTGACCGTAAACTATTACTTTATGGGCGACGACGGGGAGTATATAGATACTGAAAGTGCGGATACGTCATATTTCGGCAGCGGCGCGTACAGGATAACCGTTTCGGGCGAAGCCGCTCCGGGACTTTCGCTGAGCCGTTCCGCGGCTGTGAGCGCGCCTGAAAATATTATCGGCGCGGTGCAGAACGGAACAGGCACGGTGTACAGCGCAAGCGGAAGCAGTCAGCCGGATATGAGCGGTATATTGGCGGCGCTACAAACGGCCATCGCCGGCAGGGTGCTCGATTCGGAAAAGTCGAGTGACATCATCGTACATCTGGGCACGGGCAGCGAAGAAAACGTGTTCAATGTCTATCTGAAAAAGGCTCCGGAGGACGTATGCTATATACTGCATAAGGACGGAACAAAGACGAACTACACCTCCGTAAACGACGCGCTTGCGGCGTATACGGACGGCGACTATAAGATAGTAATGATCAAGGATACAGAGGAGCCCGTTGATACGTCCAGCTCGGTAACCAGAGCTGATATATACCTCGATTTCAACGGCTATACCGTTACGGGAGACTTCGCCATAGCCGAGGGCGATACGCTGTACGGCATAGACACGAGAACGGATAAGTTCGGAACGGACTATGCGGAAAGCGAAACGTCTTACGGCGGTATAATCGGAGATGTAAAGGGAAGCGGAACGCTCTCGTCAAGTTCAGTTGATATGTCCAAGGACAGCGAGGGCATGTACACGTACGTTACGGCGCAGGATGAAAACGGTTATTCGTTCCACAGGGTATATTCCAACCTCTGGCTCATAAGTCTGATACTCAGCGGCGAAAGCATAGATTACGGCTACGGCGCGGCGTATTATGCAGATGATAAGGGCTGGAGCGTGGTAACGGCAGGAGATACTCTGCCGCAGATGGAAGAAAACGGCGGAGGCATGAAGTATAACGGCGGTAAATTCGGGCTGGCGAACGATAATGTTGAGCTCGGCAATGCAAAGTCGTGGGAAGCGTTTTCGATAAGCGTACCTCAGACCTCGTGGGCGGACATCATCAAGGACAGAACGGTAACTCCGTATGTGCTTGACGCTGATAAGAAGCATGTCAGCGGTAAGTCAAACGCAGTTCTCCAGGGCGGCGAAGCCGAGGACGGATATTCGCTGTTTGAGGCGATAGTGATGTTCGTGGAACGCAGCGAAAACGACGCTGCGCCAGTAGACGGCGTGAGCGGCGATACAAATGCAGATAATAATGCATCCGACGCGTACGTTACGTATTCCGACGCTGATATATCTAAGCTGAAGGAATGGCTCGTTGAAGCGTATAAGGCTCAGTACAGCGGACACGACAATATTACTTATGAACAGGTAGTGGAAGCAGTCAAAAACGAAAACTGAGCAGAAAAAAAGCACCGTCCGGCGCAGAGCGCCGGCGGTGCTTTTTTCAATCTGCTATCATTGTGGGCAGGGTCATTTCACTGTACTGGGTGGATATAACGCCCGTTTTTGCGGTGCGCGAATACAGCCCTGCAAGCCTGCCGTTGTATACAAACATTCCGGTTATGTTCGCAAAGCGGCGGAAATCGGCGTTTTCGTCCCAAACGAGGTCGATATTCTCGGTCTCGCAGGGCGTCACGTAGCGCTGGAGCAGGTAGCCGGTGTCCATGTGCCTCGCAAGGAAGCTCAGCCATTCCTCCGTGCTTCTTGCCTCTATCCCGGCGAAAACGCCCTTGGAGGCGTAGGAGTCCATCGGCTTGACTATCCAGCCGAACCTATCCTCTATAACGTTGAAGCGGTGTATATTGTCATGGGTGAGTACGTGCGTTTCCGGGATATGGGCGCTTATGAACTCGTTTTCCTCATCGGTCAGGAACGCGCGGGTCATGTCGTCGCCGAGTATCCTGAAGATAAGCTTGTTGTGCGCTATCTGCGTTCGGAAATCACCGATGAGAACGGTCTCATCGTTCAGATACGCGTCTATAAAGGGCTTCACCTTATCGTAGTTCTCCATGATATCGCAGGTGACCGCCCTGCGGTATACCGCGTCTATCCGTCTGCCGGAGGGGGATATCAGCCCGCCGCTTTCGCCGCGGCTCAGCTTGTATATGTCGCATATCTCACATTCAAGCCCGGCGCGGGCAAAGGCGCGGCTGAACTCCTCAAATTCCTCGTTGGAGGCGCTCGACATAAAGTCGGCTATCGCTATATACGGCTTTTCCTTTGCGTTCGGCGAGGAATCGTATATCGCCATAAACTCCTTTACCCAGCTGTCGAACAGCTCGAAGCGGTGCAGGGAATGGTTTTCGGAAAACCTTCTGAAGGTAACGGAGCTTTCAAATGCATTGCAAAGCTCGCGGTCCTCGTTCATGCCGCTGGAGCCGTCGGTGTTGAATTCGCAGAATTTAAAGCCGCCCGTTTCCGGGTCGTAGAAAATATCTATCCTCGCTATCGGGAGCGTGCAGGAATGGAGCGGCTTGTGCAGTATCAGCTCCTCCAGCCGCTTGTCAAAGCCGAAAAGCGCGCGGTAGTCCGGGTCGCTTATGTATCGTTCCGTGACCTTGCAGAGTATCCTGTGCGTGGTAACGGCGGCTTTTTCAAGACGGGCAAGGTCCTCGCGGCTGTAGAGCTTGGGCATGTACAGCGTGTGCACCGTAAAGCCGTGGTAATGCGCGGTGGAGTTCTCTATCCTCCGGCGGAGCTGAGCCGCGTCCTCTATACATTCCGAAAAATTATGCTCGATAAGATATTTGTATTCCTTGTGGTAGTTCATGATTCCTTTCTTTCCTTTCCTTCGGAGCTATGCCCGGGCGGAGTATACCCGCTCCTTGAGCGGAGCGAGGTAAGCCGCGTCATCGGCGCTTAAAACCGCCTCGGCATTGCGGAATATCCTGTCTGTTATTTCTCTCACAGGTCTGCCGTAGATAACTCCGTCATATCCTTTTTCCATAAGCTCGCTTTTTGCGTTTTCTATATCCCCCGTACCCGCGCCCGATATGTCCGACGCCGGCAGAGCGTCCTTTATGAGCAGGGATCTTATAAGCGCCGCGTAGCCCAGTGCGAGCGGGCGCGGCAGAGAGTCGGCCGGGCGTATCTCTATATACCGTTTCAGCCGCACGTCCGGGAAGAACATGGACAGCAGATGGACTATCTCCGGCTCGGTGAGCGCGCGTCCTTCGTATATCTCCGCCGCCGTGCGCATCCCGGTGTATACCGCGCCGTTTTCGGTCATTATGAGGATAGGCGGGGAATTATACACGTATTCCGCGTATTTCAGAAACCCCATATCCTCGTCAAAAAGGCACGGGATAGTTCCGCAGCGGACGGGATCGACGTTTTGCCATATCCTCGTTCTCAGCATCCTGCCGCCGTAGGGCTCTCCCTCAAAAACCGGCGAATTGTCGGTGATGAGCGCCAGCACCGGCGCGAGCAGGCTTGATAAGCGCAGCTTACGGACGCAGTCCGCCTCATCGGAAAAGTCCACGGAGACCTGGGTTGATGCGGTCGCCCTCATCATATTTATGCCGCTCGTTCCCGTGCCTTTAAAGTGCCTGTCCATGAAAGCGTAGCGCTCCTTCGGTATCAGCTCCAGCTCCGCCGCCTTCGAGCGCGGCGTGTAGCCGCAGGCTGCGAGCGTGAAGCCGTGCTTTGCAAGCGCGGGCTGTACGCGTTCTGTAAAGGCGCGGTATATCGCGTCTATCTCCGAGACGCTGCGGCAGGGCTTTATGCTTATCTCAAGCTGCCCCGCCGGTTCTATGGTTATTGAGGCTTCGTCATTGCAGAGCGCGATAAGCTCGCCGCAGCTGTATTCCTTTTCGGTATAATATTCGGCAAGACTGTTCAATATATCCTGTATGCCGCTGTTGTATGTCACCTGTGCGCCGCCGCGCCCGAGCACGAAATGTTCTATCTCAACGCCGAGCCGGTCGCTGCCCGTGCAGCCGCCGGCGATGTATTCGGCGATACGTTCCGTATTGGTCAAAGCTTCACCTTCCTTCGGCTTCATTGGTTTAGTATAGCATATTTCCGGCGAAATTACAAGTAAGTTATACAAATTTCGTGCTGTTTTTCCTGCTCCGTCCGAGCCCGCGCCGCCGTTATGGGCTATAATGTCTGAAATTTTTGTTATTTTGATATGAAAAACGCATATGCGCGGTGATTGACAAAGCCGTCCGCTTATGCTATAATTCATAATGGCATATTTTTATGTTTAAATTTTAGGATATTTATTTTTGCTTGAAAGGATCGTTTTTTTACTTATGGATAAGACGGGATTTATTATAGAGAATTTCGGGGTGTCAAGACGCGCCGCCGAGCTTGTCGCCGCGGCGGAGGAGTCGGTCAGGGACAGGTTCGCGGAATTTGAACGCGTTGCGGAGATAAACCAGCTCAAGGTCATGAAGGCGTTTTCTGACAACAAGGTGTCGGAGCGGCATTTCATGCCGACCACCGGCTACGGCTATGACGACGACGGCCGCGATACGCTCGACAGGGTGTACGCGCAGGTGTTCGGCGCGGAGGACGCGCTCGTCCGTCATAACTGGGTGAACGGCTCGCACACGCTTGCGACTATGCTATACGGCGTGCTGCGCCCGGGCGATACGCTGCTTGCCGTTACCGGAAAGCCGTACGATACGCTTGAGGAGGTCATAGGCATTGCGGGCACGCCCGGAAACGGCTCTCTTGCCGATCTCGGCGTCAGATACCGCGAGGTACCGCTCACGGCTTCGGGGGAGGTCGATACCGAAGCGGTGCGCGCCGCGCTGTCTGAGGAAAAGATAAAGGCGGCGTTTATCCAGCGCTCAAAGGGCTACGGCGACAGACCCACCTACAGCGCGGAGGAGATAGGCTCTATAGTAAGCTTTATAAAATCGGTATCTCCGGATACCATATGTATGGTAGATAACTGCTACGGCGAATTTGCCGATGAAAAGGAGCCGACCTGCTTCGGGGCGGATCTCGCCGCAGGCTCGCTCATAAAAAACCCCGGCGGCGGCATAGCCCCCGCGGGCGGGTATATCGCCGGACGGCATGACCTCGTGGAGCTTTGCGCCTGCCGCCTCACCTGCGTGGGCATAGGCAGGGAATGCGGCGCGACTATGGGCTTTAACCGGTACGCGTACCAGGGTCTTTTCATGGCTCCGCATATAGTTATGCAGGCGCTCAAGTCCGCCGCGCTCTGCTCGGCGGTGTTCACCATGCTGGGCTATGAGACCGACCCGAAGCCGGACGGCGAACGCCATGATATAATCCAGTCGGTCAAGTTCGGCGGGGAGGAGAGCATGATAGCCTTTATCCAAGGCATACAGAAGGGCGCGCCGGTGGACAGCTTCGTAACGCCCGAGCCGTGGGATATGCCCGGCTACCGCGACCGCGTCATAATGGCGGCGGGGGCGTTTATACAGGGCTCGTCCATAGAGCTTTCGGCGGACGCGCCGGTGCGCGAGCCGTTCATAGCCTATATGCAGGGCGGGCTGACCTACGAGTCGGCAAAGCTCGGGATAATAGCCGCGGCGGACAACGTTTTGAAGCTGAACGAAGCAGGGAAATAAAAAATTTAGCAACAAGTCAAGAAAAAGAAATAATTTTGTAATAATTATATGGTATAATATAATTGTATACACGTATGCAGATGTTTAAACCGGCGAAAAATGAGGATAATGAACTGTGAGTATGAAATTTAACGTAAAAAAATATTTCCAGGTGCTCGGCACCTGTCTGGGAGTTATTTTCCTGGCTTTTATGGTATTTATGGGCTTCGATTTTACCGGCGGCGCGGGTATCGTTGACGAGCCGGAGAAAGGCACCGTGGCGGTCGAGCGCGGCGGCACGATAAACGTGCTCCTTATGTGCACCGACGAGGACGGTCTGAGGACGGACGCGATGATGCTCGCCTCGTATAACACCAAGCAGAACACGGTCAATATGATCTCGATCCCCAGAGATTTAAGGATGTACGTGGGAAACAGGTATCAGAAGATAAACGCCGCGCACGCGTTTGAGACGGACGGCGAGATAGGCGGCCCCACGGCTGCCTGCGAGGCAGTGACAAGGCTCACGGGCGTGCCGATAAATTATTATATAGATTTCTCGTTCGACGCCGTGGCGCACGTTATAAACGAGCTCGGCCCGGTCGAGTTCACCATACCCGATATCTACGGCGACGGCGTAGGCATGGTCTACGACGACCCTGTTCAGGGACTGCACATAAACCTGCCGCCGGGTACGTACGATCTGGACGGAACGCAGGTCGTTCACCTGCTCCGCTACAGAAAGGGAAACATCGATCCGCGCACCGGGACGTACAAGAGCTATCCCAACGGCGATACGGACAGGATAAAGGTACAGCAGGACTTTTTAAGAGCGCTCGTTGACCAGAAGCTGAACATATCGCTGATACAGAAGATACCGGCGATATTCACCGACGTCAAAAACGAGCTTAAAACGAACCTGACCGTAAAGGACGTTTTAAAATATTCAAAATACCTGAGCGATTTCAGCTCGGCGGGCATACATTCCGAGACCGTGCCGGGCGACGCCACGCACGATTCTTCAAACGGCGACGTTTTCGTTCCCAATATGGCGAAGCTGCAAAAGCTCGTGCGGGATATGTTCGGGGTCAGCGGCGATAACATGTCGTATGCCGATCCGGAGGCTTCGCCGCAGCTCTATTCGAGCGGGTATATGACGCTCGGCGGATACGTCCGCTCGACCGATCCTGATATCCTTGCCTCATACAGGGCGAGCGAGGTCACGAACGACGAGCTGTGCCTGATACGCGGGATAGACCAGTCTGCAGACAGCGAAGGATCGGAGAGCACCGACCCGTATGCGGAGGAAACGGGCGATCCGAACGAAGCGGACGGCTGAGCGTGAGCGGTTTATGATATATACTATGGTCAAAACGGCGTATATAAGCGCATGAAATTGTACAAAATAACGATATATACGTACAATGCTTGACAAAGCAGGTCGTTTATGGTATCATGTATATGCTTGGAATATAGCTGGGTCAGGGCATTTTTCCGTATGCCTAAGCAGCAGAGCACGTCTTGAGCCGTGACGGCGGAAACATCGATCCGCCGCAGGATATGCAAAGACGGTGATCCGGCCCATATAAGTATTCTAAAGAGTGCGTTTTACGCACTCTTTAATTATGCGGATGAAAAAACAGGAGTGCATATGGCGGGAAGATCAAAAATAATCGAAGAAAAGGCGCTCATGCTCGGCGATAAGACCGCTTCGGAGCAGGGCGTGTATATAGTGGACGTTTCTTATGATAACGGCGTTCTCTGCTATTATATAGACAGGGAGGGCGGCGTTGATATCGACTCCTGCGAGGCGTTTTCGCGCGCCGTTGAGGAGGAGCTTGACAAGGCCGATATAATAAGCGGGGCGTACTCGCTCGAGGTGTCCTCGCCGGGCGTTGACAGGAAGCTTAAAAAGGAACGCGAGTTTGAATATTATAAAGGACGCGAGGTAGAAGTCAAGCTTTACGCGCCCTCTGACGGCGTGAAGGAGTTTGACGGTGTGCTCAAGGGCTTTTGCGGCGGCAGCGCCGTTATAGAAAGGGACGGCGGGGATATCGCCGTGGCTCTTAAGGACGCCGCGTATATAAGGCTGAAATTCACATTCTAAAACGACAATAAAACACTTAAATTCTAAAGAACAGGAGCTGCGCAAAAATGAATGAGCTGTTAAAGGCAATAAAGGATCTGTGCGAGGACCGTGGCATAGAGGAGGAGGTCATAATCGACGCTCTGGAGGCCGCGCTGGTAGCCGCGTACAAGAGAAATTACTATAAAGGCAAAAACGAGTCGCCGAACGTTCTGGTGTCTATCGACCGCGAAACCGGTGAGATAAAGGTATTTTCGCAGAAGAAGGTCGTAGAGCTGGCCGAGGACAGCCGCGAGGAGATATCGCTCGAGGACGCGAGGGCGATATCCGGCGATTATCAGCTTGACGATATCGTTAATATAGAGGTCACTCCGCGCGATTTCGGACGGGTGAGCGCCATGACGGCGAAGCAGGTGGTAACGCAGCGCATCCGCGAGGCGGAGCGCGGTATCGTCTACGGCGACCGTTCCGACCGTTCGCTCGGCATGGTGACGGGCACCGTCATACTTGCGGACGCAGACAGGGTGTATGTGGACGTTGAGCAGTACGACCAGACCGAGGCGGTACTCCCGAAAAAGGAGCAGCCCGAAGGCGAGGTATATAAGCCCGGCGACGTTTTGAGGTTCTATGTTAGCGACGTCAGGACCGACCACAGGAGCACTCAGCTGATACTCTCAAGAACGCATCCGGGTCTGGTGAGAAAGCTTTTTGAAAAAGAGGTGCCCGAGATAGCCGAGGGCATAGTCGAGATAAAGGGCATAGCCAGAGAGGGCGGCTCAAGGACAAAGATAGCCGTTTATTCAAACGATCCGGAGGTCGATGCTCAGGGCGCGTGCATAGGCGCGAAGGGGCTCCGCGTTCAGAGCATAAACGACGAGCTGAAAACAGAGAAGATAGATATAATAAAGTGGAGCGAGGATCCCGCAGAGTTCATCATGGCGGCGCTTTCACCGTCAAGACCGGTCTCCTGCAAGCTGAACGAGGAGGAAAAGACCGCGAGGGTCGTAGTTCCCGAATACCAGCTCTCTTTGGCCATAGGCAAGGCCGGACAGAACGTAAGGCTTGCCGCAAAGCTCACGGGCTGGAAGATAGACATAGCTTCCGAATAAGGCGCAAAGCGCCGCTTTGCGCAGCCGTTCGGGAAGGGGAAAAGGTGATCGTATGACGCACGTACCGCTCAGGATGTGTATTGCTTGCAGGAGCATGAAGCCGGCGCCGGAGCTGATCCGTTTCATCGCCGCGAAAGGCTCGGATACCGCCGAATTGGATCTACATAAGAAAAAGTTCGGCAGGGGCGCATATATCTGCGCAGGCATTGAATGTATAAAAAAAGCGGAAAAGAAAAAATGCCTTGAAAGGCATTTGGGCTGCAAAAACGCAGCGGAGCTGTACAGACAGGCGGAGGGCTGCATAAATGGATAAACTGCTGAGTATGCTGGGGCTGGCAAAGCGCGCCGGAAAGGTCTCAACGGGAGTCTTCATATGCAGAAAGGCCATAAGCTCGCGCCGCGCCAGGCTGGTGCTGCTTGCGTCGGACGCGTCGGAGAACACGAAAAAGGCCATATCCGATCCTTGCAGACACTACGGCGTAAAGCTGATCGAATATTCGGATATGGAAAGCCTGGGTCATGCCACAGGCGGCGGAGACAGAGCAGTGGTCTCCGTTAACGACTGCAATTTTGCTAAGGCAATTTTAGATATATTTATCTCAAGCGAAACAGAGAAAGGGTGATATGGTATGGCAGAATCATCAACAACTAAACTTGGAGAAATAACAAAGAAATTCAAGGCCGTAAATAAGGACGTTATAGAAAAGCTGGCGGAGTACGGCGAGCACGTTAAGAGCGCCGCGAGCGTTTTGACGGACGAACAGGCGGCGATGGTGGTAGATATAATCACAAAGGAGTCCGAAACGAGCGAGGCGGAGGCAATGGAGCTGCGCGACGCCGCGCTAAAGGAAGTCCGGGAAAAGGAGGAGCGGAAAAAGCGCGAGGCCGAGGAAAAGGCTAAAGCCGAGCGCGCCGCAAAGGAAGCCGAGCAGGCCGCAAAGAATGCCGCGAAAAAGGCCGCCCGCGAAAAGGCGGAGGCGGAGCAGCGCGCAAAGCGCAAGGCTGAGGAAAAGGCGAAAAAGGAAAAGCAGAAAAAGCACCACAACCTTGCAAAGAAGCAGTCCGGCGTAAGAGTGGATCTTTCCAATATCGATAATTCCGGGACGTCCGAAGAATTTGTGGTAAAGAGCGAGAAAAAGAGCCGTACCGTGGACACCCGTTCCGCGAACGTGGATCTCGATAAGCTTGAAAAGAGCGAGAGGCTCGAAAAATTTGCCGACGACGTCCGTGTGGGACGCCGTGAAAAAAATAAGAATAAGAAAAACGATAAGAGACAGGATAAGAAGGGCGGCAAGCCGGCGCAGCGCAAAAACGAGCGCGACAGGAAGCAGCAGCCTAAGCCGAAGCCGAAGGCAAAGGTGATAACCGAGATAGACGTGCCCGATCTCATAACCGTAGGCGACCTCGCCTCAAAGATGGGCAAGGGCGCGGCGGAGATCGTCAAAAAGCTCATGCTGCTCGGTATAATGGCGACCGTAAACCAGACGATAGATTTCGACACCGCCGAGCTTATAGCCGACGATTTCGGCATAAAGGTCAATAAAGAGATAGTCCTCTCAAAGGAAGATAAGCTGCTCATGGAAGCGGATGCAGAGGATAAGCCGGAGGAGCTTACGGAGCGCCCGCCGGTAGTCGTTGTCATGGGTCACGTAGACCACGGCAAGACCTCTTTGCTCGACGCGATAAGGCATACGAGCGTTATCGAGACCGAGGCCGGGGGCATAACGCAGCATATAGGCGCATACAGCGTAAAGCTCAACGACAGGAGGATAACCTTCCTCGACACGCCCGGTCATGAGGCGTTTACGACAATGCGCGCGCGCGGCGCACAGGTGACGGATATCGCGATACTCGTAGTAGCGGCAGACGACGGCATAATGCCGCAGACAGTTGAGGCGATAAACCACGCCAAGGCGGCGGGCATAGATATAATCGTTGCGATAAACAAGATAGATAAGGAAAACGCAAACGTAGACCGCGTTAAGCAGTCGCTTATGGAATATGGTCTCGTTCCCGAGGAATGGGGCGGCGATACGGTCTGTGTTGAGATAAGCGCGAAGAAGAAGATAAATATAGACGGACTTTTGGAGATGGTGCTGCTCGTAGCGGATATGAAGGAGCTTAAGGCGAACCCGAACCGTATGGCGAAGGGAACCGTTATAGAGGCGCGTGTTGATAAGGGCAAGGGCCCCGTTGCCACGGTGCTCGTTCAGAACGGAACGCTCAGGCAGGGCGACACCGTTATATGCGGTACTTCCGTAGGTCACGTCAGGGCTATGACGAACGACAAGGGCAGACGCGTGAAGGAGGCCGGCCCGTCAACTCCGGTCGAGATACAGGGTCTCAACGAGGCTCCGTCCGGCGGCGACGAGCTTATAGCCGTTACGGATGAAAAGCTTGCCCGCGACGTTGCGGAGCAGAGAAGGCAGGAGATACAGGAGGATAAGTTCAATTCCGTAGTAAAGGTATCGCTTGACAATCTGTTCAGCCAGATAGACGAGGGCAATATGAAGGAGCTTGACGTTATCGTCAAGGCCGATGTTCAGGGCTCCGTCGAGGCCGTAAAGCAAAGCCTTGAAAAGCTCTCGAACGATGAGGTAAGAGTTAGGGTCATCCACGGCGGCGTTGGTGCGGTAAACGAATCGGACGTAATGCTTGCGAACGCGTCGAACGCGATAATCGTCGGCTTCAACGTCCGTCCCGACGCGGGCGCTGTGGCGCTGAGCCAGCAGAACGAGGTGGATATACGCCTTTACAGAGTTATATACCAGGCTATAGAAGAAATAGAAGCGGCTATGAAGGGTATGCTCGATCCCGAGTATAAGGAGGTAGTGCTCGGCTATGCCGATGTGCGCCAGACCTTCCGCGTGCCCAATGTAGGGCTTATCGCCGGTTCGTACGTAACGCAGGGAAAGATACTCAGAAACGCCTCTGTGCGCGTTGTGCGCGACGGCATAATCATACACGAGGGCAAGATATCCAGCCTTAAGCGTTTCAAGGACGACGCTAAGGAGGTCACGGAGCGTTTCGAATGCGGTATCGGCATCGAGGGCTTCAACGACGTCAAGGAAGGCGACACTATAGAGTGCTTTGAGATGCAGGAGATCGAAAGATAAGGCGGGGCGCAGCTTATCCGCGTCCGCCGCTTCGTAACTCGGAGGAAATTTTGATATGGCAAGAATAGATAAGATAAACGGCGAGGTCATGCGCGAGCTGGCGAACATAATAAGGGAGCTCAAGGATTCGCGCATACCGCTCATGACGAGCGTTGTAGCGGTCAGCGTTACGAACGACCTGAGGTATGCTAAGGCGTATATCTCCGTCATGGGCGACGATACCGTCAGGCGCAGGGCCATGGAGGGTCTTAAGAGCGCGGCGGGATATATACGGCGCGAGCTGGGGAAACGGGTGGATCTGAGATACACTCCGGAGCTTGTTTTCGAGCTGGATAACTCGATAGAGCACGGCTCGCACATCAATAAAATATTGAGAGAAATAAAATAATGCAAAGGGGCTGGGATAACGAACAGCCCCTTCTTGGGTTGGCGGTGATATAATGGACGGTGCTGAGGAACTGATAAAAAAAGCGCGTTCGGCGGTGATACTGCCGCATGTGAACGCTGACGGCGACGCCTTAGGCTCGTGCCTTGCAATGGCTGAGCTCCTGGGTGCGCTGGGCAAGGAGGCCGTGATATATGCCGAGGAGCCTGTGGGGCAGAGACTCCGGTTCATGGCGGACGGCATAAAGGTATACGGCGGAGAGACGGAAGTCTATGATACGTGTATCGTGCTCGACTGCGGTGACAGGGAAAGGCTCGGAGAGCGCGCCGCGCTGGCGGACAGGGCGGGATGCGTTTTGAATATAGACCATCATAAGACGAACACAATGTTCGGGGACGTGAATTACGTGGACGCACAGGCTTCCTCTACGGGCGAGCTGATCGCCGGGCTGTACGGCAGCCTGGGAGCCGAGATGAGCGCGGCGGCGGCGGGATATCTCTATACCGCCATATGCTCGGATACGGGCTGTTTTGCGTATTCGAACACGTCGCCTAAGACCATGCGCACGGCGGCGGAGCTGATGGAAAAGGGCATAGACCACGCCGCTGCGGCGCGGCTGCTTTTTGACAGCGTACCGCTTGAGACCGAGCTTTTCAAGGCGGAGCTGACGGGAAAGATACGCTCGTATTTCGGCGGCAGGCTGAGGATAGTTTCAGCAGACCCCGCCTCGGCGGAGAAATACGGGCTGGATATAGAGGACGTTTCCGATATCGTGGATATCCCCAGGCGCATATGCGGAACGGAGATAGCCGCGTCGATAAAGGATGTGAACGGCATGATACGCGTGAGCCTGCGCTCAAACGGCGAGGCCGACGTGTCGGAGGCGGCTCAGGCGTTCGGCGGCGGCGGACATGCCAAGGCGGCGGGCTGTACGGTCGAGGCGTCGGATATCGCCGAAGCTGAGGAAATGGTCGTAAAGGCATGCGGGGAGCTTTTGAGATGAACGGTATAGTTATAGTCGATAAGCCTCAGGGCATGACCTCGCACGGGGTTGCGGCGCGTATACGGCGGATCTTCGGAACAAAGCGCGCCGGGCATACGGGAACGCTCGATCCGATGGCGTCGGGGGTTCTGCCCGTGTGCATAGGCAGCGCCACAAAGGCGGCCGGTATGCTTACGGTATCGGATAAGCGCTACAGTGCGGTCATGGAGCTGGGCAAGCGCAGCGATACGCTCGATTCGGAGGGAACGATAACGCAGATAAGCGAGGTCAGGGTTACCGAGGAGGACGTGCACCGCGCCGTTTCCGGCTTTACAGGCGAATACGATCAGCTGCCGCCTATGTACAGCGCGATAAAAAAGGACGGAAAAAAGCTGTATGAGCTTGCGAGGAGCGGTATAGAGGTCGAGCGCGAAAGGAGACGCGTTACGGTGTACTCCGCGGATATAACTGATATATCGCTGCCCTTCGTGTCGCTTGACGTGCGCTGCTCAAAGGGCACCTACATACGTTCTCTGTGCGACGACATAGGCAGCGCGCTCGGCTGCGGCGCGGTCATGACGGAGCTGCGCAGGACGGAGGCGGCGGGATTTTCGATAGACGATGCGTACACGCTCAGCCGTCTGGAGGAGCTGGAGGATCCCGGCGCCGCCGTGATCCCAACAGACAGGCTTTTTTCGGAGCTTGAGGAGATACGGCTGAACGAGAAGCAGGAGCGCAGCATAGTCAACGGCGTAAGGATGACGTGGCGCGGCGGCGAGGAAGGGCAGAGCTACAGGCTCTACGGCAGCGGCGGCAGGTTTTTGTGCGTTTCAAGGATAGAGGATATGCGGCTCGTGCTCGTAAAGTCGTTTTGGTAACGTTTTTTGCGGGATATGTATTTTTCGGGCGGAACGTATGCTTCGCGGACGTCCGGCATAAGTTTTTGACAAGGGGGAGCGGAAGATGGAGATGATCCGGCAGGGCGGTAGCGTGCCGTACAGCAGAACGGCTGTCGCGCTCGGGAATTTCGACGGGCTTCATACCGCGCATATGGCGGTCATAGGCCGGTGCAGGAGCTATGCGAAGGAGCACGGCTGCAAATGCGGAGTGCTGCTCTTTTCGGAGCATTCGCGCAGGCTGGTTTCGGGTGCGAAGCCGAAGCTCATCACGCCCGAAAAGCAGAAGCTCAGACTGCTTGAGGAAGCGGGCATGGATTTTGTGTATATCCGCGATTTCGACGAGGCGTTCATGCATCTGGAGCCGGAGGAATTCGTTGCACAGCTCACGGACGCGCTTCATCCGGCGGCGGTATGCGTCGGCTATGATTACCGGTTCGGCTACAGGGCGGCGGGCGACGCGGAGCTGCTGAGAGAGCTCGGAGAAAGATACGGCTTTGAGACGGTAGTTACCGATGAGATAGATATGGACGGCAGCGCCGTGAAAAGCACGCTCATACGCTCGCTGATCGCCGAGGGTGACGTTGAAAGGGCGGCGGCGCTGCTCGGCAGACCCGTGCGGCTTGAGGGAAAAGTTGAGCACGGACTTCAAAACGGCAGGAAAATGGGTATACCCACCGCGAATATCTCGTATGAGACGGATACTGCGATACCGAAAAACGGGGTGTATGCCGGCTACACATACGTGCGCGGCAAAAAGTACAAAAGCGTTATAAACGTAGGCAGCAACCCGACATTCGGAGCGGAGCGGATAACGGTGGAGAGCCATATACTCGGCTTTGACGGGGACATCTACGGCGAGGAGATAAGCGCGGAGTTCATAAAAAGGCTGCGCGGCGATATAAAATTCAATAGTATAGAAGAACTTATAAAACAAATAAACGCCGATAAGATCCGGGCGGGAAAGGAATTGAACTGATATGTTTACAAGTGTTATATTGGCGGCGGGCATGGGAACGAGAATGAAGTCGGCGATGCCCAAGGTCATCCATAAGGTATGCGGCAAGGAGCTTGTGAGATGGGTCATAGACGCGTCGCGCGACGCCGGCGCGGAAGAGGTCGTTGCGGTGATAGGTCATAAGGCGGAGCTGGTAAGACCGGTCATAGGTGAAAGCGCAAAGACGGCGGTGCAGGCGGAGCAGCTCGGAACGGGTCATGCGGTCATGCAGGCTGAGGAGCATATAAAGGCGGCTAAGGGCTGTGTTGTAGTATTAAACGGCGACACGCCGCTGATAACCGCGGAGACGATAAAGAAAGCGGTAGAATACCACACGTCGCTCGGAAACAGCGCAACGGTCATAACCGCCGAGCTTGAGGACGCTTCCGGCTACGGCAGGATAGTCCGCGGCGCGGACGGCGCGGTGCTGCGCATAGTTGAGCAGAAGGACGCGAGCGAGGAGGAAAAGAAGATAAAGGAGATAAATTCCGGCATGTACGTGTTCGACAGCGAAGCTCTGGCGGCAGCGCTCGGAAAGCTTACCCCGAACAACGCCCAGGGCGAATATTATCTCACCGATACGCTTGAGATACTGCGAAGCGAGGGCAGGAGGATAGGCGGATACACCATAGAGGACAATGACGAGATACGCGGCATAAACAACCGCGTTCAGCTGAGCGAGGCCGAGGCGATAATGCAGAGGCGCATAAACGAAAGGCATATGCTCGGCGGCGTTACCATTATCGATCCTTCGAGCGTGTTCATAAGCGCGGACGCTGAGATAGGCGAGGATACCGTCATAGCCTCGAACGTGACCATTGCCGGAAAAACGAGGATAGGCTGCGGCTGCACGGTCGAGATGGGCTGCCGTATAGAGGATTCGGTCATAGGCGACGGCGTTTCGGTGCTCAGCTCAGTTATACTGAAAAGCGAGATAGGCGCGGGAACGAGCGTGGGCCCGTTCGCTTATGTGCGCC
Source organism: uncultured Clostridia bacterium (assembly GCA_944393255.1). GTDB lineage: Bacteria > Bacillota > Clostridia > UBA1381 > UBA1381 > Ornithomonoglobus. The sequence goes on along the minus strand of CALXZP010000024.1, from coordinate 34,805 downwards.
CGGGCTGTGCGGTCGGCAGGAACGTTAAGGTCGGCGATTTTGTGGAGATCAAGAACGTGAGCATAGATGACGGCACCAAGATATCGCACCTCACATATCTGGGCGATACGGATATCGGCAAAAACGTCAATTTCGGCTGCGGCACCGTCACCTGCAATTACGACGGAAAGGATAAGTTCCGTTCCGAGATAGGAGACAACGTGTTCGTGGGCTGCAATACCAATCTCGTATCCCCGGTAAAGGTGGGGGACGGCGCTTACATAGCCGCCGGCTCGACCATAACGGAGGATATACCGGAAAAAAATCTCGCTGTGGCAAGGGCGAGGCAGGTAAACAAAAAGGACTGGAAGGGCAATAAATATTATTCGGAATAAATCATCATTCACCGATATAAGACCGGAGGTATGGATATGTATCTTGTAGCGGGTCTCGGCAATCCGGGCAGCCGGTATGAAATGACGAGGCATAATATAGGCTTTCACACGATAGACTATATTGCGGAAGAGCTGGGGGCAAAGATAAAAAAGCTTAAGTTCAAGGCATTGTACGGCGAGTGTGAGATAGGCGGCGAGCGGGTGTTCCTTGCGAAGCCGCAGACTTATATGAATTTGAGCGGCGAAAGCGTTGAGGAATTTGCGTCGTTCTATAAAATACCTGTCGGGAATATTATTGTGATAAGCGATGATATAGCGCTGCCGGCCGGCAGGATAAGGATAAGGGCGAAGGGCAGCGCAGGAGGGCACAACGGTCTCAAATCGATAATATACCGTCTCGGCTCGGATGAATTCACGCGCGTAAGGATAGGCGTGGGACAGCCGGAGCACAGCGGGTATGAGCTTGCGGATTATGTGCTCGGCAGGTTCGCGAAAGAGGAGATACCGGTGCTTGAGGAGGCTATAGTAAAAGCATATAAGGCCGTAAGCGAGATAGTTCTCCGCGGAACGCAGTCTGCCATGAATAAGTTCAATTGAGCCGCGCCCGGGCTTGAACGGCGGAAAGGAATGGGTAGATTTGGATCTCAAAAACTTTCTCAGGGGATACCGTCCGTATGAGGGGATAATAAAAAATCTTGACAAGACTCCTATGTCTGTGTCGGGCGTAGTAGGCCCGGCGCAGCCGCAGCTGATAGCGGCTGCGGCTGCGGAAGCCGGAGGCAATGCGCTGGTCGTAACGTATTCGGATATGGAGGCGCGTTCGGCTGCCTCCGACCTGAGCCTGTATGCGGACGACGTGGTGGTGTTCCCGTCAAAGGAATACGTGTTTTACAATATAGAGACTATGGGGCGTGCAAATGAAAATGCACGCCTTTCCGCGCTGGACGCGCTCTCAGAAAGAAAGGGCGTTATCGCGGTCGCATCTATAGACGCGCTCATGACGTATACGGCGGACAGGACGAGGTTCTGCCGCAGCGTAATAAGCCTCAGACCCGGCGACGTCCGCGATCCCGAAAAGCTTGTATCGGAGCTTACGGAGATGGGCTATAAGCGCGAGGACATGATAGAGGGACCGGGACAGTTCGCGGCGCGCGGCGGGATAATAGACGTTTTCACGCCGAACAGCGAGCTGCCCTGCCGTATAGAGTTCTGGGACGACGAGGTGGATTCGATAAGGACGTTCGACGCGTATTCGCAGAGGGCGGTGGAGAACGCCGAAAGCATGCGGATCATCCCGGTAACGGAGGCGCTCTTCTCCGAGGAGAGGCGCGGCGAGATCATACTTGAGCTTGAACGGCGCGTTAAAAACGCGCAGCGCAGAAAGAACGTTTCGGAGGAGTATATACAAAACCTGAGCGCAGATGCGGAGGCGTTCAGGGAGCAGCGGCGTTTCCCGGCGATGGATAAATACGTATCTCTGATCTACGGCAGGATACCTACGCTGCTCGACTATTTCACAGCGGAGGATGCGGCGTTCGTGATAGACCCGAAGCGCATATCGGAGCGGATGAAAACGTTTTTGTGGGAGCGCGGCGAGGCGGTAGCTGAGCTGAGGCTCAAAAACGTGATAGGCGATATGAAAACGGAGTATTATAAGGACAGTGCGGAGATAATATCGCAGCTTTCGGGCATGAGGATGATAGCGCTCGAGATACTTTCGCATACGAAAAACGATTTTAAATTCCGTCATCTCGAATCGTTTCTGACCAAAACGACCGTGTCGTTCCACGGCAAGCTGGAATACCTTTTCGAGGATCTTTCCAAGTGGCAGCGCGATGGGTATACGGTCGCGGTGCTCGCCGCTACATCCGGAAGGGCGAAGAACCTCTGCGGCGTGTTCAACGAGCGCGGGATAAGAGCGAGGATATCGGAGGACGGCAGCTTTGAGCGCGGCGAAACGGTCGTGATACGCGGCAGCCAGTCGAACGGGTTTGAATATCCGGAGCTGAAATTTGCTCTCGTATCGGAGCGCGAGATATTCGAATCGCGAAGGTCGAAGGAGCGGCGCAAGACCGAGAACGCTGACAGGATAAGGTCGTATAACGATATAAGCCCCGGCGACTATGTGGTGCACGTATCGCACGGCGTGGGCGAATATACGGGAACGCAGAAGATGACCGTTGGTGGTATATCCAAGGATTATCTTAAAATACGCTATCAGGGAACGGATATGCTCTACGTTCCGGTCGATCAGCTGAATTTATTGTATAAATACGGCGGCTCGTCGGAAAGCAAAACGGTAAAGCTGAACCGTCTCGGCGGACGCGAATGGAACAGGACAAAGAAAAGGGTAAAGGAGTCCACCGACAGGCTCGCAAAGGAGCTTATAAGGCTGTACGCCGAGCGCGAAAACATGCAGGGCTATGCGTTTTCCGAAGATACGCCGTGGCAGCGGGACTTTGAGGACACCTTTGAATACAACGAAACGGAGGATCAGCTGAGGTCGATAGAAGAGGTCAAGGAGGACATGGAAAAGCCGAGACCCATGGACAGACTGCTCTGCGGCGACGTCGGCTTCGGAAAGACCGAGGTCGCGCTCAGAGCCGCGTTCAAGGCGGTGTGCGATTCCAAGCAGGTGGTGTATCTGTGCCCGACAACGATCCTTGCCATGCAGCATTATGAGACGTTTGCCGGACGCATGGCGGACTTCCCGGTCAATGTGGAAATGCTCTCCCGGTTCAGGACGGCAAAGGAACAGACGGAGATACTTAAAAAGCTCAGGGACGGCAGGATAGATATAGTGATAGGCACGCACCGCCTGCTTTCCAAGGACGTTAAATTCAAGGATCTCGGTCTGCTCATCGTGGACGAGGAGCAGAGATTCGGCGTGGCGCACAAGGAACGGCTCAAGGAGCTGAAAACGAATGTAGATGTACTGACCATGACCGCAACTCCGATACCCCGTACGCTGCATATGGCAATGACGACCGTAAGGGATATGAGCGTGCTCACACAGCCGCCGATGAACCGATATCCCGTTCAGACGTACGTGCTGGAGGAGAACCGGGCGGTGATACTCGACGCGATAAGAAACGAGCTTGCCAGGGGCGGGCAGGTGTTCTATCTGCATAACCGCGTTACGGACATATACAGCAGGGCGGCGTGGATAAAGGAGCATTTCCCTGATATAAACGTAGCGGTCGGTCACGGCAAGATGGACGAATCCCAGCTTGAGGATATAATGTATGACATGGTAAGCGGTCATACGCAGGTGCTCGTGTGCACGACGATAATCGAAACGGGTCTTGATATCCCGAACGCGAATACGATAATAATCGAGAATGCCGACAGGATGGGGCTTGCCCAGCTGTATCAGCTGCGCGGTCGCGTCGGCAGGTCGAACAGGCTGGCGTACGCGTATCTGATGTATAAACGCGACAAGGTACTTTCGGACGTAGCTCAGAAGCGGCTGAGCGCGATAAGGGAGTTTACAGAGTTCGGGTCGGGCTTCAAGATAGCCATGCGCGATCTTGAGATACGCGGCGCGGGGAATATACTCGGCTCCGAGCAGCACGGGCATATGGACAATGTCGGATACGACATGTACTGCCGTATCCTGCGCGAGAGCATAGACGAGGCTAAGGGAATAAGCGCGGGCAGGGCGGAGGATACGGTAATAGATATAAGCGTGAACGCATATATCCCGGAAAGCTACATCCCGTCGGCAGATCAGCGGATAGACATGTATAAAAAGATAGCCGCTATCGAGACCGAGGAGGACGAGTTTGAGATCCGCGACGAGCTTATCGACCGCTACGGCGAGCCGCCTGCGCCGGTTAATAATATAATCGCGGTCGCCGCCGTTAAGATCCCGGCAAGGGACGCGGGCTGTACGGAGATAACCGAGAAGAACAGAACGGTCACCCTGCGGTTTGAAAACGGCAGGGTAACGCCTGGGCTTGTGTTCGGGCTTGACAACGCGTACCCGTCGAGGGTAAAGCTGCTGTCGGGCGACGTGCCGTCGGTACGGATAACCATGAGAGAAAGCGACAAAAAACCGCTTGAATTTATTAATAATTTGTTAAATTTAATAAATGAATTGCAAAATGGTGCAAAATGATGTATAATAGTTTTTGTATTTATAATAATATAACATTTGCACGGATAGAGCCGGTCAGGTCTTGAACGGTATCCGCGCAAGGGATAAAGGAGTAGATTTCAGTTATGAAAAAGACAGGTTTGTTGGCAGTGCTCACAGCGGGAGCTATGCTTCTCGGCGGATGCGGCAATTCTGCGGCTAAGGAAACGGCTATGCAGATAGGCGACACGAAAGTCACTATGGGCGATATATCGGTGCTTGCTTCGCAATATGTAAGCTACGGCTATGAATTTGAGATGGCAAGGGATATGATTGCGGATCAGATCGAGGATACGCTCAAGTACGGAGCCGTAGGTCAGGCTATGGGTCTGGAGCTGACGGACGAGGACCGCGAGAGCGTTGTTCAGATGAAGGCTTCATACGCTCAGCAGGGCGGCGGTCTCAGTGCGTATAAGGACTATCTCAAAAAGGCCGGTTCAAGCATGGAATTTCTCGAGGCTCTGTTCACGGCTAGCGCATACCAGACAAAGGTGATGGATCAGTTCGATGAGGAAGCGGCGGAGCCGACGGACGATGAGCTGAAAACATACTTTGCAGATAATTATTACAGGGCTAAGCATATCCTTATAGAGGAGGCTTCAGAGGAAGCGACGGAAGAAGCGGCCGGCGATGCTGCCGGAGAGGAAGGTACAGCGGACGAGACTGCAACGGAGGCCGCTGCGGAAACTGCTTCGGCCGAGCCGGAGCTTGCAGGCGAGGAGCTCGCAAATTCGCTGCTTGAAAGAGCGAAGGGCGGAGAGGACTTTGACGCGATGATCGCCGAGTATTCCACAGACCCCGGCTCGGAGTCCAATCCGGACGGATATATATTTACCGACGGCGACATGGTGCAGGAATTTGAGGATTGTGTAAAGAGCCTGCAGCCGGGCGAGTTCGGGATATGCAAGTCGGATTACGGCTACCATATCATACAGAGACTGCCTTTCTCGGCTGAGGAAGCCCAGTTCGAGCAGTGGTTCACAGACAATAAGACGTCGGTAACGACTGCTTACGACAGCAAGCAGAAGGAGACAAAGCTTGAGGAGCTTTGCAGCCAGCACGGCATAACCGTAACTGTAAACGAGGATGTTATAAACGGCTTCACTGAGGAGGACATGGTAACTCCGGAGCCGGCGGCGGACGATACCACGGCTGCCGAATGATCGGATAAAAAAATCAAGCCGCGCAATATGCGCGGCTTGATTTTTTTATATCTCTGAGATCTTCTTTTCCGGTTTTTCGTCATCTTTGTTTTTCGGCAGAACTATGTTCAGCAGGATAGCTACGAATGCAGCCGGAACTATTCCCGAGCCGCCGAATATGAGCTGAACGAACTGGGGCGCGTTTGCGAGGATGTTCGGATTTGCTCCCATTCCGTATCCAACGCCGAGCGCGACCGATATGATCGTGAGATTGCGAGCCGTCATAGGCCCTTTCATTATAAGCTGGATACCGCTCACAACTATCGATGAGAACATCATCACCATCGCGCCGCCGAGCACCGCCTGCGGCATTATCGATACCGCCGCTCCGATCTTCGGGACAAGCCCGCTGAGTATCAGGAAGAAAGCGCCGCATGAAAGCGCCCACTTGTTTACGACCTTGGTCATCGTTACAAGACCGACATTCTGGGAGAACGACGTGTTTGGAAGAACACCGAAAACAGCTGCAAGCGAAGACCCCAAACCGTCGCAGATAACGCCGCCGGAAAGCTCCTTGTCCGTTGCCTCCCTGTTCATACCGCCTTCCGTAACGCCGGAAATATCGCCCACGGTCTCTACTGCGGTCACGATAAACATGACCATAACGGGAAGAATTGCGCGCAGATCAAAAACAAATTTGACCGGCATAAGCTTGGGCACCGAAAACCATGAAGCTTCCGCGACCTTCGACCAGTTGAGCACCCATGCCTTTGTGACCTCCTGTCCGTCAACCGTTACCGTATTCGGAAGGACCATACCCATAACAACGGCGGCTATGTACCCGGCAAGTATGCCTATAAGTATTGCGGATGTGCTCACTATTCCCTTGCCCCAGTGCTTGCATACGAGGATAACGACAAGCACGAACACTGCGAGAAGAATATTCTCCATAGAACCGAAATCCGCCGCTTTATCGCCTCCGCCGAACGAATTTATTCCTACGGATATGAGTGAAAGACCTATGGAAAGGACGACTGTTCCGGTCACGATAGACGGAAAGAACCGTCTTAGTGGCTTTAAGAAAAATCCCAGAACGCCTTCAAATAGACCGCCCAGAAACGACGCCGCCATCATCGCGCCGTACGCGATCACACCTGAGCCCATAGTTTTTGCCACAGATGAAAAAACTCCGATAAAGCCGGACGAGGTACCCATGATGATCGGCACTTTTCCGCCCACAGGGCCGATGGCAAAAAGCTGGATAAGCGTGACGACGCCTGCGATAAACATGGCGTTTTGAAGCAGACTTATCTGAAGCGGATCGCCCGCCGCGATCCCGCATGCCCCGCCTATAACTATAAGAGGGGTGAGGTTGCTTACAAACATAGCAAGCACGTGCTGCAGCCCGAGCGGTATGGCTTGAAGCCAAGGCAGTTTCTTATCAAAATCATATACCGCCGGATCTAAACCTTTAGTTCTCTTCATGTGAATAACTCCTTTTGCTTGATATGGATGATCCATATCGGACTTTAAATATATTTTAATATAAAAACGCATTTTTGTAAATAGTTTATTCAAAATTTGTCGAAAACATATCCATAAGTCCCGCTCCGCTTCCTTATGCGCATGGGATGAAGCTTTTTTTATTTGCTCTGAACGGTAAAGTCGTTATATATGAATATCCTTCTCATTATGTCGTATACAAGCTGCTGTTCGCCGCTCGTGCGCATTTGCAGCTCATATGTGATCTTATCGATGAGATCGGTGCTTTTCTGACTTCCTGCGTCAGAGTCAAAGTCGAAAAACTCGGCATATTTCACATCGAGCGCGGTAAGCAGCTTGTCTATAGTGTCTATAGTCGGTTTTTTGCCGCCCCTCTCTATCTGTCCCAAAAAGGATACGTTTATATTTGCTCTCAGAGCAAGCTGTTCCTGGCTCAAACCGCGCAGTGAACGGTATTCCCGTACCCTGTTCCCAAACAGCTCCGAAATGCTTTCCATACAGCAATGACCTCCATAAAATTATTACTATTGATTATATAGCCGTTAACATGGCTTATCAATATACTATAAACACTAATTAAAATAGTGCCTATAGTATTGACAATTCAAATAAAAAGATATATAATAGTCTTATACGGCGGTAAAAAACGCAAGTATACACAAAATATGACAAGGAGGATAAAGAAAATGAAAATCGGAAAAAGAGCCGCCGCCGCTCTTACGGCGGCGGTCTTGGCAGCAGCGGCGCCGGGAGCGGCGGCTTTTGCAGCGGAAGGAGACGGTGCGAAGATCGTAAAGCCGAACGGTACGGAAATGTTTTATGCATCTGTTTTCGCTGCATTGAATTCGGCGTTTGATGGGGACACAGTCGTAATGTTAAAGGACTATGAAAACACAGCAGCTTTACCTGAACCGAAATACAAGGTTGTCGGCGGAGTAACTATCGATCTGAACGGACATACGGCGGATATTGGTCCTTTTTATCTGCAAACTTCGGGTAGTAACTCTCTGCTGACTATAACCGGGGAGGGCAGCCTGATTGCCGACTATAATGCAATAGCTATCCATAAAACAGGCAGCGTGACCGTCAAGGACGGGGCTGTGGTACAAAGCAATGCCAAAGATACTTACAGCACTATCACGTGCGAGGGCGAGCTGACGGTCAAAAATGCGTCGATCAAAAGCGTTGGGAAAAATGTAGAAGCAGTTAAAGTAGACGGAGGAAGCTTCACAATAAACGGCAGCAGTTCCGTGGTTGACGGATACGATGGAGGAGTATTCGTTGTAGACGGAGGAACGTTCACGATGAATGGCGGAACAGTAAAGTCTGAAAACTATAATGCAGTATACGGAAACGGCACTCCCGACAAGGAGGACACGTCGATAACAATAAACGGCGGCGAAATAACAAGCGAAATTGCGGTCGGTATGTATTTGCCACAGCCGGGCAAAACGGAGATAACAGGCGGTACGATAACCGGAGGAGCGACTGCGGTAGAGATCGCGTCCGGAAGCCTTACGGTGTCGGGCGGCGCTCTGGTCTCAACATCCAAAATGGCTGCGATAAGACCCGGAACGGATCAGAGCGACGGCTTTTGCACTGCGGGCGCCGCGCTGGCGGTAACGGGCAGAACGCCCGCAGCCGGCAGCGGATATGCAGGAAAAATGGATATAAGCATATCCGGCGGGACCTTTGAGGGCATTTACGGCTTTGAAAAGATACTGCGTAACGGTGATGAAAGCGCTTCAATAAACAGCATCAGCATCACGGGCGGAACGTTTATCGGAAAAAATGAAGGAAAAGCCGTATACGCCGGCGAGGGCTGTACAGATAACTTATTTATCAGCGGCGGCGTATTCAGTACCGATGTGAGCGGTTACACAGAGAGCGGCTACACATGTCTTGAAGCCGGAGATGACTACAGTGTGTATAAGACTCAAGCTTCGAAATATTCAAAGGTTTCTGTTGAGAGCAACAAAGACGCAGTTGACAACGCAATGAATACGCAGATAGGCGAGGGTTCAAGCGAGTCGTATGAGCTTCACAAGGTCAGTCTCAGCAATGTTAACGGGAATGTGATAAGACTGCAGTACAGCTTCGGGAACGGCGGACAGACCGTGCCGTGGTATCATGAGTTCACCCAAACGACGTTTACCGACGCAAATGTGGATATAGGCGTTATCCTGTACAATATACCGGAGGGAACGAAAACGGGAGAGCCGTCAGTATATATAAAGTGACGGGCGGCACGGCGGATGCAAAAAAAATATGATATTAGAGTATCGGAGGGATAGGAATGGAATACATTAAGCCGGAAATGAGGATAAGCGTTTTTGACACTGCGGAAATAGTCACGGGAAGCTCAGGCGGAGATCCTGCGGCTAATTCGGTGTTTGAAGCAGCCGGGGAGAAGGTAGACATGGCGGCCGCGGCTGACGTAGGCAGCATCCTTCAAATGAATTGACGGATAATATAATAAGGATAAACGCATATCGCGGCTCAAAAGGCCCGATATGCGTTTTTTACTGTAAAAATCCGCATATTTGCTTGCATTTTACGCTGTTTTGTGGTATAATCAAATAGATATGACAATAATTATTTTGTATGGATAATATGGTCTGCAAAACAGCTTAGATCGGCGGACTGAGGAGGCATATATGGCTAAAAAGTCAAAAGAACAACCGTTTGACATGTCGGTTATAGAAAATCAGAAGATCGTAAACGTGGATCTGAACAATGAAATGGAAAAGGCGTATATCGCCTATGCGATGAGCGTTATCGTGAGCCGCGCGCTCCCGGACGTGCGCGACGGACTCAAGCCCGTGCACAGGCGTATCCTTTATGATATGTATGACGCAGGGCTGCTTTACGAGGCGGATTTCCGCAAGTCGGCAACCACCGTCGGCGACGTTCTGGGTAAATACCATCCGCACGGCGACGCGTCGGTTTACGACGCTATGGTGCGTCTGGGACAGGATTTCTCGCTGCGGTATCCGCTCGTGCAGGGAAAGGGAAACTTCGGATCAATCGACGGCGACCCGCCCGCAGCTTACAGGTATACCGAGGCGAAGATGTCGAAGATAGCGGCGTGTATGCTGACGGATATAGAAAAGGAGACCGTGGACTTTGTCCCGAACTTTGACGACAAGCTGCATGAGCCGGACGTTCTGCCGTCCAGGTTCCCAAATCTTCTCGTCAACGGCAGCAACGGCATAGCCGTAGGAATGGCTACAAATATCCCGCCGCACAACCTGACCGAGACGATAGACGCTATAGTGGCATGTATAGACGACCCGATGATAACCGTTGACGAGCTCATGCAGTATATACAGGGGCCGGATTTCCCGACGGGCGGCATCATCATGGGCAGGCGCGGGATCCGTCAGGCGTACACTACGGGCCGAGGCAGGATAATCCTGCGCGCAAAGGCGGAGATAGAGGAAACGGACAACGGCAGGCAGCGCATTGTAGTTACCGAAATACCGTACAAGGTGAATAAGGCGCAGATGGAAAAGCACATAAACGAGCTTGTCCGCGACGGAAAGCTCGAAGGCATATCCTCAACGCGCGACGAGTCCTCGAATGAGATACGGTTCATAATAGAGCTGAAGCGTGACGCAAACGCCAATGTGGTTCTCAATAACCTGTATAAATTCACGCAGATGCAGGAATCGTTCAGCATAATACTGCTTGCTCTCGTGGACAAGGTGCCGAAGGTGCTCGACCTCAGACAGATGATAGATTATTATATAGCGCATCAGGAGGACGTGATAACACGCCGTACCCGATTTGAGCTGAGAAAGGCTAAGGAGCGCGCACATCTGCTGGAGGGCTACAAAATAGTTATAGACAATGTGGACGAGGTGATAAGGATCATACGCGCGTCACGGTCTATATCGGACGCGAAGGAGCAGCTGTGCTCAAGATTTGAGCTTGACGATATCCAGGCTACGGCGATAGTACAGATGCAGCTGGGACGTCTTTCCGGTCTGGAGCGCGAAAAGATAGAGGAGGAATACCGAGGCATACTTGAGAAGATAGGCGAATACGAGGCTATATTGTCTGACAGCGGCAAGGTCAACGCGATAATAAAGGAAGACCTTTTAAATCTTAAGAACAAGTACGGCGATGCGCGCCGCACCGAGATAGCCGCAGACTACAGCGATCTTGAGGACGAGGATCTGATAGAGGAGGAGGAGTGTATAATAACGCTCACCCATAACGGGTATACTAAGCGTATGCCGATAAACACATACAGGTCGCAGCGCCGCGGAGGACGCGGGATAACAGGAGTTACTACGCGCGACGAGGATTTTGTGGAGCATATTTTCACTTCATCAACGCATGAGTATATCCTGTTCTTTACGACGCGGGGCATGGTCTACCGCCTCAAGGGCTACCAGATCCCGGAGGGGAGCAGGACTGCAAAGGGTATGGCTATAGTTAACTTGCTTCCGCTTGAAAGGGATGAGAAGATAAGCGCGATGATACCCGTGAAGTCGTTCGACGACGGCGGCTATCTGACGTTCGTGACGAGGAAAGGACTTGTAAAGCGCACGGATATAATGGATTATGCGCGTATACGCCAGGTAGGTCTGCGCGCTATAGAGCTTGTTGAGGATGACGAGCTTATAAGCGTTAACCTGACCGACGATACAAGGGAAATGCTCGTGGCAACGAGGAACGGCCTCTGCATAAGGTTCAAAGAAACGGACGCGCGAGCGATGGGCAGGACAACGCGCGGTGTGAAGGCGATAGAGCTGAACGAGGGCGACTGCGTTGTTTCGGCAGTCGTTGCCGACAGCGGTAAGGCGGTGCTTGCCGTGACGGAAAACGGCTACGGAAAGAGAACGACGCTTGATGAATACAGGATACAGTCGCGCGGCGGAAAGGGAATATTCACCTATAAGCTCACAGAAAAGACAGGAAAGTTAATAGGGCTTGTTTCAGCTCCGGAGGACAGCGATCTCATGCTCATAACCTCGGACGGAGTTGTAATAAGAATGCATGTGGATGAGATAAGCATGTTCGGACGTCAGACGCAGGGCGTACGGCTGATGAAGCTTGCCGAGGATGTAAAAACGGTCAGCGTCGCGCTTACGGAGCGCGAGGAGGAAGAGCCGGACGAAGACGGCGCCGGCGCAGACGGTGACGAAACCGCGGCGGACGGAGAGGAGTGATATTTAATTGACTTCCGAAAAGAAGATGATATTTGCGGCGGCGTGCACGGCGGTATCGCTGTGTCTTGCCTCATGCGGCGGGGAAAGAAAGACCGCGAAGCCGGAGGAAACGGCAGAGCCGCGCGAAACGAAGAGGACGGAAAGCCGTCTTGACCCGAGCCTTACGGAAAACACGATAGACGCGGTGATAACGCTGACGGGCGGCGATGAGATATCGCTTGAGCTCTATCCCGATGTTGCACCCAAAACGGTTGCCAATTTCGTGAAAAACGTTCAGGAGAATTTTTATTCGGGAACGATATTCCACCGTGCTGAGGAGGGCTTTGTCATCCAGGGCGGCGGCTATGACGCGGAGCTTAATCTGAAAAGCGTTTCCGAGACGGTAGAGGGTGAATTTGAGGAAAACGGGATAGAAAACGACCTGTCGCATAAGCGCGGGGTAATATCCATGGCGCGTCCGCTTACTTCGTTCAACGGCGCGTCCACCCAGTTCTTCATAGTCCTTGAGGACAGCGAGTATCTCGACGGTCAGTACGCGGCGTTCGGAACGGTCACGGACGGAATGGACGTAGCGGATGAGATAGGCAGCGCACCGCTCATGAAAGATCCGCCGTCCGGTTTGAAGAACGTACCGGCGGAGACGTTTGAAATAGAAAGTATAACAATAACCTCGGGAGACGGCGCGGCTGCCGGGGAAGAAGCAGAGGAAACGCCAAAGAGCAGTCCCTCTGCTTCGGAAAACACAAAGGAGGAAGTGCAGCTATGAATATAGAGATAGAGATGGAGGACGGAAAGGTCATAAAGGCGGAGCTTTACCCGAAGCTCGCACCGATCACAGTGGAGAATTTCAAGAAGCTCATTGAAAAGAACTTTTTTGACGGGCTGGTGTTCCACCGCGTGATAGAGGGATTTATGATCCAGGGCGGCGGCTTTGACGCGGCCGGGAACCACAGGGAAGCGGAGTCCATCAAGGGCGAATTTGACGCGAACGGCGTCAGAAACGAGCTGAAGCATACTAGAGGCGTGCTTTCAATGGCGAGAACTATGTTCCCTAACAGCGCGTCGAGCCAGTTCTTTATAATGCATAAGGACGCGCCGCATCTCGACGGTCAGTACGCCGCCTTCGGCAAGGTCACCGAGGGACTCGATGTAGTGGACGATATCGCGCGCTGCGAGACCGACCACAGCGACCGGCCTGTAGTTCCGCAGGTGATAAAGACGATAAGGCTTGTGTGACCCGGCAAAAGACATAAAAAGAAACTCAAAAGCCGCCTGTTCCGTATCGGAGCAGGCGGCTCGTTCGCGTTATTAAAGAGAATGCGTCAGTTTTCAAGTCCGTAAAAATCTTCAAAAAAGCCCGGGTAGCTCACGTCAACGCAGGATGCGTCGTCGATGGACGAGGCGCCCTCTGCGAGCTGCGAAAGTATCGCAAGGCTCATCGCCATGCGGTGGTCGCCGTAAACGGCGAAGTCAGCGCCGTGTATCGGCTTTCCGCCGTTTATGATCATGCCGTCCTCGGTCTCGGTAATGTCCGCGCCGGCTTTTGTAAATTCTTCTGCTACCGCTCTTATGCGGTTCGTTTCCTTGACCTTAAGTTCGCGGGCGTCGCGGATGACGGTGCGTCCCTCGGCGAACACGGCTGCCGCCGCTATGACCGGAAGCTCGTCTATCAGCCTCGGTATTATCTCTCCGCCTATCTCAACGCCTCTGAGCCTTGATGACGCAGCCCTGATATCGGCAACCGGCTCTCCGCCCTCGGTACGTTCGCCGGATATGCGTATATCCGCGCCCATCTGCCGCATAACGTCGATAATGCCCGTTCTTGTCGGATTTATTCCGACATTTTTTATTGTTATCTCCGACTCCGGCATTATGGAGCCGAGCACCATGAAAAACGCCGCCGAGGATATATCTCCCGGAACGGTTATATCCTGCGGTCTGAGCGCGTTTGTTCTCCTGACGCGGACGGTCAGCCCGCATGTCTCTATATCCGCGCCCATGGCTTTGAGCATAAGCTCCGTATGGTCGCGCGACTTTTCCGTCTCCCGGATAACGGTCTCTCCGTCCGCGTAAAGTGCGGCGAGTATCAATGCCGTTTTCACCTGGGCCGACGCAACTTCCATGCTGTAGTCGATGCCGTGCAGCTTTGTTCCGTGTATGAGCAGAGGACAGTATTCGTTTTCTATCCTTGCGCCCATGAGAGAAAGCGGCCGGGTCACTCTGCCCATAGGCCGTTTGCATATCGAAGCGTCCCCGGTCACGGATGAATCGAAGGGCTGTCCTGCGAGTATGCCGCACAGCAGCCGCGTTGTAGTACCGCTGTTGCCTGTGTAGAGCGTGTCCTGCGGAGCGCTCAGCCCGTTAAGGCCGCGGCCGTGGACCGTAACGGAGCCGTTTCCGTCCTCGTCTATCCTTATCCCCATTTTGCGGAAGCAGTCTATGGTCGAAAGACAGTCTGCGCCGCGCAGAAAGCCGCGTATAGACGTAGTCCCGTCCGCGAGCGCACCGAGCATAACGGCTCTGTGCGATATGGATTTGTCGCCCGGAACGGTTATCACACCGTTCACCCTTTTCATTTTATGTATAAGCATTCGGATATTCCTTTCAAAAATTGATATGCCCGGTGCAAGGGCGTACCCCTGCCTCCCGGACTGCGGTTCGGAAAACCGGTATATTAGAATTATAGCACAAACGCTCATATATTACAAGCATGAGTTTAAACAGCTCAGCCTGTTTTTATGTGTTTAACGGCAATGTATTATAAAAAGTAAGCAAATATCGATACTTTTTTCCGAAACGGGAAAAAAGTATTGATATTTTAATGTTTTTTTTGTGCAGGTAAAAAACTGTAAGATGAGCAAAAATATCCCCGTATCTTAGGCGGCAGTCGTCATTTATAATTTCAGTTAGAGCTATGATATCCCTCTGATATTCCGGGTAACTGACGCTCTCTTTGCAAGCTCCGCTCCTTGCAGGCAAAGCAGAGCGCTGTTTAAACCGTTCTTATTGTGTGTTCGTCTTTTATCATGTAATAAAAGCGCGCTTGTTTAAATAAGATTGAATATATCTATTTAAAGCAGGTGGGACAGTGAAAAATCAAAGCTTTATGGCAGGCGCGGCGATACTTATGACAGCGAACGCGATATCAAAGATACTCGGCGCGGTGTTCAAGATACCGCTTACCTATATAGTTCATGAGGAGGGCATGGCGGTATACAATACGTCGTTTTCGGTATATGTCATGTTCCTTGCCTTTATCATATCCGGTATGCCGTTTGCGGTACAGAAGCTCACGGCTGTGGCATATGCGAAAAACGATGCGCCCCGCGCCAAGCGTATCGTAGCGCTTGCCACGGTCATGCTTGCCGCCGCCGGGACCGCAGGCTCGCTTGCGCTCTGGTTCGGAGCGGAGTTTTTCGCGCTTGCAATGAAGGAGGAGCGCGCAGTATGGGCTATAAGGGCGCTTGCGCCGTCTGTATTGTTCGTTGCGCTGGGGACGGCTGTCAAGAGCGGATTTCAGGGCAGATCCGATATGTTCCCCACAGCTGTGTCACAGGTAGTGGAGGCGGTGGTTAAGCTTGCGGCCGGATACGCCTTTGCGGTATGGCTGACGGGACTGGGCACGCAGTATGCCGCAGCCGGAGCAGCCGCAGGCGTCACGGCGGGCGAATTTATAGCGACCGCGATACTTGCGGTATGGTACAGCATATCGTTCCGAGGCGGGAACAGGTGTACGGCGGGCAGGCGTGAGATATCGGGCGAGCTGATGTCCATAGCAATGCCGATGCTGTTCATGTCGGTCATAGGCTCATTTTTGTCGGTATGCGACACCTCGCTGCTGCGCATGAGCCTGCTGAGGACGGGTATGAGCGCGGAGGAGGCACGTTTTGTTTACGGCTCTTATACCGGCTATGCGCTGACGGTGCTCAACCTCCCGTCCGGGCTGCTTGCAACGCTCGGCGTGAGCATAATACCGATAACTGCCGGAGCGGCGGAGCGCGGCGATATGAGGCGTATCAGGAGCGTTACGGCGAGGGGTCTGTCTTTATCGGCAGCCGCGGGGATGCTGTTTTCCGTGCTCCTTTACAGCTTCAGCGGCGAGGCGCTGTACATATTGTTCAGGAACACGTATTCTGCGGATATGCTGCGCCTTGCGTCGCCTTCGGTCATATTCATATGTATAATGCAGCTTGCGGGCGCGGTGCTGCAGTCGATGGGGTATATAGGCAGGGCGTTCATAGCTTCCGCGGCTGCGGCAGTGATAAAGATAATATGTACAGTCGCTCTTGCGTCCGTGCCTGAGCTGAATATATACGGCGCGGTCATAGGCTCGGATATAGGTTTTTTTGCGGGAGCGGTGATAGATCTTGTGTATATATCGCGTTACACGGGATTAAAAAGGGAATATTCGGGGATAATTATAACACCGGCTGCCGCCGCGGCAGCGGCTCTTGCTGCGCTTTCGCCGGTAAAGCTGCTTTTCGGCGGCGTGGAAGAAGCGCTTCTTCGCACGGCTGCGGAGGGGATAGCGGTAACGGCGGTGTTCGCGGCGGTGTTTTTCGTTTTCGGCGGCGTGAGGTCTGAAAAAAGATAAGCCGCGCGTCCTGTACGGCTGTGAACGGTCAAAATGGACGTAAAAAGGACGATAAAGCTTGAAATCTGCGGTCATATCTGATATAATTGGGTAAATCAATATTTTTTACGGAAGGTATGAGCTTACGATGGAATTAAAGGACAAATACAGTATACAGGATCTGATCGACATAGTGGTAAGGCTGCGCCGTCCCGACGGCTGTCCGTGGGATAAGGTGCAGACCCACCAGTCGATAAAGAAAAGCATGATCGAAGAGACCTATGAGGCGATAGACGCGCTCGATTCGGGGGACGACCATGCGTTTGCGAACGAGCTGGGCGATGTGCTGCTGCAGGTGGTATTCCATTCGGTGATGGCGGACGAGCGCGGCGCGTTCGGCTTTGACGATGTGGTGAAGGAAATATGCACAAAGCTTATAACACGCCACACCCACGTTTTCGGCAAGGATAAGGCCGGGAACGAGGAGGAAGCGCTGTCAAACTGGGAAAAGAATAAAAAGAAGGAAAAGAATATAGGTACGTATACCGGAGTCTTGAAGGATGTGCCAAAGCATCTTCCGGCGCTGATGCGCGCCGAGAAGATCCAGAAGAAAGCACGCGGCTTCGGGTTCGACTGGGACGATATAAGCGGCGCGCTTGCGAAGGTGCGCGAGGAGACGGACGAGCTTGCCGCCGCGGCGGGCGGGAGCGCGGAGCATGCCCGCGAGGAATACGGCGACCTGCTCTTTTCGGTCGTAAATCTCGGCAGGTTCCTGGGAGCGGATCCGGAAACAGCGCTTACGGCGGCGTCGAACAAGTTTATAGGCAGGTTTGAAAAGATGGAGGAGCTTGCCGTAAAGGACGGCGCAGATCTTGCCAAGCTCACGCTTGATGAAATGGACGCTTACTGGGAGAAGGCGAAGTGCGAGGAAAACATCATATAATGCCTGAAAATTCGCTCAAAAGGCGTATAAAAGCATGTAAAAGAGCATATATTTTCAGAGAATATCTATAAAAAGAAAAAATATTGCGATTTGCTATTGACAATCGGAACATTTTGTAATAGAATATTGTGTGTGTTTGGCGGTTTTGCTAATGTGCGGGCCGCCGGATAAATGATTACAAAGTTTTGCAGGAGGAAAAGAAATAATGAACAAGCACGAATTGATCTCAGCGATCGCGCAGAGTGCGGGATTATCGAAAAAGGACGCTGACAATGCGTTGTCGGCAGCAATCAATGCTATCTCAAAGGCGCTTGCCGAGGGAGAAAAAGTTCAGATCGTAGGCTTCGGCACATTTGAGGTAAGAGAAAGGGCATCGAGAACGGGAAAGAACCCGAGAACGGGCGAGACTATAGAGATAGCGGCTTCAAAGGTACCGGCATTCAAAGCAGGCAAGCCGCTCAAGGATATAGTAAACGCGTAACAGCACGCTTTAAGCAGCATGGAATATACAGCTTACCGCCGTTCCGGAGAATGGCGGTTTTTGCTTGTTGTAAAGAGGAATGATATATGAGGATAGATAAATATTTAAAAGTTTCAAGACTTATCAAAAGGCGCTCCGTTGCAAGCGAGGCATGCGCCGGAGGCAGGGTAGCCGTAAACGGCAGACCGGTCAAGGCTTCGTACGACGTTAAGGTCGGCGACGTCATAGAGATCACGCTGGGCGAGCGTGTGAACAGCTACGAGGTAACGGCGCTTGCGGAGCACGTTTTAAAGGGAGACGCCGCGTCGCTGTACCGCCCGGTCTGATCCCGGCAGAGCGAAGCGCAGCGGAGTCATGAGCTGCAATTTGTTTTCAGCGCCGCAGGCCGCGGAGAAACGATGTGAGTGCGGGTTCTATACTTACGCAGCAGTGAATATAGTATAGTATCGGTCTTGTTTATGAGACGGAAATCTATATTGAGGGGTGCGGCCGGTATGATGAGAACTGTGCAGACGGAAAAAGGTGCATTTTCCGAGAAAAAGACGGAGATCAGACATTCGCTGTTTCTGGAGGACAGATCGAAAATGACGCTTGAGGGCGTTACGGAGGTCTGCGGCTTTTCCGATAATCTCGTAACGCTCAAGACCGCCCGCGGCGCACTGGCTGTGCGAGGGAAGTCGCTAAGCATAAGCCGCCTGAATACCGAGACCGGCGAGCTGCTCGTGAACGGCGAGATATCGTCCATACAGTATTCAAAGGATAAGAGCCGCGGTTCCGTTCTTGAGGGGCTGTTCAAATGAGTCCGGAGTCAGCCGCATTCCTGCTTTCTGTCGGATGCGGCGCGGCGCTTTTTCTGCTCTGGGATCTGTTCCACGGACTGCGCACCGTATTCTTTAAGGGCATAGCCGCCAATGCGGTCCTTGATATCGCATGGTGGATCTGTGCAGCAGCTGTGCCTGCATGGTGCCTATGGCACACGAATTCCATGACGTTCAGGTTCTTTGAGCTTCTGGGAGCGGCTATGGGGGCGCTTTTGTATCATATAACGGTTTCAAGAGCCCTAAGACATGTTTTTTGTGTGTTTTTTGCTGCATTTTTAAAAATATTTAAATTATTTTTCAAAATACTCTTGACACCGGCGGTTATTTTGTATAAAATTCTAATAGTACCGTTTTTGCGCCCTCTGAGATATTTATACAGACGCGTGCGCGGAAAAAACGGCGGCTGAGAATATATGTGTATATGTGATCGCAAGGCGGGAGGCGTATTATGATACGGCTTAAACAGATGATATCGGAGCTTATATCAAAGCATAAAAAAGGCGTTCTTGTGTGGGTCGTCATATTGGCGTCCGGCAGCATGATCTTCAGAGGCGCGGTGCAGAGACCGCAGATAAAGCAGTATGAAGCCGAGATAGAGGAGCTGGACATAAAGATAGCCGAGGAAAAAGAACGGCAGACGGAGATAGACGATCTGCGTGAAAAGGTAAATACCGACGAATACATAGAAAAGATCGCTTCGGAAAAGCTCGGCCTGGTAAAGAGCAACGCGAAGATATTTTTGGACATTTCAGACGAGGATTGACGGGGGTACAGCTTAATGGCGGTGATGGATAGCATTGTTGAGGGAACAGTGACGGGTATAATGCCCTTCGGGGCGTTTGTTGACATCGGTTCGGGCGAATCCGGACTGGTGCATATTTCTGAGCTTTCGAGCGAATATGTAAGCGATATAAATCAATTTATAAAAAAAGGAAGCCGCGTTAAAGTAAAGGTCATACGCATAGACGAAAAAGGAAAGATAAGCCTGTCCATGAAACAGGCTGAAAAGCCGCAGCGCGGAAAGCCGGAAAAAACGAAGCGCGTCTCGGCAAGACCCGATTCGTATGACTGGACAGCGCGTCCTTCGGAGGATATGTCTTTTGAGGACAAACTGTCAAGGTTCAAGCATGAGAGCGAGGAAAAAATACGCGACAACAAGCGGAGAATGGAAAACAAGCGTTCCGGAGGTTATTCGAGACGGGGCGGACATTCATTCTGAGCCGGGTTGTCCGTTCGATATTTTGGGATTGAATATTCGGAAGCGCGGATAAGATCGTTTGATTTTATCCGCCTTTTTACAGAGAAAGAGTGGTTATTTGAACAGGGATAAGAAGAAAAAAAGCATATCCGGTGTGATAAAGGGGAGGATAATACCGATACTCGGCGCGCTTGCGGTGTTTTTTATAAGCCTGTCCGTCCTGTATTACGGCGATAATGTGGGGCTGAGCGACAACGGCGATTTCAGGCGCGTGCTGCTCACAAACAATATTGAATATGCCGACAGCGCTGATCACTACTATCTGTTCAAGCAGGATTACGTCATGGAGCTGAACGGCGCGGATAATATTTTTAAAGCGGCGTATGAGGCGTGGCAGAGCAACGAGGCGGAGGATATATATTCGTCGCCGCATTTCCTTATAATAAAGATATCGAAGGAACTTAACGTTATCGCCAACGCCCTGACGGGCAGGGATCTCACCCAATACAATATCGCGTATATGGCGGTGCTGTATATATTCATGCTTTCCGTAGCCGCATGGGTAATATTCACATTTTTTGCCGATGCTAAAATACGCGTCCAGCTTTCGGTGTTCCTGCTGTTCATATTCATGTTCTGCGACGCGGGGTATCTGCTTTATTTCAACTCATTTTACGGAGAGCCGCTTCAGTATACGGCGCTCATGATGCTTGTTGCGTTCGGTATGCTGATATACAAGCGTCCGAGCGTGCCGAAGGCAATAGGTTTTTTTGTCTCGCTGTATTTTTTTGCCGGCGCAAAGCTTGCGAATATACCGTATTCGCTCATAGCTGCAACGCTTGCGATACTTATCGTTATAATGAGGAAGGACGCGCTTTTCAAGCTGGGGGTTGCTGCGTCGGCGCTCATATGCATAATAAGCATAGCCGGGCTTTACAGCTCCATACCCGACTGGATGAACAAGGACACCACGTATCAGGCTGTGTTTTTCGGGATAGCGAAAGAGAGTAAGGATCCGGCTGCGGATCTCAGAGAGCTGGGCGTTGATGAAAAATACGCCGTGCTCGCCAATACCCACGCGTATATGGAGGAGGACGAATACCCCATAGACGTAAATTCGGAGGAGTTCGAGCGGGATTTTTACGATGTGGTCTCAAAAACGGACATAGCTGCGTTTTATCTGAGACATCCCGTAAGACTCCTGAACGAGCTTAGCAAGGCGATAGAAAACTCGGCTTACATACGCCCTCCGGCGGCGGGAAATTCCGCGTCGGTGCCTATGGAGCTTACGGATAAGCGCAGCGAATGGTCGCATCTGCGCGCCGCTCTTAGGTTTTTGTACGAGCCGTGGGTGATACTTGCGGCGTTCATATGCATAACGGCGTATATGGTATTTATGAATATATTCTATATCCATAATCATAAAATAGAGAGTCCGGAACGGAAATATATGATATGCGCCCTGGACATACTGATACTGGGGCTGTGGATAAATCTTGCGCTTCCGGTGCTCTGCAACGGCGAGGCGGATCTGGCAAAGCATATGTTCCTGTTCACGAACTGCATAGACATACTGTTCTTCGTGTGCCTGATAGGAATAATAACAGCGCCGTTCAAACGTTTCGCCGCGTCGGCAGCGGCGCTTGCGGTGTTCACCGGGCTTTTCTATATACGTCTGCCGAAGGCGACCATGGAGTTCGGGCGGCTGAACGGAAAGCCGATAGTGTGGCGGATAGAGGAGAGGTATAACGACGGGAGCATGCTCCTTGTGAGCCGTGACTGCGTAGGCGTTATGCCGTTTGACGAGAGCGGCAACGACTGGGAGGAAAGCGACCTGAGGCGGTGGCTCAACAGCGGCTTTCTGAGCGAGTTCAGCGCAGCTGAGCGCAAACGGATAATGCGCGTCAGCAACGAGGTGCCGCTGCCGTATTCGCTGAGGGACAGAGCCGTGGCGGGCGATCATTCGCACTACTGGAACTTTACCAGAAGCAGCGTTGCGGATCTGAGCAAAACCGCGTATCACTATTATCCGGAGGACAGTGTGTTCCTGCCTACGCTTGAGATGATGGAGGACTTGGACGTTTCGGAGCCGTACTGGATAATGTGCCCGTATACGAGCAACGACTATATGCAGAGATTTATGAACAGCGACGGGTTTATACTGCACACCGATGTAAAGAACGAAAAGGGAGTAAGAGCGGTCATAAGGTATATCGGCGAATAGAGCCGTGTACGAATGAGAAAGGAACTGCAATGAACACAGACGAACTTACAATGCTTACTGATTTTTACGAGATAACCATGGCGAACGGTTTCCTCAACGAGGGTATCGGCGACAGGATAGTGTATTTCGATATGTTTTTCAGATCTGTTCCCGACGGCGGCGGATACGCCGTTATGGCGGGCGTTGAGCAGATGATAGAGTATTTAAACGGGCTCAGGTTCACCGACGGCGATATAGAATATCTGCGCGGCAAGAACATGTTCTCGGAAAAATTTCTCGATTACCTGCGCGGATTTGAATTTGAGTGCGACGTCTGGTCGGTGCCGGAGGGTACGCCCGTTTTCCCGGGAGAGCCGCTTGTTACGGTGCGCGGCCCCGCCATACAGGCACAGTTCGTCGAGACGATGATACTGCTGACGATAAATTTCCAGACCATGATAGCTACAAAGGCCAACAGGATAGCCAGGGCGGCGGAGGGCAGAGCTGTGATGGAGTTCGGCGCGCGGCGCGCGCAGGGGGCGTACGCGGCCGTGTACGGCGCGAGAGCGGCGTATATCGCGGGCTGCAGCGGTACGTCGAACGTGCTGACGGATAAAAAATACGGAGTCCCCGCGCTCGGCACGATGGCGCACAGCTGGGTGCAGATGTTCGATTCAGAGCTTGAGGCGTTCAAGGCATACGCGAGAAATTACCCTGACGATACCACGCTTCTGATAGACACCTACAATGTGCTTCGGTCGGGACTGCCGAACGCGATACTGGCGTTTAACGAGGTGCTAAAGCCGATGGGGAAGCGTCCTAAGGGCGTCCGGATAGATTCGGGAGACATAACGTATCTTTCAAAGAAATGCCGCGCTGTGCTCGACGCCGCAGGCTACAGCGACTGCGGGATAGTCGCGTCAAATTCGCTCGACGAGTATATCATACGCGACATGCTCATACAGGGCGCAAAGATAGACCTGTTCGGCGTGGGCGAAAGGCTGATAACCTCGCGCTCTAATCCGGTCATGGGCGGAGTGTATAAGCTTGCCGCGGTCGAGGACGAAAGCGGAAATATAATACCGAAGATAAAGATAAGCGAGAACGTTGCAAAGATAACGACCCCGTGCTTCAAGCAGGTGTACCGTCTTTTCGACAGCGGCACGTCAAAGGCCATTGCCGACGTGATAACCCTGCATGATGAAAAGATAGACGCATCGCAGCCGTACGAGCTGTTCGATCCGGAATTTACATGGAAGCGCAAGCGCGTTGAAGGCTTCTTTGCGCGTCCTCTCCTCAAACGAATATTCAGAAAGGGAAAGTGCGTGTACGAGTCGCCGTCCGTGGAGGTGCTGCGCGAGTATTGCAGTATGCAGGTGGACGGCTTATGGGAGGAGCTGAAGCGTTTTGAAAATCCGCATAAGTATTATGTGGATCTGTCCGAAAAGCTTTGGACGATAAAGAACGATATGCTCAGAACGTATACGGTCGATTAATATGGAAACAAAGATATTGAGAGCGGACGAGGAAGGGATAAAAGAGGCCGGAGCGATAGCCGCCGCCGGCGGACTGGTGGCGTTCCCGACCGAGACGGTGTACGGGCTTGGCGCGAACGCCTATGACGGCGAGGCGGTGAAGAGGATATACGCGGCTAAGGGGAGACCATCGGACAATCCGCTTATCGTACACATATCCGACACATCGGGGATAGAGGAGCTTGCGGACGGCGTGAGCGAAAACGCACGTAAGCTTATAAGCGCGTTTATGCCGGGGCCGTTCACTATAATACTTAAAAAGAGCGAAAGGCTCGGAGGAGCAGTGACTGCGGGCATGGATACCGTGGGTATACGCTGTCCGGAGAACGAGACCGCGCGCCGGTTTATAAAAGCCGCCGGCGTGCCTATAGCCGCGCCGAGCGCGAACCTGTCCGGGAGACCCAGCCCCACCAAGGCGAGCCATGTAACAGAGGATATGAACGGCAGGATAGATGCGATAATAAACGGCGGTGATTGCAGCGTGGGCGTGGAATCCACTATAGTGGACGCGTCGCGGGAGATCCCGGTGCTGCTGAGACCGGGCGGGATAACGTACGGACAGTTAAAGGATGTGGTACCGGAAACGGAGATAGACCCGAACATACTCGGCTCGCTTGACGAGAACGAAAGACCGCTGTGCCCGGGCATGAAATACAAGCACTATGCGCCGGAGGCGGAAGTGACTGTAGTAGAAGGCGGCACGGACGCGGTAAGGAAGAAGATAGCTGAGCTTTTGGAGCGGAATGCGGACAGGGTCTGCGGAGTGCTCACCATGTCGGAAAACACGTACGACAGCGCCGTTATACTCTGCGCGGGGACGACAAACCGCGAATATGCGAAAAACCTGTTCGGCTGCCTGCGCGAGTTTGACAGGCTCGGCGCGGAGCTGGTATTCGCCGAGTTCGAGGAGCGCGACGGATACGGGCTGGCGGTCAAGAACAGGCTGTACAGGGCGGCCGCACACCGCGTGATACGCGTAGGAGCGGCGGAGGAGAACAAGGAGATGGATCACTTATGAAACAGGGACCGTTAAAGATATTATTTGTCTGTACCGGCAATACCTGCCGGAGCGCGATGGCAGCGGCCATGCTGAACGATATTGCGGTAAAGAATGATCTGAATGTACTAATCGACAGCGCCGGAGTGTTTGCGCCGATAGGAGAAAAGGCGGCGGGTGAAGCGGTCGCGGCGATGGCTCGGCGCGGAGTGGATCTCAGCGGACACAGAACGAAACCGCTTACGGACGAGCTGATCTCGATGGCGGATGTGATACTTGCCATGACCTCCGCGCATAAGCAGCTCATAGAGCCGCTCGCTCCGGGTAAGGTGTATACTCTTTCGGAATACGCCGGGGGAGAAGGCGACATATCTGATCCGTTCGGCGGCGATGCGGAGGATTACGAGAGGGCGGCGTCGGAGATATACGACGCGCTTGTGGATATAGCCGAAAAGCTGCCGGAGGCTCCGGAGGAACAGAGCCGGGGCGGAGAATGATGGGCGCGGTAATAAGAAAGATGACGCGCGGCGATCTGGGCTATGCTTCACAGCTTGATACGGGGTCCTTTGAGGACGGCTGGACGGAGACCATGCTGGTTTCAGAGCTTGAAAAGGATTTCGCGTTTTATTTTATAGCCGAGGACTGCGGCGCGCCGCTCGGCTTTGCCGGGGTGTGGTGTTTGTATGAAACGGCGGACGTGGCGCGTATAGCGGTGGAGCCGGCGGCGCGGCGGCGCGGCATAGGCGCGGCGCTCATGCAAGCGCTGGCGGAAAAGGCGGCGGAGCAGGGCTGCCTGCGGCTCATGCTGGAGGTCGATGAAACGAACGCCGCCGCGCGCAGCCTGTATACGGCTATGGGCTTTGAGGAAACGGATATCAGAAAAAACTATTACGGCGAACACAGCGCAGTCATTATGGAGCTGGAGCTGAACGGAGGGAATTGAAACTGTATGGAGGATATACTGATCTTAGGGATAGAAAGCTCCTGCGACGAGACTGCTGCTGCGGTCGTCAAGAACGGTCGCACGGTGCTTTCGGGCGTCATAAATACGCAGATAGACATACATAAAAAATACGGCGGAGTAGTTCCGGAGATAGCTTCGAGGCGGCATATAGAAACGATAAACGCCGTCATAGACGAGGCTCTCTTAAAAGCGGGCGTAACGTTCGGCGATATCACGGCGGTCGCGGTAACGTATGGGCCGGGGCTGGTCGGCGCACTGCTCGTCGGCGTATCGACGGCAAAGGCGCTTGCTTACGCTCTGAAAAAGCCGCTCGTGAACGTGCACCATATAAAGGGTCATATCTGTGCCAACTACGTAGCTGATCCGGAGCTTGAGCCGCCGTTCACGTGCCTTGTGGCGTCGGGCGGACACAGCCATATAGTTTACGCAAGAGACTTCACGGACTATGAGATAATGGGCATGACGCGCGACGACGC
Source organism: uncultured Clostridia bacterium (assembly GCA_944393255.1). GTDB lineage: Bacteria > Bacillota > Clostridia > UBA1381 > UBA1381 > Ornithomonoglobus. The sequence continues at coordinate 8,277 of CALXZP010000024.1, read as the reverse complement.
TGCCGGAGAGGCCTTTGACAAGATAGCCCGCGTGCTTGGTCTCGGTTATCCCGGCGGTCCTAAGATAGACGCGCTCGCCGCCGGGGGCGATCCTAAAGCGGTGATGTTCCCGAGAGTGAGGATGGCGGACGGGTCGCTCGATTTCTCGTTCAGCGGCGTCAAAACTGCGGTCATAAACCACATCCACAAGCTGGAGCAGCGCGGTGAGAGCTTCAATAAGGCGGACATAGCAGCATCGTTTCAGGATGCGGTCACGGATGTGCTGTGCGGGCATACAATAGAGGCGGCGCAGCGGCGCGGCTCGAAGATCATAGCGCTCGCCGGAGGCGTGGCGGCAAATTCGTCGTTGCGCACCAAGATGAAAAGTATGGCGGGAGAGCGCGGGATAGAAGTCGTCTATCCGCCTCTTGAGCTGTGTACGGACAATGCGGTCATGATAGGTGCGGCGGGATACTTTGAATACCTGAAAGGCACGAGAGCGGATATGGCGCTGAATGCCTCCGCATCGCTGGATCTTGCGGACAGCGTTTGATAAAAAATGTTACAGACGATCGTAAAACGCGGCGTGAGCCGCGCGGGGAGGAAAACACATGGACAGACTTTTTGTTGATCTGGGCAATAATTCATACGATATATGCTTTTCCGACAGCTTCGGTTCGCTGCCGGATGAGCTGAAAAAGATAAACGCGCCGAAAAAGCTGCTTATAGTCACGGATTCCAACGTTAAGGGGCTGTATGCAGGGGAGGTAGAGAATTTGCTGCGCGGCGTGGGCTACGACTGCTCCGTTTACGCGTTCCCGGCGGGCGAGCAGAATAAAAACATGGAAGCCATCCTGGGCATATGCGGAGCATGCATAGAAAACGGGCTTGACAGAAAGAGCATGATAATAGCGCTCGGCGGCGGCGTTGCGGGCGATATGGCCGGCTTTGCGGCGGCGATATATATGCGCGGGATAAGATTTGTGCAGATCCCAACAACGCTGCTGTCGCAGTCGGACAGCTCCGTAGGCGGCAAAACGGGCGTGGATCTCATGGGAAGCAAAAACATACTCGGCGCGTTTCACCAGCCCTCTCTCGTTTATATAAACGTGAGCACGCTCAAAACGCTGCCGGAAAGGGAGTTCGTATCCGGTATGGGCGAGGTGATAAAGCACGGCATCATCCGCGATGCGGAGTTCTACCGCTTTCTCAAAGAAAATTCGGATAAGGTCAGATCTCTTGATACGGAAGTGCTTATGGAGATGGCAAAGCGCAACTGCGGCATAAAGGCGGCGGTCGTAGAGTGCGACGAGAAGGAGAACGGTCTCAGGGCTATACTCAATTTCGGGCATACAGCGGGTCATGCCGTTGAATCGGCTCTGGGGTTTGAGCTGACGCACGGCGAATGCGTGGGGCTGGGCATGGAGGCGGCGTTTTACATAGCCGTAAAGCGCGGCACGGCGGACGCCGAAACGCTCAGGGACGTTGAAGCGGTGCTGGCGGAATACGGTTTTGCGCTGAAAGCGAAGCTGCCGCCCGCCGAAAAGATATATTCCTTCATGCAGAAGGATAAGAAGAAGTCGGAGGGAAAGCTGAAATTCGTGCTGCCCGTGCGTATCGGCGAGGTCATGCAGACGAGCGATGTGAGCGAGGCGGAGATATTCGGTGCGATAGAGTATATTTCCGAACAATAAAAAAACGGTTTTTGCAGCCGGCTTATGGGCATATGCCGCGGTGCGGGCTGAAAAGACCGCTGCTTTTGGAGAGTAAGATATGTGGCAAAAAAAGAAAAGCTTTGCAGCCGCAACGCTGATATGGTCGGCAGCGGCTGCGGTCATCATAACAGCGGACAGGATAATAAAGCATTGGATCATGGCAAATCACAGCGAGGGCAGCCTTATGGGCGAGCTGCCGGGATTTTTTGATTTCATATACGTCAAAAATACCGGAGCGGCGTTCTCGCTGTTCAGTGATATGACGCTTATTCTGGGGATAATATCGGTACTGTTCTGTATCTGCACGGCGGTATACTGGGCGGTCAGGCGGCCGGAGGGGATCATGAAGCGCGCGGCTGTTATGCTGCTGTTTTCCGGCGCGCTCGGCAACGCGGTGGACAGGATATTTTACGGGTATGTGGTCGATTTCATATCATTAAAGTGGTTCGATTTCCCCGTGTTCAACATCGCGGACGCGGCAATAGTCGCGGGAGCGATCGCGGCGGTCGTATACGTGATGTTTTTTGACAGAAGAAAAGGGGAGAATGAAGATGAGCGGAGCGGAGAAAATTGAGCTTACCGTAGACAGCAGCGGCGCGGGGGAGCGGCTTGACAGGTTCCTGTCCGCCAACAGCGGTCTGTCGCGCAGCTATGCGGCAAGGCTTGCGGCGGAGGGCAGGATAACGGTGAACGGCTGCGCGGCCGAAAAGCGGCAAAGGCTCAGCGAGGGCGACGCCGTGACCGCTTACGTTCCCGAGCCGGAAGCGCTTGAGGCCGAGCCTCAGGACATACCGGTCGATATCGTATATGAGGATGACAGCGTTATAGTGGTGAACAAGCCGCAGGGCATGGTCGTCCATCCCGCTCCCGGGAACCCGGACGGAACGCTCGTGAACGGGCTGCTCCGCCATTGCAGCCTGAGCAGTATAAACGGCGTTATACGTCCGGGCATAGTGCATAGGATAGACAAGGACACGTCGGGACTGCTGGTGGTGGCGAAAACGAACGCCGCTCACGAGCGGCTTGCAGCCCAGCTCAAGGAGCGCAAGGCGCTAAGGCAGTACCGCTGCATAGTAAACGGGAACATAAAAGAGGATGAGGGCGTTATAGACGCGCCTATCGGCAGAAATCCGCGCGACCGAAAGAAAATGGCGGTCGTTAGCGGAGGGCGCGGCGCGATCACGCATTACCGCGTCCTTGAACGCTTCGGACAGTACACGTATGTTGAATGTACGCTCGAAACGGGACGCACGCATCAAATAAGAGTGCATATGGCTCATATAGGTCACAGCATAGCGGGCGACCCGCTGTACGGAGTCAGGAAGGAGCGGTTCAAGACCAACGGACAGATCCTTCATGCGAAAACGATAGGGTTCGTGCATCCGGAAACAAACGAGCTGATGAAGTTCGATTCGGAGCTGCCGGAATATTTTGAGAATATTTTGCAGAAGCTCAGAAATAAGACAGACTGATAAAATACAGGAAGCGGTTTTTAAATTTTTTTTGAAATTTTGTCATATCTCTTGCATTTTGCGCTTAAATAGAGTATGATAGAGAGTGAGTAACGCGCCGCGGGCGTATGCCGCGCGGCAGCCGGACAGGAGGATGATTTGTTGAAAAAGAAGCTGTGTGTGATATTCGGAGGCGAATCTCCGGAGCATGAGATATCGCAGAGATCGGTAACTTCCGTTTTGAATAATCTGGATAAGGATAAATACGATATATATACGGTGGGTATAACGAAAAACGGCGGCTGGCGGCTATTCACCGGCGACCGTGCGCTCATAGAGAGCGGAGCGTGGGAAAAGGACAAGGCAAATCTTAAGACCGCGTTCATAACGCCCGATCCGGAGCAGCGCGGGCTGATGGTGTGCAGCGGCGGTACATATGAGCTGATAGACATAGACGTGATATTCCCTGTACTCCACGGCGAATACGGCGAGGACGGTACGGTTCAGGGTCTTTTCGAGCTTTCGCATATCCCGTATGTGGGCATGGGCGTGCTCGCGTCTGCCAACGCCATGGACAAAACGTATTCAAAGATAGTTTTCGCCGACGCCGGCATACCGCAGGCGGAGTGGGTAACGCTTCTGGCGTCCGACGATTTTGAAGCGAAGGCGGATGAGATAGAGGAAAAGCTGGGTTATCCGTGCTTTGTAAAGCCGGCGCGGACGGGTTCGTCTGTGGGTATCGGCAAGGCTCATGACAGGGCCGAGCTTATGGCGGCGCTCAGGAACGCGGCCGTATACGACAGAAAGATACTTGTTGAAGAGCACATAGACGGTCACGAGGTGGAATGCGCCGTGCTGGGCAACGCCGATGCGAGAGCGGCGGAGGTGGGCGAGATCAAGCCGACTGTGGAGTATTATGACTTTGACGCAAAGTATAACGACGATTCCACCGTGCTTGTGATACCCGCGGAGCTGCCGGAGGAAACGTACGAAAAAATACGCGAATATTCGGTAAGAGCGTTTAAGGCGCTCGACGGACAGGGGCTTTCAAGAGTGGATTTTTTTGTGAGGTATTCGGACGGCTCCGTTGTCCTCAACGAGATAAACACGCTGCCCGGCTTCACGAGCATAAGCATGTACCCCAAGCTTTGGGACGCTGCGGGGATAGGTTATACCGAGCTTCTCGACAGGCTTATCGGGCTGGCTGAGGAACGTGTGAAATAAAGCGCGGGGACGGTCTGATCAATGGAGGAGAGAGACGGTTTTGCAAAACGCGCGTTCAGGATATCGGTCGTAAACAGGCAGAGCGGAACAGATCTTTCGGACACGATAGAGGAGACTGCGGAGTGTTCGTACAGATGCGCGGAGGGCAGGTTCTATATAACCTATGGATCCGGCGGGTCGAAGGTCATGCTCAGGTTTGCGGACGGGACTGCCGAGCTGAGGCGGACGGGCGGATTTGGGTCAAAGATGGTATATATACCCGGAAGAGAGACGGAGTTTGATTACAGAACGCCGTACGGCTCAATAGCCATGAAAATAAAAACGGACTGCGTAAGGTACAGTCTTGATGAAAACGGCGGCATAGCGGAGCTTGAATATCTGCTGTATGCCGGGGGAGATAAAATATCAAATAAAATGACAATAAGAATAGAAAGGTAGATTATAAAGGTACACGATCATGAAAAAATTACTTTCGGTATTGCTGGCGGCAGCAGTGATAGCGGCGCAGACGGCGGCGCTTGCCTCCGGTACGCAGGCAGTCTCGGGCGGAGAAATAATAAACGATTTCGGCGGCACGGACGTTTCGGAAACGTATGCGGCGGCAGCGGCAAAGCCGCAGGCAACTGAAGCTGCGGAGGAAGCCGATCCGGAGGCGGCGGAGCAGCCGGATATATTGGAGGATAAGCTGAGCAATATCGTTGAATATCAGGCGTATGAGATGATAGCCGGGTATGTCGCGGACAGGTATCTTGACGACTCATATACGGCGGAGGATATAATGAAGCTCGGCGTAGCGGCGTATCTCAGCGAAAAGGGCGACGAGGGGCTTGTCAGCCTGATGAAAGCCGCGCTGCAGAGCCTGGACGACTATTCCGACTTTTATACATACGACGAATATGTCGAGTATACCAACGAGCTGAACAAGACCTTTTACGGGCTGGGCATAAGCATGCAGCAGAACGGCGAGTACGTGGAGATCGTCGGCTTCGTTGAGGAGAACAGCCTTGCCGAGCAGAGCGGGTTCAGGATCGGCGACAAGATCGTCAAGGTGGACGGGATAAGCGTTGTCGGCAGCAGTATGACAGAGGTAAAGAACCTCATAGTGGGCGAGCTGGGCACGACTGTGCTTGTGACCGTTGAGCGCGACGGCGCGGAAGTGGAGATAACCGGAACGAGAACGGCTGTCAACAGCAGCACCGTTTCCGGCGGTATACTGGACGGGAATATAGGATATATAAAAATACTTTCGTTCTCGTCGAATACTGCGGCGGAATTTAAAGAAGTGTCGGAGAACATGAAGGAGAACGGTGTGACAAAGCTTATCCTCGACCTCAGGAACAACCCGGGCGGGCTTGTTTCGGCGGCGACCGACATAGCTGAGGAGATAGTGCCGGAAGGAAAGATAATAGACGTGTCCTACAGGGACGAATCCCTGAACTATACATACTCGTCAGAGCTTAAGGAGGCTCCGTATGAGATGGCGGTGCTTATAAACGGCAACACCGCGTCGGCGGCGGAGATACTCGCGAGCGCGGTACAGGATTCGGGCGCAGGGATACTTATGGGCGAGCAGAGCTACGGAAAAGCCGTTATACAGAGCACGTATTCGCTTGTGAACGGAATGGTGTTCAAGCTGACCATAGGTCAGTATCTGACGCGGAACGGCAATGAGATAGACCATGTAGGGCTTGTTCCGGATATCGAAGTGTCGAACTATACAAAGAAGATCGACACAACGGGCTATACGAAGTTTACTTTCCTTGAGCCTGCGTCGGTGGGCTCGTCCGGCACGAATGTGACTGCGGCAAAGGAGCGGCTCGGGATAATGGGCTACTATATAGGGAATATGGGCAACGACGTATTCAATACCGACCTTGCCGAAGCGGTAAAGCTGTTTCAGGCTGACAGCGGTCTGACGGATTCCGGCGTGCTTGATATCCCTACGCAGATAAGGCTCAAGGAGAAATTCGAGCAGCTGGAGACGGTAGTGGACGTACAGATGCAGGAGGCGTATAAATATTTCGGCGGCAATGCGGACGATCTGTACGCGGACTGATAAGGATACGCACACGGCGGTGCGTCCGCTGCGGGCGCGGCGCATTGCCGCGTAAGATCAAAAATAATTTTGGTCTGCCCAAACGGGAACCGACGGAGCAAAAATTTACATAACGGGGAGTGCGGTAAAATGGAGATCATAGCTTACCGGGAAAAATATAAAAAGGATTTTATTGAGCTCAATCTGGTATGGCTGAAAAAGTATTTTAAGGTCGAGCCTCAGGATACCGAAATGCTCAACGGTGTTGAGGATCTGATCGCAAAGGGCGCGGCGGTATATTTTGCTGTGGAGCAGGACAGGGCTGTCGCGACGTGTATGGTCGTGCCCAGGGGCGGGAACGTATGGGAGATATGCAAGCTTGCCACGGACGAACGCTGTATGGGAAAGGGCGCGGGTTCCGCGGTGCTCAGGGCGTGCATGGATCATGCAAAAGCGCATGGTGCAAAGAAGCTGATGATCGTATCGAATACCGTTTTATCCGCAGCCATGCATTTATACAAGAAGGTGGGCTTTAAAGAGGTACCCATTGATAATATGGAGTATGAGCGCGTGAATATACAGCTCGAAATGAGCGTATAAACAGCGTAGGCTGTTCATAGCCGTGAAAAATATAGGAAGATATCAAAAGGGGGCTGCTGCAAATTGAACCCATCCCCGTCAAGTAGACAGTCAAAAAAACAAAAATTTTTGGATACCGTGCCCAATTCCGGGCGCGGTATTTGTATATTATGCTGTCTTGCATAGGTACTCATGATACTCCATAGGTGCCATACAATTCAACTTCTCCTGATATCTGTCATAGTTGTAGTAGTGGATAAATGCTTCTACCGCTTTCTCTAATTCTTCATATGTATCAAATTTATTAAGATAATACATCTCCGTCTTGATTATTCCCCAAAATCCTTCCATCGGTCCATTATCAATACACTTCCCAACTCTCGACATACTACGCGTCATTTTTGCTTTGTTGAGCATATTTACAAATGTTGGACTTGTATATTGAAAACCTCTGTCGCTATGGAACAACGGATGTGCGTTAGGATTATCGTTTACAGCTGCACGGAATGTCTTAAATACTAATTCATTGTTATTGCTATGTCCCAATACCCATGCTGCTATGCGGTTATCCCCTAAGTCAAGAATTGCACTTAAATATGCCTTGCTGCCATTACCATATTTGAATTCCGTTACGTCTGTAAGCCATTTTTGATTATATGTATCTGCATGAAAATCACGATTCAGTATGTTTTCAGCCGCTTGCTCCTTTGGCGATCTTTTCGTACATGAATGACGCACTCTGCGTATTACTGACGATATACCTAATATTCTCATAATACGGCGTATATGTTTATGGTTGTAATTGGTTCCATATTCTCTATTTATGTTTATCATCATTCGACGACTTCCCAATGTCCTGTTATGCTTCTCATACATCTGCATTATCTTATTAGCTAAATCTTCGTTGATGATCTGTCTTTTACTCGGCTTCCGGTTTAACCATTTGTAATACCCCGAACGTGATACCACAAGCTTCTTGCATAATTTCTCAACAGGATAGAGATATTCATCATGCAACTCCTTTACCGCTGTGTACTTTGTTTCTAATCTGATCTCGCTCAGCGTCGCCTCCTTTCTATCTCCTGCAATTTTTTTAACAGACGTATCTCCATTTCTAATTCGATATTCTTTGCTTCAAGCATTTTATTCTCTATACGAAGTCTGTCCGTATCAGTTAATTCATTCTCAGGTTTTGCCTTGCCGCGGCGATCAACAAGCGCATCAATGCCGCCATTATCATATTTACGTAACCATGAATATATCTGTTGATAAGATATCTGATATTTTTCCATTG
>CALXZP010000023.1 GCA_944393255.1 uncultured Clostridia bacterium | reverse complement strand
CATCCGGTCTCGGATGAAAATGGACGTAGGGGCAGACTGTGGCATACGCTTCTGCTTTCAAAATGGGAGCCGTTGTTCGCATGGCTGCCGATAGAATCGATAATATATGATAATCAAAAGGGCTATTATAACGCGATAAACGTATCAAATGAGGAAGGCGGATCAACGGTATTCATTGAATTTATGCTTTCTGTTATCAAAAAAGCGTTATATGAAGCTATAGGAGAAAAAAAGATCGAATACAAAAATGCCGTAAAAGCAGACATGAGATGGGAAGTCATTGACGGATTTCTTAAAAATAACGATTATATTATGAATAAAGATGTGCAGATGTTATTTGGAGTTTCTTCTGCTACGGCAACAAGGATCCTGTCCGGTTTTATAAAGTCGGAAAAACTTAAACGAATAAGAATAGGAAGCCATTGGGGTTATGTAAAAACTTTGTAGCTGTGGCGTTATTCGATATGCCGTAAGAAGTATTTACATTGATTTCTGTATTCAAACTGCCCGGTATAATGATCTTATATTTGATCGGATACCGGGAGTTTTTTTGCGTTTCTGTACAGAGTTTTCAAAGGCTGAACAGTTATTGACATATACGCATTTATTTGATATAATTATAAAAAATACTGGGGTGAGAGTTTGTGGAAAAGCTTACATATAAAATAGCGGCGTTTTTAGCTGAAACAGGTCATATACCGAAAGCTGATACGGAGCTTTGCAGATACGGGATTGAACTGTTTATCATATCTGTATTTGAAATAGCGGCCGTACTTGTATTATCGCTGTTTGTCGGCAATTTTAAAGAAACGGTTTTATTCTTATTATCTTTTCTGCCTGTGCGGATCTATGCAGGAGGATATCATGCAGATACGCGGATCAAGTGCTTTTTGATCCTTATTTTTGTGTATATATTGTTCAGCGTGGTATTGTATAACGAGTTTCTTATGCGGTATCAATACTGCATGGCGGCGGCTGCCGCATTGAATACGCTTTGTGTGTTTTTCTGGGCTCCGGTATCGGGCAAGAAAATGACGGAACGAGAACAGAAATTTTACAGGCGGATCGGCATAGCGTTTGCCTCCGCAGAGCTGCTTATTATCGCTGCGTCATGCTTATTCGGTTTTTATGGCCGGTACATATATATAGCGGCGCTGGGAGCGTTCACCGCCCTTGCTTCGCTTGCTGCCGCTAAGCTTAAAAACGTTCTGCGCGGCAGACTGTCAGCCCGGGGGTGAGAAAATGTACATAGCAATATGCGATGATGACGAAGAAGTAATAAAACAAGTAACGGAGCACATCGGTAGATTTGCAGAAACATACTCGGATATAAGATATAAAGCCTTTTCCTCGGCAGAAGCTGTTATTGAGTATTACAGTCAGTACGGAAATAAGTTCGATGTGCTTATTACCGATATTGAGCTTGAAGCTGTAAACGGAGTGGAGCTTGCTTCCCGTATAAGGAATATGGACGAAAATATAGCGATATTTTTTCTTACATACCACACTGAATATGCCATAAAATGCTTTAAACCGAGACCTGTGGATTTTTGGATCAAGCCTCTGTCCTATGAAGTCCTTGAGGAAGGCTTATGCAAGGTTCTCAGGCTTCTGCGGAAAAACAATGAATATATAACCGTATATTCCGACCGGCGCAGCGTCAGAATAAAATGCAGCGATATACTGTATATCGAACGGCAAAGCAGAAAAACCACCGTATATACCGTTGACAGCGAATATTGTACAAACAGATCTCTGTCGGATTTTTTGAACGAGCTGGATAATAAGAGGTTTGTGCGTATATATCAGTCGCATATAATAAATATTGCAAAGGTAAGACATATAGACAATAATAAGCTGAAGCTCTATGGGTCGGAATATGACTTTGATATAGGAAGAAGATTTATTAACGATCTGAAAAAACGTTATGTAATGTATAAGGAGGAATGTGCTTTATGAGCTTGTGCGACGCTGCGGATCTTTCCACGGGCTTTTTTGAGGCGTTCTATACGCTTGTGCTGTTTGAAGCCTTTCTTTCAAGGCGAAAGCATGTACATGCATCATTCTATTATGCCGGCGCCGCAGCTCTCGGCATATTGATAGATATAAGCAATCATCTGTTCTCGACCAATATGCTTAATATGGCGGTCGTTATCACTATGGAGCTGCTGTTTTCAATAATGTATTCGGGGAAAATACAATTTAGATTTATATCAGCCGTGTTTAGCCTGATCATATCAGGGATAGCGGAAGTTTGTGTACTGTTATGTATGTCGGTATTTTTAAATGGAGAGGTTGATCTTATAGTTGGTGAAGGATATCTCAGAGTTATCGGTATTGTTTTATCAAAAACAATAGGATGCATACTAACTCTGTATTTGTCAAAAAGAGTCAAATCGCAATATAGCTATAAAAATAATAGTTATTGGCTTTTATTTTTGCTGACATTACTGTCTGCTGCAATTACAATGAATGTCTTTTATAGAGTGCTGTATGCAGGGGCAGATAGATCACTGAGAATATTGATTTATGTCTGTGCCGCAGGTGTTGTTCTTACAGGCGCCGCTATTGTCTTTTTGTATGAGAAAAATTTAAAGCAGCATATGGAGCTTGAACAGGAACGACTTGCGCATATAAAGCTTACAGACCAGATAAAATATTACAAGGATACGATCGCGGCGTATGATAAGCTGAGAGGCTTTCGCCATGATATCAATAAACACTTGCTTGCCATAAAGGCGATCGCAGAACGAAATGAAACAGCGGAATGTACCGATTACATAAACCGTATAATAAAGGATAATGTCATTGCGGCTTTTGAATATAAAACGGGCAATACAGTGCTTGACGCAATGCTTAGCTCAAAGCGGGCGGAGGCGGAGCAAGCGGGCATACGCTTTGAAACAAAGCTAAGGATCCCGTCGCAGCTTCCTATAAAAGACGAGGATATATGTGTCATATTCGGCAATGCTCTTGACAATGCCATAGAAGCCTGTGCAAAGACGGATAGAGATAAATATATCTCCGTCAATATGATTTATGACGGACGCGATTTGGTATGCCGGATAGAAAATTCCTACGCCGGAAGCAGACCTCCGATGCAGGGAACAACAAAGGAAAACAGCTTTTTTCACGGTCTTGGCAGAGAAAATATTGACCGTTCATTAAAAAAGTACAGCGCTGTTTCAGATGTGGAGATCACAGACAGAGCATATAGTTTGTCAATGATATTTCCGGATATCAGTACATAGTTATTCTTGTTATGCTGATTTTGCAAGTTGAGTGCAGATTTTGCAAAGTCTGTTGACTTTGTATTAAGATTATGATATTATTCATATATAAAAATAAGAATCGGAGGAAACGCCAATGTACAATTTAAAACTGTTTGTTAAATCATTCTTAAAAAAATACGGGGCTGTTCTTGCCTCCTGCGCTTTTGCGTTTGTGTCCATTTCAGCAAATTCTCCATGTACATTTCCGTTCTATGAACCGGAGGAGCCTGAGGGTTTGGACAAGTTCAAAAAGATATGACCGTTAAAGGCGGCATAAGAAGAAAATATTCCGGTAAGAGCCGCTGCGGAAGAGCTTGGGTTGACTGTAGCATGGGACGCTGTTAACTCAACAGTAACGCTGAACGGCTTCGAATAAAACAGCGGGAACACCGTTCCGTAGATAATATCAGTTATTAAATGTTAAATAACTGATCAGCTATTTGTATTCCACGTTTTAACAACTTAAAAAGAGGGAGAAATAATATCTCCCTTTTTTTTATTGCTAAAAAAGCTTAATATTATCTTAAAGATATATTGACAGGGATTTTATTTTGTGCTATAATAAAGTCAAATATCGGACTGTCAAATATTTTGCGGAGGTTTCTATGGAGCGTGAAAAGGTAAGAGCATTTGTTAATAAATACTGTAAATTGCGTGACGTGCAATTTTCGGCGTATGAAATATATGCAAGAAAGCACGGCTTAACGGCGAAGGAGCTGTTTGTGCTGGATATTATATGGTTTTCGCCTGACGGATGCCTGCAGTCTGAGATTTGCGAACGCCTGTCCGCGACAAAACAGACGATAAGCGCCATTATAAAAAAATTTTTGAAGCAGGGCTATGTGTCGCTGACAGAGTCTGAAACGGACAGACGAAACAAAGTAATTCGTTTTACGGACGAGGGAGCTGAATATGCGAGGTGCATCATACCTCCGGCCGCCGAAGCGGAAATAGACGCTATGAGCGAATTGTCTGAGAACGACATTGCCGAGCTGGTACGCATCACAGACCTGTTTTCCTATTGCATGAGAGAAAAATTCAATAAGATACAGGAGGTGCCGTAATGATAATCAATACAGGAGGGCGGACAGATACCGTGCAATACTATACGGAATGGCTGCTGAACCGCTTTTCGGAGGGATATGCTCTTTCGCGAAACCCTCTTTTTCCGAACAAGGTAACGCGCTATGAGCTGTCGCCGGATAAAGTTGACTGCGTTGTTTTCTGCTCGAAAAATTATAAGCCTATATTGCCGGAACTCCATAAGATAACGGAACGGTTCAACACGTATTTTTACTATACCATTACGGCATACGGAAAAGATGTTGAACCGGGCGTGCCCGCGATAGAGGAAAGTATAGAAACGCTGATCAGACTGTCGGAGCAGGTCGGCAGACAAAGGGTAGCATGGCGGTACGACCCGGTGCTGCTTACGGAAAAATACACGATCCGGCGTCATATCGATACCTTTGATCGCATGGCAGAGCTGATTGCTCCTTATATTGACCGCTGTATTTTCAGTTTTGTTGAGATGTATAAGAGGCTGGAAAAGAATATGCCGGAACTGATTTTGATGTCCGAAGAGGATAAGGACGCATTGGCTCGGGGACTTGGGGAGACGGCGGCCAAATACGGTATTACTATCCAAACGTGCGGAACAAACGGTGATTTCAGTAAATACGGTATTAACGCTTCCGGCTGTATGACGCTTGATATCCTGGGGAAAGCAAACGGCGCAGTCTTTAAGAATCTAAAGCATAAGGGCATGCGCAGCGGCTGCCGCTGTATCGAGAGCAGGGATATAGGAGCGTATGACAGCTGCCTGAACGGATGCAAATATTGTTATGCAAATAAAAGTCCGCAAAAGGCGCGTGATAATTGCAGGCTGCACGATCCAGCATCGCCGCTGCTGTTAGGTCATGTCAGACCGGGAGATACTGTGATGCAGGGAGCACAGAAAAGCTTTTTGGCAAAGGCGCAGCCTGATAGCTCCGGCAGCGCCGAATGTTAGGGAGGAGTATCGGAATGGAATTTAACGAGGTAATAAATAAAAGAAGAACAAGCAGAGAGTGGACGGATCGGGAGATCGAGCCTGAAGCGATAAAGAGGATCATTGGAGCCGGAATGAAAGCCCCTTCTTGGGATCATTATCGAAATTGGCAGTTTATAGTTCTGCATACAAAGGAAGAAAAGGAAAATGCATTCAGTTATGCAAAACGGGTCGCGGAGAACTTTGATACGGGCAGATATGAAAACAGAAAGCTGAATTTGGCGCAGGAGATGTATGCTTATGCAATGCCGAGGCAGTATACCATGCTGACGGACTGTCCGTATGTTATTGTACCGCTGTTCAAATGCAGAAAACTCAATGCCGAATGGGTCAGTAAACTAAATCCGCTCACTACCGCATGGTGTGTTGCAGAAAATATCATGCTTGCCGTTATAAATGAAGGTCTTGGCTATTCGCTGAGAATACCGCTGAATAGGGAGCATGATGTTGTGCTTGAAAAACTTGGCGTACCGCAGGGCTGGATGACGCCGTGTTTTATAGGCGTCGGATATCCGAATGAGGATGAATTGGTATTAGAGCAGTATGACAGCAGCCCTGACGGGCATATCCGCATGGGGAAGTGGTGATCATGGAAGACATGGTCATTAAAGAGATCGGCGTGAAGAGTATACTGTCGAGATCCAATTTACCTGTGTGCGAATACTCGGTAAATCCTTATATAGGGTGTACGCACGGCTGCAAATACTGTTATGCGTCCTTTATGAAGCGGTTTACAGGTCATTCCGAGCCATGGGGGAGCTTCTTAGACGTAAAGCGCTGGCCGAAGATCAAAGATCCGAAAAAATATGCAGGTAAAGAGCTGTTTATAGGCTCTGTAACAGATCCCTATCTCCCGCAGGAGGAATTTTACGAACGCACAAGGGAGCTGCTCATGCAGCTGAAAGGAAGCGGTGCAAAGATCAGCATTGCAACAAAAAGCGATCTGATACTGCGTGATCTGGATCTGATAAAGGATTTTCCGGACGCGCGTGTTTCATTGTCGATAAATACGCTGGACGAAGCCTTTCGGTCAGATATGGATAATGCGGTATCTATAGAACGCCGCCTTGACGCTATGGAGACGTTTTACCGTGCAGGCGTCCGCACTACCTGCTTTGTTTCGCCGATATTCCCCGGAATCACGGATGCAGAAGCTATCATACGCAGAGTGAAAGATCAATGCAATCTGATCTGGCTCGAAAATCTAAATCTGCGCGGAGGGTATAAAAAAGCTATTATGGACTATATAGAAAATACGCATCCGCAGCTGAGCCATCTTTACCGGGATATTTATTCCGGCAGAGACCGAAGCTATTGGGAAATGCTTGATATAAGGCTGAAAGACTATGCCGCGGAGCTTGGCTTGGACTACGTTACAAACGATGACAGCATGAAAAGACCCTTTAACGCTCCGCCTGTTATAGTAAATTATTTTTATCATGAGCAGATCAAAAGATCTGCGGTGAAGGTCAAAAAAAACGGATGAAGAAGGCTGCGGTATCTTCATCCGTTTTTCATATCCGCCCGGAGGGCGGAGAATATTTTTAAATTTTCATCAATCCAGCTCGAACGCGCCGGTATACAGCCTGTAATAGGTGCCCTTCTGAGCGATCAGCTCGTCATGGCTTCCGCGTTCAATGATCCTTCCGTGATCAAGCACCATGATAACGTCAGAATTGCGCACGGTGGAGAGCCTGTGAGCTATGACGAATACCGTTCTGCCCTGCATGAGAGCGTCCATTCCGCGCTGGACGATCGCTTCCGTTCTCGTATCTATGGAGCTGGTCGCTTCGTCCATGATCATTACCGGGGGATCTGCCACGGCCGCTCTTGTTATAGCTATGAGCTGGCACTGACCCTGTGAAAGGCTTCCGCCGTCTCCGTCAATGACAGTATCGTAGCCGTCGGGAAGACTGGTTATGAGCTCATCTGCACCGGTAAGCCTTGCGGCGGTGCATATCTCAGCATCGGTCGCCTCGGGACGTCCGTAACGGATGTTATCCCTGATAGTTCCGGTGAAAAGATGAGTATCCTGGAGGATTATCCCGAGCGAGCTGCGCAGATCTGGCTTCTTTATACGCTGTATATCTATACCGTCATATGTTATCGAGCCTTTCTTTATGTCGTAGAAGCGGTTTATAAGGTTGGTTATAGTGGTTTTTCCGGCTCCGGTCGAACCAACGAACGCCACCTTTTGTCCCGGCTCCGCGTATAGGCTTATATCGTGGAGAACTGTTTTATCCGGAACATATCCGAAGTCTACATCTTTGAATTTTACGTCTCCGCGAAGAGGTATATACTTGCCGTTATCGTTCCACAGCCAGTCTCCGTCCTTGTCGCTTCTGAACGAGCCGTCCTTGCTTACGCTGCCGCGTACAAGAGTTACCTCGCCGTCGTCCGTTTCGGGTTCGGCGTCAAGTATGTTGAATATACGGCTTGCTCCGGCGAGCGCCATAACTATGGCGTTGAGCTGCTGTGCTATCTGGCTTATGGGCATAGTGAAGCTCTTTGTGAGACTCATAAACGCAACTATAGCCCCGAGAGTAAGCCCGCCTATACCGTTTATTGCAAGAGCGCCTCCTACTATGGCGATCGTAACGTATTCAATGTTGCCGAAATTGTTCATTATCGGCATGAGTATGTTTGCAAATTTGTTAGCCGATTCCGCCTGCTTGAAAAGGTATTCGTTTTTAACGGCAAAATCCTTTTCGGCGTCCTTTTCATGACAGAATACCTTTATGACCTTCTGTCCGTTTACCATCTCTTCAATATAGCCGTTAACGTCGCCGAGCGCCTGCTGCTGATGCAGAAAGTATTTTCCGCTGCGTCCGCCTATGACCTTTGTGAGCAGTATCATTCCCGCGACAAAGACAAGGACTATCAGCGTCAGATAGACGCTTGTCGAGAGCATTGTTATGAATACGCAGATGATCGTCATTGCCGATGAGAACATCTGAGGCACGCTCTGAGTAAGCATTTGCCTCAGTGTGTCGGTATCATTCGTATAGCAGCTCATGAGGTCGCCGTGAGCGTGAGTATCGAAGAACCTTATCGTGAGCGACTGCATATGCTCAAACATTTCTTCGCGGATATCCTTGAGCATACCCTGTGCGACGGTAACCATAAGCCGGTTGTAGAGGAACGTCATGAATACTCCGAAAAGAAAGACTGCTCCTACTCCGATAAGAGTACGTCCGAGCGTCGAAAAATCTCTCGAACCGCTCTGTACCATCGGCATGATATAGTTGTCTATAAGAGTCTGTATAAAGGTGGAGCTTATAACGCCGACTACTGCGCTCAGCAGTATACATACAAGAACGATGATAAAGCGTCCTTTATATTTGTTTATATATTTAAGAAGTCTTGTCAATGCTGTAAGGGCGTTCTTTTTCGGCGCTTTTTTTGTATTATTCATTATCGCTGCCCCCTTTCACCTGTGATTCGTAGATCTCCCTGTAGATCGTATTGGAGCTGAGAAGCTCGTCATGGGTGCCTATACCGTCTATGCGTCCATCGTTCATAACAAGGATCATATCGGCGTGCTCGACTGACGATATCCTCTGGGCGATAATGATCTTTGTAGCGCCCGGTATAGCGTTCTGCATGGCCTCGCGTATCGACGCGTCGGTTTTTGTATCGACTGCGCTGGTGCTGTCGTCGAGTATGAGTATTTTCGGCTTTTTCAGCAGTGCGCGCGCGATACAGAGTCTCTGCCGCTGTCCGCCGGACACGTTTGTTCCGCCCTGCTCGATATATGTATCGTAGCCCTGCGGGAAGGTGTCGATGAATTCGTCGGCGCATGCTGCATGGCATGCCGCTTTGATCTCCTCATCGGTGGCGTTTTCGTTGCCCCAGCGCATATTCTCCTTTATCGTTCCGGAGAACAGCACGTTTTTCTGCAATACCATAGCGACCGAGTTGCGCAATGCTTCCAGATCATAGCGTTTAACGTCTATCCCTCCGACTGTAACGCGTCCTTCTACGGCATCGTAAAGGCGCGGTATGAGCTGTACGAGAGTTGTCTTTCCCGAGCCTGTTCCGCCGATTATGCCGACTGTTGTTCCCGACGGGATCTCGAGGCAGATATTGCGCAGCGAGGGCGAATGCCCCTTATATGCAAAGGTCACGTGATCGAAGAAAATGTCTCCGTTTTTGATCTCGGTGATCGGTTTTTCGGGGTCTGTGATGTCGCTTTCGGTATCGAGCAGCTCGCTTATACGCTCCGCCGAGGAACGCGCCATTGTGATCATCACGAATACCATAGACAGCATCATAAGGCTCATCAGGATCTGCATGGTATATGTGAACATACTGGTCAGCTCGCCTGTTGTGAGACTTCCGCCTACGATAAAGCGGGCGCCGAACCAGAAAATAACGATCATGCACGTATAGATGCAAAGCTGCATTACAGGACCGTTAAATGCGAGCAGCTTTTCGGCTGCGGTGGAGTATTTGTATATGCGCTCCGCCTCTTTATTGAACTTATTTTCCTCGTGCTTTTCACGCACAAAGGATTTTACAACGCGTATACCGTGCAGATTTTCCTGTATAACATTATTGAGTTTATCGTACACATGGAACATCTTTTCAAATATGGGATGTGCATGGGTCATTATCTGATACAGTATAAATCCGAGTGCCGGTATGATTATAAGGTATATGAGCGACAGCTTTGCATTTACTACAAAAGCCATTATAAGAGCGCATATCATAGTGAACGGACATCTCACTGCGATACGTATGACCATCTGGTAAGCATTCTGAAGGTTTGTAACGTCGGTGGTAAGACGCGTCACGATACCGCCCGTTGAAAAGTGGTCGATGTTTGCGAACGAAAAATCCTGTACCTTTTTAAACATGTCGTATCTGAGATTTTTCGCAAAACCGGCGGAAGCCGTAGCGGCGTACTTCCCGGCGAGACCGCCGAACAGAAGCGCAAGCGCTGCGCATATGAGCAAAACTATGCCGATCTTTACTATATAATCCATATTTCCGTTTTCTATATGGTCTATAAGCGTCGCCATCAGAAACGGGATAAGGATCTCCATAAATACCTCCAGTATGACAATGACCGGAGTCAGAATCGATTCGCGTTTGTATTCACGTACCGATCTCATCAGTTTTTTTATCATTTACGTCATCCTTTCCTGTCGATAAATTTTGATAGAGCTTTTGAAGCAGACGGATAAGAGCGGTGCGTTCCTCGGATGAAAGTGTGTTCGTGAGCGTCAGCTCCATTTCCTCGCGTGTACGCTCCGCTTCCTCAAAAAATTCCAGCGTCTTGTCTGTAAGCATAACGATCCTGCAGCGTCTGTCGCCGGGATCTACGGAGACCGTGAGGAACCCTTTCTTTTCCATGCGCTTGAGGATGCCTATCACGGAGGTATGCTTTATTCCGTAGGTTTCCTCAATGACCTTCTGCTGCACCGTTCCGCCGTAATGCTTAAGAAGATGAAGCAGCTCCATCTGCGAAAATGTAAGATTAAATTGTTTAAGATGCGTATCCATATGCGCTGTCATCATATGGTTGAGCATTTTAATATACAAACCGATACTTCTCGGCTTGTCCAATTTTGTCACCTCCTGCGAAAAAATAGAGGTGGCAGAAAACAGGAGTTTTCGGCCGCCCGTAAAATAATATGTAGTATGCTACGTATTTATTGTATGACAATAAAGGCATAAAGTCAATACGCAGTAAAAAATATTCACAGATTGTTAACAATGGGTAAAAGATGCTCCTGTATATTTAAAAAGTATAAAGCCGCGCCCCATATTTAAAGCGATCATGGGGCATCATACAGAGCCTTGAGCAGCGCTATCTCTTCGGCGTATCCGCTCAGTTCATTGGGCGTCTCGAGGTAAAACGGCAAAGCTTTCAGTGCAGGATGGTTTATGATGCGCTCAAAGGCTTCCGTGCCTATATAGCCTTTTCCGAGCCTCTCGTGTCTGTCCTTGTGAGATGAGAACGGGTTTTTGCTGTCGTTTATATGAACAGCCTTGAGCCGGTCAATACCTATGACCCTGTCGAATTCTTCTATGACTCTGTCAAGCTCCCCGGCTATGTCGTAGCCGGCGTCGTATACGTGGCAGGTGTCGAGGCACACGCCGAGCTTTTCGGAAAGCTCGCAGCGGTCAATAATGCCGCGCAGTTCTTCAAAGCTTCGTCCGACCTCGCTGCCCTTGCCCGCCATCGTTTCAAGCAGGACAGTAGTAGTCATTTCCGGGCGCAGAGTTTTGTTGAGCAGCTCTGCGATAAGCTCGATACCCCTTTCGGCGCCCTGCTTGACATGGCTGCCCGGATGAAAATTATAAAGCTGTCCCGGCGTATATTCCATTCTGGTCAGATCGTCAGTCATTGTGTTAAGCGCAAATTCGCGCACAGACGGATCTGCGGAGCATGCGTTCAATGTATAAGGGGCGTGCGCGAGAATGGTCGAGATCCCGTGTTCCCTGCTGTATTCGTGAAATTTATTGATATCCTCGGTATCTATGGCTTTCGCCCTGCCGCCGCGCGGATTTCGCGTGAAGAACTGAAATGTATTGGCGCCTATGGAAACGGCCGTTTCCGCCATATTCAGATAACCCTTTGAAGATGAAAGATGACATCCTATAGTGAGCATATTTTTCCTGTCCTTTCCCGTCGTTTATAAGGCGTTTATATTATTCGGGCTGTGCAAACGCCCGTTTGGTTTTATATTCCGGAGTTAAGTATACCATAGATCCCGCGTATGTTCAAGCCGTATTTTAAGCTGCGTTACAAGAAATTTAAAAATACTTTACAATACGTGATAAAAGTATTGAATTACGGTGAAAATTATGATATAATTGTGATATCGTATTTAATATTTGGAGGTTTTATAATGAATAAGAAGCTTATATCATTAACGGCGGCAGCTGTGCTCTCTTCGGCATTGCTTGCAGGCTGCGGCGGCGGAGAAACTGCCGAAACAAAAACTATCACCGGCGAGGCGGATCTTGCGGGCGCGCGCATAGGCGTTCAGCTCGGAACGACCGGAGATATCCTTGCGTCCGATTATGAAGAGGACGGCGCTGTTGTTGAAAGATACACAAAGGGCGCGGATGCTGTTCAGGCGCTCAATCAGGGCAAGGTCGACTGTGTTGTTATCGACGAGCAGCCCGCAAAGGCTTTTGTGGAAGCGAACGAAGGTCTGAAGATCCTCGAGGGTTCGTTCGAGCCGGAGGAATATGCTATCTGTATTTCTAAGGAAAATACAGAGCTGAAAGATCAGATAAACGGCGCTCTTTCCGAGCTTAAAGCAGACGGAACGATAGAGTCCATCATCTCAAACTATATCGGCGATGATACAGGTCTCTCGCCGTACGAGTCACCGGAGGGTGTTGAGAGAACGAATGGAACTCTCGTTGTTGCGACAAATGCGACATTCCCGCCGTATGAGTATATGGAAGGGGATCAGGTAGTAGGTATAGATATAGATATCGCTCAGGCTATATGCGATAAACTCGGCATGGAGCTTCAGGTCGATAATATCGAATTCGACGCTATCATAAACGCCGTTCAGTCAGGCAAGGCGAGCGTTGGTCTGGCCGGCATGACCGTTACGGAGGACAGATTGGAAAGTATCGATTTTACTGATTCGTACGCAACCTCAACTCAGGTCATAATAGTACCGGAGGCATAAGCAAAACAGCGTATGCATGTGGCATCGGTCAGGCTGCTGACCGGTGCTTTTTTAAAGAAACAGGAGGTGCGCAAGTGAGAAAACGACTCTTAAACAAGAAATACGCGTATTATATAGCGGCAATAGCGGTATTGCTGATCGTTTTTGCGGTCGTCGGGTTTGCAGCGGAGGGTGCAGCGTCGGCCGATACGGGATTTTTCGCTGAATTCAAAGCGAAGCTGATAAATAATTTCGTAAAAGAGGACAGATGGAAGTATCTGACGAGCGGTCTTTTAAACACGCTGATAATCAGCTTTTTTGCCGTTATAATAGGCGTTGTGCTGGGATTTATAATAGCGATCCTGAGAAGCGCCTGCGATATGCTCGACAAGAAAAATATTTTTACAAAGACTCTGAACGGGATCTTAAAAGCGTATCTGACAGTTATCCGCGGAACACCGGCGCTTATCCAGCTGCTTATAATTTATTATGTAATATTTACATCGCCGAATGTCAGCAAGCTGTTTGTGGCGGTCATCTCGTTTGGGCTTAATTCGTCTGCATATATAGCGGAGATAGTGCGCTCGGGAATAATGTCGATAGACAAGGGGCAGTTTGAGGCCGGCAGAAGCCTCGGCTTCACATATGCGCAGACCATGTGGCATTTTATACTCCCGCAGGCGTTCAAAAACATCCTTCCCGCGCTCGGAAACGAGTTTATCGTGCTTATAAAGGAAACTTCAATAGCCGGTTATATCGGTATAAACGAGCTTACGCGCGGAGGCGACTTTATAAGAAGCCGTACATATGAGGCGTTCCTGCCGCTTATAGCCGTTGCTGTCATATATCTTGTAATAGTCATGATCCTGACGAAGCTTGTGGATATGATGGAGAGGAGGCTCAAGACTGATGGTAGATAATAAGGCTATGATCCATGTTGAGGGGCTTTGCAAGTCGTTCGGAGATAACCATGTCTTGAACGGGGTAGATATAGACATACATAAGGGCGAAGTGCTCGTAATAATCGGTCCGTCCGGCTGCGGTAAATCTACGTTCCTGCGCTGTCTAAATCTGCTTGAAACTCCGTCTGCCGGCAGGATATTCCTTGACGGAGTGGATATAACCGCGCCGTCTGTAAACATAAACAAGCAGCGGCAGAAGATGATGATGGTGTTCCAGCATTTCAATCTGTTTCCGCATAAGACCATACTTGAAAATCTGACGATCGCGCCTATAAAGCTCAAAAAGCTGCCGAAAGCCGAGGCGGATGAAAAGGCTATGTCAATACTGCGGCGCGTAGGACTTGAGGACAAGGCGTATGCATATCCTTCGCAGCTCTCCGGCGGTCAGAAGCAGCGTGTCGCCATATGCCGTGCACTGGCAATGGATCCGGAGATGATCCTGTTCGACGAGCCTACCTCCGCGCTCGATCCGGAAATGGTAGGAGAGGTACTCGAGGTCATGAAGGAGCTTGCAAACAGCGGTATAACGATGGTATGCGTAACGCATGAGATGGGCTTTGCGCGTGAAGTGGCGTCTAAGATCATCTTTTTCGACCAAGGCGTTATAGCTGAGTGCGGAACGCCGGATGAAGTGTTCTCAAACCCGAAAAACCCGAGACTTCGGGATTTTCTTTCAAAGATATTATAACTCAGACATTATGGCTTCATCGGGAGGCCATAACTCACGATGAGATCAAAAAACGGCGCTCTCCGCCTCTCAGGCGGGCGCCCTTTTTGCTTGGGACTATACATTTATTCCGTAAAAAATAAACTGCCGCAGATGCAATATTCGATCTGCGGCCAGTTTATTATTTCTTACTGCCCGCTGTTATGAACGGAGCAGTTTTTTTGTATTCGGTCTGCGGTAAAGCTATCAGCAAACGCCCTGCTGCATCATTGCTTCCGCTACCTTTATGAAGCCTGCAATGTTAGCGCCTGCAACGAGGTCGAGCTTGCCGCCCTTTGTGCAGTTGTACTTCTTTGCAGCTGACTCGGCAGCCTCATAGATCGAGATCATGATGTCGTGAAGCTTAGCGTCAACCTCTTCAAACTTCCATGACAGTCTCTGTGAGTTCTGGCTCATCTCGAGAGCTGATGTAGCAACGCCGCCGGCATTTGAAGCCTTGCCCGGTGCGAAGTATACGCCGTTCTGTTGCAGATATTCCGTAGCGTCCGGAGTTGTGGGCATGTTAGCGCCCTCGGCAACAACAAGAGTACCGTTTGCAACGAGAGCCTTAGCGTCGTCGATGAGCAGCTCGTTCTGGGTCGCGCACGGGAGTGCAACGTCGCACTTAACTGCCTGCCAGAGACCTGCGCCTTCAACATATTTAGCGTTCGGGTGAGTATCAGCGTATTCCTTGATCCTGCCGCGCTTAACTTCCTTGATCTCCTTGACAGCTGCAAGATCTATGCCGTCCTCGTCGATAACGTAGCCGTTCGAGTCTGAAACGGTGATGACCTTTGCGCCGAGCTCCTGGCACTTCTCGCAGGCGTAGATAGCAACGTTTCCTGCGCCCGATATAGCAACAGTCTTGCCGCTGAAATCGGTGCCGAGGGTCTTGAGCATTTCCTGAGCGAGGTAAACGAGACCGTAGCCTGTAGCCTCTGTACGAACGAGCGAACCGCCCCATGTAAGTCCTTTTCCTGTAAGAACGCCCTCATAAACGTTCTTAAGACGCTTATACTGACCGAACATAAATCCGATCTCGCGCGCACCTGTGCCGATATCGCCGGCCGGAACGTCTGTATCAGCGCCGATATGTCTTGAAAGCTCTGTCATAAAGCTCTGGCAGAAACGCATTACTTCGTTGTCCGACTTGCCCTTCGGGTCAAAATCCGAACCGCCCTTGCCGCCGCCTATGGGGAGGGTAGTAACGCTGTTCTTGAAGATCTGCTCGAAACCGAGGAACTTGATAACGCTGAGGTTAACTGTCGGGTGAAGTCTGAGACCGCCCTTGTAGGGACCTATAGCGCTGTTGAACTGCACTCTGTAGCCTCTGTTGACCTGAACCTTGCCTTTGTCGTCTACCCACGGAACTCTGAACATGATAACTCTTTCAGGCTCTACCAGTCTTTCGAGAAGACCTGCCTGCTCGAACTCCGGATGAGCGTCGAGCGCCGGCTGGATAGTCTCAAGAACCTCTGTGGCAGCCTGGATGAATTCCGGCTCGTTAGGATGGTTCTTCTTCAATTCTTCTAAAACTCTTTCTCCGTATACCAATGGAGACACCTCCTGTAATTAAAATAAACTAACGCGGACGGTCGCGAAGCAATATGCGCAAACGTCCGAAAAAATGGATACAAATGCTTTTTATGAATAAAAATGCACCCATAAACCAATTCTATCATAATTATAGCACGTTTAAAGCCGATACGCAAGAAAAAAAATTAAAAAACTGTATTTTTAATGAATTATTTACAAAGAAATATACACACAGCCCCTTTTCGGACTGTCATGTCGAATTTTGGATCATGCTTTTTTGTTTAAAATTCAGTAAAGTTGCACCCGTATCACTTGACAAATGTCAAAAATAATTTTAAAATAAAACTATAGCGGGTCAAACCGCATGTTGATCGGAAAAGAGGCTCAGCCTCAAAAAAAGCGGGATGCGGTAAAGCATCCGAAAAATCAATGTCCAGGAGGGATGGCTTATGTTTTTAAAGGTAACGACCGCTGCGGTCCTACTGTGCGCTCTTTGCGCGATCGCTTTTGCGGTCTTTAATTTTTACAGTGTAAAGGCGAAGTCTGAGGGAACGAAACAGATGGCGGATATCGCCGGGAAGATACGTAGCGGAGCTATGGCGTATCTGAGCCGTCAGTATAAAACGGTAGCGGTGTTCTTTGCCGTGCTGTTTGTTATATTTGTTATACTGTCCGCCGCAGGGTCTATGTCGTGGTTCGCGCCGTTTGCGTTCGTGACCGGCGGACTGTTCTCGGCGCTTGCAGGATATGTTGGAATGAAGATAGCGACATACGCAAACTCAAGAACAGCCAACGGAGCGAGGGAAAGTCTCAATAAAGGACTCAAGATCGCGTTTTCGTCCGGCTCGGTAATGGGACTTACCGTTGTGGGACTGGGACTTCTTAACATATCTGCATGGTATATGATAATGCATTTTATAGCCGGACTGCAGGATGCGGAGCTTATGCAGGTGCTGCTGACATATGGCATGGGCGCGTCGTCTATGGCTCTGTTCGCAAGAGTCGGCGGCGGTATATTTACCAAAGCAGCCGACGTAGGAGCCGATCTTGTGGGAAAGGTCGAAGCGGGCATACCGGAGGACGATCCCAGAAATCCGGCGTGCATAGCGGATAACGTGGGCGATAATGTAGGCGATGTTGCGGGAATGGGCGCGGATCTGTACGAAAGCTATGTGGGGTCTATAGTTTCCTGCGGAGCGCTGGCGGTCAGCGCGTTCGGGGACGGCGGAAGCAGCCGGGCGGCGGCGGTCATGCTGCCGATGCTGATAGCCGCCATAGGTATAATCGCTTCGATAATAGGAACGTTTTTTGTCAGCACGAAGGAGGGCGCTACGCAGAAAATGCTGCTCGGCTCGCTCAGAAAGGGCACCTATGCGGCTTCGATACTGTCTGCGGCGGGAGCGGCAGCGCTCATATTCACGATGATGCCGGATAATAAGGGGCTGTTTATATCCGTTATAGCCGGGCTTCTTGCGGGCGTGCTCATAGGTTATTTTACGGAATATTATACCTCCGATTCATACAGTCCTACACGCAAGCTCTCGGAATCCTCCGAGACAGGTTCCGCCACTATAATAATAAACGGCATATCGCTCGGCATGTCGTCTACCGCTCTGCCGGTGATAATCATAGGCATAGCGGTGCTCGTGAGCTATTTTGTCGCGGGCGGCGCGAACAGCGCGGAAACGGGGCTTTACGGAGTTGCTCTGGCGGCTGTTGGTATGCTCTCGACGCTCGGCATAACTCTCGCGACCGATGCATACGGTCCTGTGGCTGATAATGCGGGCGGTATTGCGGAAATGTCAGGGCTTGAACACGAAGTGAGGGAGCGTACCGACGCTCTCGATTCGCTCGGCAATACGACCGCCGCTACCGGCAAGGGCTTCGCCATAGGCTCGGCCGCGCTCACGGCGCTTGCGCTTATCCTCACATACGTTGACAGTATAGGCGCGGAGAATATGGATCTGCGCGTAACGAACCCGGCGGTCCTTATAGGTCTGTTTGTGGGAGCAATGCTGCCGTTTTTGTTCAGTGCGCTTACAATGAAATCGGTCGGCAGAGCCGCGCAGCAGATAGTGATCGAGGTGAGACGCCAGTTCAGAGAGATAAAAGGGCTTATGCAGGGGAAGGCGGAAGCGGATTACCGCACCTGCGTTGATATATGCACAAGATCCGCGCTGCGTGAAATGATACTTCCCGCGGCGCTCGGTATAGTCGCTCCGCTCATAGTCGGCTTTATCCTCGGTCCGGACGGGGTAGTGGGCATGCTTGCCGGCGCACTGATCTGCGGCTTTGCGCTTGCGGTAATGATGGCAAATTCGGGCGGCGCATGGGACAATGCCAAGAAGTATATAGAAGCGGGACATTTCGGAGGCAAGAACAGCAAAAACCATAAGGCTGCCGTTGTGGGCGATACGGTCGGAGACCCGTTCAAGGACACGTCAGGCCCGTCGGTAAACATCCTTATAAAGCTTCTGAGCATGGTGTCGATAGTTTTTGCCGGGCTTATAGCGAGCGGCAATTTAATGAACCTGTTCTGAGTATGAGCGACAGTATAAAGTAAAGCTGACAAAGCGGGCGTATGCCGTTTATACGAACGGCTGCGCCTGCTTTTTTGACGGTTGGAGTTACACTTAGTACTGTTTTTGCGCCCGGTTGGTAATAGGTTATTGCAAAAGCGGTGCGGATATGATATTATTAGTACAGATCAAAAGCTCCGGGAAAAGGAGTATGAAAAACAGAAAAAGGAGGTCGTTAAAATGTCAGTAAATATGGAGATGCTGTGGCTTGCCGGAATGGTTGCGTTTATAATCCTTGAGGCGGTAACATATCAGCTGATCTCGATATGGTTCGTTGTAGGAGCGATCGGAGGTTTGATAGCGGCAATGTGCGGCGCGAATTTTTATGTACAGATGGGCGTGTTCCTTGCCGTATCGGTGCTGCTGCTCGTGCTGCTGAGGCCGGTGTCGATGAAGCTGATAAAAAAGCAGGATTTTAAAAGCAATGCCGACAGTCTGCTGGGAAAAAGTATTCTTATAACGGAGGAGGTGAATAATATAAAGGGCACCGGACAGGGTAAGGTGAACGGAATGGTATGGACGGTCAGGAGCGGCACCGATGAGACCTTTGAGCCGGGCGATCTTGCGGTGATAAAGAAGATAGAAGGCGTAAAATTAATAGTTGAAAAATGATTTTAGAGAGGAGATTTTAAAATGATCGTATTTTTATTTTGTTTGATAATCGTGCTGATAATAGTTCTTATACTCAACATAAGGATAGTGCCTCAGACGCACGCATATATAATAGAGCGTCTCGGCGGATATCATTCTACATGGGAAGTCGGCATACACGTTAAGATCCCGTTTATAGACAGGATAGCAAAGAAGGTAAATCTGAAGGAGCAGGTCGTTGACTTCAAGCCGCAGGCCGTTATCACTGAGGATAACGTTACCATGCAGATCGATACGGTCGTATTCTATCAGATAACAGACCCGAAGATGTACGCATACGGCGTTGAAAAGCCGATGATGGCGATAGAGAATTTAACGGCGACCACTTTGAGAAATATCATAGGCGATCTTGAGCTTGATGAAACGCTTACGTCAAGAGATACGATAAATACGCGTATGCGCTCAGTTCTGGACGAAGCGACGGATCCGTGGGGTATCAAGATAAACAGGGTTGAGCTTAAGAATATCATACCGCCGGCTGAGATCCAGAATGCGATGGAGCGTCAGATGAAGGCTGAGAGAGAAAGGCGTGAAAGCATACTGCGCGCCGAGGGCGAAAAGAAGAGCGCCATCCTCATTGCCGAGGGTGAAAAGGAAAGCGCGATACTCCGCGCTGAGGCAAAGAAGCAGTCGGCGATACGCGAATCGGAAGGCAGGGCCGAGGCGATCATCAAGGTGCAGAGCGCTGTAGCCGAGGGTATAAGGCGAATAAACGAGTCTGCACCTGGTAACGGATATCTTACGATCAAATCGCTTGAAGCGTTTGAAAAGGCTGCGGACGGAAAGGCGACAAAGATAATCATCCCATCCGAGATACAGGGTATAGCAGGTCTTGCCGCGTCGCTCAAAGGCATTGCAGAGGATGAGCATAAATAAGCCTCAGAGGATATGAAAATGCGTATAGCTATTTGTGACGATGACGAACGCTGTCTTGAAGAGGAACATGCCATGATCGCCGGGGCTGCCGATGAGCTTGGGATAGATCATGATATCTATCGCTTTACCGATCCTGTGGCTCTGATCGCAGGGCGGGAAAAATATGATGTGATATTCATGGATGTTGAGATGCCGGGTATGAGCGGTATCGAAGCGGCCGAGGCGATACATGGTCATGACCGCGGCGCACTCATATTCTTCGTGACCAATCATGAAGGGTATATGGATGAAGCGCTCAACAAGCATGCGTTCAGATTTTGGGTAAAGCCGATAAACAGGCAGAGGCTTATATACGGAATGGAGTCGGCGGTCAGGGAGATAAACAGCAGCAATACGTATTTGCAGGCGGCCGTAGGCGGCAAGCTTGCAAGGATCCCAATGAGCGACATAATTTACGCGTATGCAAAGAATAAGATAACGGCTGTTGTGACCGGATACGGGGATTTTGAAATAAAAGAGCCGTTCAAAAATATTCTTGCCCGTCTTAACGGCAGTTATTTTTGCCGGTCTCATGCGAGTTACTGTGTAAATCTGAATTATGTTGTAAGATATGATAAATCAAGGGTCGTGTGCCGAAGCGGAGACGCCGAATATGAGGCGTATATGTCAAAGCGCTTTTACAGCAGTTTTGCCCGGCGCTTCATCCGCTGGGCGGGAGAAAATGTATGATAGATGACGTTTATTTCGGCATAGGAACTATAGTTGAGTGTTTCCTGATGATATTGTTTATAAATGCTACATATATCCCCGGGAAACACCGCGCGGCGAACGTTGTTATGGCTATAGCCGGATATATACTGATCGCATTGACCGGCACGGCGGAAAATGCAGTTCTGCTCTGCACTGTGTTTACATTTGTAAATACGTCTCTCCTGTGGTTCTGCTGCCGGCTGAGCTTGCAGAAGACCGTAATACACGGCCTGAGCTTTACGCTCATATTGATAATAAGCAGATCTATCGTCAGTTATGCCGACAGCGAGATAGATACTATAGTTTTTTTCGGGAGCAGTTTAAGATTTCTGATAAAGAGCAGGATCATATACGCTCTGGGGCTTCTGATATTCCGCAGTCTTACTGCCGGAGTTCGGGTATCCGACAGCAGCTATTCGCCGTTCAATATAGCGGTGCATGCGTTCAGTGCGGCTATAGTTGTCATAACATTTGAGGGTTTGCTGACTGACCGTGCATATCTTGTAATATTTTTAATGCTGGTAATGATAAACATAGCTTCATTTGCGGCATGGGAGATAATCGTTCTGCGTACGCGGGAAATGCAGAAGGTCATAAATGAAAAGGAAAAGCATGACGCAGAGCTGGAAAGTTATAAGCGGCTCTATGAAAAATATGAAAAGACGCGGATCATGCGGCACGATATGCAGGAGCAGATAAGCGCGCTCAGGGCAATGAGCGCCGGCGGCGAGGCGGAAAGCTTTGCCGGCAAGCTTGCGGCGATCGGACGCGAGCTGTTTTACGCGGAGTATACTGATAATAAGGTGCTCGATATGCTTCTTGACAGGAAACTCAAAGAGTGTCATGAAAAGGGGATAGAGCTGTATATAAGCTCGGCGGGAGTCAGTATGAAATTCATATCTGAGCTTGATACTGTAGCAATATTTTCAAATCTGATAAATAATGCTATGGAGAGTTGCTACAGATCCGAGGAGAAAAACATTTTTATTGATTTCAGTATATTGAACGGCGCGTTTACGGTCGTAAAGATAGAGAATAATTGCGATACTCCTCCCGAAACTGTCAACGGCAGTCTAAAGACCCATAAAAATGACAGCGGATCGCATGGCGTTGGCATGAAAAGCGTGGAAAGCTCGCTTAAGGAGTACGGAGGGACTATAAGCTGGAGCTATGACCGGGAAAGGCGGTTTTTCAGAACAGTCATAATATTCGGCAGCGACGGCCTGTGATATACGGAGTTGATCATATCTTATAGTTCTTTAAATATTTGAAAAAAGCCGAACCAATTCGGCAGAAATACTGTGAAAGATATCCGGTATCAGAAAAACTGACGCCGGATTTTTTTACGGACAATAAAAGACAAAATTTTGCTTTAAATAAAATATATATATTTGGCAATGATAAAAAATATTATTTTGTAAAAAGTAAGAAAAATATTATAAAAATACTTGAATTTTTAAATTATTTATGTTATGATAAGAAATGTGAATATATATTTAAAAAATTTTATACATAAAATAAATTACATAATAAGTTTTTTTGACTGATGAAAAAAATGACGCGGTCTGTACGAGACTTGATGAGTTTCATAAAGTCCGCGTATACAAGCGGCGTGAAGCGATAGGGAAGACCGAAAAGGATATAAATGTCAAGTGTGTTATTGGGGGATCACGCAGGGGAAAGAAAAACAAAGGAGCGATAAGGCAGGATGGAACAGCAGAAGGAAGGTAACAAGATAGAGCGTAACTATCCGGAAGTATGGAAACATCTTGGTGTGAGGTGCAAAACTCTTGATGAGTCAGAAAGGAAGCCGGTATATGAATTTTTCAAGAGGGCATTTGACATAACCGCTGCGTCAATTGCCCTTGTTGTGCTGTCCGGAGTTTTTGCAGCAGTAGCTGCGGCGATAAAGCTTGAGGACGGAGGCCCGGCGCTGTACACACAAACGCGTGTCGGCAGGGACGGGAGATTTTTCAAAATGTATAAGTTCCGTTCAATGCATGTGGACGCGGAAAGGCAGAAAAAGCACCTGTTGAAGCAAAATGAAATGAACGGGCCGGTATTTAAAATGGAAAAGGATCCGCGTATCACAAAGGTGGGCGCATTTATCCGCAGAACATCGATAGACGAGCTGCCCCAGCTTGTAAACATTTTAAAAGGGGAAATGAGCGTAGTAGGGCCGAGACCACCGATCGGACACGAGGTCATGCAGTACGATGAATTTGCAATGCGGAGGCTGACGGTAAAGCCGGGGCTTACATGCTATTGGCAGTGCAGCGGCAGAAACGGTCTGGACTTCAACGAATGGATGGAGCTTGACAACAGGTACATAAACGAACGCGGATTTTGGAACGACATAGGGATAATATTCAAAACGATCCCGGCAGTATTGAGAAACGAGGGAGCGTGCTGACGGAGGTGAAAAGCTGATGAACC
>CALXZP010000022.1 GCA_944393255.1 uncultured Clostridia bacterium | reverse complement strand
CTTGGTCCGTAATGTATTTATTGTAATAGAGGCGCAATGCCATGCCATGTATTGCGCTTGTGTTAGAATATTGCTGATCGGCTGTACCTTCGGTTAGCCTTTTTTTGTATTTGAAAGGAAAACCGCGGCGGCTGACAGCTATTCCAATGGAACGGAGGGGAAGTTCATAATGAAAAAAAACTATGATGTGCCAAGCATCAATATCGCGGTATTCGACGATATAAACTGTTCGGCAGTCACTACCAGTATCATACCGCAGGACGATGGTACTGATATGCTTACGCTTAATCCAACGCAGGGAACAGCGGCGGCGGCGCGTGTTGCCAGGTTCAACAACGTTATAAAGTATACGGAGTGATAATGTTTATGGGTATTATCAAAAACACCGGACGTATACGGTGCCTGCGCAGCCGCATTGCTGTCGGCGCGGGGCTGACCGCCCTGCTTTGTTCGTGCGTTTGCTCTTACGCGGCGGAGCCTGCGGAGTATAAGGATATACCGGAGGACTGGTCGAGGGAGAGCATTATCCGCGCTATAGACGCAGGGATAATAACCGGCGATACGGACGGGTACATAAAACCGGACAGCACTGTAACACGCGCCGAGCTGTCGGCTATGCTTGTAAGACTGTTCGGCGTATCCGGCTCGGGAGCGGCGGAGTTTTCGGACGTGAGCGCGGAGGACTGGTATTACAGCTATGTTTGCGCGGCGGCGGAAAACGGATTTATGACCGGGAGCGGCGGTATGTTCCGCCCGAACGACGCAGTGACCAGGCAGGAAGCGGTAACGGCGGCAGCACGGGCGTTTTTTATACCCCCGTCGCAGGGCACGCTCAGCGGCTTTGCCGATGCCGGAACGGCTGCGGACTGGGCAAGGGGCTATTTTGCTGCGCTCATCGAGCGCGGAGCGGTCACCGGAAGCGGAGATATGCTTTATCCGGAGGAGCCTATAACCAAAAAAGAAGCGGCGGCGGTCATGCTGCGCTGCTCCGAGCTGCCGGATCTGCCCGTGCGCGAAAGCGACGGTTCGGTCTGGTCGCCGGTATATTAATAAAGAAAGCACATGCGGAGAAATGCGCCGCATAATTTAAAAAGGAAGGTGAATTGTTTTGAAGAAACGATTTATATCATTGACCATAGTGCTGTCGATGCTCATGTCATTATTCGTCGTTATGCCGTCCGCAGCGTCTGCGGAGGATATCAAGAGCGGACAGGATGCTACAAATGGAGAATGGTATGTAGACAGCGCGGAGGAGCTTTTAGCGTTTGTAAATGCCGCTAACGTCTCATATCCGCCTGCAATGAACTATAAGGTCTATTTGACCGACGATATAGATGTGAGCGGGATGGACGCTCAGCTCAGGATCGGCAGTGTTCAAGATAACAAAGCGTTTACAGGAACATTCGACGGACAAGGGCACAAGATAACAGGCTTGACATATACTGCGGAGAACAATACAGATACAGGTCTGTTTGCATATACGAACGGAGCGACCATTAAAAATCTGGTAATAGAGAACGCCAATATCAAATCAGCGCTCAGGGGCGGTATCGTTGTCGGCAAGGCGACAAATACGAACATATACAACGTGTCGGTAAGAAACAGTTCGATAGAGCTTTTCAGCAACGGCTCTGTAATATCTCTTATAACAGCCGGCGGCATGAGAGGCGGTATCATAGCGGGCGATTTTGAAGATCTGAACGGCAAACCGTCTGTTATGTATAACTGTGAAGCGGTAAATTCTAAGATATTCATCGGATCCACCGGCGGCGTACAGGCGCTCGGCGGCGACGGTCTGATACTCGGCGGACTGGTAGGCGTGGCAAGCAACAGTACGATTGAATATTCCAGAGTTATAGGCGATTCCCGTGTTGACCTTGATTACAGAATGGCCGTAGGCGCGCTGAACGTAAAGATGGTCTATTCGGGCGGTCTTGTAGGTGAAGCAAAGCCGGGAGCGAGTATTATAGACTGTTTTTCAACAGCATATGTAATAGCGCGGGCGGAAACATATGTTTCCGTAGGATCGGGCGCTGACGGCTGCGTTGGCGGTATAGTCGGCTATGCGCCTGAGAGCGGTTATAATATAGAACGCTGTCATTTTGCAGGAGTTCTGAGATCAAGGCTTGTGAATTCTGTTCTTGTACTGCCTATAGTGGTAATGAATGACTATTATCTGGGCGGAATTCTCGGCAGAAACAGCAGCGGAGCAACTTCTGTTAAAAACTGCTATTATGACTGGGAAAATGCCAGAAGCGATCTGGAAAGATCGGGAGCTGACATAACGGCGGTAGAGGACGAGAGCGACACGCAAAGCTATTCGTCATTTCGCACAGCCAATACACAAATGTCAGTTTCTGGGCAGGAAAAGAATACGATTTTAACGGAACCACTGAAAGGGACACAGCTAGTAACGTCCTTGTCGGTGAAGGTCATACCAACCGCTGGGTAATGGACTATGATACCGGTATGCCGGTACACGGCAAAGCCGTTACGGCGGCGACCGATTTCCCGGGCGCGGGCACGGTCACGATAGGAGCCGAGGGCTACCGCGAGGCGGTAAGCACAACGGACAGCTATGTAACACAGATCACCGATGCATATGATGAAACGGTAACGCTGACGGCGGAACCTAAAGCCGGTTACAGGTTTGAAGGCTGGTATAAAGGAAGTATAGACGAAAACAATATCGGTGTTATATCCGGAGATAAAATATCCGAAGAAGCAACGTATAGTGCAGATGCTGATGATAATACTGTATATGTAGCACACTATCAAGCAATCGTAAAATACAGGAATGCAGATAATACAGATGATAAAGAGACACAGTATTATAATTACAATGAGCGGCTGAAATTTGCCGATCATGAAGCAGTTGACGGACAAACATTTTATGGCTGGACGGAACAGGAAGGACGGCATGAAAATTTGACTTCAGCAGAACTTGCGAATATAACATTTGCAGCTGCGGGAATACAAGTCACACGTCCTCTTACATTATATCCTGTATACGTAGGAGTCGGTGCAAATATAAACGTTATATTCCAGCAAACCGGAAGCGGTGTAATAACAGACGGTCAAGGAACTGAAATCTTTACGACAAAATCCGGAACAGGGAATGATGGAAGATGGTATATTACGTATGAAGGAACTGCGGAAGGATATTTGTTTGACGGATGGTATCAAATACCGGCTGATCAATTAAATAATAATAAGAACAGCGACGGTTCGATAAATCTTGATAATGCATATTGCGTCAGCAGAGAGCAGACCTATTATGTAGACGAGGATTACTATACAGAATCGAATTATTATGTTGCCAAGTTCAAGTACAAGGTAACGGCATGGATGCCTGTAAAAACAGCGTCAAATAGCTTTACATATGCTAATGCAAGTAAATATGCAGAAATATATGTTGATTATAATACACCGGCATCAGAATTATCATTGGGTGTACCTAATTTAGGGCAAGCAGCAAGTTTTAGATATTGGACTGCAGATTCATCTGTAAAAAATGATACATATAGGGGCGATGAATTGAACAACTTAAAGCTTGCTGCATTTTCAGATAATGTTACGAAACCTATAGAATTATTTGCATTAGTTACAAGAAATGGAGATGGAACATGGGCCGCAGGATGGACAACTGCGTTTATTGACTACGTAGATTTTCCCGGGGCAGCTACAATTATTTTAAATTATACAGCCAACGCTCTTGGAAATAATGGTGTTGCCAATTTTACCATTACAATGAATAATAACTATAATTTCATTGGAGTATGGCATTATGATAGTGAGGGTGATTCCGAACATAATAGTGATGATATAGGATTAGCCACATCGAATCCGGCTATATGGAGTTTTGCTGATGGAGGCACATTTGAGGCAATTAACCAGGAATATGCTCTGCTCAAATCATCGGCAAACGTAGACTTCCATGATAAGGACGGTACGAAGATCGGCGGAACCAAACTTAGCTACTCGAATCCGTCCGGCTGGGCAACTGAAACAACAGTCACAAGAAAATACCAGTCAAAGCTGTTCGGTGAAACCGTTGAAAAAGAAGCGGCGCTTACGGCGCTTGAAAGCACACCCATAGCTGAACGGGAGAATCCTGTAGGTCTGGGAACAACTCCGGCAGAGTCGGGTATGTATGCTGAAAATTACAAATTCCTCGGCTGGGTGGATCATGAACAGCTGAGAGATATTGACAGTGAATATCTCTATGACTATAAAGCAGCTGATGTAAACGAAAACGTAAGCGCAGCATATATCACAACGGACTCAAAGAAGGCGGACGGATATATACTTAACGACAGCGACAGAGTATATGCATATATGGACATACATCCCGTATATGCAAAGTATAAGGTAAACATCGCCACCAATATAGACGGCGTAGATTTCGGCGAAAAGGATACGCCGAAGCCGGAATATACGGTATCACAGGAGGGAACGGTGACCGTTAAGCCGGGAACTGCGGCGGTCGACGGCTTTGATGTAAGCAAAATAACCCTGACGGACGGAGACGGAAACACTATAGAGCTGACACGAGATACAGAGGGTAATTATACGTCCGGAGACAATAAGCTGGATGTTGACGAGACATATACTGTAGATATTGAATACAGCTATAAAGTTACGGTTAAATATAACACGGGTGCGGACACTCCGCCTTCATATACAATTACAAACGGCAGTAAGCTGGGCGAAACAGCCGATACTACAAAACCTGTGCTTACGGAAGTCCCGGGCGTATTTGTTGGATGGACGGAGCAAAAGCCCGACGGAGACAGCAAATATGTCACATATGTGAAGGACGGAGACGGTGCAACTGTGCTTGTCACAAAGGACACCGCTGCGGTAAAGGATATGGAGCTTTATCCGGTCTATGTACAATTGGCTCACAGCTCAAATATTGATGAGCTGAAAAATAAAAAATACACAACGCTGGCGGACTCAGTTCTTAAGGCTGCTAGCGAAGATGGTTACACTTTCGGCGGCTGGAGCATGGTCACAATAGGAGAGGACGGCTCGGAAACGAGTACGCTTGTATCACCGGAGCGCGAATATACCGTGACAAAGGAACAGGCTATGTCTGCGAAGGAATTTGTTGCGATATACAAGCCCGTGATAACCTATATGATACCGAGCATCAACGGCAGTGATGTAACATATTCGGATGAAAATACATTTACGGAAACGGTTGAGCTGAACCATGCAATAAATATAGAGAAAGATGATGACGGCACGGTGAAAGGACAGACCGGAACGAACGGATCGGCTATGAACCTCGTAATGGAGAGCATAAGCGGTTCTGAATATGTAAATGTTCTGGGCTGGGCTGACAAACAAAATGGTAATAGTTTGGATGATCTGTACACAGGAACAGTGACCGGACCGGTAAGGCTTTATCCTATCCTGTCAACAGAAGCGCCGGAGGGTATGATCACGCTTACGTTTGAATATATGGCGTATGATACGACCGACTCAGTATGGGAAAAAACCACATCTACGGTACTGGTTTCGAACGGATATACGTTTAATATGCCCGATCCGGGAGATTATACGGACGAAGATAAAGCTAAACACCTGTTTGTAAATTGGAGTTACGGCTCAGAGCAAACGATCGATGCGGGAGAAGAATATACCGCCACCGGCGATGTGACGTTTACGGCACAGTATGTAAAGGATGCAGATGTAACAAATTACACGGTATATTCCAATTGCATAGAAGGCAGGTCACAGTCTGTAAACTTTATAGGCAACGTATTTCCGAAAGAGAGTTCGCTAAGCGAACTGCCAAAATTCACATACGGAAGCGTTACTTTTATAGGCTATGCGCTCGTAACGATCGGGTCAGACGGAAGCAGGACTAACAACGGGCTCTACGCCGCCGGAGATGCAGTACCAACGAATATAGCAGATTACAGTAATCCGGAAAATACAGACAAGCGCATCTATGCGGTATGGGCGCAGATAGATACGGCACAGGGCGCGCAGGTAAGGCTTGATGAAAACGGCGGTATGCGAGTTATGGGCTATGTGAACACTGAAATACTCGAAAGAGTAGGTCTCAACACGCCGGACGTGGATTACAAGAGAAGCATGGAGTTCACGACCGGAGACAGCTTTGAGAGCATAGCGGAAGAAGAGGGCGTATACCAGGCAATAGAAGCTACATCCAGTGATTGGTACGGTAACAGCTATAAAGCTGCCGGAGGCTTTATGCCCAATACAGACAGGCTCAGCGGACTTGACGCGTTCTCGATCATCGCTCAGATGAGAGAGCAGCTGTATTCGCAGGAGCTTGCTTTCAGAGCGCAGCTCACGTTCACTTATACTTTAAAAGATGCTGAGGATCAGACGCGCACAGCGGACGCGTACGGTACTTTTGATGCGGAGAACAATATAAGGGCTATGCAGGATATCGCAAAAGCATATCTGGAAGCGCTGAAAGACGCAGATCCGTACGGAGAAAGCAATTATTACGGTATCGGAGAGACCGCATATAATAATCTGCTGAGATACGCGGGTGAGACCGCATCGAGCGGAACAGAATAATATTATATATGCGCACACCGGAGAGCGTGCGGCGGGACAGCCCGCTGCGCGTTCTTCTTTTATATTTCTGAAAAAATATAAACATAAGCGTAAATTACATCATTTACACAGAGGAAAAAAGGCGCTATAATAGAGACATCATAGAAAGCGAGGTGTTTATATATGAAAAAGGGCTATGCAAAAACTCCGCCTATGGGCTGGAACAGCTGGGACTGCTACGGCGCGAGCGTGCGTGAGGACGAGGTGCGCGCCAACGCGGAGTACATGGCGAAAAACCTTAAGCAGTACGGGTGGGAGTACGTTGTGGTAGACATACAGTGGTATGAGCCGGCGGCGGTCAGCGCGGATTATAACCCCGGCGCGGAGCTCATCATGGACGAGTTTTCGCGGCTCATGCCGGCTGTCAACCGTTTCCCGTCCGCGGCGGACGGAAATGGCTTTAAGCCGCTGGCGGACTACGTACACGGTCTGGGGCTCAAGTTCGGCATACATATCCTCCGCGGTATACCGAAGCAGGCGGTGCGTCAAAACACCCGTATATTGGGAACAGACCGACGTGCGGCGGAGATCGCCGATATAGGCAGCGTGTGCTCGTGGAACGGCGACATGTGCGGCGTGGATATGCAGCGCGCCGGTGCGCAGGAATACTACGATTCTATAATATCCATGTACGCGGACTGGGGCGTTGACTTCATAAAGACGGACGATATAGCGAGACCGTACCATGCGGCGGAGATAGAGGCCATACAGAGCGCGATACAAAAAACAGGCAGGGAGATAGTCCTGTCTCTTTCGCCGGGCGAAGCGCCGCTGAGCGAAGCGGAGCATCTGCGGAGCCATGCCGATATGTGGCGTATGACCGACGATTTCTGGGACGGCTGGGAGCAGCTGCGGAAGATGTTCGACTATTGCCGTGACTGGTTCCCTTACGTGACCGAAAGCGGCTGGCCTGACTGCGACATGCTGCCGCTCGGCAGGATAGGCATACGCTCGCACGGCGGCGACCGTATGACGAGGTTCACGCAGGACGAGCAGAAAACGCTCATGTCGCTTTGGTGCATGTTCCGTTCGCCGCTGATGTTCGGCGGCGATATGCGGTATAACGACGAGTTCACACTGTCGCTCATGCAAAATACGGCTGTGACGGATATAGCGCGTTATTCTCATGCGGGGCGCGAGGTGTACAGAAAGGGCGGCGAGATAGTGTGGGCGGCCAACGGAAGCGGCGGCGAATACTATCTTGCACAGTTCAATGTCGGTGAAGAGACGATATCAGCGCGTACGGCTCTGCCGTATTTGGGGCTTGAGGGCAGCTTTGCGGGCACGGAGCTTTGGAGCGGAGAAGCCGCCGTGATAAACGCGGAGAACGAGGCGGTATCGGAAATACCGCCGCACGGCGTGAGGCTGTACAGGCTGACGCGGGTTTAAGCTTCAAAACAAAATTGCCGTCCGGGCAATAGTCCGAACGGCAATTTTTTTATTCGACCGTAACTGATTTTGCAAGGTTTCTCGGCTTGTCGATGTCGCAGCCCTTCTGCGCGGCCACGTAGTAGCCGAACAGCTGCAGGGGTATCACCGAGAGCGACGGCAGGAACATCGGATTGGCCGCCGGGATAGTGATGGTGTAGTCCGCGATACCGGTCATGCTGTGTTCCTCGGTCGTAAGCCCGAGCACAACGGCTCCGCGCGTGGTCACCTCTTTTATGTTTGAGACGGTCTTGTCAAAAAGCTCCTTGCCCGTAGCAAGAGCTATAACGAGCGTTCCGTCCTCTATAAGCGAGATGGTACCGTGCTTAAGCTCGCCTGCGGCGTATGCCTCCGAATGGATGTATGATATCTCCTTGAGCTTGAGCGAGCCTTCGAGCGATACAGCGTAGTCAAGGTTTCTGCCGATAAAGAATATCGAATGGCAGTTGTAGAACTTTGAAGCGAGGTACGCTATCTGATCCTTGTTTTTGAGCGTTTCGGCAACAAGCTCCGGAAGCTTTTCAAGATCGTCTATATACTGCTTATACTGTCCCGAGGTTATCGTGCTCAGCTTATCCGCCATGTAGATAGAGAGCATATACATAACGGTGAGCTGTGTTGAATAAGCCTTTGTGGTAGCTACAGCTATCTCCGGCCCCGCCCATGTATATATAACGTCGTCCGACGCGTTGGCTATAGCCGAGCCGACAACGTTTACTATCGAAAGCACCCTTGCGCCGTGGTCTTTGGCGACCTTGAGCGCCTCAAGTGAGTCCGCCGTTTCGCCGGACTGGCTTATAACTATGACCAGATCGTCCTTTGTAACGATGGGGTCGCAGTATCTGAACTCCGAGGCTATCACCGTCTCGACCGGTATACGGCACATTTTTTCGATTATATATTTGCCTACCACGCCTACATGGTAAGCGCTTCCGCAGGCTACTATGAATATCTTGCGCAGTCCCTTTATGTCATCCTTGGTAAGGGAAACGTCGTCAAGAACGATCCTGCCGTCCTTGAGCCTCGGCGATATAGTAGCGCGTATAGCCTTCGGCTGTTCCTCTATCTCCTTGATCATGAAATGCTCGTAGCCGCCTTTTTCGGCAGCCGATACATCCCAGTCAACGGTGCTGACTTCCTTTTCGACCTCTTCCTTGTCGATGTTGTATACCTTTACGTCATCCTTTGTGAGAACAACTATCTCGTTATCCTCGATATAGTAGATGTCGCGCGTATGCTTGAGTATAGCCGTAACGTCCGAGGCGATGAAGTTCTCGCCGCTGCCGAGACCCACGATGAGCGGGCTGGCCTTGCGCACCGCTATGAAGCTGTCCGGATAGTCGGAGCAGAGCACGCCTAAAGCGTACGAGCCTTCAACGCGGTCTATCACCTTTATCATGGCGTCCATGATATCGCCCTTGTAATAGTATTCAAACAGATGCGCTATGACCTCGGTATCGGTCTCCGAGGTGAACTCAAAGCCCTTTGATATAAGGCGGTTTTTGAGCGCCATATAGTTTTCTATTATCCCGTTGTGCACTACGGCAAACCGTCCCGAGTTTGAAAGATGCGGGTGTGAATTGACGTCCGAGGGCTCGCCGTGCGTAGCCCAGCGGGTATGACCTATACCGGTAACGCCCGGAACGTCTTTTCCGCTGTTCGTCTTTTCCTTTAATACGCTAAGGCGTCCCTTTGCCTTGCGTGCATTTATTTCTCCGTTATTTATAACAGCGATCCCGGCGCTGTCGTATCCCCTGTATTCAAGCTTTTCAAGACCCTCCAGCAGTATGGGAGCAGCCTGTTCAGAGCCTATGTAGCCAACAATACCGCACATATTCTCATCCTCCTTAAAATTTTGAAAACCGCGTATCAAGCAGCAATCATTATCATTGTATACCATTTTCGATAAAAATTCAATACTTTTTTTAAATATTTTCTTACTTCATATTGTTTTTGTTTAAAATTGCTGATATAATATAGGTATAGCATTGAGTGGAGATATTCGGGATCTGAGGGTCTATGA
Organism: uncultured Clostridia bacterium; assembly: GCA_944393255.1. GTDB lineage: Bacteria > Bacillota > Clostridia > UBA1381 > UBA1381 > Ornithomonoglobus. The sequence continues at coordinate 6,560 of CALXZP010000022.1, read as the reverse complement.
GCTTGAATGATCGCCCGGAAAGGAAAGGATAAATTGAAAAGAGTCTTAAAAATACTTGAATTTGATAAAATACTTGAACGGCTGCAGACGTATACGGAGTCGGAGCAGGTAAAAAAACGGATATACAGGCTCGAGCCGTTCTCCGACCCGGAGGACGCGCGCGAAGCGCAGAAGGAAACGACCGAGGCGGCGTCAACGCTGCTCAAGCTCGGTTCTCCGCCCGTGAACTTAGCCGTGGCGGATCCGCGCGGGAGCGCGAAGCGCGCCGAACAGGGCGGAACGCTGACAGCGCGGGAGCTTATGGATATCTCACGGCTTTTGTATGCCGCAAGGCGGATGAAGGCGTATCTCGGCGAGACGGCGGAGGAGTGCGCGCGGCTGCGCGGCGCGGCGGAGCGGCTGCTGACGGCGAAGCAGCTTGAGGACAGGATAAATGCGGCGGTGATATCCGAGGAGGAGATAGCCGACGACGCGTCGCCGGAGCTTTTATCCATACGCCGCAAAATGAAAAGCCTTAACGGCAGGATAAAGGAAACGCTTAACGGCATGATACACAGCCGACATTATGCAAAGTTTTTGCAGGATCCGATAGTTACCATGCGTTCCGACAGATACGTTATACCGGTGCGCGCGGAGTACAAATCGGAGGTGCCCGGAATAGTTCACGATACTTCATCGACCGGGCTCACGATGTTCATAGAGCCTATGAGCGTTGTCAATTCAAACAATGAGATACGTGACCTGCGCAATAAGGAGCAGCAGGAGATCGAGCGCATACTGGCGGAGCTTTCCGCGGCTGCGGCGGAAAACGCACATGAGATATTTGCAGATTACAAGTGTATTTCAGAGCTGGACTTCATATTCGCAAAGGGGAAGCTGTCTCTGGACATGAACGCCGCCGAGCCGAGGCTGAACGCGGACGGCATAATAAACTTCAAAAGGGCGCGGCATCCGCTGATAAATAAGGACAAGGTGGTCCCAAACGACATAAGCCTTGGCGGCGGTACCGATACGCTTGTAGTGACCGGGCCGAACACGGGCGGAAAGACGGTAACGCTGAAAACGGTCGGACTGCTTTCGATAATGGCGGCTGCCGGACTGCACATCCCGGCAGGAGACAACAGCGACGCCGCAGTGTTTTCAAAGATATACGCCGATATAGGCGACGAACAGTCGATAGAGCAGAGTCTCTCGACCTTCTCGTCGCATATGACGAATATAGTAAAGATACTGCGCGGGGTAGACGAGCGCACTCTTGCCCTGTTCGACGAGCTGGGCGCGGGTACCGACCCGACCGAGGGCGCGGCGCTTGCCATAGCCATACTGGAGCATCTCAGGTCGCGCGGAGCGCAGACCGTTGCCACTACGCATTACAGCGAGCTTAAGCTGTTCGCTCTCACGACCGACGGAGTGCGCAATGCGTCGTGTGAATTTGACGTTTCCACGCTACGTCCGACCTACAGGCTGCTGATAGGCGTTCCTGGAAGGTCCAACGCGTTCGCGATATCGCGCAGGCTTGGGCTTTCGGATGCGATAATAGACAGGGCGAACGATATATTATCGGATGAGGATATACGGTTCGAGGACGTTATAACCGACCTTGAACGCGCCAGAGCCTCGGCGCGGCGCGATGCGGACGAGAACGCGCGGATGAAACGCGAGCTTGAGGAGCTGAAAAAGCAGGTGGAAGCGGAGCGTATAAAGCTCAAGGAAAATAAGTCGCGGATACTGGAGGAAGCGCACAGGGAGGCTAAGATCCTCGTTATGGACGCGAAGTCGGAGGCGAACGAGATCATACGCGAGCTTGAAAAGATGCGCCAAAAGGGTATAAAAAGCGGGGCGATAGACGACAAGGCGGCGAAAGCGCGGGATGCGCTCAAAAAGCGCGAGGAGAGCATTGATGAAAAGATGCGGCGCGCCGCAAAGCCGAAACAGACGTTTGTCGAGCCGCCCAAAAATTTGAAGCCCGGCGAGCTTGTGAAGATAGTTGATCTCGATCAGGAGGCGACTGTTATAAAGCCGCCCGATAAATCGGGCAATGTGCGCGTTGAGGCCGGGATAATCAAGATGGATGTGCATGTCAGCAATCTGCGGCGCATAGACGAGGACAAGAAGAAGCAGAAGGAGCTGGCGGACAGATACGTTAAGTCCGCGCGCGCCTTTGAATCGAAAACCAAAAACGCTTCGACCGAGGTCGATGTGCGCGGACAGTACCCGGAGGAGGCGTGGGCGAACACCGAAAAGTTTCTTGACGACTGCTATCTTGCCGGGATATCGCCGGTGCGCATAGTCCACGGCAAGGGCACGGGCGTGCTGAAAAAGCATATACGCGATATGCTCAGGCGGCACAGGTATGTGGCTTCATACCGTCCCGGACGTTTCGGCGAGGGCGAGGACGGAGTTACGGTCGTAGAGCTGAAATAAAAAAACGGTATCGGAGCTGATGATATGGCAAAGAAGAGACCGGCCGTCACAAATGCCATGCGGCTTTTGCGCGCGGCCAAGATAGATTTTGAGGAGATAGAATACGAAGCGGACGAGGTGGGGGAGGCGTTCGGCGAGAAGATAGCCGAGCTTACAGGTCTGCCGCCGGAAATGTCGTTCAAAACGCTTGTTGTCCGCGGAGAGAGAAAAGGGATAATGACGGCGTGTATCCCGGTGAACCGAGAGCTGGATCTTAAGAAGCTCGCCGCGGCTGCGGGAGACAAGAAGGCGGAGATGATACATGTCAAGGAGCTTTTGGGTCTCACGGGATATATCCGAGGCGGCGTATCGCCGATAGGCATGAAAAAGCATTATCCGACATATGTGGACAAGTCAGCCGAAAAACTTGATAAAATAGCCGTGAGCGGCGGAGCGTGCGGCATCACTCTCATAATGAAGCCGGAGGATCTGCAGCGCGCGACAGGCTGCGTGTTCGAGGATATAACTTAAAACAGAAAAAGAAAGGCAGGAAAAACGAATGAGTATTTTCGGGCCGGCAGACATATTGCTGCCGAAGAATACGGACTTTTCAAAATGGAGCGTCGTAGCATGCGACCAATATACATCCGAGCCGGAATATTGGGAGAAGGCGGCGGCTGAGGCTGAGGGAGCGCCCTCGTCTCTGAATATTATTTTTCCGGAGGCGTATCTTGAGAATAAAGACAGCGTGGAGCGGATAAAAAAAATAAACGAAACTATGCAGAGCTATATAGACGGCGGTATTTTCGAGGAATACGGGAACAGCATGGTCTATGTCGAAAGACGGCAGAGCGACGGGCGGACTCGGCGCGGGATAGTCGGCGCGGTGGATCTGGAATGCTATGATTTCAGCGCGGGCTCACAGTCGCCCATAAGAGCGACGGAGGGGACGATACTGTCGCGTATACCGCCGAGACAGCGCGTCAGGGAAAACGCGCCGCTGGAGCTGCCGCATATAATAATGCTGGCGGACGACAGGGAGCGCAGGATAGCGGAGAGCGTGGAGGCGAGAAAGGACGAGCTGAAGCTTCTCTATGATTTTGACCTTATGCTCGGCGGCGGGCATGTGACCGGCAGACTGCTCGATGAAAAAGCGGTAAACGATGTTCTGACAGGGATAGAAGCCCTTGCGGACGATGATGAGTACAATGCTAAATACGGCGTGTCCGGCGGCGGCAAGCTCGTTCTGGCTGTGGGCGACGGAAACCACTCTCTTGCAACAGCAAAAACGTGCTGGGAGGAGCTCAAAAAAACGCTCACTCCCGAACAGCGAAAAACGCATCCCGCGCGGTATGCGCTTGCGGAGCTTATGAACCTGCATGACGGCGCGCTGGAATTTGAGGCGATACACCGCGTTGTTTTCGGTACGGAGCCGGAGGCAATGATCGAGGCGATGAAGGAATACTATCCGCAGATAACGGAGGAGGACAACGGCGGTCAGTGCGTCGGGGTCGTGTACGGAGATACGGAAAAGACATTCTATATAAAGGACGCGCCCAGCGTTATCGCGGCGGGCACCGTACAGCGGTTTATCGACGACTATATAGGAAGAAACGGCGGTACGGTCGATTATATCCACGGCGGGGACGTGACGAGGTCGCTTGCCGCCGAGCCGGGACGGATAGGGTTCATACTCGGCAGCATGGGCAAGGATCAGCTGTTTGAAACGGTGATAAAGGACGGCGCTCTGCCGAGAAAAACTTTCTCAATGGGTGAAGCGGCAGACAAAAGATACTATCTTGAAGCAAGGAAAATACGGTAACGCTGTATATAAAAAGGTCTCTTTCGGCGGGATGTGAGCCGAAAGGGACCTTTTTGAGTTCATTTGATGATAATGCCGCTGACCGCGAGAGCTCTTTCTGCGGGACCGGGCGCTGAGCCGTGCGATATAAATCCGACAGACGCGATATCTGCGGCGGAGGCGTTCAGCTCCGCCGATACGGAAGCGCCGCCGAAGCTCACCTCCGCAGTCCCTGCGGCGCGGTCTATGGTCACGGCGACCTCGTCCGACCATTCGCCGGGAGTTATTGCCCCGGTGAATTTATGCTTGGGTGAGACGATCTCGTCCTTGGCCGGAGTTCCTCCGACATAGAGGTCAAACCAGCTATAGCCGATAAGATCGCTGACTACCTTGTCCCCGTTTGAATCGTAAAATTCAATATATCTCGCCTGGGCGCATAAGCTGCTTTCCGCATCGACAGCGGCGGTAAAGCTTATCGTCTTCGGCTCGTCGAGCGGTACGGCAGAGGGGAGCATGAGAACGGACACGCCGCCGCCCTTCGGGAACGCCAGGGCGCTGCGTCCGGCTGCTTCGGCGACCGTTCCGCTCCAGTCTGCCGAGGGTCTGCCGTCCTTGCAGTTCTCATAAAAATCGTAGGAATAGACCGTTAGCGTATACGACCTTTCGATATCGTTCAGCGACGCTTGTATAACGATATCCTTGGCTGTATTTTCGGCTATTTCAAAGCCGCTGCCGAGCGATACGACGCCGTTTTGCGATACAGTTATCCCCGGTTCGCCGCACGACCATTCCGCGTCCGTGTTTTCCGCAATTGCGGGAAGCCCGTTTGCGTCTGTGACGTTGTCCAGGTAAAGCGTGCACAGCTCGCCGACGTTCGCCTTTACAAGTCCTTTGTCGGAACAGACCGAATAGTCGGCGACCCAGCCGGCTCCGGATTTCTTTATGAAATAGGCGTAAACGGTGAGATCGCCGAACAGTCTGTACCTGAACTCCGTTTCACGTGATAAAAGCTCACCGTCCATGTCGAACCAGCCGGTAAAAACAGAGTTGTCAGCGGGTATCGCCGAAAGCCGTACGATAGTGCTTTGAGGCGCTGTTTTTGACATGACGGCTTCACCATCTATCGTCACAGTACCGCTTCCGGAGCTGCCGTCAGCAATGCGTGCGGTAACGGTCCTGCCGGGCAGAGGACGGGGAGAGAGCTTTGCAGCAGTGAGGCTGGCAATGCCGACGTCAAACGCCGACCCAGCGCCGCCGATAACGAACGATGTGAATTTTTCGGGCGACGGAACGGTATTTACGGTATAGCCGGGTATCACGGCTTCCGCCGGAGCGCCTCCGGCAACGGAGACCGAGGCTGTTCCCGTGTCCATATTGAGTATGTATTTTATATTTGTCCAGCGGTCTTTATCCAGCTGTCCTGCCTGTGTATTGCCTATCGAAACAGAACCGTCAGTGCCTATAGTAAAGGCGGTGAAACCGCTGCCGTCAGCAATGAACGGAGGATCGGCGGAATATCCGTCGGTAAATCCGAAGTCAAGACCGCCTCCGGAGCTGTATTTGATATCCGTATCTATCATATATGTGCCGGTACAGCCTATATCTGAGCTGAGCTCCTTGAATACATAAAGAGAGGTAGGATCGCCGCTGCCGTCCGTGCCGTAGGATCTTATCCTTGCATAGCTTACGGCTCCGTCGCGCCAAAGCCGCAGATCGCGTCCGGCGCTGCCGAAGGCTTCCCAGCCGTTGAACTGCGTCAGCTCAGAAAGCCCGTTATAGTCGGCTCCGGAATAAACGAAATTTTCCGTGTTTCCGCCGTTTTCGCCGGTTATCAAATATGAGCCGGCGTCGGCGGGGGAATATGCGCCGGCATAAGGAAACATCGTTATCGCGCCGCCATCGCACGACCAGAAAAATATTTTATATGTATCTGTCGGTCTGACTGCGAGATCTGTATCAAAGGTAAGAGTCATGATATTGCTGACTGAGGGATCGTATATGCGTCCGGAGGAGCCTGCCATGCCGGAGAGCGCTCCGTTTTCGTCGTATACGGCTATATAAGCGCATGACGGGTCGTCCGCGGCTTCATCATCGTAAATATTGACGCTGACAGAGCGGATAACGCCGCCGCTGTCAAACACGGGCGATCTCAGCTGAGCCGCATGGGTGTATCCGGAGGATATCCGCGTATCGGATGAGGGAGTATTCGGTACGTCCGAAGCGAGACTCGGTAAGGAACAGAGCAAAGAGGCGGCGATCGCCGCCGCGGATGAGGAGAGTATCCTGTTCATGTACATACCTCCATGAAATTTATCTTTTGTAAATGATCGTTATAAGCTCGGCAAAGCCGCAAAGC
>CALXZP010000021.1 GCA_944393255.1 uncultured Clostridia bacterium | reverse complement strand
CGCTTATGTCTAAAGCGCTGTCTCCATATATGAACTGTGAAAGCATTGCCGCAAATTCCGCCCGTGTTATCTGATTATTTGGTCGGAAAGACCCGTCGTCATAACCGCTCAGTATTCCTTTTTCCGCGAGGGAAACGACAGCGTTATAATACCAATCGGCTTCATTCACATCCGAAAATATGAAGTTTCCCTGCGCCGGACGTTTGTCTGCCGTAATACGTGCAATAAGCGCCGTTGTCTCGGCTCTTGTGAGAGGTTCATCGGGACAAAATTCATTTTCTGTTTTTCCGGTTATATAGCTGCCCGGTGTTTTTGTCAGCCGGGGGAGGATCTCAAGGGTTTCGGCGTCTGCATAATATCCGAAATCGACTGACGCGCTGTCCGCTTCCTCTTTGCCGGTCACCGCAAAAATATGTCCCTGCGCCACCATTGCGTCTATCATGTCTGCGTATCCTTTTAAGTCCTCTGCCGTTACTGACAGCATTTCCTCTCGTATACGGGCGACGTCCTGCGCGGTCTTTTCGCTGAAAGCCAAGGTCGCGCCATAATCCGAGTCGTTATAATACTCGTCAAACTCCATAACGGCGGGAACGATAAACGCTTCAATTTCCTTCTGTGTGATCTCAAGACTGCGAATGTAATCGCCCATGCCCTGCCATACCTCCACAGCAACATCTATATCCTGCAAGCCCGCGGTCGAACATGTCATTCCTGTGGGGTTAAAATATATGCCCGCGCCGTATGCGCCGTATCTTCCGCGCATTATAGGCAATATATATTTTGATGTAAGCACCTTTCCTAATATATCCAATTTACCGGAATATGTATAGCCGCTTTCCGCATAATTTCCGGACAGCATAAAGTGCGTTGCGTCGGGCAAATCGGATATGATCGCCGCAGAGTTATAACCGATAGGCAATATGATTTCCGCTTCGCTTTTTTGCTCCGCTGATTGAAATTCATCGGCTACCTTTGCCTTCAGCGCATCAAAACCGCTTTTTTCACCGACATATTCCACAGCGGGCAGACTGCCGAGCAGCGCGCCGGTCAGCAGCTGCCTCATTTTTTCTAATTTTTTCGGGATCGCATCATCTGTCAAAGCAGTAAGATAATTATAATACGGAACCGATCCCTGTCCCATGCTTCCTCTTGTGTTAGCGTAAAACGCATTGCCTGCTGAGGAGGAAGAGTGCCATAATTCGCAGGACAGGTTATACGGGTCACGATAACCATTGCTTAATATGTCCTCCGGTGCGGATCTCACATAAGCAGTAAAATCATCTTCATTCAGAAGTGTTTCATCCTTCAAAAAGACCATGAGGTTTTCAAAGCTGTCAGCAGTGACTCCGTTATTGCTGTTTAAAAATACAGATATTTTAGGATCAATTTTAGTATTGTCCCGATAGCTCTCCATCGCCGAAAGGCCAAAACCGACAGAAAGTCCTTCCTGTGCGGCACGGTCGTTTAAAAAGGACAACAGAAGCTGCAGGTCAAGCAAATCTTTTTCGTTTGATATAGGAAAAAACAAATCCGCTATATCCGAACCGCTTTTTTCGGTAAAATAGAAATCGATGCCGCCGACCGTTTCTTTTGCTGCGTTTTTGTACTCAGGCGCTTGCGCTGCATCGTCGGTTGTCAGAGACGGGATCGCGGCAACGGCGTCCGGATCATCAGGCGCTTCCGCCCAAGCGGCAAACTCCAGCGTATCAGCTTTGATCTGTTCTATCTCTTCGTCCGAAAAGTCGGGAAGCTCCGCTTCTGTGTTCTGCCGTCCGTTACCCGACACTACGGTTTTTCTGTACGGATTTTCATAAAAATACTTATTGAACACATTCTCAAAAATCGAAGGGTCTGATCTTAATTTTTGCTCAATTTCCGTCAGGTCTGTAAAGGCGAAGGGATCATCTTGGTAGAGCGATCCGCAGAATACTTCAAATGCGGTATCGTAAGAATAAGGGTCGCGTCTTATTTCAAAATATGCGGATATTTCCGCTTCAAGCGTTTCTCTCTCAAACCCGTCTGCGGCAAAATCGGAAAGTATTTTATCATAGGCGGCAATTACTTCGTCTTTTTCCTTGACGGGCACTTCCGAAGCGATCAACGCGATATTGGCGGTCCCGCCGGAGTTGCCTCCATTTGTATAGTTGACGGCGTTTACTTCATTCATTTTCCGATGAATCAAATTAAAAATGATCTCTCTTGCAAAAATATCTTCCGCGGGCTCCGACATCGGTACTCCGGAGAACATAAAGCCTATATCGACCGTTTTCGTTTCATCCGTTATGTTGTATTCACTCTGATGCTCGGATGGCAGCTGTTTCGTATCCTCAAAGGCTATCGGGATCTCCTGTTTTTCAAAAGCGCCGAAAAATGTATCGAGTACGGACAGAGTTTTTACAATGTCCTGATTTCCGGCTAAGTAGGTAATACTGTTGGACGGAACATAATAGGTATGATACACCCTTAACAGATCCTCATATGTAAGCTCCTTAAGCGTGTCCGCGGTACCGCCGCTGTTAAAGGCCGGCGGGGTATTACCGTAGAGCGATGTATATAGGCTGCCGGCAACAAAACTTAAAGAATTCTCCGCAGCGTCAAAGCTTTTGAGTTTCAGCTCGTTATACACAACGC
>CALXZP010000020.1 GCA_944393255.1 uncultured Clostridia bacterium | reverse complement strand
GTAGCGCACTGTGCTCTTGTAAGCTCTGCGTCCTGACCGGAAACAGCAACGCCTGAAGTTATCTTCAGTGAGTTACCGAATGTAAGATAGCCTGAAGGCCATCCGCCCTGGTTCTGAGCATATGTCTCATAACCGATAGCCGATACGAGCATCTTTACTGCCTGAGCATATGTTACGGAATCATCCGGACCGAATGTTGTATCATCGTAACCGTTGATCCAGCCTTCCGAAACACCTGTTGCTATGTAACCTACAGCCCAGTGAACTGTTGAGTTAGCAGCGTCAGTAAACTTTGATGTTGTTGTTGCCTCAGCAACCGAGCCCTCGCCGAGAGACTCTACAACCATCTTAGCAAATTCTGCTCTTGTTACGTTCTTATCCGGATTGAACAAACCGTTGTCATCACCGTTTACTATACCGAGAGCCGACAGTGTCTGTACGTCTGCAGCATAGTTAGCTGATGAATCAACGTCCGGGAAAGTAACAGCAAAAGCAGAAGCTGATGAAGCAACCATAGCGACAACAGCTGCTGATGAAATTACTTTTTTGAGATTGTTAGTCATTGTCTCAAATCCTCCCTTTATTTTTAGCCGGGAACTCTTTATCCTGCCGGCAAACGTTCCCGCTTATCTGCCGGCTATTGTTTAATGCGTCTTACCTGCAAGTGAAAGACGCAGCTTGAAGACCTGCGAACTATAACCTGCTTTGCCGAAAGTCCTCTTCAATATTACGGTAACAGTCTTTTGAATAATGCTTCTACCCAAATCACTCAAAACTGCTACTTCATATTGTACTATTTAACAGCCGATATGTCAATATATTTTTTTCAAAATTCATAACTTTGAAACATTTTTGTAAAATATCAATAAATACCTGAAATCGCTCAAATATTTTTGTTGATATTTTCAACATATCTTCGTGTTACATATGATTAGACGCATATTATTATTTTTTGTTCCGCTTTTTTAAAAATTTTTTTAATATTTTTTTCGCTCAACGCGATATGACTATCTCCACATTGTATTCACCCTCGATATGCAGGCTGCCGCATTCAAAGGTGACCGGCAGCGTATGGCTGCCCTCTGCCAAGCCGGAGGCATAGGCATACGCCCGTATATTCCCGGCCTCCGATTCGCTTCCGTGGAAATATGCCGTAACGGACGGCGCACCCTCAACGTGCAGTCCTTCGCCGATATCCATTATCTCCACTCCCACCTCTGCGCTGAAGCCCGTGCTGCTGTATACGGAAGGTTCGACATTGACCTTTTTTATATTTTCGGGAATATACATACCCTCCTCTTCCTTAAGAGAATATTCCCCGCTCTGCGTACCGGTGACCTCCGCCTTTACCGCCGAAAAGGAATTTCCCGGCAGCACTCCGACCGTTACACGCTGCGGATCGATTCGGGTTTCTTCCTTATTTAATATATAGCCCGAGACCGCATCGCCGATGAGCTCCGCTTCCACAGGCAGCTCTGCGGCGTCGTACACCGTATTCATGATAACGATATCCGGCGTTTCAGTCCTCAGCGTTTCGTTCTTTGTTATCAGATCGCCGTTATTATCAGCCATAACAAAATTTGTTCTTATCTCTCTGTCCCCGTCAAGCTTTGATACATCTACCGTTGCATAGCCGCAGGCCACGCTGTCTATCTCCTCCCCTGCTCCGGATATTGTGACCGTTTTTGTGTCGGATTCGGATCTGACAAGCTTGCCTCTGATAATTCCCGTCTGGCGTATTTCTATATTTATTTCTTTTTCCTTATACTCGTCCACAGTCACTGGAACGGAGTCAAATTTTATCCTCTCCAGGCTTATCCTCGAATTGGGCAGAACGACTGAGCCTTCAAGCTCGTATTCTCCCGTCCCGTCTATTTCCGAAACGTCCAGCTCCACCACGACATTATCTATCGCATATGCCATATCGCTGCGCTTGCCGCTTATCTTTACCGCAAGATCCGGAATATCCTCGGTACCGGTGACGATAAGTCCCTTTTCCTTGAGAGCCTCCTCACCCACGAGCCTTACATTAACGTCGTGTATCGTTTTGCTAACATCCGGGTCCGTCATATATGCGACCATTCCCCAAATTATGATAGATATTATGACCGATATTATCATATATCCAAGCTTATTCTTTTTTCTTCGCTCCCTGTCTTTTTCATTTTCTCTTTCTTTATCCGTTACTGCCATAATACCGCCTCCATTATTTAGATTTCCAGAATTTTATCTTTCTGAGCGTATCGCCGGAGCGTTCCGGTTCTGCACTCAGGAGCTTTGTGAGCGCCTTTCTAAGAGACGTTTCATTAAGGTTCCTCGTCAGAGACCCGTTCATTGCGATAGATATCTTTCCCGTCTCCTCGCTCACAACGACCACTATAGCATCGGAGGTCTCGCTCAGTCCCAGAGCGGCGCGGTGGCGCGTTCCAAGCTCGCTCGACAGATTGGGATTTGCCGTCAGAGGCAGCACGCAGCCCGCGGTTATTATCTTGTTTCCCCTTATTATAACAGCCCCGTCATGCAAAGGCGTATTCGGAACAAAAATATTTTCGAGCAGCTCGCAGGTGACGTCCGCGTCAAGCCCGATACCGCTGTTCATATATTCACCGAGCCTTGTATCACGTTCAATAACTATAAGCGCGCCGGTTTTGGTTTCCGACATATCAGCCGCAGCCGCAGCGATATTCAGTATCACAGTGTCCATATCCTCCCTGTTTGTGCTCAGTCCTGCCGCAAAACCCATAAAACTGCCCAGGCGAAGCCTTCCCATTTTTTCAAGCAGGTTTCTGAGCTCCGGCTGGAATATGACCACTACCGCATACATTGCTATCTGGAACACCGCTCCCAAAATATAATTCAGCGAATTAAGATGGAACACACTGCTCAGCATAAATATCGCTATGGCAACGACTATACCCTTTAAAAGATGTACGGCTCTCGTTCCGCGCAGACTCATCATTATGTAGTAAACTATCACCGCAACAATGAATATGTCCACAAGATCGCTTATCCTTAAAAGCCTTATATATCTGAATGTAAATTCAAAAAATGAATTCAGCGCCTCGAAAAGATCCATTCCGATACCTCCTCTTTCTGTCCGTTTTTCTACATATTAATATTATACTACATTTCCTTGCCGATTTCCATATCCAAACCGAAACTTTTACACTTTTTTTAATACATCCACGCCGAACTGAGGAAAAAAATTTTATCTTGTATTTATATGAATTTTATGATATACTTATATATATCAAACAGCAGGACATTACTGCAATACATAGTTGAAAGGAATATACATTATGAAAAAACAGCTGTTCGGCTTTCTTACAGCCGTATCTTTAATAGCCGCTCCGGTATCGGGAGCATTTGCCTCCGACAAGGCAAACGCTGAGCCGGACGTTTATGTGAACGAAAGCCTTATCATGTTCGAGGATCAGAACGCAAAGATCATAGACGACGTCACCCTGATCCCGGCAAGAGGCGTTTTTGAATGTATGGGCTACGACGTGGAATGGGACGATAAGGACAGGACAGTCACAGTAACGTCAGATACAGGCGTTCGTTTTATCGTTCTCACCATAGACAGCAGTGTTATGGAAATATATACATTCAAAACGATAATGCAGGTTGACAACACCCAGTATACTCTTGAGGTCCCGGCGCAGATCATCAACGACAGAACGATGATCCCGCTCAGAGCCGTTTCAGAAGCGTTTGACTGCACGGTGGAATGGGATCAGGACGATTACCGGGTCGATATAACGACCGGAGAGCCGATTCTTCTTGAGGGAGCACAGCCTACACCCAAGCCGGCAGAGAGCGAAATACTCAAAATGTCTCTTTCGTCCGACACCGAAACGGTAAGCGCAGGAGAGGAATTTGACGTATATGTAAACGTTGCCAATTCGCCCAAGGACACCTTCCTCAGCGGTATCGTTGCTTCATTCGGCTATGACAAGTCGAAGTTTGAGTTTGTGTCCGGAACACTGCTCAACAACGACAATGAACCGCTCGAATCTACGGTTTATGCGGAAAACCCGGATTATTCAACAGGCGCGAAGGCTCTTTATGTTACCATATACGGCGATACCGCGCGCACCACGGACGGAAGCGTTATGAAGGCTACGTTCAGATCGCTTACCGGCGAACCGGGTGAAATAACGCTCACCAATAACTATGATACGCTCAGAGGCTTTGAATCTTATCTGATGTTCAACAATTCAGAGCAGGATATCATTTACGACGGTCAGCAGCTTATCGTAGACAAAACGCCTATAGCCGTAAACTCGGCGCAATAATATAACCAGACAGCCACGGCAGCGGAGCCGCGGTACGGGGGATAACATAACCTCCCTCGTCCGGCTCCGTTTTTTATATACCTTATTTTGACCGCAGGGCACAAAGTAAAAAAGATGAACAAACAGTTTTATGAAAGGATCTGATGGTCATGGAAATGGAACAAACACCTCTTTCGTCAAGAACGCACGTATCTATCTTCGGCGCTGTCAATGCCGGCAAATCGGCGCTGTTCAATAAGCTCTTAGGACAGGATATGGCCATAGTTTCCGAGTTTCGCGGAACCACGACCGATCCTGTAACAAAAGCAATGGAGCTTATACCGTATGGCCCCATCGCCGTTACCGACACTGCCGGACTCGGCGACACCACGGCAATAGGCGGAGAACGGATGAAAAAAACAGAGAAAATACTGAACAGAACAGACTTTGCAATATACGCCGCAGATCCGTCCGATTTTGACGAGACCGCCTATAACAGCATGAAAGCGCAATTTGAAAAACGCAGAATAGGACATATTCTCGTCTTTACAAAATCGGATCTCGGCTCGAACGGCGTATGCGAACGGTATCCGGATGCGCTGCATGTGTCCGTCAGAGACGACGCGTCCATTGAAAGACTGCGCAGCTTGCTTTGCGCTCAGCTGAGTAAATATGCGGAGCAGAGCAATTCCATGATAGGCGGTCTGCTCCCTGCCGGAGCTACGGCAGTTCTCGTCATACCTATCGACTCCGAAGCGCCCAAGGGCAGGCTTATACTTCCGCAGGTGCAGCTCATACGCGACTGTCTCGACCACGGCATCAAAGCCGTATGCGTTCGCGACACGGAGCTTGAGGAAACGCTGAAGGAGCTGCCGCGCGTCGATCTGGTAGTGACAGATTCACAGGCTTTCAAATTCGTTTCGGAGACAGTTCCGTCCAATACGGCCCTCACTTCGTTTTCCATTCTTTTAGCGGGAACAAAAGGAGACCTCCGCGAATTTATCAGAGGCGCGGAGGCTATAAGATCTTTAAAGGACGGCAGCCGTATTCTTATGGCGGAGGCATGCACTCACAACGTCTCGCATGAGGATATAGGCAGGATAAAAATACCCGCTCTGATAAGAAAGCATACCGGAGCACAGCCGATATTCGATTACTGCGTCGGCTATGATTTCCCGGAGAACATATCGGATTACGACCTCGTTATACACTGCGGAGGATGCATGATAAACTCACGCGCAGTGATGAACAGAACAGCAGTCTGCCGCGAAAACGGCGTGCCGATAACCAACTACGGCATAGCAATAGCGTATCTCAGCGGGATACTTGAGCGCAGCAAAGCAATATTCGGGATATGAGATGCTTCGGATGATATATCGTCAATAAAATTATAGGTTATTTAGAAATAACGGCTTGTCTTTTTTCCATTTCTGTGATACAATATTTGTAGTTACAGGTGCGTTTGGGACGACCGTTTTTCAGCCGTTTTTCCGAAACACAGTCATCCGCGCCCTGCTCCGGAAGAAAGAAGGGTTTTTATGGCGGATATTATCGTATACAATCAGAATGAGCTGAATGCCGCGCTTAAGGCAGGAATACCGGATATCGTGCTGTGCGCGGGAATATACAAAATACCGCTAACGGCAAACACTGCTTTCTCACGCCTCGGCCCCGTAAAAGCGGACGTTCTTTGCTCGCGCAGGGCGGCCGAGACCGAAGGGATGAAATTCATTGGATTTGATCCCGTTTTCCATGACAGATATGCGGTCGATACACGGTCGCCGCTGTCTCCCACGGCCGTTACCGGCTCGGGAGGACCGATCGGTTCAGGCTCATGGCTCGGGAGCGGCTCATTCCCGTACGGAAGCGGGTCTTTCGGAAGCGGCTCGGGCGGCAGCGGAGCCTACGGCTATTACTACGAATACGAATTTGAATACAGGTTTGCCGGTTCGGGAGGCTCGTTCTCCGGAAGCTATTCCCTCTACGGTTCGTTCGGCGAAAGCTATAATACAGGTTCAGCCGGCGGAGCCTCCGCATTATACCCATTTGACGATACTGCGGAAGCCCACGCCATAAGAGTATTCGGCTACGGAATAAACCTGATCTGAAAGGAGATCCTACATATTGAAAAGACCTGAATTGCTTGCCCCGGGAGGCAGCCTGGAAAAGCTTAAAACAGCGATAGACTACGGCGCGGACGCCGTTTATATAGGCGGCGACGCATTTTCACTCCGCGTTGCAGCAGAAAATTTTACAAAAGAAGAAATGACGGAGGGATTGAAATACGCCCATGACAGAAACAAGAAGGTATACCTAACGGCAAATATCATTCCGCATAACGACGATATCGCGGATTTTGCCGGGTATGTGGAACAGATACGCCCGTTAGGCTTTGACGGAGTTCTCGTCTCGGATCTCGGCATGTTTGACGTTATACGCGAGCTTGCCCCGGAAATACCCATACATGTGAGCACACAGGCAAACAACGTCAATTACCGTTCTGCTCTGATGTGGCACAAGCTGGGCGCAAAGCGCGTTGTACTCGGACGCGAGATGTCGTTCCGAGAAATAGCGGAATTTCGTGAAAAGCTTCCCGAGGAGCTTGAGCTTGAAGCCTTTGTACACGGAGCTATGTGCATTTCCTATTCCGGGCGCTGCCTTCTTTCAAATTATATGACAGGACGCGATTCCAACGCGGGCGCATGCGCGCACCCATGCCGCTGGAACTATTCGCTTGTTGAAGAAAAACGTCCGGGACAGTATTTCGACGTGGAGGAAAACGAACGCGGCACCTTTATATTCAATTCAAAGGATCTGTGCACGATCGAGCATATACCGGAGCTTATAAACAGCGGCATAACGAGCCTGAAGATCGAAGGCAGGGTAAAAACCTCCTTTTATGTAGCCACCGTTGTTGGCGCATACCGCCGCGAGATAGACAGATACCTCGCTTCCCCGGAGGACTACGTTTTTGATCAGAAGGAGCTTGAAGAGCTATGCAAGGTCAGCCACAGACCGTATACCACCGGTTTTTATTTCGGCAGACCGGGCGCGGACGCCCAGGTATATGAGTCAAGCTCATATATACGCGACTATGAGCTTATCGGGATAGTCAGATCGTACGATCCCGAAACAAATACCATTACCGTTTCACAGCGCAACCGGTTCTTTGAGGGTGACGAAATAGAGATAATGCAGCCGATGAAGCCGTATATAAAGACATCGGTCAATGACATGCATGACGAAAACGGAGAAAAAATAAACTCCGCGCCTCATGCCGAGCAGATAGTTACAATGACCGCGCCCGAGCCCATATGCTCAGGCGCTATGATAAGAAAAAAACGGACATGACAGATGTGTCCGCAAAACAGAGGCAGCGGATCAAACATCCGCTGTCAAAAAAATCAAGGCGGAACATTCTGCCTCAGGGAGACGATACCCGCCTTGATAAATTATATACAATATTATTCTTCAGCACGAGCGCCTATCTTCTTTGCACACTCGGGGCATATGTTTTTGCCATGATATTCGAAAATATGATCGGAGTTCTCACAGAATATGCATGAGGGCTCATACTTCTTCAATATGATCTTGTCCTCTTCAACATAAATTTCCAAACCGTCTTTTGTATCTATACCAAACTTTCTTCTGAGTTCCTTCGGTATAACTATTCTGCCCAATTCATCGACTTTTCTTACGATACCTGTAGATTTCATTATTATTTCTCCTTTCCACGCTTTAACCGCTACCGATATTATATCAAGAATACCAGCATAAGTCAATCTTTTGTATATAAATTTGCAATATTCTACAAAATGACATATAAATCGCCTGATATACCAATCTTTTTTGTAGATTGTTACCAAGAGAAACCTTGTCAAATTTTCAATGCCGCATGCAGCGCAGCCACAGACGGCTTTATATGCTTTTGCAGCATTTTTTTCATCATCATCACCTCGTCAGCTCCGGCAGCTATCACTGACGGTGTGTAGCTTGAGGCTATGAGACCTATCTTTTCAGCCTTATCAATGTTTACTATATCGCCGCCGCACAGACTTGTTACAAGCGCGTCGCGCAGATACATAAGGAGCATATCGCATATCTCTTCGGCATTATCCTTATTTTTTTCAAAAAACGCCGCCGCGTCATATGCATAAACCTTGTTAGCCGACAAAAACCTCGGAATTATATTCAGCGTTTCCTCGCGAAGCGCTTCAAGATCCTCCCTCGCGATCATAGCGTCGGCAGTCATAGGTATCCCGGCACAGAAACTCACCAGAAACTCCGTATCCTTATTATCGGGATATTTTTCTTCTATATACTCGCGCACGATATCATCGCTCACCGGAGGAAACTCTATTACTACAGACCGCGAACGCACAGTCTGCAATATATTATCCCCGTTATTGCAAACTATTATGAATACCGCATATTCCGGCGGTTCTTCAAGGACTTTAAGCATCACATTCTGCGCCTCGGCAGTGAGCATATCGCCCTCATCGAATATGAACACTCTCCGTTTTGAGTAAAGAGGTCTGGACATAGCCTCTATCATCGCTTTGCGCGCAGCGTCAACGCCTATCGTCGCTTTATCCTTCGGTCTGCGAACATACACCAGATCTGGATCGGCTCTGGAGCTGAAGGCTTCGCACGTTGCGCAGCTCCCGCAGGGCGCTGACTCCTGCTCCATACACATAAGCGATTTTGCAAAAAGCTCAGCCGCGTCATTGACCGCAAGCCCCGCGTCACCTTCAAAGATATACGCGTTTGCGCTTTTCCCTCTGCGCACAGTGTCTATGAGCGAATTCATTATATCTTTATGAAACACAGTATATCCGAACATTTTCTTCCTTTCTGACATTCGCCGCACACATAAGCAAGAAGCCGCCGCGCCTTGCTTTACGCAATTCGCAGCGGCTCACCTTGAATTTCTCTGTAACAAACCGCCTGCCGTCATCTCAGCACCAGTTTAAATACAATAACTCCGTCCGAGCTGCCTTTTGGGATATAGTTATACGCGATACCCTCAAGCGACATTCTTACAAGCAGTGAATCAAATTCATCGGATGATGCTATACAAGCATTGCCGTTATTTTGTATGCCCAAATCGTTTATGATATTGGCCACAGCGTCAATATACGACTGGTCGAACGCAAGCTGATCCGGCACGCGTTCTCTGCTGTAGCTGTATACCGAACCGTTCTCGCCTTCGGCAAGCGCATAATTCTCGACCCCGTTATCATCTTCCGGTTCCGCATCTGCATAAGCCGTCTGCTTTTCATCCGGCATATGATATTTATCCGGCGCGATCGCGTATGCGCTTTCGCTTGCTTCCGTTTCCGCCGGCTCTTCCTGCGGTATCTCGGAAGGCGCTGTTTCAATAGCCGCTTCCGTTTCTCTTACCGTTTCGGCTCCCGCTGCCGCCGCTGTATTGCCCGCCGCAGCCTGCGTCTCAGTCGCCGATGCGGCAGCGCGGCTCGGAGACTGCACTGCCGGCGCGCTTGGCTCCGAAACCGCAGCGCTCTGCGTCCGGCGCTCCCGGCTGTTCACATCGGCGTTTGCGGCTGCGCCCGAGACCGGCGCGGCTGTCCGCTGCGCTCCGGCGCTCTCCGATGCTGTCGCCGTCGCCGCCGCCGGCACGTTTTCGCTGACCGTACCGTCTGCTTCAGCTTCACCGCCGGTCGGCTCGGTCTTCTCAGACGCGTTGTCCAAAGCCGTTTCGGTCTGTTCCGCAGAGCCGCCTTTATCAGACGTGACTGTCTGTTGGCTTATCACTCCGTCTTTATCAGCGCCGGATATACGGTCGCTGAGCATTTTTCCGTTTACACCTACAACTATGCCTACAACAAGACACGCCGCTGCCATAGCGTACTGCCTTATGTTGGATCTTATATTGCCGATTACGGTTTCAAAAGCTCCGCGGCTCGGCTCACTGTCTATTCTGCCGTTGATCTTATCTATCAGATCCGGCGGAGGAGACGGTGACACAAGCGAGGACGCAGTATCGGTTATCATTCTGAAAAACTCGAGCTCTTTACGGCAGCTCTCACACGCGGCAGCATGCTGTTCCAGTTCCGAGATCTGTTCTGCGGTAAGGTTTGTATAGCTATCCAGCATCTGCGCAAATTTCAAACAATCCACTTATCACGCCCCCTTTCTTTAATACTAAATGTAATGATCGTAAAACGCCGCCGCATCAAGCGGTCATCTGTTTTACTGTATATAGAAAATGATCTCAGGACAATACCGTGCAGACGCACATATACAATATATGCTGCCTGTATATGTCTTAAAGGACAATATAGTCTAAATCAACACATTTTCCTATCATAATATTAGACGCTGTCCGTTCAAAAAAGTTCCCGCTTTTCGGATAATTTTTTCCTCAGTGCGTTTCTCGCGCGGTTGAGACGGGATTTCACCGTACCTACCGGACAGCGTAGTATTTTAGCCGTCTCATCATACGACATCTGCTCAATATCACAATATACTATTATCTCCCTATATTCGCTTCGGAGCGAGGCTATCGCATCCCTCACCGCTCTTTGGCGTTCATTCTGTTCAAGCCGCTCGTCCGGACCCGGTTCGGACGCCGGCAGCTCCGCCGCCGGATTTTCGGGTCCGTCGTCGTCTATACTGATCTGCATCCCCCTCCGCTGTCGCTTGCGAAGCATATCGCTGCATACGTTCGAGCATATCCTGTACATCCAGGTCGTGAATGAGGCCTGCTCGCGGAAAGACGGAAGCCCCCGGTATATCTTTATAAACACTTCCTGCGCCGCATCCGATGCGTCCTCGTAATCGGAAAGCATTCCGTACGCTATATTAAAGACATGATTTTGATATTTCAGTATAAGTTCATCAAAAGCGCTGCGGTCGCCTTTTTTACACAGAGCTATTATCTCCCGATCTGTCAAAAGCCTCACCACCTTCCCTCATTTATTTAACAGCTTCCTCTGTTTAAAACGACTTTATCCTATCCATATAAGCCCGGTATGACGCTTTTATATCCTCCATACAGTCGCCGCCGAATTTCTCAAAAAATGCATTGGCTATCTCAACAGCCGTCACAGCCTGTATGACTACCGCGCAAGCCGGGACTGCACACGCGTCAGAGCGTTCGACCGACGCCGCATGAGGTCTTTTATCGTCTATGCTGACTGTCCTCAGCGGGTTATACTGAGTGGGGATAGGCTTCATAGCCGCTCTCAAAACTATAGGCTCGCCGTTTGACATCCCGCCCTCGATACCTCCGGCACGGTTTGTTTCTCTTTCATAGCCGCCGTTATAAAATATCTCATCATGCACGGCCGAGCCGCTCAGACGGGCCGCTTCAAAGCCCATGCCTATCTCTACGCCCTTTATCGCCTGAACACTCATAGCCGCAAATGCCAGTCTCGCGTCCAGCTTCCTGTCGTACTGGACATAGCTGCCCAGCCCTGCGGGAACGCCGAACACAGCCGCTTCGACCACTCCGCCGCAGCTCTCTCCGGCTTCCTTTACCTTGTCTATATACCGCATTGCTGCCTCCGCCGCTTTTTCATCCGCGAAGCGTACCGGCGACGTCCTGACGCGCTCATAAAGCTCAGGCTTACAGGCATCTGCGTTATCCTCAACCTCGCCTATAGAAACGGCGCGGCTGCCGAACGTTATCCCGAAAGGCAGCATGAGCTGCTCCGCAAGCGCGCCGACCGCTACCCGCGCTGCCGTCTCGCGCGCCGAAGCGCGCTCCAAAACATTCCTCAGGTCGCGGTGACCGTATTTCATCCCGCCTGTCAAATCCGCGTGACCCGGTCTCGGAAATTCAACGCGCTTTTCTCCGTTCGCCTCTTCCGTTCCCATTATATTTTCCCAGTTTTTCCAATCTCGGTTTTCTATACGCATCGCTATCGGACTGCCGAGTGTCACGCCTCCCCTGATCCCGGAAAGGATCTCAGCAGTATCCTTTTCTATGAGCATCCTTCCGCCGCGGCCGTAGCCCTTCTGCCTTTCGGCAAGCGCCTCGTTTATCTTTTCCAGGCTTATCCCGAAGCCGGCCGGCACACCTTCTATTATGACTGTGAGACACTTTCCGTGCGTCTCTCCCGCTGTAAAATATCGCAGCATATAAACAATTCCCTTCTGTTATATTAAAGTTACCGCATGTATTTTTATTCGGCGGTATTTTTTTCTGTTTGTCGCTTTTAAATACACTACACGATATTATCATTTTATCACTTTTTCGCAGATTTTTCAACCCTTAAACAAATTATTTAGGCTTTTGAGTGTTAAATATGGACAGTTTTTTATCGATTTATTACTCCATTATTACATTTTTATCACAAAAGTGACGCTGCTCTTGATTATTTATAGTGAATACTTTATAATGAAAATAGATAAGTATACCATAAAGGAACAGCAGGTGATCTTTTGAAGGATAATTTGAATATATTACTTGCTCTTATGCAGCTTGACATAGGCGGCGCGGAAACGCACGTCGTCGAGCTTGCAAAAGAGCTTAAGCGCAGAGGTCTCAATCCTATAGTTACCTCAAACGGCGGAGTGTATGTACAGGAGCTTGAAAACGAGGGGATAAAGCATTACTGCGTTCCGCTTCAGAACAAAAATCCGTTCAATATGGTAAAATCGGCAAAGCTTCTGAAGAAAATAATCATAGATGAAAAAATAGACGTAGTGCATTCTCATGCCAGGATCCCTTCATTCATCCTCGGCAAGCTCCACAAACGGATGCACTTTCCTTTTGTTACTACCGCGCACTGGGTGTTCAATACGGGATACGGACTTAAATATATCACGGAATGGGGCGAAAAGACCGTAGCGGTATCGGAGGATATAAAAACATACCTAATGGATAATTATCATATCCCAGAAAGCGATATACGCGTTACGATAAACGGGATAGACACAGACAGGTTCTCGCCCGACACCGACGCTTCGGACATACGAAAGGAATTCGGTCTTTCGGACAAGGACACAGTGATCGTTTATGTCAGCCGTATGGACGAGTCCAGAAGCCTCGTTGCAAAGCAGCTCATAAGCATAGTGCCGGAGATAGGCGTGCCGAACCTGAAAGTCCTCATAGTCGGCGGAGGAGACGATCTGGACAACGTCAAGGCGCTTGCCGACTCGGTAAATTCCGGGCTCGGAAAAAACACAGTCATACTCACCGGCGGCAGGACGGATATAAACAAGCTCGTTGCGGCGGGCGATCTTTTTATCGGTGTGAGCCGCGCGGCGCTTGAGGCGATGGCGGCGGGCAAACCCGTCATCATAGCCGGGAACGAGGGATATATCGGGCTTTTCGACCAATCAAAGCTCAGCGTGGGCATAGACACAAATTTCTGCTGCCGCGGCTGCGCCGAGAGTTCTCCCGAGCTTATACTCGGCGATATAAAACAGTTTTTCCGCATGGACGACAACAGCCGCAGCGAGCTTGCGCAATTCGGGCGCGAGCTGATCAAGCGTGAATACTCCGTTGCAAGAATGGCGGAGGATTCGATGAAGGTCTACGAATGGGCTCTCGGCAAAAACGACGAGATACTCATTTCAGGCTATTACGGATTTAAAAACAGCGGCGATGACGCGCTGCTGATGGCTATAATAAACGATATACGCCGGTTCAAGGAAAGCCCCAACATCGTGGTTCTTTCCTCAAACCCTTCCGAGACGGTCAGACAGTACCGGGTAAAGGCTATAAACCGTCTCAACGCGTTTAAGATAGCAAAGCATATGAACAGAGCCGGACTGCTCATTTCCGGAGGCGGCACCCTTATCCAGGATTCCACCTCTACGCAGTCGCTCATATATTATCTCGCAGTCATAAGATCGGCTCTCAAAAGAGGCGTTAAGGTAATGCTGTATTCAAACGGCATAGGGCCTCTGCGCAGCAGGTCCAATATAAAACGCGCGAAGAAGCTGCTCAGCCGGGTAGATCTGATAACCCTCAGGGATCCCGAGGCGCTGAGCACGCTCAATGAGATAGGCGTTTCCGGTCCGAAAACCATAGTTACGGCGGATCCGGTATTCGGCGCGGAACCGGCCGATCCAGCCTTCGGCAGAACGCTGCTGAAGCGTTTCGGCGTTCCCGACGATGCAAAACGAATAATGGGCGTATCCATACGGCGCACGCACAGCACCGATCAGGCGTTTGAATATACAATAGCGGCAGCCTGCGACTATGCGGCCGAAAAATACGGCTGCCACACTGTGTTCATACCGATGCAGACCAGCCGCGACGAGGGCATATCGCGCAGCATAATGTCAAAGATGAAAACAAAATCGTCCGTGATAGATGTAAGGCTCGGCGTAAATGAAATGACGGCGGCTGTAGCGGCTCTGGATATATGCCTCGGTATGCGGCTGCATTCGCTCATATATGCGACCTGCGGCAACGTACCGCTTATAGGTCTTGCATACGATCCGAAGATCCGCAGCTTTATGGACTATGCCGGGCAGAAGCTCTGCCTGAACGCCGAGGATATGAACTCAGCAGATATTGAAAGCATGATAGATAAGTGCTTTGAAAATTATGACGATATAAAGAAGGAGCTTGCCGAAAGCTGCGAACGGCTTAAAGACAAGGCCAAGCTCAACGGCAAATTAGCCGTCGAGCTGTACGAAAAGGGAGGTGCTGAGCTGTGAGCAACAACGACTCCGGCAGAAAAATGCTCCTGACCGCAGGATTCATGGCGTTTGCCACATTTGCCGCAAAGGTGCTCGGACTCATACGCGACTCCCTGACGGGCGCATATTTCGGAACGGGAATAGAAGCCGACGCGTTCATGCTGGCTACAAAAGTACCCACTACCCTGTTCGACGTTGTTATAGGCGGCGTTATATCAGCAACGTTCATACCTATATTCAACGATATACTGACAAAGGAAAACAAAAACGAGGCTTCCGTCTTTGCAAACAAATTTATCACGATGATAATAATGGCGACCGTGATAATATCGCTTTTCGGGATACTGTTCGCCGAGCAGCTCGTGTCGTTTATGGCTCCAAATTTTGACGCCGCAACTCACGAGCTGTCGGTAAAGCTGACGACAATAATGTTCCCGATGATAATATTCACCGGTATAGCCTTTTCGTTTGTGGGGATACTGCAGTCCTACGGAGAATATAACATACCGTCGATCATAAGTCTCGTCTCCAACCTTGCTATAATACTTTATTTTATAGTATTCGGCAAAAAATTCGGGGTTACGGGACTTGCGGTAACGATGATAATATCCTGGTCGCTCCAGGTAGCGGTCCAGATACCGTCGCTCATAAAGTTCAAATTCAGATACAGACCGAATTTTCATCTTAGGGACAGGCACATATGGAGCGCAGTTTTGCTCGCGCTGCCGATGCTCGTGAGCACATGGGTACAGCCGCTGTATACTCTTGTAAACGCCAGATTCGCTTCGCACATGCAGGGTGCGTATTCATCGCTCGAATATGCGAACAGGCTTTATATGATAGTTACGGGAGTATTTTCGTTCGTTGTGACAAACCTCATATTCCCCAAGCTCGCAAAGGCGAACGCAAAGGAGGACTCAAAGGAGGCGGGAGCGCTTATAACGACCTCGCTTAAAGCCGTTATCATCATAATAGCGCCGCTCATGGCAGGGATAATAATATTGTCACAGCCCATAACCTCCATAATATACGAGCACGGCGAGCTTGACTCGTCCTCCTCGGCAATAGTTGCAAACGCCCTTTCATGCTATGCTATAGGCATGATATTTCTCGCGATAAACGAGGTGCTCTCAAAAGCGTTTTTCTCAATGAAGCGGTCAGTGACACCAATGATAACCTCGATAATAAGCATGATCTTTGATATTATCCTTGTATCGGCTTTTTATGAGTTCATAAAGGACGATCCCATGCGCCTGACCGGCGGTCTTGCGGCAGCCGCCGCCTGCGGCAGCATAGTGAACGCGCTTTTGAACGGATTTATGCTGTTCAAGCGTATACCGGGGCTTCTGACGGCGCGGGACGCCGTTACTATAGCAAAGATCGCGGCAGCAACGCTCATAATGGCCGCCACCGTATATTTTGAATACGCATTCGTTTCCGGATTTGCCGAGGGGTTTATCGGGGATGTGATCGTATGTATCATCTGCGGAGCTACGGGCGCAGCGATCTACGGCGTTCTTATGATCGCCTTTAAGGTACCCGAAATAATACAGCTGCTGCCCAAAAGCAAAAAAGTTTAAGCGAAATGCTGAAAGGAGTTAATGAACGATCAATATGAACAGTCTGATAATTTCCGCCGCCGCTGCATTTTTTAAGGCGTTCGCCGGTAAGTTCACCCAAAGCAAGCTCTGGGCGATCATACAGCGTATAAGCCTCGCATGCAGCCGCTCATGGGAATCCAGCGTCATTATGACGCTTCTCAAGCGCGACAAAGGCGGCTTTGAAAAGAGTTTATTCGCAAGAATAACATTTGCGCCGTTTACCTTTCTGGAATATCTGCAAAGAAAGATCGGCTCCGGGCTTGCCGAAAGGATAGCCTCGAGCGTTATCTGCGGCGTCTGCCGCGCTTATGTTCAGAATTGCATGGCGCTCAACACGCGGTTCTGGGGCGTTATGCTCCTCTGCGCGTCGGTCGTATTCAACACCGCTCACATTGCACTGGGCAGAGGGCTAAACACGATAGTGCTCGCTGTCTCGCTGCTGGGCGCAGTAATGCTTTTATTCAACATAAACGTGATGCAGTTCCTGAACGGCTCAAAGGCCGTTGAATTCTGCAAGGCCTGCGCCGGCGTCAAAAATATAAGCTTTGATTTCTTTGACGAGGAACAGACCTCCGGCCGTCCGAGGCTCGCCGCCGCAGTCATAGCCGGCGCGCTTACCGGAGCGGCCATGAATATAGCGCCGCTTTACGGGCTGCTTATCCCGTTCGCGCTGTTCGGAATGCTGCTCGTTCTGCAGTATCCCGTGACCGGGGTCTATGCGGCAGTGTTTATCGCGCCGCTTATCCCGTTCTCGTCCATGCCGCTCGCCGGGGTCTGCATCTGGACCTTGACAGCTCTTGTCATTCGGTCGGTAACGGACAAGGGCTTTATATGGAAACGCGACGCGGTAGGTTCGGCGCTCATGCTGTTCCTTTTTATCCTTCTCGTTTCCTGCGTATTCTCATTTGCTCGCGGCGCGAGCATGACCGTATGGGCTATGTATTTCGTATTCATAACTTTCTATTTTGCGGTCATAAATACCATAACCACCCGTGACAGACTGCATGGACTGCTCAGGCTGTTCATTATCTCGGGCGCGATAGTAGCGCTTTACGGGGTGATGCAGTATGTATTCGGCTGGACCACGACCAACGCATGGATAGATGAGGAAATGTTTGAGGACGAGACCATGCGCGTATTCTCAACGCTTGCAAACCCGAACGTCCTGGGTGAATATCTCCTGCTCGTGCTTCCGCCGACAGCGGCGTTTTTCCTTAAGGACAGGTCAAGATCGCTTTCAAAATGGGTATATCTCGCGGTCACCGGGCTTCTGTTCTTATGCCTGATCCTCACGCAGTCGCGAGGCTGCTGGCTCGGCTTTATAGTATCCGCCGCAATATTCATAACCTTCTACGAAGGACGTTGGTGGGCGTTCATACCTCTGGTCCTGTGTATCGTACCGTTTATCATACCGGAAACGGTCGTTGAACGGCTTTCAAGCATAGGAAATATGAACGACTCCTCCACATCATACAGAGTGTATATCTGGATGGGAGCGATAGGCATGCTCCGTCATTACCTGACAGGCGGCATAGGAATGGGAGAGGCTGCGTTCAACGAGGTATATCCGTTCTTCTCGTACAACGCGATAATCGCGCCGCATGCACACAACACATTCCTGCAGCTGCTCGTTGAAGGCGGACTGCCGGCGCTGATATCCTTCATAGCAGTGATATTTGTATTCCTGCGCAGCGTTCACACGACCTACCGCAGGCGCGATAAAAAATCGTTCAGCTCGGCAATGCAGCTTGCGCTGTGCGCAGGCGTATGCGGCTTCCTGTTCCAGAGTCTGTTCGATTATACCTTCTATAATTACAGGGTCATGGCGGTATTCTTTATGGTCATGGCAATGGCGATGTGCTTTAAATATGTGTCCGGTTGCTGCCGGAGCAACGGAAGGAGCGGTTGAACTTGAAAACAAAAATAATCGAAGTCTCCACCGATACCAATATAGGCGGAGCCGGAAAATGCCTTATAACGCTGCTGGAGAATTTTGATCGAAAGCTGTTTGACGTTAAGGTCATACTGCCTCCAAACAGTCTCCTGAAGCCGCTCGTTGAGAATTTGGGCACAGAAGTGATAGAGGTGCACGGGATAGCGGAAAAATCTCTCGATCTCAGATCTATCCGGTCGCTCAAGAAGATATTCAAAGCGGAAAAGCCGGATATAGTCCATACTCATGCCAGTCTTTCGGCACGTATAGCCGCAAGACAGACCGGCTCGAAGGTCGTATATACGCGCCACAGCGTTTTTCCGCCTTCAAAATATCTGACCTCATTCCCGGGGAAACAGATAAACGGGCTTATAAACAACCACTATGCCGACGCTATAATCGCAGTTGCGGAGGCAGCTAAGGATAACCTTACCGATACGGGCGTAAGCGCGGGCAAGATACAGGTCATATTAAACGGCGTGGACGGTCTGAGGCCCGTACCGCCCGAGGAAAAGGAAGCTCTGCGCGCACGGTTCGGCGTGAAGCCCGGCGAAAAGGTCGTTTCAATAGTAGCCAGGCTTGAGGAGGTAAAAGGGCATGATTACTTTATAGAGGCGGCCGATATGCTGCTCAGCGAAGGGATCAGCGCGAAATTTTTCATAGCCGGCACAGGCAGCTGTGAAATGCAGCTGCGCGAGAAGGTGCGCATGATGGGACGCGAAAACAAGATCATATTCACCGGATTTATCCCGGATGTGGACAAGCTTATGAATATAACCGATATCCAGGCCAACGCCTCATACGGTACGGAGGCTACAAGCCTTGCGCTGCTTGAGGGGATGAGCCTCGGCGTTCCGGCGGTAGTTTCCGACTTCGGCGGCAATCCGGGAGTCATAGACAACGGCAGAAACGGATTTGTGGTCGCAAAGCAGAACTCGGCGGCTCTCATGGTAGGCATAAAAAAGCTCCTTTGCGACGACACGCTTTACAATGAAATGTCGAAAAACTGCATATCCGTTTTTAAAGAGCGCTTTACCGCAAAAGCAATGACGCGGAACACGGAAATGCTGTATATGAGTTTAGTATAAATTAATAGGTGATCCTGAAGAATCAGCGATCATCTGATAAATCGATATAAGGAGAACAGAAAATGGCAAACAAAAAGAAATGGACCGTGATCGATACGGTCATCGTGATCGCAGTTGCGGCTGCGGCCGCGGGAGCTTATAAATTTTTCGGCGGGTCGTCAGTCTCCGGTACAAGCGATACTGTAGACGCAGTCATAATGATAAGCGGTCAGCCGCAGGAATTCGCAGACGCGCTCACAATAGGCGACAACGTTACGCTCAGCCTTACCGAAAAGGACTCCGGGGTTTTAAAAGATGTGAGAACGGAACCGGCGGAAGCTATGGTCTATAACTCAATAGACGGTACCTACAAGCTTGATGAGATAGACGGCAAGCTCGATATATACGCTACTGTGGAGGTTGACTGCAATATAAACGATTACGCCATAACCGTCGGCAGCACGCCCATCAAGGTCGGCACGGCTATCCCGTTCCGCGGCAAGGGCTATGCTACAGAGGGCTATGTAGTTGAGATCAATGAGTAATTTGCGGAAAGGAAACAGACGATAATGGACAGAAACGGAAATATCAAAGGAAAATTCAATATTATCGACCTTCTGGTCATCATACTGCTCGCCGTTGTTGCAGCAGGCATAGCTGTGCGGTACGGCAGCTCGATCACTACCGCCGTTAAGTCGGACGAGGAATTTGAATACGTTGTAAAAGTTGAGTCGGTACGCGATTTCACCATATCTGCGCTCGAAAAGAAAGGCAAGGTCACCGATAAAAATTCCAATCTCGATCTCGGCGAGATAGTTGACGTTACGGTAGAGCCTACGGAATACCAGTCCACGACCGCCGACGGCCGCATAATTTTTGCGGAGCAGCCGGAACGCTACACGGCATACGTTACAGTCCGTACGCGCGGCAAGGAGTCCGACAACAGCTATATAACCGCGGATTCAAATGAGCTTTCCGTCGGCAGGACTACAGAGCTGTATTCAAAATACGTTCATACATCGGGCATGATCATGAACGTTACAAAGCTTTCCGAAGAATAATTCGGCTATTTCTTGAATTTTACGGTCTAATTGTCAATAAAGCAGATTATTTTTTCCGATCTGCTTTATTTTTTTGCGCAAATGTAGTATAATGAACATATATCGGCATGTACCGCTCCGCGTGTTGTCCCGCAGCACCGGACAGGGGATCAAATACGCGTTAAAAGGAGACAATCATGGAGTATAACAAGGAATACTTACAGCTGCTGGCGTCGCAGTATCCGACAATACAATCGGCCTGCGCCAAGATCATATATCTTGAATCATACATGAAGCTGCCGAAACTCACAGAGCATTTTATGAGCGATATCCACGGCGAGCACGAATCGTTCCTGCATATCCTGCGAAACGCTTCGGGCGTTATAAAGGACAAGATCGACATGATCTTTGAAAGAACGCTGTCGGAGCGCGAGCGCGATACGCTCTCCACTCTTATATATTATCCGGAACAAAAGCTGGATCTTATAAAGATGAATACCGAGAACATAGACGACTGGTACAAGATCACGCTGTACCGTCTCATAGAGGTCTGCCGTCTTATAGCGTCAAAGTACACCCGTGCGCATATACGCGAAATGCTGCCGGAAACTTTCGGCGGGATCATAGACGAGCTTCTGCACGCGGATACCGATTTCGGCTCCGACAAGGAGGGCTACTACAGCCAAAGCATCCTCTCCATAGTCGAGCTGGGTCAGTCCGACGCATTCATCGTTGAGATCGCGCATCTGATACAAAACCTTGCGATCGGCAGGCTGCATATAATAGGCGACATATTCGACCGTGGCCCCAGAGCAGACATCATACTCGACAGGCTGCTGAGCTATCACAGCGTTGACATACAATGGGGCAACCATGACGTTGAATGGATGGGCGCGGCGGCGGGGTCGCTGGCATGTATCGCCAATGTTATAGCGATATCTACAAAATACTGCAATTTCGACTGCATAGAGGACGGATACGGGATAAGTCTGCGTCCGCTCACGGTATTCGCGCTTGAAACGTATACCAACGATCCATGCTCCTGCTTTATACCCAAAAACCCTAATTCGGTGGATATATCGCAGCACGATGTCGAATTCTGGGCAAAGCTGCACAAGGCCATATCGATAATACGCTTCAAGCTCGAGGGACAGATCATCCTAGCCCATCCCGAATTTCGGATGGAAAATCATCTTATGCTTGATAAAATAGACTACGAAAAGGGAACTATAACTATTGAGGGCAAGACATATGAGCTTTTGGATAAGAATTTCCCGACAGTAGACCCTCAGGATCCTTACAAGCTGACCGCAGAGGAAGAGGAGCTCATGCATTCGCTCAAATCCTCGTTCATGCATTCCGAAAAGCTGCAAAAGCATATACGGTTTATTTACGCAAAGGGCAGTATGTATCTTGTACATAACAATAATCTTCTGTATCACGGCTGCATACCAATGACAGCTGACGGGGAATTTGCCGAATATGAAATAGACCATAAAAAGGTCAGCGGCAAGGAGCTGCTCGACCGCGCGGAGCAGATAGCGCGCGTAGGCTATTTCGGAAAAGCCGGACAGCCGGAAACCATATACGGTCAGGATTTCCTGTGGTATCTCTGGTGCGGAGTTGGTTCGCCCGTATACGGAAAAAATAAAATGACCTCGTTTGAGCGGTATTTCATAGCCGATGAGGAAGCGTGGAAGGAGATCAAGGATCCCTACTACAAGTTCGTCGATAAGAGACCGACCTGCGACAAGATACTGAGGGAGTTCGGAGTTGATCCGGACAGCTTTTCGCATATAATAAACGGACATGTGCCGGTCAAAATAAAACGCGGCGAAAGCCCCGTGAAAGCCGGAGGCAAGCTGCTTGTAATAGACGGCGGACTGTCGCGCGCATATCAGAAGCAGACGGGAATAGCGGGATATACCCTTATTTTCAACTCGCACGGACTGCTGCTTTCCGCGCATGATTCGTTTGAATCAGTTAAAAACGCCGTCACAAAGGACGACGATATGTATTCATCTCTCGACGTTATAGCCATGGCTCCTACGCGGCTGCTTATCGAAAACACCGATACCGGCAAGCGTATGCAAAAGAGGATAGACGACCTCAGAGCGCTGGTAGAGGCGTTCAGGAAGGGGTTTGTCAAATGAATGCATACATGATGGAGCCGCTTGAGATAAACGCCGCAGTACCATGCGGAGACTACGAAGTAACGGTAAGCGTAATGGCACACAGCGATACCTTTCTGAGCATATTTGCACAGAACAGGAGCTTTTATGTACGAGACTTAAGGCTTTTCCGCAGAGAGGAAAAGGAGCTTACCTTTACCGTAAACGTATGCTCAGACATTTTCGGGACGAACGGCATCAAAATACAGCTCGTCTGCGACGGCGATCTGACCGCGACTGCGGCCGTCACGCCCGTAACGGTGCCCGTGCTTTACATCTGCGGCGGCTCCGGTACGGCCGCATATCCGTCGCAGTATCCCTATGATCCGTATGCGGCGCGCTGCGGATGGGGTCAGGCTCTGCCTCAGTTCACCAAGGGCGGACTGAGCGCCGCAAACCGTTCTCTGCCGGGATCGTGCATAGCCGAGTTTATACAAACAAGGCTTGCCGGACTGCGTGACGAGATACAGCCGGGCAGCTTTGCAGTGATATCATTCGGCGATGATGAGCGCACGTCCGAATCCGATGCGCTTGACCGCTTCGGCCGAGATATGGATACTGTCATAAAGGCAGTTACGGAAAAGGGCGCTGTTCCAATCGTATGCTCGCCTATAAACACGGCTTCGGACGAATACGTAAACGCCGCGGAAGCCTCGGCCCGAAGGAACGGCGCGGTCTTTATAGATCTGCGGCACATATTCACCGGGCATACGGATAAGCTCGGCGCAGACGGAGCACAGCCGTATATCCTATGCGGCAGCGCAGAGCACGGCAGTCTGCGTCTGAACGACGCGGGCGGCACACTTGCGGCCAGGCTGTTCGCGCGCGAGATATTGTCCCGGAAAATTCCGCTCTCACGTTACATGGATGAAGCGGCGCTCTGTATTTAATAAGCAAAAAAGCGGCGGTGTCTTATAAAAAAGGCGTTACACAAAAACAATGACAAAAAAACAGTTTAAAAAGACTTGAAAAATATTTGCAATCACTTGCAAATCAGCATGAAATATGATAAAATAATATTAGTTTAATATGCAAGGAGGAATTTCCAATGATAAAAAAAGAACAGGTATTGAAGCAGCTTACAGACTGCGGTATCGTTGCGGTAGTCCGCGCAAACAGCGCCGATGAAGCTATCAAGATATGCGACGCCTGCCTCGCGGGAGGATGCACGGGCATAGAGCTGACTTTTACCGTTCCCGGAGCTGACAAGGTCATCGCAGCCCTTGCCGACAAGTATAAGAACGGAGAAATGATGCTCGGCGCAGGCACAGTGCTCGATCCCGAGACTGCAAGAGCGGCAATCCTTGCAGGCGCAAACTTCATCGTTTCACCTGCTTTCAATGCTGAGACGGCTAAGCTCTGCAACAGATACAGAGTACCTTACATGCCCGGCTGCGCTACGATAACCGAGGTCATCACCGCTATGGAAGCCGGCGCTGACATCGTTAAGATATTCCCGGCTGACCTTTACGGTCCGAAGATCATCAAGGACATAAAGGGTCCTCTCCCGCAGGCTCAGATGATGCCTACAGGCGGCGTTGACGTTGACAATGTTGCCGAGTGGATCAAGGCAGGCGTTGTAGCGGTAGGAGCAGGTTCGTCGCTCACAAAGGGCGCTAAGACCGGCGACTATAACGCTATTACGGAAACGGCAAAGAAATTTGTTGAAAACATCAAGGCTGCCCGCGCAGAGCTTGCGAAATAAGCGGCCGTCTTTGAACGACACGGAGCTGACAGGGACGCAGCGCCCCAAACGGGCAGAATGTCCTTCCAATAATGAAAGGGGAATACTATTTTACTATGGCAAAAATCGTTACAATGGGTGAGATAATGCTCAGATTGTCCACTCCCGGAAATCAGAAATATATTCAGGCTACACAGTTTGACATAAACTACGGCGGCGGCGAGGCTAATGTTGCCGTATCGCTCGCGAACTACGGTCATGAGGCTGAGTTCGTTACAAAGGTACCCGCTAATCCTATAGGCGAATGTGCTGTTGCGGCGCTGCGCAAATACGGCGTTGAAACAAAGAACATCGCCAGGGGCGGCGACAGGCTCGGTATATACTTCCTTGAGACAGGCGCTTCGATGCGTCCTTCAAACGTTACATACGACCGTGCAAATTCGTCGATCGCTACCGCTTCGGCAGACGATTTCGATTTTGACAAGATATTTGAAGGAGCGGACTGGTTCCATTTCACAGGCATAACACCGGCTGTTTCGGATTCCGCAGCTGAGATCACAGAGCTTGCATGCAAAGCTGCTAAGGCACACGGCGTTACAGTTTCATGCGACCTCAACTTCAGAAAGAAGCTCTGGTCGTCGGAGAAAGCTCAGAAGGTCATGTCAAACCTTATGCAGTATGTTGACGTATGCATAGGCAACGAGGAGGACGCTGACAAGGTTCTCGGCTTCAAGCCTGAAAATACTGACGTAACAAGCGGCGAGCTCAACCTTGCCGGATATGAAAGCATATTCAAGCAGATGGTAGCTAAGTTTGGCTTCAAATATGTAATTTCATCGCTCAGAGTTTCAAAATCGGCTTCGGATAACGGCTGGTCGGCATGTATCTATTCAAGCGCTGACGATGAGTTCTATCATTCAAGAGAATACAGAATCCGTCCGATCGTTGACCGCGTAGGCGGCGGCGACAGCTTTGCCGGCGGCACGATCTGCGGTTTTGTTGACGGCAAGAACTTCAAGGAAGCTCTTGAATTCGGTGTTGCCGCTTCGGCTCTGAAGCACACCATCCCCGGCGACTTCAACCTCGTTACAAGAGAAGAAGTAGAAACACTGGCCGGCGGAGACGGCTCGGGCAGAGTTCAGAGATAAGATTTGCAAAAACATCAAAACGGAAGCAGGAAAAACCCCTGCTCCCGTTTTTTATTACAATTTTACTTTATAACGCCCATGCCGCTTGCAGCGACCGCTTCTCTTCCGAATTCACTCTGCATGAGCTCCGCGAACGCCTCTGTTTTCGGATCGTTCTCATCGCGTATTACAGCGTAATAGTTGGTCGTATACGGATATGTACCGTCGGCTATGCTCTCCTCTGTCGGCGCAACGCCGTCTACAGACATGAGCTTTAGCCTGCACGGCCCGAGCACTCCCTGAATATTTGTATAATAGTAATAAAGACTGTAGCCAATGGCGTATTTGCCGGGATTTTCATTATTAAAGCTTTCAACGTCCGTCAGGATGCTCGCCATAAGCCAAGATGTGTGTTCACGCTCGATCTCGCCGTTTATCTCGTTTCCGTCAAGAATAAATTTCTCCATCTGAGCGTGGCTCCCGCTGTCGTTATTACGGCAGAACGGCACAAGCTCAGCATCGGATCCGCCGAGTACATCCCAGTTTTTTATGCCGTTATTTACATATATTTCGTGCAGCTGTTCCGTGCTCACGCTTTCAGCGCTGTTTTCGTCACCTGTGAAAAATACGAGCGCCTCGTTCGCTATCGGTATATATTTCAGCTCCGCTCCCTTGTCCTCTGCATATTTATTTATATCCTCACTCGGATCGGGCACAAATATCATATCCGCCTCGCCGTCTATAAGACGTTTATACGAATTTGAAGTCTTGGAATGTTCCTTCGGAAAGTCGGGATGATTTTCCCAGTTAACATAATACTTTCGATAAATATTATACGTAATATCATAAGCAGATGTGGAACCGTCCAGCACCGGGATATCTATATCCGGCGCATCATCCCGCTTTATAGCCGGTGCATTGTTGGATATTATATTCCAGATGAGCTGATCCAAAAACATTGCACATTCCTGACGCGTCACCCCTCTCTGCGGAGCAAGGGTATATACATCGTCCGCAGTATCTATGAAATCGTTTTCCTCCATATCGTAAATAACATAATACTCATTGCCTATAAGGCTCCTGTAAGCCTCCCGGGCATACGCAGATATATCATCACTATCTGCATAACGGGATATATCCTGTTCCCCGATGTCGTCAAGAGCCCCCATATTTGAAAGCATTCGGTACGTCATAACGGTAAGCTGCTCACGGGTCACAGCCGCGTCCGGCTCAAACCTATCGGCGGCAGTGAACACGCCAAGCTCCGTAAGCGCCGCGACATTGCCGGCATACCAGCTTCCGCCCGGCACATCCGCAAAACCCGCGCCGTTATCCGAAGGCGCAACGCGGAACAGTCTTGAAAATACAGCCGCCATCTGTGCCCGCGTGAGTGTTTCATACGGTCTGAATGTGCCGTCCTCAAAGCCCTGCAATACCCCCCGAGCCGACATCCGGACGGCATAATAATCAGGGCTGCTCATATCGGTAAACACAGGTTCTTCCGTCTTTATGAACTCAAATTCGCCTCCCTCAGGCATATATGCATAGCCGTATCCTCCGGACGCATATGAGATCGGTATTATCCCGTTTTCAGATCTCGCCACATATGCAGGACTATAGTCCTCTTCGGTCTTTACATACCTTACACCGTCTATCATCTCAGCATGAGCAGTAACGGTACACAGTATCCCGATCGCCAATAACATGCATGATATCTTTTTCATTACATTCATCTCCCTTCTTTTTACCTATTCGTTATTCATACTGTCCACAAATTCAAAGCTTTTCGCCGTAAGCTCCGTCCATGCCGGTCTAAATCCGCTTTTCAGCGCACTGCGCACCGACCTGATATTAGACCATGCCGCACAATAAAACGGAACGATACCGCGTTCCATTGTCTCAGCGGCGATCGCCGATATGAGCGCAGACGCTATTCCCCGGCGGCGGTATTCGGGCAGAACATCGATACCTATCTGCCACATCCGTTCGCAGTCGGCAGAGCAGCCGGCAAGACCTATGAGTTTTTCTCCGTCATATGCGCCCACTCCCAATATATCCAGCTCCGCACGTTTTTCACACAGCGCATTGCTCCATTCCGGACGGTACAGCTCCGAAAGCTCGTCATGCTCCAGCAGCCGCATTTCGTACGCACATTCGAGCCGTCCGATCCTTGTCACATCCGGCAGAAAATATTCCGCCATAAAGCATACCTTCGCACCGTATGCCGCCAGCTTGTCATTAAGCTCATAAACAGCCGGTGTTTCAAAGCAGCGAAAACCGCCGTATTTGGAAATATAGCTCTCTGCCGCGCAGGCCGCCTCAGGTGAGACCGAAGCGACTATATTGTTTCCGTAAGATACTAAATTGCATACGAACGGCAGCTCCAGATATTTGCGTGCACGTTTGTCGGTACGCGATATAACGATCTTGTTCTCATCCGCCAGAAGATCACCGGGAGCGCAGCCCAGATCAACAGCCGACTGGCACAGCGCGGTATTTAATATGTATTCATTTGTCATTCCGTTCCCCCCTTCTGTCATGCTTCTTTTATTTTACTCCTGCGCGTTTACACACCTCGTTAAGACTGCACTGCCCGCACTGCGGCTTTCTTGCCGTGCATACGGCTCTGCCGTGCACAACCAGCTGATGGCAGAAATGTGCGCCCTTTTCCGGAGGTATTATCTTCTTCAGGTCGAATTCGATCTTCACCGGATCTTTATTCGTTGTCAGTCCCATACGGTTTGTGAGCCTTATACAATGCGTATCGACAACTATAGCCGGCTTGCCGAAAATATCCCCCAGCACCAGATTAGCAGTTTTTCGCCCCGTTCCTGCAAGGGTCAGAAGATCCTCCATATTATCCGGCACCTCTCCGCCGTACACCTCGCGCAAACGCTGACAGCACATTATTATATTCTTCGCTTTATTTCTGTAAAATCCCGCCGAGCGTATATCCTCACACAGCTCTTCGTAATCCGCGTCCGCAAAATCATCCACGCTTCTGTATTTTTTGAACAGCTTTTCGGTAACAATATTGACTCTCGCGTCCGTACACTGCGCCGAAAGCTGAGTAGCTATAAGCATTTCCAGGGGCGTAGTATAATTTAGCGAACATTCAACGTCAGGATATATCTCTTCAAGCTTTTCAAGTATCAGCGCTGCGCGCTGTTTCTTTGTCATTTCCTTTCACCGCCTTTGATTCAAGTATGATCCGCGCCCTCACGAGAGGCGGGGATATCACTTAACTTTTTTTAACCGCATCAGCCGCTCCCTTGAACTCCTTTTGAGCGGAGCCTGCATCGTTTCAGCGGACAAAGATAATATCTGCTTCAATGCTTCAGCAGCAGAGCATAACTGCCTATCTAATGAAGAATGGTACAAGACATCAGACATGAGGCATACATCTTTGCCCGGGTCATAATAAAATTATATCCTATCCTCCCTCAGTTGTCAAGCTCCGGCAAAATATCGTTAGTGTCAAGTGAAAATTGGCACTATTTTTTTATGTTTGTAAACAAATTTAAAATTTTTTTCTAACTCCTTGAAATTTATCTCGTTTTCGTGTAGAATATAACTAATCGTACAGCTTCTAACTATGTTTTCCGCTTAATTAACATAATATAAAATTTTGTACGATTAGGGAAATGGTTTTGCCATTTCCCTTTATTTTTGCCGATGATTATTTTACACTAATCAGAATATCTCCGGTAAAAATACGATACCCACTATTTTTAAAGCCATGTTTTAATAAATTTTCACATATGATCCGATCATGTTATGCTGAATTTGGCAGAACAGCAATTTATTTTTATTTTTGCTCTTGCAAATATAACGATTTCAATGTATAATATATAATGGATAATATTAAACCACAGACACGAAAGGAATAGTATCATGAAAGACTTTGAATTACTGAGACAAAACGACCCCGAGGTATACGAGGCTGTTATGAACGAGGCTGACCGCCAAAGAAACAAAATAGAATTGATCGCTTCCGAAAACTTCGTTTCCGAAACGGTAATGGAAACGAACGGCACGCCGCTCACAAATAAATATGCGGAAGGATATCCCGGCAAGCGTTATTACGGCGGCTGCGAATTTGTTGACGTTGCTGAAAATCTCGCTATAGAAAGAGCTAAAAAGCTTTTCGGCGCAGGCTATGCCAACGTTCAGGCGCACTCGGGCGCGCAGGCTAACATGGCCGTATTCTTTGCGCTGCTCACACCCGGAGATACTGTGCTTTCAATGAGCCTTGACCACGGCGGCCATCTCAGCCACGGCTCGCCGGTAAATATGTCGGGCAAATATTTCAACATAATCCCCTACGGAGTTACCGAGGACACAAATACGATAGATTATGAAGCCGTACGCAAGCTTGCGCTCGAGACCAAGCCCAAGCTGATACTGGCAGGCGCGTCGGCATATCCGAGAGTCATAGATTTTGAAAAATTTGCTGAGATCGCACATGAGGCAGGCGCGTATCTCATGGTAGATATGGCGCACATTGCGGGACTTGTGGCTGCGGGCGTTCATCCTTCGCCTATGCCTTATGCTGACGTTGTTACTACCACAACGCATAAGACACTCCGCGGACCGAGAGGCGGTCTCATACTCACAAACAATGAGGAGCTTGCAAAGAAATTCAACAAGGCCATATTCCCCGGTATCCAGGGCGGGCCGCTCATGCATACCATCGCCGCAAAGGCAGTCTGCTTCGGAGAAGCGCTCAAGCCCGAATTCAAGGCTTATGCGGAACAGGTGGTAAAAAATGCGCAGGCTCTTGCAAAGCAGCTGCTTGCAGAGGGCTTTAAGCTTGTTTCCGGAGGAACGGACAATCACCTTATGCTCGTTGACCTTACCGATATGGGCGTTACGGGCAAAGAAGCTGAAAAAATGCTGGACGAAGTGGGTATAACCGTTAATAA
This sequence comes from uncultured Clostridia bacterium, assembly GCA_944393255.1. Classification (GTDB taxonomy): domain Bacteria; phylum Bacillota; class Clostridia; order UBA1381; family UBA1381; genus Ornithomonoglobus. The sequence goes on along the minus strand of CALXZP010000020.1, from coordinate 8,171 downwards.
GAACGCTATACCGTTTGATACAAGAAGCCCGTTCATAACGAGCGGCATAAGGATAGGCACTCCGGCAACTACCTCAAGAGGCTTTAAAGAAGAGGACATGGCCGAGGTCGGCACGCTCATAGGCATGACGATCAAGGATTTTGAGGGCAATAAGGACGAAGTTAAGACCAGGGTCGCTGCGCTCTGCTCAAAACATCCGCTGTATTGACCATTGCGGAACCTGCGTTTCGCGATCACCTAATTTTATTTAAGAAGGGTTGCAAATGGATTTTAAAGAACACATCACAGATAAACTTACAGAGCTTACGGGGCTTGACCGGGATACGGTAAGGGCGGCGATGGAAACGCCGCCCGATGAAAAGCTCGGCGATCTCGCGTTCCCCTGCTTCCCGCTCGCTAAGGTAATGCGCAAGGCTCCGCCGCTGATAGCGCAGGAGCTCGCCTCCAAGCTTTCGGCCGACGAGCTCATCGAAAAGGTTGACGCGGTAGGCGGTTACCTGAATTTCTTCTTCGACCGCGCCGCGTTCATAACCGACACCATATCGGCCGCACGCGAAGCGGGAGACGGCTGGGGACGCTCGGATATAGGCAGGGGAAAAACAGTGCTTGTTGAATATTCCTCGCCGAACATCGCAAAGCCTTTCCATATAGGTCATTTATTTTCGACCGCAGTCGGAAATTCGCTCGCAAGGATCTATAAATTTTTAGGCTATGACGTTCAGTCTCTCAATCATCTCGGCGACTGGGGCACACAGTTCGGAAAGCTTATATGCGCCTACAAGCGCTGGGGCGATCCGGAGGTGATAGCAAAGGATCCGATCAATGAGCTGCTTAAAATATATGTAAAATTCCATGAAGAAGCCGAAAAAGATCCGTCGCTCGAGGACGAGGCGCGCGACTATTTCAAAAAGCTCGAGGACGGCGACGAAGAGGCAACAGCGCTCTGGTCACGGTTCAGGGATCTGAGTCTTGACGAATTCAACCGTATATACGATATGCTCGGAGTTAAGTTTGACTCATACAACGGCGAAGCGTTCTACTCGGACAAGATGGACGAGGTAGTAGAGCTGCTGGACGAAAAGGGACTGCTTGTCGAGAGCGAGGGCGCAAGGGTAGTAGATCTTTCGGATATGGATATGCCCCCTTGCATCATACTCAAATCCGACGGTGCGACGATATACGCTACACGCGATATCGCGGCCGCGCTGTACAGGCACAGAACGTATAACTTTTATAAAAATATATACGTTGTCGGTCTGCCGCAGTCGCTTCATTTCCGTCAGATATTCGAGACCATGCGCAGAGCCGGCTGGGAATGGAGCAAGGACTGCGTGCATGTCGGCTTCGGTCTCGTTAAGCTGCCGGGCAAGAGCATGTCCACACGCCACGGCGACGTTATTTTCCTCGAGGACGTTCTGAACGAATCGATCGAAAAAACACGCGCTATAATCGAAAAAAACAATTCCGATGTTGACGACGCCGATGCGGTCGCAAAAAAGATAGGCATAGGCGCGGTACTGTATACATTCTTAAAGAATTCGCGCGAGAAGGATATAGTGTTCTCATGGGATACCATGCTCGACTTTGACGGCGAATCCGCGCCTTACTGTATGTACGGCTACGCCCGCGGCAGGAGCATTCTCCGCCGCGCGGAGGGCATAGACCACAGCAGCGCAGATCTTTCGGCCGCCGTCTCCGACGATGCCTACACGCTCGTTAAGCATCTTGCGGGCTTCGGCGCGGCCGTCGAAGATGCAGCGGCAAAGAACGAACCGTTCTATGTGACAAGATACGTAACAAACCTTGTTAAGCTGTTCAATAAATTTTACAACACCAATCCGATAATGAGAGACGATGTTCCGGAGGACGTAAAAAAAGCGCGTCTTGCGATCGTCGATACCGTATGCACCGTAATACGCTCGGCGCTTTCGCTTCTCGGGATCGGCGTTGTGGAAAGCATGTAAAACAGAAAAAGCGATGACGGCAAACTTCAAATAGCAATAAAGAAGTAAATATTCCGCAGGATCAGATATATTCCTGCGGAATATTACTTTTTCATCCAATTTTATTCCTTCCTTTCCCGTAAAAATTTTATATAAGTGCAAACACAGCAAATTTATCAACACTTGTATAACCTTGATTTTTGTGATATATTTTGATGTTCCTCGGCTCTTTATCCGAATGACAGTTATACCCCTTCTTCACAGATATTTTTTTCGTTGCAATATGGCTTTTATCAAAACAGAAAAATTTTTTTACACGCATATTGACATTTCCATATACAGCTGATATAATTAAACTGTGAGTTTAATTATTAAGGAGAATGCTATGGGACGGAGAAAAAAAGAACCAAAAAGTGTTCATAGAGAAAATATTGCTGCCGCAGCTTCTTTGTTGTTTATGAAAAAAGGGGTTGCAGCTGCGTCTATGGACGATATTGCAAAGGCAGCCGGGTACAGTAAAGCAACTTTATATGTGTATTTTAAAAACAAAGAGGAGATCGTAGGACTTTTAACCTTAAACAGTATGAAACAGCTATACGATCACATATGTTCGGCATTGGACGAGCATGAGACCACCAAAACCAAATATGATCTAATCTGCAATAGTTTAGTCAAATATCAAGAAGAATTTCCTTTTTATTTCAAAATAGTGTTGGATAAAATAAACATTGATTTTGAACGCCGCGACTGTTTACCCGAAGAAAAGGAAACTTACCAAGTTGGCGAGGCTATAAATGAAAAACTAAAAGATTTTTTAATATACGGCATTAGAAAAGGCGATTTGAAAAGCGATCTTGATGTTATGCCCACCATATTTAATTTCTGGGGTATGCTGTCAGGCGCTGTCAATCTTGCTGCGAACAAAGAAGAATACATCAAAAACACAATGGGCTTATCCAAATATCAGTTCTTGGAATACGGCTTTAATATGCTGTATCGTTCCATTGCAAATACGGAGGAATGAATATGGAAGAGAAAAATATACTTGCAGTTTTAGGCAGTCCGCATACAGACGGCAAGACTGCCGCTATGCTTGATCGCGCGGTTCGTCAAGCAGAAAAGAGAGGATACCGTGTAACAAAAGTCAACTTGTATGAAAAGAATATTTCTTTTTGCAAAGGCTGTGAAGCTTGCTATAAGACGCAAAATTGTATTATCAATGACGACATGCGCGAAATAACCGCTTTATTACGGGAATGTCATACTATTATCCTTGCGGCTCCCGTGTACTGGGCGAATGTCCCTGCGCCGGTCAAAAATATGTTTGACCGTTTACTCGGAGCTGCAATGGAGAAAACAAATACATTTCCCAAGCCGCGCTTGAAAGGCAAAAAATATATAATACTGACTTCCTGCCATACTCCTGCTCCTTTTTCGTGGATATTCGGACAAAGCAGAGGCGCGATCCGAAATATCGACGAATTTTTCAAGACCGCAGGGATGAAGCCGATAGGCAAAGTTGTCTGCTCCGGCGCTAAAAACAATAAAGCGCTGTCCGATCGTATGATCAAGAAAATTGAGAAGTGCTTAAAGTGAAACATCGACCATATGACCGGTCATTATGATTTTCTCTTAATGATCAAAGAGATACAGACTGCAAAACAGCCTGTATCTCTTTGATCTTACACCCCGTTTACCGGTAAACGGTAATGGTTTTCAATTCTTCCTTATGGACTTCACCTAACGGCGCCGTCCTTTTTTCTGATATCAGTCTACCGGAACGAATTCGTCCTTACCCAGACCGCAGGTCGGGCAGAGCCAATCCTCGGGTACATCCTCCCATGCTGTGCCGGGAGCTACGCCGTTATCGGGATCGCCTATCTCCGGATCGTATACATATCCGCACGGACACTCATATTTCTGCATAATAATATCTCCTTTCCGCATTTCGTACTTATACTGTTATTATAATATGTTTTTTGCCTTTTGTCAAGCAAGTTTTAAATTGGACCGGTAATGCTTTACCGCTTTGCTGCGGCGTTTGTATTTTTGCTTTTCCCGGATCGTTCTGTGCGCCTGTCCTCGCTTCTTATAAGAAACCTGCGCACGGCGAACAATCCTGCGATAGCCGCAACATTTACCAGATTTTCAAAAGGCGTGGTATGGAATACGACCAGCTGCTTCGCTATTGCGAACAGCAGCACCTCAACAACGGTCTGCGGCGTATGCTTGCACAGCATTTTTATGAACTCAACGCCTATCGCAAGAGACATAGCGGTATCAAGTATGCTCACCAGCAGCTCGTCCGCTTCCGCCGAGGCCACGCTGTTTATCATGCTCCAAAACAGGCGCGCGCACAGTATGACCACAGCAATTCCTACCACAACAGCTATACCCGCTTCTATTATATAACATATCTCAAATATTTTGCCCTGTATCTTTCTCCTCAATACTCCCACCTCCGGTTTTTTTATATATTTTTATTGTATCGTAAAAATACCGGAACGTCCATATTTTTTTCAGACATAAAACATTTGAAATCAGTCATATTCGGGCGATATTCAATATACTTCCCCGATAGGGCATAATTTATTTAAACCGCTTGCTTCCGTCCGGCTAAGACCGCACCAAGCGGCTCTCATGATCACCCGACATAATTATTTCCCGCTCCGGGAATATTATTTATCAATATACTTGAAAAAAAAATTGTAATATGTTAAAATATTATCTGCGGATATTATCGTATGCGTCTTGGAGAGGCGCATGCCTGCGAACGGCGTACGTTCCGGTATCCGGCTTACTGATCGAAAGGCGGAAATGTTATGATACATTTTATAAAGCATTTCAATACGGTAAACAAACACCGCTTCAAGGTGCTTGTACACTGTGCAAGAGCAGGGATCTTGTTCCGCGGACTTACTCACGACCTGTCAAAATACAGTCCGACTGAGTTCATAGAAGGCGCAAGGTTCTACCTCGGCTATAAAAGCCCTACCGAGCGCGAGCGCGAGGTTTACGGCTATTCGAAAGCCTGGATGCACCATAAAGGAAGGAACAAGCATCACTTTGAATACTGGACGGATTACAACGCCCGCACGCGTTCGCTCGAGCCTGTTAAAATGCCGATAAAATACGTTAAGGAAATGTTCTGCGACAGAGTCGCTGCCAGCAAGGTGTATATGGGGGATAAATACAAGGACGGCGATCCGCTTAGCTATTTCCTCGGCGGCCGTGCCAAGACCGCCATGCATCCCGAAACAGCCGCGCTTCTGGAATGCTGGCTAAAAATGCTGCGGTCTGACGGCGAAAAGGCCGCATTCAGGAAAATACGCAGTACGAAAGAATATTGAATACACATAAGACACGCGCCCATAGCGCCGGAAGCGCAAAGGAGATGAAGTCCAAATGAATAAGCTTCTGAAGCTTATATACTCAAACAAATTTTTTGCCGTTACCACCCTGCTCATGCAGATAGGCATCATAACAGTATATATCATAGGCGTTTCAAATAACGTCCGCTTCTATCTGCTCGCTTCAAACTTCATAAGCGCCATACTTATAATGTTTGAGGTCAACAGGCATGAGGAGACTGCATTTAAGATCACCTGGATCATGCTGATAGCGATAGTTCCGCTTTTCGGCTGGTTCTTCTATCTTTATACCCATACTGGCATCATATCAAGGGACATCAAGCGCTCCCACGAGCTGGCACAGAAGAAAATATCGGAATACCGCACCGATGATGCAGGCACAATAAAAGAGATGGAGCTTGCAGGCTGCGAGACCTCTCTCGTGCGGTATCTCTCACGTTCCGGAGGGCAGTCGGTATATAAAAATTCGGATCTCACATACTATCCGACGGGTGAGGACATGTTTGCCGATATGCTCGGCGAGCTTCGTTCCGCAAAGGATTTTATATTTATGGAATTCTTTATAGTTAACCACAAAAGCTATATGTGGAAGGCGGTAGAGGAAATACTGGTCGAAAAAGCGCAAAACGGAGTTGACGTAAGATTTATGTACGACGGTATGGGCTGTATAGCGCTCATGCCGAAAAACTATGAAAAGGTGCTCGAAAGCAAGGGGATCAAATGTCAGGTCTTTGCGCCCGTCCAGCCCCTGCTCTCAACCTATCAGAACAACCGCGACCACCGCAAGGTGCTGGTCATAGACGGACGCTGTGCGTTTTCGGGCGGGATAAACCTGTCCGATGAATATATAAACAAGATCGTCCGCTTCGGCTACTGGAAGGATACCGGAGTACGCGTTACGGGCGATGCGGTGAAGGGCTTTACCGAAATGTTTTTGACAATGTGGTGTACGGCCGCTTCAACTGCCAATGTGGATTTTGAACGGTTTCTCAATTCCTCAAAGTCCTTTCCCGTATATTCCTCCGCAGGCTACGTAGTCCCGTTCTGCGATTCGCCTCTGGACAATGACCCCGCCGGAAGGAACGCGTATGTGGACATGCTCAACACGGCCAAAAAATACGTCCATATAATGACTCCCTATTTCGTTGTGGACGAAGCGATATACAACGCCATGAGCTACGCCGTGACTCGCGGCGTTGACGTTAAGGTGATCCTACCCGGGATACCTGACAAACGTATACCATACTGCCTCGCGCGCTCATATTACGAGGATCTGTTTGATATAGGCGTTGAGGTATACGAATATACCCCCGGCTTTGTTCACGCGAAAACCACAGTCAGCGACGACAACAGGGCCGTTATAGGCACCATCAATTACGACTACCGCAGTCTGTATCTGCATTACGAATGTGCCGTTTATACCGTGGATATGCCCGGGATAAAGGCGGTCGAGGACGACATGCTCATAACGCTTTCAAAATGCCGCAGGATCACGCCTGCGGAATACAAGGAGCTGCCGTGGTATTACCGTTTTCTCGGCAGGGCGCTCAGATTTATCGCAACCGTTATATGATACTGCATAAAGCAAAACAGGAGGCCTTTGAGCAATACGAAGCTTTAAGGTCTCCTGTTCTGTTTTTCATAATTGTTACTCCGTTGCAGGCGTATGCCTGAACAGCAGCGTTATACACCACAATCCGGCAAGTCCGACAAGGCTGTAAATGATCCTCGACATGACCGCCATCTGACCGCCGAAAAGTGCGCCGACAAGGTCATAACCGAACAACCCTATCATCAGCCAGTTTATAGCGCCGATTATAACCAAAACAAGTGATATTTTATTGATCATCACAGGGTCTCCTTTCAAAGCGTTAACGCACGGCAAAAACGAACGCGCATCCGGTTCCGTATCTTCCGCACGGCGAAAAGAAATTCCGCAGAGACAAGCTCTTCGCTTGTCTGTTTTTAGGTTAACCGCATATAAAAAAATTAATCGCTGTAATTTTATTTAACTGCGCCAAATATATTCTATACAAGAAAAAAATTTTTTTGAAGGGCGTGGAACGTATGAAGCTGATAAAACTCATACCTGTATTTGTTCTCGCTGCCGCGGCGTTCTCGTACACTGTTTTTTCAAACGAGAGCGACTCCGGCAAATGCGTTGGGTTCCTGAGCGGCTATGGCTGGGAGGTAGAAGCCAAGCCTTGCGGCAGCTCCGATGTGAACATCCCGGCAGTTTTTGACGAGGTGTATAAAAGCTATAACGCTATGCAGCTTGAAGCCGGGCTTGACCTTTCCCCGTATGCTGGAAGCAGCGGTACGCGCTATACGTTTCTTGTAAAAAACTACCCCGTGGATGCCGGAGAAAATGTTTACGCCGATGTTCTATGCGTTAACGGCGAGCCTGTAGCCGGAGACATTATGACGGTGAGTATAAACGGCTTTATGCACAGCCTGAAAAGGAGCGATATGTAGCAGCGCTGTATTATCCCTAAGATTATATTATCATAAGAACAGCTGTAAAGTCAATAAAAATCGTCTTTCGGACAAATAAAAAACCCGTCGTAGGTTAACATAATATTTTATAGATTATAAAATCTGCTGCAATACAAAAGCTTTTCCGCAGGCACGTCAAATATATAATGTGCTTGCGCCTTTATTGGGTATTGCTTTTTTTACTTTCTTATGTTAAAATAAATACAGTTGATGAAGAAGATCAGCGGCAAAGCCGCTTTGCGGCTTTGCCGAGCTTATAACGATCATTTACAAAAGATAAATTTCATGGAGGTATGTACATGAACAGGATACTCTCCTCATCCGCGGCGGCGATCGCCGCCTCTTTGCTCTGTTCCTTACC
>CALXZP010000019.1 GCA_944393255.1 uncultured Clostridia bacterium | reverse complement strand
TACCGAAAATATGCTTAAATTTTCTTAGCCCAAATGAAGTACTGGAGAAATATTTGGGTGTGATGTAAGAGGTAATTACAGCAAAACATACAAAGAAGTTTTGCTGTGCAATATTATATCACAGTTGCGTTGTCAAGGTAGACAGTAGTATTTTCTGACGAAAATCTCCACTGCTCCACCTTGACAAGGGAAACTATTTTTATTTTTTTATAAAAGTGTCATCCATCATTGACTTCTATACAAAGAAGTGAAAAAAATTTTAAAAAAAGTATTGACAAATGAGGAGGTTTGTGCTATAATCATTTATGTTGTTCGGCGGTATAGCTCAGTTGGCTAGAGCATGCGGTTCATACCCGCAGTGTCACTAGTTCGAATCTAGTTACCGCTACCAAGGATCCGGAGCAAGTTCGTTCCGGATTTTTTTTGTATAAAATCGCATGACCTTTGTCAGCTTTTCCATTAATTTAAGCATTGTGTTCTGGTATAATTCGCAGCCGCTTTCTTTATCGCCGGCGGTCATTATGCAGAACCGTAAAATATCTTTGCCATTATCCAAAACAAAACGCTCAAAGTCGTTTTTATCCATAGCTGCGTATCCTTTCATTTTCTCCTGAACCGGTCCAAGGGATCACCCTTACACTTATATATTATCCCGAGCCGGGAAAAGGTTTTAAGAAAAATATTTTTTAAAACTGTCTTGACATATTGTGAATTCATGATACAATTATTATGTTCTGCGGAGCGGCGGCTGCGGAAGCCGTGATAAAACGCAGGGAATAACGTGGATGATACGTGGGATAAGGAGGGGCAGTATGGGGAGGTTTGACGGAAAGCTTATGGTGTCCGATATGGACGCAACGCTTCTCGACAGCAGCCATAGGGTATCAGACCAAAACAGGGAGGCAATTGAATATTTCATAAGCGAGGGCGGCAGATTTACGGTCGCAACGGGGCGTATGGTGCCGGCAGTACGGGCGTATTTTTCTCAGATGCGCATAAACGCTCCGGCACTTCTTCACAACGGCGCGAAGATATACGATTTTGAAACTGAAACGGCGCTGTTTGAAAAATTCATCGAGGAGCCGCGCAAAGAGGCTATACGGCGGGTCCATGACGAGCTGCCCGAGCTGGGACTTGAGGTATACGCCGATGAAAAGGTGTATATCTACAGAGCGTGTTCGGAAACGGAGCGGTTTAAGACGCGTTCGTATGAAGTCATATATTCCATGCCGGACGAGGTATGGAGCAGACCGTGGATAAAGGCGCTGCTCATAGGCGAAAGAGAGCTGCTTGATAAGTACGAGCCTGTTTACAGGCGCTGCTACGACAGCGGTTACAGCGTGCGGAGCGGAGATATGTATCTTGACGTTGTTGCAAACGGCGTTTCCAAAGGAAAGGCCCTGACCGCCCTTGCCGCCATGCTGGGTATCGGCAGGGAAAACATCTATGCCGTGGGCGATAATATGAACGATATAGATATGCTCAAAGCGGCGGGACATTCTTTTGCGGTCGAAAATGCCGAAGGCGAGGTGAAAGCGGCGGCGGACAGGATAGTGCCGTCATGTGAAAACAGCGCGGCGGCGTATATAATCGAAAACCTGATATCCTAAAAGCCGGGTGACCGCTGTATTCAGTACGGCGGCTCTGCGGCTTCTTTTTTATGTATGCCGGTGACCGCCTCTGAAAGGAGCAGCGATATTTTGCATATGCACTCCACCGCCGCGCCGCGGTCCTTGTCCATATGGCTCTGGTAGGTGTGGAATGCGCCGTGGATCAGCATAGACAGCGCGATATCAAATTCAAGACTGTCGCCGAGGCGCGGATTTGCGCGGTATACCGTGTCCTTTATGTGCTTTTCCAGACGCTGCGCAAGCAGATTTTTTTCCTCGTCGGGAAAGAGGATGTTTGTAAGCGCGGCGTTTGCGCCGAACGCGGCTATAAGCTCACGCGTATATTCGTCCGGATGCGTCACTATCCGGTCGGGGTGGGGCATGTCGTTTATGATATCGAGCACGAGCCTGTCCTGGAGCTGCTCCGACAGATCGTAGATATCCCGGTAATGCAGATAAAAGGTCGCTTTGCTTATCATGGCTTCCTTTGCAAGCTCGGTGACGGTTATTTTATTCAGCGGCTTTTTTGAGCGCAGCTTTATAAACGCATTCACAACAGAACGGTTCGTTTTTTGTATCCTGAGATCCATCATATCCTCCGAAATAGACAATACTGTACAACAGTCAATTATTTTACTGATATCTAAATATGAAAATTGCTTTTAAACAGTGATCATAGTATAATTATAGTACAAATATGGACTGCTGTCAATTATTTTACGGAGGAACATCAATGGATAAATACGATTTCTACACGGGCAATTCCTTTGACGCTTATGAATTCATGGGCGCACACATCGAAAACGGGGGAGTTATGTTCAGGACGTACGCGCCCGGCGCGGCGCGCGTTTCGCTGATAGGCGAATTCAGCGGATGGGAGGAGCTGCCTATGGAGCTGAACGACAATTTCTATGAGCGTTTCATTCCCGGCGCCAAGGAGGGGATGATGTATAAATACCGTATATACGAGAGGAGCGGGCGGGTCATCGATCACTGCGACCCGTACGGCTTCGGCATGGAGCTGAGACCGCGTAACGCCTCTGTGATACGCAGCCTTGACTCGTATAAATTCGGGGATATGAAGTGGATGAAGAAAAGGACGGACTGCAGGGACAAGCCGCTTAATATATATGAGATGCATTTCGGTTCGTGGAAAAGGAAGGGCGCGGGGGAAAACGATTTCTATTCTTATACGGAGCTGGGGGAGCTGCTCATTCCGTATCTTAAGGACAACGGCTATAACTACGTTGAATTCCTGCCGCTGGCGGAGCACCCGGCGGACGCCTCGTGGGGCTATCAGACCACGGGCTTTTTCAGCCCTACCTCTCGCTACGGCACGGCGGAGGAGCTGATGCGGCTTGTGGACATGCTGCACCGCAGCGATATAGGCGTGATAATGGACTATGTGCCCGTGCACTTCGCACTGGATGATTACGGATTGGCGTATTACGACGGGACGGCGCTCTATGAATATCCGAGCGCGGACGTCGGCTGCAGCGAATGGGGCAGCCATTGCTTCATGCACTCGCGCGGCGAGGTGCAGAGCTTCTTGAAATCGGCGGCGAATTATTGGCTCAGGGAATACCATTTTGACGGGCTGAGGATGGACGCGATACGAAACCTTATCTTTTGGAACGGCGACGAGGCGCGCGGAGTAAACGGCGGCGGGGTACGGTTTTTGCAGTCGATGAACGAGGGACTGAGGAGCCGGCACAAAAATATAATGCTGATAGCCGAGGACTCCACCTCCTACAGCGGTCTGACAAGACCTGTAAACGAGGGAGGACTGGGCTTTGACTATAAATGGGATATGGGCTTCATGCATGACACGCTTTCATATTTCAGCAGCGATACGGAGGAGCGGAGGAAAAATTACAACAGGCTCACATTTTCGATGATGTATTATTATAATGAAAACTACTTGCTTCCGTTTTCGCATGACGAGGTCGTGCACGGCAAGGCGACCATCCTCCGGAAGATGAACGGAGACTACGAAAAGAAATTCCCGCAGGCGCGAGCGCTGTACCTTTATATGTACTCCCATCCCGGAAAGAAGCTGAACTTTATGGGCAGCGAGTTCGGGCAGCTGCGCGAGTGGGACGAGAGGCGGGAGCAGGACTGGAACCTGCTCGATTACCCGGTACACGATGAATTTCGGCGTTTCATGAGGGATCTCGGACGCGTATATATTCATCATCCCGCGCTTTATGAGCTGGATCATGACCGGAACGGGTTTAAATGGCTGTATTGCCGTGACGACGGAAAGTGCCTGTATGCGTTTGAGCGCTCATGCGGGAGCGAACGCATGGCGGCGGTGTTCAATCTGTCGGACGAGCACATTGCGGAGCAGGAGATAGAGATAGCGGACGCCGTGCGGCTCAGGACCGTTCTGTCTACCGACGCTGCGGTCTACGGCGGCGGAGGAGGCTGCGCAGATGTGTATGAGGGAGAAAAAGACGTGTTCAAATTGGAGCTGCCGCCGCAGAGCGGCGCACTGTTCATGATAGAATAGTGAAAATACACGATAATTATATAAATTATCATAAGAAAATTCATTGACATTGATATATCGATATGTTAAAATATAATAAAAATGCCGTCCTGTCCGGTACAGGCGGCATAGAATACATGAGTGAGGTGTTTTTAATGTCAGTAAGTAAAAGAACATACGGAAAGCTGCCGGACGGGAGCGAGGTCTTTGCATATGTGCTGGATAACGGTCAGGGTCTTTGTGCAGAGATAATAAACTACGGCGGGATAGTTACAAGGCTTGTCACAAAGGATAAGAACGGACAGGACAAGGACGTGGTGCTCGGCAGGTCGTCTCTTGAGGAATATCTTAAGAACGACGGATACATCGGCGCTGCGATAGGCAGACATGCGAACAGGATCGCAAAGGGCGAGTTTGAGCTGTCCGGGAAGAAATATAACGTAGGCATCAACGAAAACGACAACAGTCTGCACGGCGGCGTGGACGGCTTTGACAAGAAGCTTTGGCATGTCACCGAGATCGAGGATGAAAACGCGGTAGTCCTTACTTATACGTCAAAGGACGGCGAGGAGGGATTTCCCGGCAAGCTCGTGACCGCGATGAAATACAGCGTAACGGAAAACGGTACGTTCAGGATCGAATACCGCGCGGTATGCGACAGCGAGACCGTGTGCAACCTTACAAACCACAGCTACTTCAATCTGAACGGCTTTGACAGCGGAAATATATACAGTCATGTGCTGCAGATAAATTCGGGCTTCTATACGCCCAACAGCCCGGACGGCATGCCTACCGGCGAGGTTCTTTCCGTAGCGGGCACTCCGTTTGATTTCAGAGCTCCGAAGCCGATAGGGCAGGAGATAAACGCCGATTTTGAGCAGATACAGCTGTTCGGCGGATATGACCATAATTTTGCTATAAGCGGACGCGGCTTCAGGCTTGCGGCCGTTGCGAAAAGCCCGGAGAGCGGTATAGTTATGCAGACGTACACGGATCAGCCTGCAATGCAGCTCTACACCGCCAACGCGCTGCCTGAGGGCGTGCGCAAGGACGGCTTTGAAGCTTCCGTGCACGGCGCGTTCTGTCTTGAAACACAGGTGTTCCCGAACGCAATGGCGCACAGTCACTATCCGTCGCCTGTACTGGAAAAGGGGCGGACATACCGTCATGTGACGGAATACAGATTTTCTGTTGAGAAATAGATCCTGATAATGGTCTGAAATCATCAAGGCGCGGGGCTGAGCGAAAAGTCCCGCGCTTTTTTTGTGAAGCGCAGTTGATTTGCGGCGAGCGCTGCGTTTTTGCAATATGTGTAGAATAAAGAGTTTGCGGCGGTGAGCTTTTTGTATAAATATATTATTGCGTATTTTAAGAAATTATTGTATAATAATATGAGATGTATAGGTTATACGGGAATACGCATGTATTCTCAGTTTTGAAGGAGGAAGGTTATAATATGTCATACAGTGAAATGACGACCGGGGAGTTAAAAGCACTTCGGGAGCAGCTCCTTGCCGCATATGAGGAGAAGAAGGGATTGGGGCTTGACCTGAGCATGGCGCGCGGAAAGCCGTCTAAGGAGCAGCTTGATCTGTCCATGCCGATGTTCAGTATCGTAAACGAAAATACGCCCATGGTCGGAGAGGACGGAATGGATTTCAGAAACTACGGCGTGCTTTCGGGTATCAAGGAGGCGAAAAGGCTTTTTGCGGAGATCCTTGAGGTCGAGCCGGAAAATATCGTGATATACGGCAATGCGTCGCTCAATCTTATGTATGACACTGTGGCGCGCGCATTTATACGCGGCGTGCTCGGCTCAACGCCGTGGAGCAAGCTTGACAAGGTCAAGTTCCTCTGTCCGGTGCCGGGCTATGACAGGCATTTTACCATATGTGAATTCTTCGGGATCGAGATGGTGAATATACCGATGGACGAGAACGGTCCGGATATGGATATGGTCGAGAAACTCGTGAGCGAGGATCCGTCGGTAAAGGGTATATGGTGCGTTCCGATGTATTCAAACCCGACCGGTATAGTTTACAGCGATGAGGTAGTCAGGAGATTTGCCAACCTCAGACCCGCTGCTGAGGATTTCAGGATCTATTGGGATAACGCATACTGCATACACCACCTCTACAGGGATAAGCAGGCTTCGCTGCTCAATATCGTTGACGAGTGCCGTAAAGCCGGAAATGAAGATATGATATACGAGTTCTGCTCAACCTCAAAGGTGACCTTCGCGGGCGCGGGCATATCGGCGCTGGCGGCGTCGGAAAAGAACGTTAAGTCGATAGTGGGCATGATGGACGCGCAGATAATCAGCTTCGATAAGACCAACCAGCTGCGTCACGCTCTGTTCTTCCCGACGATGGACGCCTTAAAGGAGCATATGATGAAGCATGCCGATATCATGCGTCCAAAGTTCGAGGGCGTTATAGATATGCTCGACAGGGAGCTTGGCGGCGCCGGAATTGCGAGCTGGACGCGTCCGCTCGGCGGATACTTCATCAGTTTTGACGCTATGGACGGCTGCGCTAAGCGTATAATATCAATGTGCAAGGACGCGGGTATAGTTATGACCGGCGCGGGCGCGGCGTATCCGTACGGAAAGGATCCGCGCGATTCAAATATAAGGATAGCGCCCTCGTTCCCGTCCAAGGATGAGCTTATGCAGGCCTGCGAGATATTCATAATCTGCGTAAAGCTGGTAAGCATCGAAAAGATATTGGAAACAAGATAATGAATTAAAACAAGTCTCCGAGGCGGATGGATAAAACCGTTCGCCGCGGAGGCACTTTTTTTTTGTAAAAGCTATTGACATGCGGCGCGGTTCGTGGTAGTATATTTATATACAGGAGCTTAAAGTGCTCACAATAATTCTTCGGGGTATTGTGCAATTCATGACCGACGGTGAATGGGATCGGATCCCATGAGTCCGTGAGCCTATACGGCTGATCCGGTGCGAGTCCGGAACCGACGGTAAAGTCCGGATGAGAGAAGAAACGATCGTGTTGTTTTGTTATCTGTTTTTGTGATACCCCGGAGGCTTTCGGGGTGTTTTTTTATGAACGGATATATGAAAAGGGCGATAGAGCTTGCAAAGCTCGGCGCGGGCTTTACAAACCCGAACCCGCTCGTCGGCGCGGTTATCGTTAAAGACGGGCGCGTTATAGGCGAAGGATACCATGAGCGGTACGGCGGGCCTCACGCGGAGAGAAATGCCATTTCACACTGCACAGAGGATACGCGCGGTGCGGATATCTATGTAACACTCGAGCCGTGCTGTCACCGCGGCAAGCAGCCGCCCTGCACGGAAGCGCTCATAGAGGCCGGGATAAGGCGCGTGTATATCGGCTCCGACGATCCCAACCCGCTAGTTTCGGGAAAGAGCGAGGGCATACTGCGTTCGCACGGGATAGAGGTCGTAAAGGGCGTTATGAAAAAGGAATGCGACAGCCTTAACGATATCTTCTTTTACTACATAACGCACGGCATGCCGTATGTGATAATGAAAGCGGCGGCGTCTCTCGATGGGCGCATAGCGGCAAGGACGGGCGATTCAAAATGGATAACCAATGAGCAGTCCCGCGCCCATGCGCACGGAACGAGGAAACGCTGCGCGGCGATAATGGTTGGGATAAACACTGTTTTGGCTGACGATCCGATGCTTAACTGCCGCTGCGCGGAGCCGTCGGATCCGGTAAGGGTCATATGCGACAGCAGGCTAAGGATACCGCTTGAGTCGAACATAATGAAAACGGCGCGCGATATACCCACTGTCATCGCGGCCTCGGAGCAGGCTCCGCCGGAAAAAGCCGAACGGATAAAGGCGGCGGGCGCGGAAATAATATTCACAGACGGCGAACGCGTGGATATGCGCGCCCTGATGGCGGAGCTGGGCAGGCGCGGGATCGACAGCGTGCTTGCCGAGGGCGGCGCGTCGCTGCACGCGTCGCTGCTGAAAGCCGGGCTGGTAAATAAACTTCATCTGTATATCGCTCCTAAGATAATAGGCGGCGACGGCAGACCGGCGGTCGGAGCGATGGGCATAGACCGGGTCAGCGAGGCCGTATCGTTCGGCGCTCCGGCGGCGACGGCTCTGGGCGGCGATATGCTTCTTGAATATACGGCGGTAAAGGGGGACGGCTGATGTTTACGGGAATAATAGAAGAGATAGGGACGGTCGAAGCGGTCGTTCGGGGCGCGAGGTCATGCAGGCTCACCATACGCGCCGACAGGATATTCGGCGATCTGAAGCTTGGCGACAGCGTTGCGGTGAACGGAGTGTGTCTTACGGCCGATGAAATAAGCAGACCTGTATTCACGGCCGATGTCATGGCGGAAACGGTAAGGCGGACGAACATAGAACGGCTTGCTCCGGGCAGCCGCGTGAACCTTGAACGGGCGATGCAGCTCAACGGCAGATTCGGCGGTCATATAGTATCGGGACACATCGACGGGACGGGTACCGTATCTTCCATGGTGCGCGAGGACAACGCGGTGTGGGTCAGGATAGCGGCTGACGGCGGACTGCTTCGGTATATAGTTGAAAAAGGCTCGGTCGCGCTGGACGGGATAAGCCTTACTGTAGCGGAGGTCGGGCAGGGATACTTTTCCGTGTCGGTGATACCGCATACGGCGGAGGAGACCACGCTCATATCAAGGAAGCCCGGCGACAGGATAAATATAGAATGTGATATAATAGGCAAGTATGTCGAGAAGCTCGCCAAAGCGGAGAGCGGCGGAGTAACGATGGAGCTTCTTGAGAAATACGGCTTTTAAGGAGGTTTTCACAGATGGGATTTGCTTCAATAGAACAGGCGGTGGAGGATCTTAAAAACGGCAGGATGATACTCTGTACCGACGATGAGAGCCGCGAAAACGAGGGCGATCTTATATGCGCGGCGCGGTTTGCGACAACGGAAAACGTCAATTTCATGGCGAGCTTCGCCAAGGGTCTGATATGTATGCCGATGAGCGGCGAATACATCAGCAGACTGGGGCTGAGACCTATGGTCTCAAACAATACCGACAACCATGAAACAGCGTTCACCGAGTCGATAGACCATGCGGACACGACCACGGGGATAAGCGCGGAGGAGCGCGGGTATACGGCAAGGATGTGCGTATCGCCTTCCGCGAAGCCGTCCGATTTCAGGCGGCCGGGGCACATGTTCCCGCTTGAGGCGAAGCCGGGCGGCGTGCTTGAAAGGAACGGACACACTGAGGCGACGGTGGATCTATGCCGTCTTGCGGGGCTTGAACAGGTCGGGCTTTGCTGTGAGATAATGGCGGAGGACGGCACCATGATGCGCCGCGACGGGCTTGAAAGGTTCGCGGCTGAGCACGGTCTGACCTTTATAAGCATACAGGCTCTGCAGGCGTACCGCAGACTGCACGATAAGATCATGGAGCGCACCGCGAAAGCGTCATTGCCGACAAAGTACGGGGATTTTGACATCTACGGCTATAAAAATATCATAACCGGAAAATCCCATGCCGCGCTTGTAAAGGGCGACGTGGCAAACGGCGAGCCGGTCCTGTGCCGCGTCCATTCGGAGTGCCTGACCGGCGATGTGTTCGGCTCGTGCCGCTGCGACTGCGGCGAGCAGCTTGCGGAAGCTCTGCGCAGGATAAACGAGGAGGGCAGAGGCGTACTTGTCTATCTTCGGCAGGAGGGCAGAGGCATAGGTCTTTTGAACAAGATAAAGGCTTATACGCTCCAGGAGCAGGGCTACGACACGGTCGAGGCGAATGTGAAGCTGGGCTTTGCGCCGGATCTTCGCGATTACAGCGAGGGCGCGCAGATACTGCGCGATCTGGGTGCGTCCAAGCTCAGGATAATGACGAACAATCCGGAAAAGATATCCGATCTGTCCGGCTATGGTATAGACATAGTCGAGAGGATGCCTATCCAGATAGCGGCAAAGAAGGAGAACGAATTTTATCTGAAAACAAAGCAGATGAAAATGGGACATTATTTAAAATATTAAAATATAAATAAATACAAGGAGGCAAACAAAGATGAACGTATATGAGGGAAAACTGACGGGCGAGGGTCTGAAGATAGGTATAGTGGCTTCGAGGTTTAATGAATTTATAACGTCAAAGCTGATATCGGGCGCGGAGGACTGCCTCAAGCGTCACGGCGTGCGCGACGAGGATATAACTCTCGCATGGGTGCCGGGAGCGTTTGAGCTTCCGCTCATGGCAAAAAAGATGGTCATGAACATGTCGTTCGACGCGGTGATATGCGTAGGCGCGGTAATACGCGGCGCTACCTCGCATTATGAGATGGTCTGCAATGAAACGGCCAAGGGCATAGCTCAGGTATCGCTCAATTCCGGCATACCGGTATTGTTCGGCGTGCTCACTACCGATACGATAGAACAGGCTATAGAACGCGCCGGAACGAAGGCGGGCAACAAGGGCTACGACTGCGCGATGTCTGCCATAGAGATGGCGAACGCGTTCAAGGAGCTGCAGAAGCTTGACTGATCATGAATAAGAAAATCATAAATATACTCGGCACGACGGTCGGACAGCTGGTGTTCGCGCTGCTTTCCGGCGCGGCGTATTTTATGGTCATACTGCGTTTTATAGCGGAATGGTCGGGCGGCAGTATGCTGATAGCGTTCTTTTTTGCGCCGGCAGTTATCTGCGGCGCTGCGTTGGTCATCATAAAGCTTATGAAGCAGGCGCGTGAAAATGAAAACTATTCGGTGATACCGAAAATATTCTGGCTTCATGCCGTATTGCTTGCGGTCGGGATAGTTTTCGTGCTGTCTATGTTCATGTGAGGCGCGTATGGCGGAGCATCACAATATCGAGCCTGTATTTGATGAAAATTCGCGGATACTTATATTGGGCAGCTTCCCTTCGGTGAAGTCCCGTGAACAGCGTTTCTTTTACGGACATCCGCAAAATCGGTTCTGGCGCGTGCTGGCGGAGGTTTTCGGCGAGCCTGTTCCGGAGACCGTCGCTGAGAAAAAAGCGTTTTTGCTTCGGAACCGTATAGCGGTATGGGATGTTATAAGGCAGTGCGACATAACGGGCTCGGGCGACAGCACGATAAAAAACGCAGTCCCGAACGATATATCGCCTATACTGCAATGCGCGGATATACAGAATATTTTCTGCAACGGACAGACCTCGTACAGGCTGTACAAAAAATTCATGGAAAGAGAAACGGGAATACCTGCCCGTCTCCTGCCGTCAACCAGCCCGGCGAATGCGCGCTGCGGCATGGCAAGACTTTTTGAGGAGTGGCAGGTAATAGCGGAAAAATAAAAAAAGACGTACCGCATGGAACGGAGCAAAGTCCCGGCGGTACGTCTTTTTATGTACATGTTATCTGTATTTTTTCAGCTTTATGCCGCCGCGTTTGCGCGAACCGGAATAGAGCTTAGAACCGACCTTGGCGCGTTTGACCGGCTTGAACACTTTACCGAGCCCGCCCGAAAGGTCGCGGCGTCGAACGGTCTTTGCGCGTTTGCCGCTGCTGCCTATGGCGTTTGCGATGTTCACCCCGGCTTTTCTCTTGCCCATAGCCTCCACATGCGCCGACGGGTTGAATTTATGCGCCCTTTTGAGCGATTCGTTCGTTATCTTTACTATCATCAGCGCTATCATATAGAACAGAGACGACAGCGTGGTAGGAACGAGGCGCACGCATATTATCATCTGCGCGAAGAACAGCGCTATGGAAACGAATATAGGCCATGCCAGAGAGGAAGCGCCTATAACTATCTGGAGATTTGTCTTGTCCATGGTGTGTCTGTTCAGCAGGGTGAACAGACCGCTTATGAAAACGAGTATGCCGCTTATGAAAACGAGATACGAAAGCTGTACGCCTCCGGTCTCTATAGACGTGTTCGCGTCCGTTTTCAGCAGCCCGGTAAATTCCACTATGCTGCATATTATAAGAAAAACACCCAAAAACAAATTGATATAAGAAGCTACCGATAAAAGCTTGATATATTTGATCTTCAATGCCAACACCCCTGTAATTATTAGTATACTGTATTTATTATAACATAAATATAATGCGTATAGCATTATTACACACCGTTACAATAAACACATACTGAGGCAAAGCCGGAAACAGGCTTTGCTTCCACTATTGTATTTATTATAACATAAGAGCAATGCGTGTAGCATTGCAGCACACCGTTACAATAAATACATACCGAAGCAAAGCCGAAAATAGGCTTTGCAACTGCTGCTGTATTTATTATAACATAAGCGGCGGAGCATTTCAATATTATTGGCGCAAAAAATAAATATTTATGATTTTTCACAAATATTTAAATATTCCCGGTGTTCCGCAGTGATAAAATATGCGGGCATATATGTGTAAAAAAAGCAAAAAAGGGGATTGACAAAACCGTTCGGATATGCTATACTATAATAGTTGTTTGGAGAGGTGGCCGAGTGGTCGAAGACGCAGCATTGGAAATGCTGTGACGTTAACAGCGTCCGTGGGTTCGAATCCCATCCTCTCCTCCATATACAAAAGACCGCGCAGTAGCGCGGTCTTTTGCTGTTTACAGCACTCTTTTTGCCGAAAGCCTATAAAACGGAAAAAACACGGCGGGCAAAACCATACAAAAAAATCAATAATAACTATCATTTTATATTCAATGATCCCAAAAAAATTTTACCTGTGAAAAATCCCTTGCAAACCTATAGGAAATATGATAAAATAAACATCTGAAAATATATATTTAGGCTGCAAAGGCCGCATATCAAGGAGGAGATGATGAGAATATGGGAAAATTAACGGGAAAGCTACTGTCGTTTGTGATGGCGGCGGTGATAACGGCGCTGCCGCTTATTGAGGGAACGGCGGTCAAGACTGCTGAGGCGGCGGATACCGGCTACGGCATACCCGGCGAAATAATCGGAGAATGGGAATACGTGGGCGGCAGCCAGCCCGAGGACGCAAACATGGTGTGGTCGCGCGGCAATGCCTACGGCGTTACGGCGGCGGATACCGGAAAGAGCTATATGAGTAATCTGGTCGATACTACCTCGCAGTCATATAAGCGGGAGTACGAAAAGCTGACGGGCAGCGACGAAAAGTATGATTATCTGAGGCAGGTAAAGGTCGCGGTTTTGTACATACCGGAGTGTCCGTACTCAAAGAGCTATCTGCCGCAGTTCCGGCAGATAGCGGCTGCGGCGGGCGCGCCCGTGCTGCTTATAGATGCGACAAAATATTCCGCGGGACTGCTGCCTTACTACAATTCGGTTATGTTCGGAGTAACGGCTCCGACCGTGCTTTACCTTGACGCGGACGAAACCGCGGCGGCGACAGGCAGGGCTTTGCCTATGGGAAAGAGCAAGGTGCACAGCACCGGGGCTTTTGCGGAGATCTTGAGAGAGGCCGGGTATGAGAACGCTCAGGATCTGCCGGACGGAAGCGGAGAGGGCTACAGCACCGAGGAAGAATACGAGCGCAGGGTGCTCATTGAAACGAATCGGCGCAGGATAGAAAACGGACTGCTTCCGCTCTCGACCTTCCCGAGGCTTGAAGAAGCGGCGGATATACGCGCTGCGGAGCTGCTTGAGAATATGGCGCATAAGCGTCCGAACGGGACAAACTTTGAGACTGTGCTTAATGAAATGGGTATTGACGCGTCTAAGCATTACGCGGGCGAGAACATATGCGGAGGCGGAGCCGTAGCTCTGCCCAATGCGGCGGTCAATGCATGGATGAACAGCCCCGGACACCGCGCTAACATTCTCAACGAGAATTTCAGCCACATGTCGGCGGGGTATATGTACCAGGACGAGGATCCGAGCAAGTATATGGATAACTGGGTACAGCTGTTTTTGGGCAAGTGCGAGCCGGAGCAGATAGAGCTCGACCGCCCCGTGGTGAACATATCCATACAGGGTATGCCGATAAGCGACATGGACATAAACCTTGTGCTCACCTGTGAGCACGGCGAGAGCGTCATACCGCTTATAGACGAGATGTGCACCGGCTACGACAGCGGCAGCCCGGGTTTGCAGACCGCGGCGGTGCATTACGGTGATACGGTGCTGCCTCTCGAAATAAACGTAGGCAATACCGAGCCGCATACGCTGACGGACGATATGGTCGAATTTGCGGAGGACGTATCTGATATAATATACAGCGGACGCGCACAGACTCCGGCGGTGAGAGTCTCGAATTCAACCGGCGACTATGCGCTTATAGAGAACTATTCCTATACTGTCTCATACAGCGGCAATATAAACGCCGGTACGGCGGAGGTGAGCGTTTCGGGCAAGGGCAACTACACCGGAACTGTAACAAAGACCTTTGAGATAAAGCCTAAAAATATAGACGGCATGACCGTTGGCGGTCTTGAACCTGCTTATGAATACACGGGAGCGCCGATAACGCCGTCCGTAACGCTGAGCGACGGCTCAAGGCTGCTGCACGAGGGCATAGACTACAGCGTAGAGTATGCCGACAACATCGGCGAGGAGGTCAAAGGCACGTACGGGCCGGACAAGATCACCGGCACTGCGGTCGTTACGCTTACGGGCATGGGCAACTATACGGGAACGGCGGAGGCTAACTTCGGATTTACTCTCCCGGAGCTTTACAAGTATTCGGCAAGGGTGGCTTATGTACTGCTAAATCATCCCGATTATACCTCCGCATACGACTTTTTAAAGGCTGTACGCGAAAGCAGCAATGAATTTACTTATAATATGATAATACAGCAGATCGAAGGAGTGCTGAACACTGCCGACGAGGCTGTAGGACTGGATAATATAATGGCGTATCCGATATACCCGGCGGCGAACAAAAGACTGAACGAATACTACAGGTTCCGCGCCGAGGCGGACAGAGGCGTGCTTACCGAGGAGATAAAGCAGGCTCCGGAGGTCGCTTCCGATAAGATAAACGCGGAGGCGGTGGATATAGACGGACTGGGCAATGTAGACGAGATAAACGCCGATACCGGCTCGGTACAGCTCGTTGTGGCGGATACGGACAAGAGCGCCGTAAATATCGATGAGACCGTCTATGACGCGGTGGGCGCGGTAGCTCTGGATATATCGCTCAGGATAGACGATACGGAGGCGGCGGAGCTGAGCGCTCCCGTTACAGTTACGGTCAATATCCCCGAGGGCTTCGGGGCGGACGAGGAGCTTGCGGTGCTGCACTATAAAAACGGGGCGGACTCCGCGCCCGAAGAGCTGCCGGTATTTACAGACGGCGAAAAAGGGACTGTAAGCTTTGTTACCGACAGCTTCAGCCCCTATGTCATAACGAGAAAGCTTGAGGTCTATGATTCCGGTCAGACCGAGGCCCCGGCGGCGAACGATGAAACCGTTACGGGCGTAAGCTTCGGTGAAGAAAACGACCTCGGCCCATCCGCGCCGGAAAACGTTTTGGCATATCCGACGGGCAGTGGCGAGATAACGGTAGTATGGACGCCGGCAGAGGACGGCGGCAGCGGCTGGAACGTTACCGGGTATAAGGCGGCGTATTCGAGAAGCAGCGATATGAGCGGCGAGACGGCGGTTGAGATAAATTCACCCGACGCAAACTCCGCCGTTTTGACCGGACTTGACGAGGGAACGTATTATATCACGGTCTCTTCTGTGGCTGACTCCGGCGCGGTCTCCGGGGCGGAGCGCCGCTCGGTCACGGTCAGCGCGACGGTATACGGCGATACGGCTTCCGGCGGTACCGATGAGCCGAAGCGGGACTGGACTATGGAGCTGAACGGCGGCACGCTTACGCTCAGGCTTCGCAGCGGTGCGCCGGCGCAGGAGGAGATAACGGTCTATGCCGCGGAATACAGCGGTTCGGTGCTTACCGGCATACGCGCTTATAAGATAACGCCGGAGAGCGGCAGAAACGAATACAGCATAGAGCTCGGCGATGCGGAAGGCGAAGGAACAAGAAGGGTGTTCCTCTGGGACGGGGATATGAGACCGCTTGCCGAGGCGCTGTAAGGATATGACCTATGCAAGGATGTCCTCCGCCTCTATAGGCGGCGGATCCCATTTCAGAAATTCAGCGGGAGTTATGATCTCCCGCTGAAACCCTGAGGAGCTGACGCCCCCCTTTTTGCAGGCAAAGCGGGGCGCTGCTCCGATTTAAATATAAAAAAACAGTTATAACGGACTTATGAGCCATAACGGCAGGCGCATAAGTCCGTTTTTTATAGAAATAAAAAATAAAAATTGAACATTGACAACTGATTCGGTGTGTGGTATAATAACATTAAAAGAAGGACAGCCGTAAACGGCCTGCTCCCAAAGAAAATTTTGGTTAAGAAAGCCGCCCACTGAGCGTAAATCAAGTGGGCGGCATTTTTTATGTGCTGCTTATGAAGCGCGCTGCGCCGTCAAGAGCAGGATAATTATTATAATCGTAAGTATTTTTAAAATTCTTTTGATCATAATTCTCCCACCCCCTTTGCATATGAAGTCGGGTATGGGAGCAATGCGTCCACGGGATCTTACTCCTTGCTGTCCTCACGGACTATTTTACCACATTTATCGAAAGCTGTCAATATTCAAAGAAAAATCACATATAAGGGCGGCAGTATTTGATGGACAGTACAATAATAGTTAGCCGCAGATAAAAATAAAAAACAGTTATAACGGACTTATGAGCCCTGACGGCGGGCGCGTAAGTCCGTTTTTTTGTAAAAACAAAACGGCGCCGGATAGTAAAATAGTCCAAAATTACAGCAGAAGTCAGTTAATTTGATAATTTGCAAACACTAAAAAATGATGTATTATATATATGTAATCTTTGGACGAACGCGAATATCAGGCTTTGCGTTCTTAAATACTGCGGCAGGAGGGATGATAATGGAATATTCCGGGCTTTGGCTCGATCATAAGCCGGAGGGGGCAGTCTTGCCGGATATCGGGGCTGTATACTACAATTCATCGGCGCGGGTCGTTCTCACGGCGGCGCGCGAGCTGAGAGACGCGCTGTCTGCGATGGGCGCCGCCGCTCCGGAGCTTAAGCTTTCAGCGTTCGCTCCCGAACGGGGCGTGTACCTTTTCGAGGGCGGCGGAGGCGCGTACACGGATAAGGACGCTCAGGCGTATGAGATAGAGGAAAGGGACGGCTTGATAAGGATAAGCTCCGAGACGGCGCAGGGCGTGCTTTGGGGCGCGTTTGAGCTTATCAGGATGATACGCTGCCGTATGCCGATTGAGGGTATATCAAAGCGGTTCGCGCCGGATATGCCTCTGCGTATGCTCGACCATTGGGACAATACCGACGGGTCTATAGAGCGCGGCTATTCGGGGCGGTCGTTCCTGTTTAAGGACGGGGAAATAATAATAAACGAGCGTACCCGCTGCTATGCGCGTCTGCTGGCTTCCGTGGGCATAAATGCCATAGTCATAAACAATGTCAATGTTGACGATAACGCCGTTCGGTTCATTACCGGCAGGTACTTTGACAGTCTCGGAAAGCTTTCCGAGGTGTTTGCCGGTTACGGCATAAAGCTGTTCATAAGCGCGGATTACGCCGCGCCGATAGATATAGGCGGCATGGATACCGCCGACCCCTGCGACAAGCGCGTTGCGGAGTGGTGGGAGAACACGGCGGCTGAGATATACAAGGCGCTGCCGGAGTTTGGCGGCTTTTTGATAAAGGCGGATTCGGAGGGACGGCCGGGGCCTGTTACCTACGGCAGAGACCAGGCGGAGGGCGCGAACGTGCTTGCGCGCGCGCTAAAGCCCTACGGCGGCATAGTTATATGGCGCTGCTTTGTTTATAACTGCCATCAGGACTGGCGCGACAGGAAAACAGACAGGGCGCGCGCGGGCTACGACTACTTCAAACCGCTTGACGGATGCTTTGACGATAACGTTATTCTCCAGATAAAAAACGGGCCGGTGGATTTTCAGGTGCGCGAGCCGGTATCGCCGCTTTTCGGCGCGATGCCCGCAACGAACCAAATGCTTGAGGTGCAGATAGCGCAGGAGTACACCGGTCAGCAGCGGGATCTGTGCTATTTGATACCGTGGTTCAAGGAGATACTTGATTTTAAAATGCGGCTGAACGCTGAAAACGATACGGTCGCGGACTACATAAGCGGCAGAGCCTGCGGGAATAAGCTCTGCGGGATAGCCGCCGTGTGCAACACGGGCGGCGACTATAACTGGACGGGGCACGACCTTGCCGCGGCAAACCTTTACGGCTTCGGCAGACTGAGCTTTGATACGTCCCTCAGCGCGGAGAGGATAGCCGGGGAATGGATAATGCAGACCTTTGGCGGCGATGAAAAGACGCTTGAGGTCGTTTCGGATATGCTGCTCAGCTCATGGCATACCTATGAAAAATACACCGCGCCGCTGGGCGTGGGCTGGATGGTTGCGCAGTCCGACCACTACGGGCCGGACGTGGACGCTTTTGAATACAGCCGCTGGGGCACCTATCACTATTCCGACCGCAATGGGCTCGGAGTTGACAGAACGGACAGTGGAACGGGCTATATAAGGCAGTACAGCGAGCCTCTGGCGGAGCTTTACGGCAATACGGAGACCTGCCCGGATGAACTGCTGCTGTTTTTCCACCATGTTCCGTATACGCACGTGCTGAAAAGCGGCGAGACGGTCATACAGCATATATACAACACGCATTTTGAGGGCGCGGAGGACGTAAAGCGGTTTATAGACGCATGGAGCTCTCTTGAAGGCAGGATAGACCGGGGCGCATTTGAAAGAGTGAGCGAAAGGCTCTCGATGCAGCTTGAAAACGCCGAGGAGTGGCGGGATATCATCAATACATATTTTTACCGCAAATCGGGCATAGCTGACGATAAGGGCAGAAAGATATATAAATAATATCGGGCTCAGGAGATAAATAGACAGCCGTAGTGTTTTGCAGTTATATAGAAATTTTTTTGAAAGGAGATGCATTGAATGGTCAAAAAATGCGGTCTTATACTTGCGGCTGCCGCAGCGGCGGCTGCGGTCTCGGGAACGGGAGCGTTCGCGCAGACGCAGTGGAGCATTGCCGTGGCTGAGAACGAGGAGAATACTGTTTTGAACTATACGGTATACGACAGCCGTGACAGCGCGGACGTGGAGGCTATAGCCTCATGCCCGAACGACGACGCTTCCGAATACAACATAAAAGGCGTTATGTATCAGGGCGTGAACTACGGCGGTTCTCCCACCGGCGGCATAAGAACGAACATAACCGCCTATATAGAACCGGGCGATAAGCTGCGCATAAGCTTCGATTACCGTTCTCCGTCATATGAAGAAAATTCCGCGTATGACGTTACGCCCGTTATAGAGGTCAAAGGCCCGGACGGCGTGGTATCGCAGCGTTATGAATTTGCCGCGGCGCCGCAGAGCGACGTATGGACTTCCTATACGAGCGCAGAGAGCGAGCCGGTCGAGTTTTCGGAGGGCGACAGCGTCAGCCTTGCCCTGATGAACGAGAGGGGCTTCTGGCATATGAAGGGTCTCGTTATCGAGCGGTACGGCGAAACGCCGTTCATATCCGGTCTTGAGATAGGCGGAGCGGCGGAGGGCGGCGTTCTGAGAGACGGCGCTGTGACCGTCAGCGGAACTGCTGACGGGCCGTGTACGCTGTATACGGCGTTTTATAATAACGGCAGGCTTTTGTCGGTAGACAGCCGCAGCGCGGACGGCAGCTTTGAGCTTAGCGCGCAAAGCAGCGGAGCGGATGAGATGAAGCTGCTGGCATGGGACGGTATGGAGCCGAAAACGGAGGAGATAACGGTGAGAGCAGACGGGAACGGGAGCTATAAGCCGGAGGAAGCTGTAAGCTCGCTCAAGGAAAAATACAGCGGCAGCTTCCTTATAGGGAACATCTATAATAATTACAATATAAACGATGCGAAAACGGCGCTTATCCTTGAGCATTTCAATGTGCTGACCGGAGAAAACAACATGAAGCCGGAGGTGACTGCTCCGAGCAAAAACTATTATAATTTCAGTCAGGCCGATGCGATGACAGACTTTGCAGAGGAAAACGGGCTGGACGTTATCGGACATACTTTCATATGGCATAAGCAGTCCGCGGCGTGGCTGACGGAGGGCACGGCCGACGAGGTATGGGACAACATGGAGAGCTTTATAGGAAATGTGGCGGGTCACTTCAAGGGCAGAGTGAAGGGCTGGGACGTTGTTAACGAGGCTATAAGGGATAATATAGATCAAGTCCCGCCATCATGGAGCTACTACATACGCAAGGACTCCGAAGCGACCGGAACGCCGTGGTTCAGGGCGCTCAGGGATTCAGAGTATATCTACAGGGCGTTCGTGATGGCGCACGAGGCAGACCCGGATGCGGAGCTTTACTACAACGATTACAACCTTGATATGCCGTATAAGCGGGAGGCGGCGGCTCTGCTGGTAAAGCACATAAACGATAAGTATAAGCAGGAGTATAAAACGGACGAGAACCTTGTAGACGCTATAGGCATGCAGTCTCATTACAGTCTGGAGACAAACGTCGATGACGTAAGGGCTTCGATAGACAGGTTCAGAGAGATAGGCGTTAAGGTGAATATCACCGAGCTTGACGTATGCATAAACAGAGTAGGCGATAACGGCGAGGGCGACAGCGGAGCGGCAACGGAGCTGAGCGCTTCCGATGAGATGAAGCAGGCGGTGAAGTATGCCGAGCTGATGACGGTGTATAAGGAAAACGCCGATATCATCGACCGTGTGACCTTCTGGGGTCTGAACGACGGCGACAGCTGGCGTTCGCCTCAGCATCCGACCCTGTTTGACGCGCAGCTCAAGCCGAAAAAGGCGTTCTATGCGGTCATGGAGCCGGAAAATTACAGGTAGAGCGGACGCACTGCGTCCGCTTCGCCTTAAAAAAACTAAGGAAACAAGCGTGGGTATGGAAACTGATTTTGAAAAGATAGAGCGGTATATAAGAGCGCATTACAGGGAGAATATAGTCATAAAGGATATGGCGCGCGAGCTCTATATATCGCCGGCATATCTGGGACTGCTGTTTTCGCGGGAAGCCGGCACGAGCATAAAGGAATATGCTCACTCAATACGTATGGAACAGATAGTCACGGGGATGGTCAATGAAGAAAAGGCGATAAAGGATCTGGCGTACGAGGCGGGATATAATAACTACAATAATTTTTTCGCATGGTTTGAAAGATTTTTCGGGGTCTCGCCCGAGCAGTTCCGGAAAGCCATATGGATAATGTAAGCTGTTATGATGCATTTTATGACAATTTTTTTCTGCCGATCCGTCCGATAGAGCCTTTTTGCATCCTATTTTACGGTCAATTTTTGGCACAAGCAGTTTTTTTAGTCAAAAGTGTGTAAAAATGATAATGTTTTTTTTAAATTTTTTATGTTAAAATAAATATATCAGCGCAGGCAAAGCCGTTTTGCGGCTATGCTTCGGAATATATTTGCCGTAACAAATTGCAGCAGCAGCTGATGCATCGTACGCATGATGCTGTCACAGATATCGGGGCACGGGTGCGGCCGCGCGGTCTGCGGCGCACGAGTGCCGGATATATAAATAAAATAACTTTCTGAAAAGGAGGAGGACAAGAATGAAAAAATTTGAAAGACCGGAGCTTTTGATATCGAAATTCGATGCTGAAAGCATAACTACTTCGGGGGTAAATGCGGCGGACGCAGGCACTACGGCTTTGAAGGAAGCCGGAGTGGACGAAAACAACATTTTCAATATCGATGTTAAACTAACGTTTTAAGGAAAGGATGGTTTGAGAAAATGAAAAAGAATTTAAGAAAAGCTGCTTCCGTACTGCTTACGGCGGCAATGTCGGCTGCGGTCATAGCCGGAAGCGCGGTAAGCGCGGCGGCGGAGGGCGAGTCCGCACAGCTGCCGATAAATATTGATAGGTTCTCATCGGTACCGGCAGGGTTTACAACTACGCACGGAGCAGGAGCAGATGAATACGGATTAAAAGTAGAGAACGGATGGCTGATGTGTCTGACGCCGACAATTGACGGTACTCAAAAGAATGTTTCGGATGGAGCAGAATTTATGACCATAAACATTGGCAGCGGGTATGAGCCAAGTGATACGATAAATGTCAAATTCGATTATACTAACGGAAATGGATATACACCGGCTGCTGCTGCTTTGTATTATCAGGTAGGAGAAAGCTCGGAAACCTATGTGACTGAAACGCGTGGAGTGCAGGGAACAAACAACGACGCTTCTGCTATAAAGGCAGATAGCATAGACACCAGTATAGAAATTCCTGTAAATTATAAAAACACTGATGAGGTAAAACTGATCTTGAAAGTATCAGCACCAGAGAAAAATAAAAACTGTGCAACTCCTCGTATACAGAACTTGAGTATATATAAGGCTATAGGCGACGGTGTTGCTTCGGTAAACGATGATTATACTACTATGGCAGCCGGCACAACACCTGATTATTTATCGGCGAAAACGTCGAAAGAGATAACTAGATTTGAGACCGGCCTTGCTGCTAAGGGCGATACTAAAAAGCAGGCGTTATTATTGGATACAAAAGACAATATATCAGATGGCGACGGTATTTTGGTAAACATGACCAATAAAGCTGTGCCGGGAACGAAAATGAAAATATCTCTTGCATATGGCTCGGCAAATTACTCGACACATAACCAAGCCCGGGTGTATCATGAAATAGACGGTGAGCTTATAGACGAGCCGATAGTAAAAGGAAATGTCATTGTAGGTGACGGCGGCGACTGGAATGGCGGTAAAATACCGGAAACAGAATTTACTGTGCCTGAGTATGAAGAATCTTATAGAATATTGATCGCGGCATGCTCAGTCACTGACGAGTCAGGTGAAACACTTGCCGGTGGCGGCGTGGGACAGTTCAGACTGTTCAACCTCTACATAAATCCTGTTCAGGAAGAGACCGGTTATACACAGTCTGTTGACGTTGAGACAGGAACTGAAGTAAATGGTACGGAGGACTTTGCGGAGGAGACTGCAACGTATTTCACAACTACAGTTACTCCAGATGCCGGAAAAACATACACCAATATGACAGTCAGTGCAAAGATCAAGGGTATAGACGATGAGCAGTCAGCTTCAAAGGCGATCACTGCACTTTCGGGCAGCGGTTCTTATGATATAGGTATCGTTATAAACACATTGAGAGACAATATAGAAACACTTAAAGTAACGCTTGATTGACGCTTTGGCGCAATGCGCCCTTGGCGGCAGTAATAAATACTCTTCTGTAAACGGAGAACCGCAAATGCGGTTCTCCGTTTCGCTTTATGAATAATATATGTATTTTTTATATAAAGTGTGTAAAAATGATAATGTATTTGTGGATTTCTTTGTGGTATAATAATCACAACTGATACAATAAACACATGACCGATACAAATGATGCACGTGAAATGATTTTATGGTTTTATCGGGACTGTGCTTTAGCACTATCAAAAATCTTGAACAGGAGGGAACAACTCTATGAAAGTGAAAAAGCTTATGGCGCTGATATCGGCGGCGTCGATGCTGGGCTCGGTCTTTTCTGCTTCGCCTCTGACGGCGGCAGCGGAGGGAACGGCACGTTCGGCGCCGGGCTATCAGCAGGACTTTGAGAGCGGCGATACGCTCGACAGCAGGATAAAGCCGTTTGCATGGTTCTATTCGATGTCAGGCTCGATAGAGTCCGAAGCCAAGGACAAAATGACGGGCAATTATCTAAAGCTCGTGCATTCAAACGAAGGTACCGATCCGGGACAGGGCGCTGTAATAGACCTTTCGGGTCTGGGGATAGAGAACGGCGACAAGCTGGAGGTGTCTTTTGATATTGCGGTTGACGCGGAAAAGCTTGGGAATGTCCAGTCGTTTATAGTTTCAGACACGTCTTTAGAAACTCTCACGGGTGAAGGCGGTTTTCTCAAAACAGTAACTGCGCACGGCGGAGATAACGGCTGGGTAAAAAGCTCGAACGGCGGATATGAAAATTCGTTCTACACTTCAACAAGCTACAATATCAGCTATACGGTGGATCAGGTAACGCTTGAAGAGGGCGAGAACCCGTATCTCTGCATAATGGACAATAATCCTACCATATATCTTGACAATATCAAGGTCAGCGTTGCTCCGAGAGCGCAGGTCGCTGACGGCGATTTTGTTATTGCAGACGCGAACGGCGTTACGGATATCTACATAGACGCAAACGGCGCGGACTACGACGGCATATCGCTTATCGCGGAGGCGTTCGCAAACGACGTTTCGCTCGTCA
>CALXZP010000018.1 GCA_944393255.1 uncultured Clostridia bacterium | reverse complement strand
TTCGCGGCGGATGAAAGCGGCCTGTCGGACGAAGCCGGGGGCGCAGATACATAAAGGACGGTGAACGGATTTGGACAGTACTGTAGCAGTGGCGCTGCTCTCCTGCGCGGGCACGGTCATAGGCTCGATGTTCGGAGTGGTCGCGGCGAACAACAAGACGCTTTACCGTATAGAACAGCTCGAAAAAAAGGTTGAGAAACATAATAACCTCGTCGAGCGTATGATAGAAGCGGAGGATAAATTGAAATCGCATCAGCACCAGATCAACGAGATAAAGGAAAGGATAGAGGTATTATGAAGATAAACTGGAAGGTAAGGATGAAAAATCCGTCGTTTTGGGTATCGGTGATAATAGCGGTGGTAACGCCGGTATTTGCATATACCGGGCTCACCGCGCAGGATATGACAACATGGAAAGCGCTGTGGGACACGATAAAGGGTGCGGCGGCAAATCCGTATGTGCTGCTGATGGCGGCGGTGAGCCTGTACAACGCTGTGATCGACCCGACTACCTACGGTCTGGCGGACAGTAAAACGGCGCTCGGCTATGAAGCGCCGAAGCTGGAAAAGGAGGAGAAGGAATGACTGCCGCCGATAAGATAATAGAGACTGCCGAGGGTGAGATCGGCTATCTGGAAAAGCGGTCGAACGCTGGTCTGTACGATAAAACGGCGAACGCGGGGAGCGGCAACTATACAAAGTACTGGGCGGAGATCGCGCCTGAGTATCAGGCGCAGCCGTGGTGCGCCGCCTTTGTTACGTGGTGCATGGTACAGGCGGTGGGCAGGGATGAGACGGAGCGTCTGCTCCGGCATTACCCCTACGTGTATTGTCCCGCGCTTGCGGCGCGGCACAGGCAGTATGACGAGCCGCGGAGGGGAGCTATAGTCATATTCTACAGGGGCGGTACGTTTACCCATACCGGGATAGTTACGGAGGCCGGTGGGGGCAGGTTCACGAGCATCGAGGGCAACACCTCCGGCGGCAGCACGATAATCGAGAACGGCGGGGCTGTCTGCAAAAAGAGCTATTATACAAAGGATCTGCCGGGAACAAAATTTATATATCCCGATTATTCTGAAAGCGAGGAATTAAGTATGACTCAGTATGAGGAGCTCAAGGCGGCTGACGCGGCCAAGAGCGAAATAATAAACAAGATGGGCGCTGAGATAGCGGAGCTTAAAGCGGCGTTAAAGCAGCCCATGGTATATAACTATATCGATGAAAACATGCCGGAGTGGGCGCGGGGCGCGGTACAGTGGTGTGTGGATAACGGCGTTATTTTAGGCACGGGAGACGGGCTCGGGCTGGACGACAAGGATCTGAAATGGTGCACGATCATATTCAGATTGTATAACAGCTCCGAACGGGCGGTATAAAAAAAGCCCGCCGCCGGGCGGCGGACAGAGCGGAATTTTTGAAAAAACAGAAAACGGCCGCACGTTACGGCGCTGTCAGGAGGTATGGCAGCTCCGTGCAGTGCGGCCGTTTTGCGTGCACGGAAAACAGAGAGAATATCGCGTCACGGTATTGACAAAATTCTGTATTTCTTATATAATATATTCTGGATAAAGATATCCGCACACCTATAATGAAGTGCGGAGCACTGAGGAGACGACGCTCGCTTTGACGGCTGCGGCTGTCCGCAGTCTATTGTTTGAATGAGCTTGATGGAGCGCTGCTCCGGACTTAAGATGAAAAATTGTTTGTTTTATAGGAGTTAATGAGCGTAAAATGGTACTGCTTAACGGAAGTAATATAAAAAAAATGTTTCTTGACGAGACCTTGTTTGACGGGGTTTCGTTTAATATAGACGAGGGCGACAAGATAGGCTTTGTCGGCGTGAACGGCGCCGGGAAATCCACTCTGTTCAAGATAATAAACGGTTCTATGGAGCATGACAGCGGCGAGCTGTTCAGAAATAAGCTCACGAAGATAGGCTATCTCGACCAGCATACATGCGTAGAATCCGGGAATACCATAATGGGTGAAATGCTGGCGGCGTTCGGAGAGGTCATCGCTGTGGAAAACGAGCTTGAGAGCGTGCGCAGAGAGATAGAGAAGGGAAGCGGAGACCTGGACGCTCTCGTCCGCAGACAGACGGGCCTGCAGGAGCGTTTTGAAAAGCTTGACGGCTATCAGTACAGGGGCAGGATAAGATCTGCGCTGACGGGGCTTGGGTTCAGGGAAGAGGATTTTGAAAGACGCGTGGACAGTCTGTCGGGCGGACAGAAAACGCGCGTATCTCTGGGAAAGATACTTCTGTCCGACGCAAACCTGCTGCTGCTTGACGAGCCTACGAACCATCTGGATATAGAGTCGGTCGAATGGCTGGAGAGCTTTTTGCAGACGTGCCGCGCTTCGTTCATAGTGATATCTCATGACAGATATTTTCTTGACAAGGTCACAAACAGGACGTTTGAGCTTGAGAACGGAAGGCTCAGGACGTATACCGGCGGCTACAGCGCATACGTCAGGCAGCGCGAGGTCGAGCGCAAGACGGAGGAACGCAATTACGCCAATACTATGCGAGAGATCGAAAGACTCGAGGGAATAGTGGAGCAGCAGAGGCGCTGGAACCGTGAAAAGAATATAAGAACTGCCGAGAGCAAGCAGAAGGTCATAGACAAGCTTGAAAAAACGCTTGTGAAGCCTGCGGCGGAGCAGGAGGATATAAGCTTTTCGTTCAGGTCTCTGCCGGGCGGCGGAAACGACGTGCTGATAACGGAAGAGCTCGGCATGAGCTTCGGCGGCAAGCGGATATTCAGCGGCTGCAATGCGCATATAGTAAAGGGTGAGAAGGTATTTCTGTTAGGCTCGAACGGCTGCGGAAAGACGACCTTTATAAAGGAAGTGCTGGGCGAGTACGCCCCCTCGGAGGGGGTCGTCAAGATCGGCGCGAATATCGAGATAGGGTATTATGATCAGATACAGGAAAACCTCGATATGAACAAGACTATCTTTGACGAGCTGCATGACTCTTATCCGAACATGACACAGACCGAGATCAGGAACGCGCTCGCCGTATTCCTGTTCAAGGGCGAGGATGTATTCAAGGAGATACGCAAGCTTTCGGGCGGGGAACGCGCGAGAGTGGAGCTGGCAAAGCTCATGCTCAAGCCGGTCAATTTTCTCATAATGGACGAGCCCACGAACCATCTTGATATAGATTCGCGTGAGGCGCTTGAAAAAGCGCTTGCCGGCTATGACGGAACCATGCTCATGGTATCGCACGATAGGTATTTTATAAACAAGCTTGCCGACAGGATACTGTACATGACCGATACCGGCTTTAGTGAGTATATCGGAGGCTACGACGATTTTGCCGAAAAACGGGCGTTTTATGCGGCGGAGACTGAGGAAAAACAGCCGGAAAAGCCAAAGAACCTCAGCTATATCGAGCAGAAGAGACTGGCTGCGGAAAAGAGAAAAATACTCAGCCGGTATAAGAAGGTAGAGGAGACGATCTCACAGCTGGAGTCTGACATAGACAGGCTCAACAGCGAAATGGCAAAGCCGGAAAATGCGACTGATTTTGTCAAGGCTTCCGAGCTTGCGGAGGCGGCGGAGGCGAAAAACGCGGAGCTTGACGCCATGTTTGAGGAGTGGGAGGAACTGCAGACCGTTATAGAAGAAAACGGATATGAAAGCTGAAAGTTGGGAGTGATTTTGTGAGAGCTGTAGTGCAGCGCGTGGGACACGCCGGAGTTAAGGTGGACGGCGATACCGTCGGGAGCATAGAAAAAGGACTGCTGGTCTTTCTTGGAGTGGGAGAGGGAGATACGGACAAGGATCTAAGATATATAGCGGATAAAACGGTCGGACTGAGGATATTTCCGGATGAGGACGGAAAGATGAATTTGAGCGTAAAGGACGCCGGAGGCGAGGTGCTTGTCGTATCGCAGTTCACGCTTTACGGCGACTGCCGCAAAGGAAAGCGTCCGAGCTTTACCTCGTCCATGGAACCTGCGGGTGCGGAAAAAATGTACGGACAATTTATCGAATATATAGAGAGCTGCGGGATAAAGACCGCTCACGGCAGCTTCGGCGCGGATATGAAGGTCGAGCTGTTAAACGACGGTCCTGTAACTATCCTGCTCGACAGCAGTAAAATATTATAGCAAAAAATAATTCAATAATATATTGAAAAATGACGTAATTAGTGTTAAAATATAAACAAAGAGATAATTGCAAAAATGGAGGATATGCGATCATGAATAACGAAACAGTCATTGTGCTCGATTTTGGAGGACAGTATAATCAGCTCATAGCAAGAAGGGTGCGCGAGTGCAATGTGTACTGCGAGGTTATCCCGTACAGTGCGGATATATCAAAGATAAAGGAAAAGGATCCGGTGGGTATAATTTTTACTGGAGGGCCTAACAGTGTGTATGAAGAAAATTCGCCTAAGTATTCAAATGAAATATACGAGCTGGGCATACCGGTGCTCGGCATATGCTACGGGAGCCAGCTGATGGCATATTCGCTCGGCGGAAAGATCTCAAAAGCGGATAAGCGCGAGTACGGCAAGACCGAGATAACGACAGAAAATTCGCTCCTGTTCGACGGAGTTGATAAAAACACCATCTGCTGGATGAGCCATACGGATTATATTGAAAAGCTGCCCGAGGGATTTAAGGTAACGGCTGTTTCGGAGACCTGTCCGTGCGCGGCGTATGAGAACACGGAAAAGAAGCTTTATGCGGTGCAGTTCCATCCGGAAGTGAACCATACGGAGCAGGGACAGCAAATGCTGAAGAATTTCCTGTATAAGGTGTGCGGATGCAAGGGCGACTGGGTGATGAGCGATTACGCAAAGCAGGCCGTTGCCGGGTTAAGAGAGAAGATAGGCGATAAAAAGGTGCTTTGCGCACTTTCCGGCGGAGTGGACAGCTCTGTTGCGGCGGTGATGATACATAAGGCGGTAGGTGATCAGCTCACATGCGTTTTCGTGGACAACGGGCTGCTGCGCAAAAACGAGGGCGACGAGGTCGAGACTCTGTTCAGGAAGCAGTTTGACATAAACCTGATAAGGGCTAACGCTCAGGACAGATTTTTGGGCAAGCTGGCAGGAGTAACGGAGCCGGAAAAGAAAAGAAAGATAATAGGTGAGGAATTTATACGCGTATTCGAGGCGGAGGCTGAGAAGATAGGAAAGGTGGATTTCCTGGTGCAGGGAACCATATATCCCGACGTTATAGAATCCGGCGCGGGCGACGCCGCAACGATCAAGAGCCATCACAATGTAGGGGGGCTTCCCGAGCACGTGGATTTCAAAGAGATAATCGAGCCGCTCAGGGATCTGTTTAAGGACGAGGTGCGTCAGCTTGGAATAGAGCTCGGACTGCCGGAAAAATTCGTATGGCGTCAGCCGTTCCCGGGGCCGGGGCTGGCGGTGAGAGTTATCGGAGAGATAACGCAGGAGAAGCTTGATATACTCAGAGACGCTGACGCTATATTCAGAGAAGAGATAGCGAACGCCGGTCTGGAACGGAGCATAAATCAATACTTTGCGGTAATAACGGACATGCGGAGCGTAGGCGTCATGGGCGACGGAAGAACATACGATTACACCTTAGCGCTGCGCGCCGTGACAACGACCGATTTCATGACAGCCGACTGGGCAAGGATCCCGTACGA
>CALXZP010000017.1 GCA_944393255.1 uncultured Clostridia bacterium | reverse complement strand
GGGCTTGCCAACGTAAACAAAAGGATAAAGATAATTTTCGGCGAGGCATACGGACTTTCCGTTGACTCCCGCCCGAACGCCGGCACAAGCGTCCGCATAACCATCCCGGCAGTAAACTGACCGCAGCGCCGCTGCGGATCGATTTAGGGTACATTCCCCCTGTAGGGAACGCATTCATGCGTTCCGGCGTTCACACGTTCCGGTTGTTCGTACTGAACGTTCTGCATTAAGACCTCGGAAGGGATAAATCCCTTCCCTATAACACTATTCAACGAAATAACAAGGTTCCCGCAAGTAGTTTTAGGGTGCGTTCCCTACAGGGGGGGCGTACTCCTGCGTACTGATTATGGAAAGCAATAAATAAAGAAACTGTCAAAAGCTTTCACTGATGAATTTGGAAAAGGATTTTCTATTTTCAATATTCAATTTATGCGTCATTTTTTACCAAATACATCAAATTTAACAGACGCTGTCTGTTAAATTGTACTGGTCTCATTTATATTTATGAATATATTATCACCTTTCAATATGGACATTGCAGCTATCGTACTCATTTATAATACTTATTATACCTAAAAAAGTTTAAATGTCAACATTAACTGCATTATTCATATGAAAAATGCGGTTAACTTCTGCATTTTCGGCATTTATCATTCTAAACGGTCGTTTTATTGCAAAAACTCCGCCCTGTTCTCACATTAAACCGTTTATGACCGATCTATTACAAAATGTTTTAAATCCATTTTCTACGGATATACTAACAAAAAACAAGGAAGTGATATATCCATGGACATTCTCAAGGTTATTTTGGTATCGGCTCTCTCGGCCGTTTCGTTATTTATCATCGCCAAACTCATGGGACACAAGCAGATATCCCAGCTGGATTTTTTTGATTATATCACCGGCATCACAATAGGCTCTATTGCGGCGGAGCTTGCCACGGAGCTTGAATCGCCGTGGAAGCCGCTGATAGCTATGGCGGTCTACGGAGCGATCTCAGTCCTTCTCAGCGTCATGACCATAAAGCTGCCGAGGTCGCGCAAGTTCATAAACGGCACGCCGACCATAATTATGAACAACGGCAAGCTCTGCCGCGAAAATATGAAAAAGGCAAAGCTGGATCTGAGCGAATTTATGATAATGTGCAGACAGGAGGGATATTTCAATATAAGCGATATCCAGACCGCGGTCTTTGAATGCAACGGACGGCTCACTATACTGCCTTACAGCAAAAAGCGTCCGCTCACGCCCTGCGATATGGGCGTTGCCGTTCCGGACGCGTCCATACCGACTGAGGTGATAATGGACGGACGTATCCTGGACGCAAACCTGAAAAGGCTCGGTCTGGATACAGTATGGCTTGAAAATGAATTGAAGCTGCAAAAATATGACAGTGCAAAGGATGTGTTTTTAGGGCTCTGTGACCGCAACAACAAGCTTACATTGTTCCCGGCGGGAACACAGCCCGAAAAACGGCAGCGTGAATTTTGATCAATATCCTTTTTCGAGGCTTGCATTTTTATAAAAAATATGGTACAATAAACACAATAAGAGGAATAAAGCCGATTGCTTTATTCCTTTGCTGTACATATCCGCAGGCAGACGAAAGGAACATCCGCAATGGGAAAAATCACCGCAATATGCATAAGCGAAAAGCGCGGCACGGCAAAGCATCCGGCAGACAGCGCCGTTTTTACCGCAGGTCACGGAATAGAAGGCGACGCTCACGCCGGGAACTGGCACAGGCAGGTCAGTATGCTCTCATACGAGGATATAGAGGAATTCAACCGCATGGGCGGCGGCGTCGCAGACGGGGATTTCGGTGAAAACCTTGTCGTATCGGGGCTGGAGCTTTCTGAGCTTGCGCCCGGATCAAGGCTTGTTTCGGGCACGGTCGTTCTTGAAGTCACCCAGCGCGGCAAGGAATGCCACAATGACTGCGAGATCAAAAAGCGCGTCGGGCGGTGCATAATGCCCGAAAACGGTATCTTTGCCAGGGTATTGCACGGGGGTACGGTACGCAAGGGAGATAAAATTTCTATCGAATGAACAAAAGAAAGGTATCACAAATGAAAAAACTGTTTATTCTTGCTTCGGTATGCATATGCCTTTTGACCGGCTGTGTAAGCCAGTCGGCATATGACGATCTTTTAAACGAAAAAACCGCGCTGGAGACTCAATACAGCGAGCTTGAAGCCTCACACAGCGCCCACACCTCTGAAATAGAAGGGCTGAAAAAGGAAAATGCGGAGCTAAAAAGCAATGTGGAGACTCTCACAAAGGAAAATGAGACGCTGAGATCCGAAAAGACGGCATTGGAAAACAAAAACGCCTCTCTTTCCTCAGAGCTTTACACAGCGCAGCAAAACAGCGGA
The DNA here is from genome assembly GCA_944393255.1 of uncultured Clostridia bacterium. Lineage (GTDB taxonomy): Bacteria > Bacillota > Clostridia > UBA1381 > UBA1381 > Ornithomonoglobus. The sequence continues at coordinate 2,230 of CALXZP010000017.1, read as the reverse complement.
GCGTCTTCCGCAAGCTCCTCAGACAGCAGTGCTTCAGCGGTATCGTCAAACAAAAAAAGCGGCAGCTACATAGGGAACAGCTCGTCAAAAAAGTTCCACAGACCATCCTGCCGCACTCTTCCCTCGGAATCGAACAGAGTGTATTTTTCCAGCCGTGAAGAGGCGGTGAACGCCGGGATGGTGCCATGCAAAAACTGTGATCCGTAAAGATCTCTAAAAAAATACGATACCACGGCCGATCACAAAATCTCCGGCGGATATTTGGCATTTCGAATGGCTGTGTTCGTCGTGAAATCGGAAAAAAACTGAAAATACAGCCGCCGCGCGCTTTACTTTCGGAAATGCGCGCGGCGTTTTTTTTCGTTGGCGCAAGCTTCCGAAATTTTAAAATAATTTTCACAGAATATTATGATATAATTGATAGGTGACAAAAAGATATTTGGAAAATACTTTTAAAACATGCAGCTCAAAGGCTTATTTGAGGTGCATTGTTTAGTTGTTTGCAGCAGTGACAAAAGAACCGGCGTTTGTAGGCCGGTTCTTTTGTCGTTAAAGTGTCGATTTTGTCTATTTTCTTTCCTATTCAGTAATATTACTTATTTTTGTCATTTTATTAAATGATAATAATGATCACAATTCTTTATAAGTATTTCTATTATGCGATTTATTTAAAACAAACAAATCCATGTATCTATAAATTTATTTTTTAAATCACTCTTTTTCAAGCACATACCGCTTAAAACCTAACAAACTTTTCATTAAATTCAATATAATTCTTTATTATTCATAAACATTCCATTATAATATTAATTGAATAATTTAGGATGAATATTTTATGATGGAAAGGAAGCTGTAACAAATGACAAATAGCAATAAAGACACATTGATAGAGATAGGCAGAAGCCTTACCGAGAGCAGACAGCGCAGAGGATACACGCTGCAGCACGCTGCGGAGCTGCTCGGTATTTCAGTCAAGACCCTGCGCAGTTATGAGCACGGCGAACGTCAAATGACGGTAAGGACTGCGGCAAAGATAGCGATACAGTACGGTACGACCATGACAAAGCTGCTTGGTATACACATCGGAGACGGTGACGTTCAGCCTAAAGATGTAAAACTGCATGGATATAAGTACATAAGAAAATCAATGGCTATGACGCAGGCGGAATTTGCCGTGGAGATAGGGGTATCGAGAGGCAGTTTGGCAAATTATGAGACCGGCAAAACAGGATATGCCTGTTACAGCGTTCATAAGGCTATGCACTGCCGGCGGCTTGTCTGACAAAGAAGTGAATGAGCTTGTGAGACATATGATCTATTGAACCGGGACGAGCACAGGGCGATAGCCTCACGGCTGCCGCCCTGACTACCGCACCCCCGTCCTCGAACCCCGTAATGTACTGTCTATACTGCACGCCCACGCAGGCCGCAAACATCTATACCGTGCATACAATTCATACTGTATGTATTATGAGAATTTTGAACCAAATCAAATATACGGCTTATATCGTTTGCTGCCGCTTTTATATGATCCATAATACACCTTCACCGTCACGTCCATAGTGATGTAATAAACATCGGACTTGCATTATCGGAGCTCTTGAAACCGCAGTTTTCATAAAAATGCACCTCGTCATCATATGCAATAATAGCGATCCTCAAATAATCACTGTACTTTTGCTTGACCATATCAACAAGCGTCCGTCCGATTTTCATTCCGTGATATTGTGGATTGACAAGCAGATAATGGACATACGCAGTCATAATACCGTCGTCCATTACGCAGATCATACCCACGAGTTTATCATTATCCCAAGCGGAATATACTGTTTCAAAATTCTTCATTGCTATAACGAGCTTGTCGGTGTAATGTCCAGACGACCATTCTACCGAAAGGAATAGATCTTGTAACTGCTCTTTGCTGAAATCGTGTGTGTCACTATACTTGATCTCCATATTTCACATCTCCTCTTTAGATTTCGATCCATATTTTTTAATAAACTCTGTTTTCATAGGAATGCTGCTCGTCTGTTTGTTTTAAACTGCGGCATAATGTAATAGTTGAAATGCTGTCATACCCCACGCACCTTTTCAATTATGGTTTCAAGCTCATCGTATGAGACGTATTCCTGCGGGGCGCAGCGTCCGGCTTTTCTATCGAATAATCCTGCCGTTTTGTATACGCTATCCTTTGCCCATTCGGAAATGGCTTCATCGTCAGTATACTTTT
>CALXZP010000016.1 GCA_944393255.1 uncultured Clostridia bacterium | reverse complement strand
AAAAAGGTAAAGGAGAAGCTGTTATACCTCTTTGACAGCGGAGAGACGGTGTGAGAGCGCGGCATATGCCCGGCGCAGGGCATGGAAAAGTATATAATATACGAAAGGAGTACAATGAATGGGAATAGAAAATTACGGAAGGATAGAGCAGGGGCGGCATAAAAGGCTGCGGCGAAGGATCACGGCGGCGGTCATAGCAGTGATCGTCTTAACAGCAGCCGTGGGTATCATAGGCGTTCTGGCCGGCGATACTGAGGGCTACAGGCAAAGCGTCGCGTCTATAAAGGAAAATCACGAGCTTAAGGCGCGGGTAGCTGAGCTGGAGGCGCAGGTGGGCGAGCTTCAGGCGCAGCTTGCCGAAAGGGATGAATTTATAGCATCGATACCTACGCCTGTTCCCGCGCCGTATGAGCCGCAGCAGAGCGCGGCTCCGGAAAATACCGAGCCCGCTGCGGGAGGGCTGGAATCGCCGAGAGATTGAAAATAAAGCTCAGCTTAAGCGGGAGAGGAGCGGTCTCAGAAAAGCACGGTGTGGAAGCCGGGCTTTTCTGAGGCTGTTTTTTATGTACAGAATATACTGAGCCGGTCATTAAAGTAAACAAAACTATGATATCATTTAAATAATTGCCAAAAGTATTGACAAAATATGAATGAAATGTTAAAATTAATTAACGGGGTTTATAATATCCGCATATGAGAGTGCGGGATATATTATGGGGCTTGAAAAAATACAAAGAGGAGCATCGGGGATGAAACGAACACTAAGTTTGATTTTGGCGCTTGCATTGAGCGTCGGCACTATTCCGGCGTCCGCGTCGGAGAATAATGCCGAAACGGGAATACCGGCGGATATCATGCTGGAGGAAGAAGATACAGACGGGGGCGGTGCGGCAACGCCCGTGCCGATAGCGGAGATAGAGGCGGAGGATATACAGGCAGTTTATCCCGAGCCGGACGACGAGCCTATAGTCCATACGGAAACGGTGGATAATATGTTCGAGTTTCCGGAACAGAACGAAGATCTTATGCCGCAGTGGATACCGGGCGAGAATGATGCGGACATGCTGTCTATGGACAGCAGCAATGAAAAGCTTTGGCAGTCCTTGTATACGGACATGTTCGGCGATGATTATTTGTCAGCATACAGCAGCAAAAGCGGTCAGAGGGTAACGGGAAATACAAACCGTCTTGTAATAGAGGAAACAGACCTGAGACTGCCGGGCAAAAACGGTCTTGATGTTGTAATAAAAAGAAAATATGATAACCAGGATTATAATATGGTCTATAACTATGTCAATCGCGGCCCGTATGCAGGCGTGACGGCTAATCAAAACCGTTATGTTTACGCCTTTAAAAACACTTCTTCAAATGAGACCGTGAACATAGGCTTCTTATCCGAGGATCAAATGCATATGACTATGTATAACGGATGCCGTATCACATCGCTGGAATATAAAAAACCTGAAAGCGTAGAGAAAAACGGTGAGACCATAACATATTATTGTTACGAGGATATTGAGGGGAGTATTACCGACGATGAGGCTTACGATAGATATGAGTATGACAGCAGCGTAAAAGTTAATATAGTACAAAAAAAGTATACGCAGGAGAGGTATGCGGTTTATGACCGCAGACTGCTTAAAAACAACGGCTATCTGGTGAATGACTGGAATTTAATATTGCCGGAGGCTTATATGTACAGATATGAAGAGTCTTCCGAAACCTCCAGGTATCCGCATTATTATAATGAAGAGTATGTCGGAGCGTTCCGCGACATTGAAGGAAACATATATACATTTAATAATGTGGTCTCTTTTACAAAAAACGAAGGGGAAAATAGTCTGTCAAAATATTCGTCTTCAATAAAAGTGGATAACGGAGGAGGCGTAAGGATAACGAGCTATTATAATCCGCAGACGCTGTATAAAGACGGACCGGATTACAATTTCGTGGCTGAGGACAGCAGGGGTCTGAAATATTATATGTATAACGACGGTTTTGAACGCGGTATCCAGCCTTCCCAAAAGCAGAATGTGTATATCGTTGCGGTCATGGACATATATGGGAATATGATACGCTATGAGTATGATTCTCAGCACAGAGCTGTCACTAAAATTATCGATACCTACGGGCGTGAAATAAATATAAACGGGATCTCCGGCGGTGCGGAGATATCCTATTACGACCCATCCGACGGCGAGAATAAGTCGATAACCTATAAGTCCGAAAAGCTGCCGGCGTCTGCGCTGAATAATGACAGTCCTCTTAAAATGAAAGATGTATACCGGCTTACGGTAACAAATCAGGAGGGTGAAAAGACGATATATGATTCTCGTGAGGCCGATTCGATATGCTGCTATTTCTTCAGCAATCAAGCTAAGGATTATGACCTGTTCGGCGCGCCTGATCCTAAGTATTGGGAAGTAAACGTGCAGCATAGAAAGAATATTGAGAGAATAATATATCCTACGGGAGCAGAAACGAGATACCGGTATAAATATATAAATAAGATAAATAATCAGGCCAAAGTGCAAAACGGCGTGTATGCCGTAGAGTCGTCTTACGACATAGTGGACGGAAAAACGGAAAACAAAACGGAATACAGCTTCACAAACACAAAGGAGGCTATGACCATCGCTGCCGACAACAGCTCCGCTGATTACAGGATAACCGACAGCTATAATGACGACGGCTTGCTCATCAATTCAAGAAAGACAAAATGCGGCAGTATGTACGGCAGCGGAGAAGAGGTGGAATACAGGTATGATCAATGGAGCGATCCTTCCGAAGCGGAAATAAGCGGCAACGGCAAACGGTACACAATGAAATATACATACCGCGGCAGGGGAACTGCGCCGCTGTCATCAATATCGGACGGACGCTACAGGATAGATTATACTTATCATTACAGACCGTATACGGATCAGTCCGGCATACAGAGAAACGCATCTACCGATATGATAGCGTCCGTCACCTATACGGATCTGACAGGTGAAAAGGAGGCTAAGGACTATAAGATAACCACAACGCTCACTGCTGACAATAAGTCTATAGAATATGAAAGAACTGAGCAGGGCGGGATAATAAAGGCACAGAAGAAATATGAATATGACAGCGAAGGCAGCGTAACAGCCGTAAAGCAGTGGACGAACGATACCAATTCCGACGGCGTGCTTGATGAAAATGACGATATCATCGAGCTGAATTGCGCTTATACGCTCTCGCATCAAAAGCTGCTGACCGTGTCCGACACTGTTCCGAACGTACTGAACGCGGACGGTGAAAACGAGGGAGCCGTGACCTCGGAGTACGGCTATAATATATACGGCTCGCCGATTTCGAAGAAAGATCCGTACGGAATTGTAACAACGGTCGAATATGACAGCTTGAACCGTCCTGTAAAATACATTGCCGCAAACGGAGGTACGCGGCAGATAACCTATAATGCTGCCCGAAGATATACGCTCGTAAAGGATGAAGCGGGAGTAACTATGAGATACGAAACGGACGGCTTGGGCAGGGATAAGGCAAAGTATATAAAGGATGGCTCTACATACAGAAAGCTCCGTGAATATACGTATGACGCCGCGGGAAGGATAGCTTCAAAAACAAGTCTGAGAAGCAGCTCAGACGGAGTTAAAGAGGAGTACAAGTACGATTTCTTCGGCAGACTCACGGAAAAAAGTGTGTACAGTCTGCCAGGGACTCTGCTGTATACCGAAAGCTATGCATATAACGACAAGGTCACTACGGTAACTACAGCTGCGGCCGACGGCGCGGAAGCGGCGCAGCGGGTAAATACGGCAGATAATTACGGCCGTCTTATAAGCTCGGAAAGCATCGCCGGAGATACGGTAATAGCGAACAAATATGAATATGACTATATCGGCAGACTTATAAAGGAGACCGCTCCAAAGGGCGGCGAGACCTCGTATGAATACGGCTGGGACGGTCAGATAACAAATCAGATGAACGCCGCGGGCGGATCTGTAAGTACGGTATACGACCTTGCCGGACAGGCGGTATCTGTCATTGATGCGATGGGGAATACGACCAATACAACGTATGATAAGCTCGGCCGCGCGGTGAAGGTAGTGTCGCCCTTCGATAGCAGGAATTCTGCGGAAACAAAAACCTATTACGATAGGAACTCCAATGTTGTAAAAAAAGCAGTGAAGCAGCAAGGCGCAAAATACCTGATAGAGGAATATAAATATGACGCTGTGGGCAACCGTATCGCAGTAATAGCCAACGATGGAAAAAAGGATCATGTAACGCAGTACGAGTATGACGCTGCAAACCGTGTAACGAAAATGATAACCGGTCTGCCGGAGTACAGCGAGAATCCGGAGGGCGGAGCGGTAACTCAATACAGCTATAATTATCTAGGTCGGCTCTACAGCGTAACGGATCCGCTCGGACAGACGGAAAGGTATCTCAGCTACGACTATGCCGGAAATCTGCTGACAATGAAGGATCGCAGCAATAATTCGAGGAAGAATGTGTATGGGGCGTTCGGACTTACAAAAACGTATTTTGACGGTACGTCCGAAGCAAAGGAATACACGTATGACAGTATCGGCAGGATAACTGCTGCACGCTCTGTTAATAAGGACGGCAGCGAGGTCAGCGAAAGCTACAGCTACGACCCGTTCGGAAGAGT
>CALXZP010000015.1 GCA_944393255.1 uncultured Clostridia bacterium | reverse complement strand
TCTGCCGGAGCCGTCGGTGTTTCGACCGGGATCTCAGGATCGCCGCCGTCAGACTTTATAGACACATCATCTATCATCAGATACGTTTCCGTTGACGGATACGGTCTGAATATGTTCACCGTTACCGCTTCTTCATCCGACGCCATTATAGAGCTGAGCAATGAGCCGTCGCTCGGCGTTATGTCAAACGTAACACCGTTTATATCAAAGCTCGTCTTATTTTCCTTTACATCGTATATGATGGAAACATCGTTCCACTTATCAAGCTCCCAGTTCACATCGGCGGCAAATTTGCCGTTATAGCGTCCGGAGCTGACGAACTGTCCTGTCGCGGACTGATTGAGCGCGAATATGCGGTCGGCGGCGGTCTTGCTCTCGGACGGGAAGAACACGTCCTCAAACTCGCCGTCGGCTATATCCACCGCAATATTGTATATGCCGTTGGTCAGTGCGCGGAAGCTTATCTCAAGCTTTTCCTCGGGCTTTAGCACCCTGAACCGGACGGCGTTGTCATAGCCGTACTCGTTCGAGCCTTCGCCGCGTATGCCGCGCAGCGCCTTGTTTGACGGGTCGATAGGATCCTTTTCAACGGTCGTGCTGTAGCCTGTAAGTCCGTAATTCTGCTGCTGCTTTTCCGTGCTCAGATACAGCCACTGCCTAAGCGATATGCCGCCCGTCCTTATCCCGTTCTGCATCGGGAGCATACCTGCGCGGTCGTCCTCAAAGCTGCTCCCTGCCTCGCGGCTTATGCCGTTTTCATATCTGTAAAGTCTTATATTATCAAAATACACACTGCCCGCGCCCGTCTGCGTCAGCGTTATCTTCACGTCCTCTGAAAGGTCTATGCCGCTGTAGTATGAACCGAGATCTACATACGCGCTGTCATAGCCCTGCGGATTAGCCGCGTTCGCCGTATAGTTGAGTCTGCCGTTCAGATACATGGCAAGCCTCGTATTATCCGAAGCAAAGCCGCTGAATATCATCGTATGCGGCGTCCATACGGATGTGGAACCCGTGGCATACCTCGTTTTCGAGCCTGCGAGATAGCAGCTCGACCACTGGTCGTATCTTATGAGCTCATACGAATTGCCGTCCTGAACGGCGTTTATGCTGAAGCTCGTGAAGCTCGGCAGACCGAGCGCGGAAAAGTCGAGCGCGATGTTCTCCGGCAGCTTGCCCTCGTATATCGTTACCGTATTCGAATCCGCAGCCACCTCTCCGGACAATCTGAGCGCCGTATCGGCTCCGGGCTTATCCAGCCCGGCCGCTTCCCATGCGGCAACGTTCGCCGCTATAGCGTCCTCCGTATACTGTGAAGCGGTAGAGGGCGCTATTTTCCTCAGCGAGCTGCGCACCGGAGATACCGTCTTTTCATATGAAGCCGTTCCCGACGATGATACGTCAAGAGTTTCCCCGTCCTCAAAGCCGCACTGCATTATGAGCGCCGGGCCGGACGGAGCCTCCGGTGATGCCTCGGGAGAGTTTTCCGGTGATGCCTCCGGGGAGGCCTCGGGCGAGCCTTCCGGTGAAGCTTCCGGAGATGCTTCAGGCGAGCTTTCCGGAGACGTCACAGGTATCTCGGGAGTTTCCGCCGGAATATCTCCGGGATCTATCTCTTTCGCGGCTCCCGCTTCTATGACCGCCGGCTCTCCTGCAATGCTTACCCATACGTCCTTTGTTCCCTTTGTGTTATCGAACAATATATTGTTCCCGGAGCCCTTATAAATGCCGAGAAGCCTCTGTGAGTTTACATAATCCACATAGTCTATGACCGTAGGGTTCCATATCGTATCGGATGAGGCCGCTATGCTTTCACAGCAGTCCTCTATGAGATACCAGTTATCCGTCTCCGGATCGTAGTTCGACGCCCCTTCAAAATTTCCGAAATCGGTGCTGTGTCCCCAGATAAAGAACAGTACTTCCTCATCCGGCTCCAGCTCCGTGAACTCCTTCGTTTTCTGCGGCAGCACGTAAGGTCCGTCCGTCACGCCGCCGTTCCAGAGAACGTGCATTGTCGGGTTCCAGTTGTAGAACGACTCCGGTATATCGAAGCTGCCGGAGGGATCGGTACGCCGCGAATAGCGGTAGCCCGCGTCCTTGACATACTGCAAATGCTCAGTATCCGCAAAATAGTAGTACGGATACGCCAATCCCGCCGCCTCCTGACCTGTGAGCTCGTTTATGAACGCCTTTGAATCGTTCAGCTCCGCAAGAAGCTCCTCTGTTGAGATCTCATCAAGATGCGGGTGCGTTACGGAATGCGAGGCTATCTCATGCCCCTCAAAAAGACCTATGTTCTTTTCTGCAAGCCCTCCCTCGGAAACAAGAGAGGTTATCATGTTGAACGCCGACTTTATGCCGTGCTCGTTAAATATATCCAAAAGGTGCTTGTCGCTCAGGTAGTGGTAGTCCGCCAGGTCGTCAAAGCTGAATATAGCTGCCTTGAGCTTCCCGTCGGGATACGTCAGCTTTATCGTTTCCGCTATCTCCTTCGGCAGCTCCTCAGGCTTCGGGGTCGGCAGCTCCGAAGGCTCGCCGCCCGTCATGCTAACCTCAAAATGCAGCGGCTCTGAGGCCGAATTGGAGCTGTAATCACTGTTTTTCTGTAACCATATGTACAGATCCACCGTATCCGTTTCGGCGGTCGTGCGCAGGAATTCCCCGGACGGAACGCTCAGCTCCGCGCTGTCCGCCGAAAGCGGCTCCGCTGCGCCCGATGAAACTATCATCCTATCGCCGTTTATCTCCATTACCGCCTTGTAATTTACCGTAGTATCGCTCATATCACTTATGTTATTTACCGCGAATACTATATCATCGCCCATCGTAACGGGTATCGCTTCATCCTCCGAATAGTTCGACACTCCGAGAGACAGCGCCCCGCTGCCGTCAACAACCGTCAGCTTATAGTGCGGCGACGTGTCCTCTCCCGCGGCAAGGTGCGGCGGCACAGCGGCGGTCTCGCCGCCGTTCTCCGGCTGCGACGTTATCTTTGATGCGAATACTATCTTTTCCTTATCCAGCTTAGTCACCGGGCGCAGACCGAGCTGCGCGTTCAGATACTGCGAGAACACACGCGAATACTGAGAAGACGATGTGCCCGTCCTGTCCACCGCGTACTCGTTCCCGGTCGTTCCCGCAACGGGCGAACGCAGCCAATAGCGTATCTCATTGCTCTTTCCCTTGAGCGTTGCTCCCTGTCCGCGCAGCGATGAGGCTATCAGGTTTTTTCCCGGCAGCTGCGATGCGGACCAGTACACGCTCGGGAACGTGTCTGTATGCTCGCTCTTAGTCCCCCACGGCAGATATACCTTCTGCATTACCGACGAGGCAGTGCCGTCTATCTCCTCTCCGTCCGCCGTGAACTGCGCCGTTACGACCTCGGACGGTACGAGCGCGCCCTTTTCCGCTTCGGTGAAACGGCTGCCGCTCAAAAAGCCTTCGTCCTCATCGTTCAGCCAATCCGACATATACGAGCCGGCATAATCGTTCACTATACTCTTGTCCTCGTTAAAATCCGATGTGTTCAGTATATACTCGCTCATCAGAGCCAGTCTGCCGTCGCCTTCGCCGTTTTCGTCCTGCTCCTCGCCCATGACACGCCAGAGTATCGGCGTTTCGCTTTCCTCCCATTGTGTCACCTCTCCTACATAGGAATACGCCGTTGTCAGCAGCTGCGGATGCTTCATCCGCCCGTAATACACGCTGCCCTTTTCAAGCTCATCAAAATCAACTCCGTCTGAAACGGATACCGCATACCCCTCCGCCGGAGCGGCGTTCACCGCCGCCGGTTCAGCCGCGGGCGCAAGCATTGCCGCCGCGACCGCTATAGCCGTCAGTCCTGCCGAAGATCTCCTTTTCATAGCCTCCTCCTTTATTCCTCTAAAGTCTCTTCTGTTTTATCGTACGGTATCATACCGTCCATACTGTTCCATATAAAAACCTTCACCGTCAGCTTCTCCTCCGAGTCCGTCTCTATCAGCCCGGAGCAGGAAATGCTCGCGCCGTCCGCCGGTACGCTGATATCATGAACGCTCGATCCCACGAGCATTCCGCCCGGCGTATACGCCGCCGCTATGACTGACGCCGCCGCCTCAGCCCCGCCCGAAACGTTCACGACCTCGGCGGTGTATCCTATGCCGCCCTCTGTCCGGTCTGCGGTGAAAGATGAAATACGCACCGGGCTTTCATCCGCCTTTTTCAGCCTGACGCTGAGCGAGCTGCCGCGCGTTCCCGAAACATCTGCCGAGATGCGCACCTTGGGATACAGCGAGATGACCTCCACGCCGCTGCCGCAGCTTATTATATCCTCCGCCGCGCCGTCGTACGTTATCTCTCCTGTCCCGTTTTTCGACTGCGATGGGTCGGATACCGATATAACAAGCTCACCGCCGCTCTCCCGCGCCATCACCGCAGCGGCAGCGCTGCACGAAAGCTTTCCGGCGCTCTCCTCCGAGTCCGTCCAGAACACCGCGCCGGTTATTCCCAGCCCTGTATGTGAAACGGCGTGTACCGCCGCATCGTTTCTTATTATCTCTATCGTTGGATCCTCCGCGAACTGCTCCGTTTCCCGCGCCGACTTGCCCGGCAGCAGCGCGTAAGCATATCCCGCGCCCTGCGGATCAGCGCCGTGGTCTATACCCAGGCTCAGATAGCAGTTAGTATCATATGTAACGGCATTACTGACGTTCACATCCCGCCAGCTGCCGCTGCGGCTTTCACGAAGCGCGGTAACGTCCGCGCCGCCGAACAGGTAATAACCAACGTCCGAGCCGTCCTCTTCGCCCTCAAGATGGATCCAGCCGACGTTTTCAAGCTTCTCGGGGACGCCCATGCCGGTCACGGCGGCTTTTCCGTCGGCCGTGACCGCATTCGCGCCCTGCTTCCCGAGCTTCCTGTTGTCGATTATCGTTTCCACCTCCGAACCGTCGCTGCATTCGATATCCGAGCCGAGCGCCGCTACCTCATCGTCAAACATGAACCATGATTTTTTTGCGGTCAGATCGGAACCGTACGCGTCGAGCTCCATACATGCCAGCCCGTACATACCGTCGAGCGAAACGCCCCCCGCCATGCTCTCGCCGCTGAGCGAATTCGCACCCTCGCCGTCGGAAAACACTGTGTCCGCTGCAGTGGTCCCCGCCAGCCTGTACGGATCCACCGTCGGCCAGAACGCGTCGGTGTACTGGGACGTATCGCTGTTATACAGGTACGTCATCCCGTCGGCTGTATGCCAGCCCTTAAGATTTTCTCCAAGAATGGATTCAAAGTTGTAGATCCTGTCGGAATACATGCTCACGGCAAACGACCAGTCCTCACGGTTATGCACCACCCTGTCCATGCCGGGATACTGATAGTTCCCCTCGCGGACTTCGGCGGGCGATACGGAGCTGTCCGCCATGACGCTGTTCATCATTTTTATGGTGGATATTTCCGTATTGGAGTCTGTGTACAGATTGCCGAGCGTGTTTTCCGAGATCCACGCTTTGGCTATGCTCTTCAGCCTTGCCGCGTCATCGCCGTCAGCTTCATCGGCAAGCATGAGCACAGCCTTTAGAATAGTTACGGCACAGTATGTGCTGTTATAGGAACGGCTCCCGCTCCTGCCGGTCACCGCGTCCATCATTATGCCATGATATATAAGCGGCACATACCCCTTATATATCCAGTCGTATATATTGTCCCTCTCCTCGTCCGTGACCTCGTAGGACGAGCCGCCGAGAAGATATATCATCATAGAAAGGTCGTGTACCATCCCAAGCCCATATCCGCCGTTATAGGGATGACGGTCGTGCTGTATGAAAGAGCCGTCGCTGTAGAAGCCGTCGCCGCTCGTCACGTAGCCGAAAACCTCGTCGAGCGACTCGCCCGCAAGCTTGACCCTTGCCGGATCCTTGATTATTATACCGCGCAGTCCGACCACGAAGCACATGCTCAGCCGGTTTGCCGCCGTCGAGACAAAATTATTCGGCAGGCAGCAGCGGCGCGGGTCGGGCGAGAAGTGATTGACCGCCCTCTCATATTTCTCGATACGCTCCGCTGAAAGCACGTCGTACATCAGCACTATTATGTTGTTCAGCGCCTGCGGAACGCCTATCTCCCATTCCCACCAGTTGTCGTACCTCTCAGTGTTTTCGTTATACTCGTTTTCGTACATCCAGTCGAGCGCGCTCACGATATCCGCCGCAAGCTGCGCGTTTTCATAAAGAGCGCAGCCCGGCGTGGCGTAAGCCTTCGCCATTATCAGCAGATAGTTGTAATTTGAGCGGATATGCGAGGACGCGCCGAGGTCGGTAACGTCCGAGAAGAGGAAGGTGCGTCCCGCCTCCTTGTTCATCCTGTCCCAGTGGTACTGCGCCGAGGCGTTTATCCCCGCCGCTTTTTCCGCAACGGCGGCGTCGCTTCCGTCGCTTCCGCCGCCGGTCAGATACTCCTTCCAGCGTTCGCGCAGCATGTCAAGCTCCGCTGCCTGCTCCTCTGTCACAACGGGCTCAATATCCTCCGTTTCCGACGGTCTCGCGCCGTCGGTCTGATATATGTAAAATTCATCGAATATAAATGTCATAGGCGTTTCGAGCGGCGTTACCGCATCCGCCGCGCCGTCGGCCGCCGCGAGAGCTACGGGATATATCCTCATTTCCTTGCCGTAGACTTCGCCGTCGGCGCTGCCCAGCGGCGAGGTCTTGTAAGTCCCGCCGTCAAAGCTCGTATATACCCAATTCGTGTCGGGGTCGAGCACAAACCTCACGGTGTACTCTTTACCGCCCTCCGGAACGAACGCCGCCGTCTCGGCATGAAATTTTCCGCCGTTATGATAAAAGCGCAGCTTCGCCTTCGGCTTTACAGCCGCGCCGGGGTCTTCAAGCTCGATACGGAACTTTACCTGCGCCACCGTCTTTTTGGAAGCGTCGGCAAGTGAGCCGTCGATGTAGAAATTGCTGCCCCAGTCGGCATGACGTTCATGACGGACGGATATCTCGTCGTTTGTTGCGGAGATGTTCGTCCATTGGTTATATCTTGTAAAATACAGCTCACCCTCCTGCATGGAAGTGAACTCCCGTGATGAATAGCTTATGCTGTCGGTGAGCCTTAAAAGCGTATCGCGTCCGTCCGCGTACGCGTCCGTGTCCGTGTCCGCCGCCGGAACCGCTCCGGCAGCCTCCTCCGCCCGCGCCGCATTCGGCGCGGACGGTATATAAGAAAAAACTACTGCCGCGGATACCGCCGCACAGAGAAGTCTTTTTAATATTTTCATATCCCTTATCCTTTCCGATCATTATTTCAGACCAGCTCTTTTAAATCGGAGCAGCACTCCGCTTTGCTTGCAAAGAGCGGAGTTTGCGAACGATTGCAGCCTGCAAAGGGAGCGTTAGCTCCTCAGGATTTCAGCGGGAGATCATAACTCCCGCTTTGCATAGATTATATCATAATTATAAAGCATTTGCGCCTCAAAATAAACATCAAGAAAGCAACATCGGAACGACAAATATAAACCTCCCCGCCCCGCCGTCCGCATAACACAGCCATATGCGGCACGGGCAAAAAAACACCGTTCCCCGGCATTGGGGGAACGGTGTTTTTTTTTATCGGACTGTCATAATACCCATTTCAAAACATATGTGGTGTCTTGTATTGAAACGTTTTCATCCGCGCTCTTGTATCCTGTGGCGTCGCCCGGCTGGACAATGCTGTTCGTTACCGCGATATTCTCTTTCTCGAAATCCTTTATCTCAAGCGTCGGTACATTATATTTTTTCATGGTTTCTTTCCTCCCTGTATCATTCAAATTTTGCCGTTACATCGTCCGGCGCATCGAGAAGCAGTACCGAGAACACCGCTCCGCCTCCGCCGTTTATCATGGTTATATCAAACTCGCGCTCCATCGTTTTCTGTTCCTTTTCGCTCGTGAACGTGCCCTTTATAGCGTCTCTTCCCTCAAGCGTCGGAACGGTCACATTCCAGAAATAGCCCGCGAACTCACCGTCTGCGACAGTATTCGCATTATAGCGCTCGGTTACGGTGATACTCTCCTCCGGGGGCTCTGGCTGCTCCGGTATGGTCGTGTCAATACTCGAAGCCGACGGGAGCGACGAGGTCTGGTACGCGGTCATGGAGTATATCTCCCAGTTAACGGCTGTCGGAAGCGCATCTTTACCGTCTGTGAAAGCATTCCTTTCAAGCAGCGCCTCAACCCACAGCCTCAGCTCGCCGTCATAGCTCCCTGCCGGGTCTACAGCAATATTACTGTTATCATTTATCGAATACTCAGCTCCGTCATAGCTGTAATATATCCTCATACATCCTGCATTCGTCGCATTCCCTTCCGGTGAAACTACGAAACGCACGGTGTGTACTTTATCCTTGTCCGCTTCATTGAGAGCAGCGCCGCGCCAGCCCATTCCAAAAGACTGGTTTATAAATCCATTTGTTCCGTTTTGATGTGACAGAGACAGACCTATCTGCGGCCAGCCGTATGAATAGTCTTCAAGCGAGACCTTGAACTTTACATCTATCACCGTGTTTTTATTGTTTTTGAACGATGCTGTCGGGATAGTAAACCAAAGCTGGTAATCGCTTGCCAATACCTGCCGTATTTTTATCGGCGCGCCGGAGGGCTCATCGGCATAGTCGGAAGATATGGTACCAACTCCGGTATTCACATAAAACGGTACATCAGCACTGCCGTCCTGCTTTACCGTGTTGCCGGATATATATTTTTTATCGCTCAGATCGACTATATAGCTTATCTCCTCCGGCTCCTCCTGTACGGGCGGGTCGGGTACTTCGTTAGTCTGGTATGCCGTGAACGAGTAGAACTCCCAGTTTACAGGTGTGTCAAGCACATCTTCGCCATCATTTAATGTGTTCATCGTGCTGCCCGTCATTCTGCCTATGCTCGGGATAGAGGTCGGCATAAATCTAAGCTGAGCATAATCACCGTCAGCAGTATATCCCCAATTGCCCGCCTCATCCGGCACAGCTCCGCCTGTGCTCGTTTTATACGCCGCGCCGTCAAGGCTGTAGAGTACAACTGCTTTTCCGTCCTCGCCCTTGCTGAGCACGTATCTCATGTGGTGGAGCGTATCCTTTTCGCTCTCCTGAAGCTGTATGCCGCGCCACTCCATGCCTTCGCAGTTTACATAATTATTTGACGTGAACAGCCTCAGTCCCACGTACGGAGATGGCTGCGAATAATCGTCAAGATACACCTTAAAGGTTATATCAAATACCGTATTCTTGTCTGTCGCAAAGTTTTTGCCTTCCGTCCAGAATGCGCTCTTCCAGTCCGACATTATAGTCTGATTTACCTTTATGGGCTTGTCCGACTCCATATCCTGACCTTCGGACGATATGCTCGAGCCCGGACCGCCGTAATAGTAGAGGTTCACACTGCCGGTCTGTGTGGTCGCACCACTCGTATGATCGAACACCTTGGTATCGCTGATGTTCAGTATATAATCCGGCTCCTCTGCCGACGCCGCGGGCACGGTCAGCGCCGTGGTGAGCAGAGCCGCGCTCAATATCAGCGGCAGACGCTTTGTTTTCTTCTGTGCCATTTTCTTCTTCCTTTCTGTTCCTTGTTTAGTATTATTTCCGAGGGGCTGTAGCAAAGCTCAAATGAGTTTTGATACGCCCTTATGCACATTATTCAAATACTGCCGTTACATCCTCCGGCGCATCGAGAAGAAGTACAGAGAACACCGCTCCGCCTTCGCCGTTTATCGTGGTTATATCAAACTCGCGCTCCATCGTTTTCTGTTCCTTTTCGCTCGTGAACGTGCCCTTTATGCTGTCTTTGCTTTCGAGCGTCGGAACGGTCACATTCCAGAAATATCCTGCGTGTGACTTATCTTCAGCATTGACCGCCTCCATGCGCTCCGTCACGGTGACGCCCGGCTCCGGCTCGTCCGTATTGCCGCCGTCGGACTTTATCGAGATATCGTCAAGCATGATGTAGCCGTACTGCGAAGCAAACGGTCTTAAGAAGCCCACTGTTACTGTGTCATCATCCGAACTCATTATATCGCTTATTATAGAGCCTGTATTGGGCGTGATATCAAATGTCACTCCGTTTATTTCAAAACTCGTCTTGTCTTCTTCCACGCTGTACACAAGCTTAACATCGTTCCACTTGTCAAGCTCCCAGTTCAGATCGGAAGCATATCCGCGGTATCTGCCCGAGCTTACAAACTGGGCGTCGGCATTGTTGTTCAGCGTAAATATTCTATCGGCAGGTGTCTTGCTCTCCGTCTGAAAGAACACATCGCCGAACGTTCCGTCGGCTATATCTACTGCGATATTGTATTGATACTGCGACGATGTGCTTGAAGTTAGCGCCTTGAAGCTTATCTCGAGCGTTTCCTTTGGTTTGTTCACTGTAAATCTAACTGCGCCGTCATATCCGTACTCATTACTGCCGTCGCCTCGTATACTCCTGATGACCTTGTTTGAAGGATCGAGCGGATCCTCCTCAACCGTTGTTTCATAAGCCGCTAAACCGTAATTCTGCTGAACAGTTTCCTCCGCGCTGGAGTGGAACCACTGCCTGTTTATCTGTCCGCCTGTCCTTATATCGTTCTGCATGGGAGCCATACCGGCTTTTCCCGTTTCAAAATCGTTTCCAGCCTCATTGCTTATATTGTTCTCATACTTATATATTCTGAAATTATCAAAACATACGTATTCGTTAGTGCATCCGTTAGCCCCTGTTTGCGTTAGCATTATCTTTACATTCTTTGTAAGATCCAATCCACTGTAATAGCCGCCAACTTCCGGATATGCATTTTCCAACCCCTGCGGATTTGCCGCATTCGCTGTATAATTGAGTCTTCCGTTCATATACATCATAAGCTTAGTATTATCAGAAGCAAAATCACGTAATATCATCGTTACAGGACACCATACATTTCCCGACGCTGAAGCATATCTTGTTTTTGAGCCAGTTAGATAAACACTGTTCCATTGATCGTATCTTATAATGTTATACGAACTTCCGTCCTGTTCTATACTGATAGTGAACGCTGCAAAATTTGGATATCCGAGCGCCGAAAAATCCAAAGCGAAATCCTCCGGTAAAATACCCTCGTAGACCGTTACTGTGTTCGAATCTCCCGCCGCTGCTCCGGTCAGCTTTAGCACATGGTTGTCCTTATCCGCTTCACAAAGCTCTGCATAATCTGCCAAACCTGCCGTTACATTTTCCTCCGAATTTAACGTATTGGATCCGATCTTTTTATACGACGTCCCTATCGGCGACTCCGTCACCTCGGCCGACGCTCCGCCCGAGGATGTTACCGGCAGCTCTGCTCCGTTCTCAAAGTCGCATACCATAAGCACGTTGTCCGACGCCTCCGGCGGCGCTGCCGATACCGCGCACGGCAGGACTGTGCCGGAGCATCCGACCGCGGCAG
>CALXZP010000014.1 GCA_944393255.1 uncultured Clostridia bacterium | reverse complement strand
TGTCGATCTGCATTGAGATTAATATGTTTTCCTGTTGCCGATCGTTTTCATTGTCTGCCGCACAGGCTGTCAATCCCGTCATGAGCATTGACGCTGATAAAAGAATGCTTAATAATTTTTTCATTTTCTGTACTTCTCCTTTACTATTTTCGATAAATAATGTGATATGAATATCCATAGTCCCGACATTGCAATATGTTCAGCAAAAAACACTGCTTTGCCATGCAAAAGATTAAAATTTACAAACTGTTTTTTCAAAAACATATATGACAATATGTCATTTTTTATAAATACATAAGCTCCGAATACAGCGATCAATATTGACGCTGTCCGAAGGATTAAAGTATATACGGTATTTGTTTTTATCCGCCTGCCTGCCGCACTGCAAACCGTGTTCCAATGCAGACCGATATGCAGCGACATAAACATAAACCCCCAATAGGCGGATAATAAGTGCAGCACTCGTCCAAACGCTTTGCCCGATCTTATTATGATCAAGCCGAAACAGTCGGACAAAATAACAGCGCTGATGAACAAGGCTATTGCAGAAAGAATTGTAAGAACGTCCGTAATTATATACATTATTCTTACAGGGGTGTATTTTCCCTTGAATATCGATCTGTACCATTTATAATTTAATACATTATGTACGGCAAACAGAATAAATTCAGCGATCCCGATCCACATATGAAGTGCGTTTCCCGTCAAAGGATATGCCATAAGCATAAAAAGCCCTATGGTCATCATAATATCCGTTACCGTCTTAATAATTCGTTTATTCATTTTGTTCTCCGTTTACTCTGACGATACTGCACGGATTTCCTACCGAGACCACATTATCGGGAATATCCTTTGTTACAACGCTTCCCGCGCCTATAATAACATTCGATCCTATTTTAACGCCGGGAAGAATTATACTGCCTCCGCCGATCCAAGTGTCATCCCCGATCTCAACAGGCTTTGTAAAGGTGATGATCTTCAGTTTCCCGTCTATCTCTTTAAATCTCTCGTTCTTATCTGCGGAATGACACGCTGTATATATTTTTACATCCGGTGCGATCAGAACACGGCTTCCGATTTTTATGATATTGGTATCGAGGAGCGTGCAGTTTTTATTTATCAGGCTGTTATCGCCTATATGGATATTACACCCATAATCAACATGTATGGGCTGATTGACTCTTACGTCTTTGCCGCAAAAACCGAATAGTTTATGCAATATCTCTTCCTTACCCGCTTCGTTATCCGCTCCGAGAGAATTGTATTCCTTCGTAAGCGCACTCGCTTTCGTCCCCAGCGCTCTGAGCTCTGCATCAGCGCTGCAATAAGGCATTCCGGCAAGCATTTTTTCACGTTCTGTCAATTAAATTCACTCCTATTGCAAAATATATTTTTTATCTATGTTTTCAAGAAATAAAGTCGCAGCGGTCGTCATTGTGTGGTTTTTCCGCCATACGATAACGCTCTTTGTTCTGCGTTCGGGAGTTAATGGAATAAATTTCACCTCGCTGTTATAACGGACGCACACCGGTCCTCTCATACCTACCGCATACCCCAAACCGTTCATAACAAGTATCAGCGAATTTGCAATTAGGTCGTAGGTACTGAAAATGTGTAAATCCCCGTTCTCATACCCAAACCAATTTAAAAGCTCGTTATATATATTTTCTCTGCTCGGGACGATAAGCGGCTTGTCTGCGACCTCTCTTAACTCTATACACTCCCTTTGTGCAATGGGGTCGTCCTTTGGAACGATAACGCCCCATTCCTCGTCCTGCTCAAGGCGCAGAAAATTATATTTTGATATTTCTATCGGTTCCGACAAAAGACCTATATCGATCAAGCCGCGGTCAAGCTTTTCTTTGATATCATTTGAATATCCCGTAAGCAGGTCGAACCGCATTTTCGGATATTTCTTCGAGAAATTTTCAATGAATTTCATCATAAGCTCGCTTGAAAGGCTTTGAATACAGCCGATCGAAAGACGTCCGCCGTCTCTTAGGCTTTGTTCCTTAAATTCATTCTCCGTTTTCTTTATAAGGGTTGATATTTCTCTTGCCCTTTCCTGAAACAAAATACCCTCCTCGGTGAGAGTGATGTGTCTTTTGCCGCGTATGATAAGGGTCGCGCCCAGCTCTTCCTCCAGCTCCATTATCTGACGTGAAAGCGTAGGCTGAGTGATGTGCAAAATTTCAGCAGCTCGAGTAATATTTCCCTCCTGTGCGACGGTCAAAAAATAGTTTATAACACGCAGATCCATTGTTTTTCTCTCCGTTCTTTATTTTCTTTAATATTATTCTATCATGCACTTCATAAAATGTCCAATACTTAGTTTTTATTATGAATAATGCTCAAAACGTATGATAAAACAAAGCGCTGCAAAATAAAAGCGGCACAAACGCCGCTTCTGTCATATTTGATCATTTGGGTTGATAACGCTGCATCTCTGTTTACTGAAAAGTATCTGTCTAACGGTTCATTTATTTTCTTTTTTCAGCTCCTTGCCAAAGCTCAAACATTTTCCTATCACGTCGCCTGTTCTTAAATACTCATAGGTCGGCATTTCAAATAGTACGGGCTTGAACGTATTATAATCAATTTTACCATCGGTGTTCACTATCTTTTCATCAGCGTGTGTGGAGTTGATTTTGCAAATAAAGCTCTCAAATGTATCGGTTTCGTAAATATCGTCCACCTCACATTCCATAACGAGTTTACATTCATTGATGATCGGTGCGCCCGTTTCGCCTTGTGTATATTCAAACAGTGCAGACTTATCAGTTTTTGCTCCGCTTGTGCTGCCGGAGTAATCTGCCTTTGCAAGCATACTTTCGTCAACAACATTGATCGTCAGCGCTTTTGTGGCTTTAATGCCCTTATTTGTGTAATGCGGCTTTGCAAGACTTACCATAACTCTGTCATGTCCTATGATCCCAATGTGTCCGACAAGTACCCAATTCGGACTTCCGTCAACCATTGCGCCCACAACGACTGTCGGTGTGGGATACAGTGCTAAAACCGAGCCTAAATTCTTTTTCATGATAAAAATACCTCCTAAATTTTAATATTCATATAACATATGCAAAGATGTCCCCCGCCTCTAATGCGGCGGGTTCCATTTCAGAATTTCAGTGGGAGTTATAGTCTCCCACTGAAACCCTGATGAGCTAACGCTCCCTTTGCAGGTTGCAATCGTTCGCAAACTCCGCTCTTTGCAAGCAAAGCGGAGTGTTGCTCCGATTTAAATTATATTTACCGCAAGACCTGACAAAAGCGAAAATACTATTACAAACGCAATATAAAGCGCAAAATGTTTTATTCCAAGTACAATTTTAAGCGCGCCGAGGTTCGTTATTTTCGTTGACGGCCCTGTTATCATAAACGAGGTGGCCGCACCCATGCTCATTCCGCTTGCTAACCACTGCTGTAAAAGCGGAATTGTACCGCCGCCGCACATATATAACGGCACACCGATTGTAGCTGCCATTAAAAGTCCAAACCCCTCGTTGTTGACAAACAACTTTGAAAACGCTTCTGCCGGAACATATCTCTGAAAAAGCACTGACAATATAACGCCGATAAGAAACCACAATCCCGTTGCTTTTATGTTTCTGCCGATATTCTTTAAAAGGCGCATAAACATATTCGGGTCTGTATCGCGATTTGCGCGTTCTGAAAAGCCTGTGAAGTTAAAGAATGGCTTATTGCGATAAAATAATCTTATCAGTAATCCCGCAGTTACACCGCATAAAAAACAAGCGACAAACCGAATAATAAGAGCTGTTGTTCCGAGCGCTGCGCTGTACATCAAAAGCTGCGGATTTAACAATACGCTGCTCATCATAAAGGCAGCTATATAGTCATCACGGAGTCCCTTTTGTGAAAAAGACGCTGCAATAGGAATTGTACCGTACATACACAAAGGCGATGCAATCCCCAAAAGGCTTGCCGGAATAATACCAAATATTCCGAGATGTTTATCCTGAATAGCGGCAACCATATTATGTATTCTTTGTTTACCAAATACAGAAACAACCGAGCCTATCACGATGCCGAGTACCCAATACGGAAATATCTGACTTAACTGCAATTCAAAGTAATACCACAAATACACCGCTTCGCGCTGGATTATATCCCACATAACTATTCCTCCGTAATCTTAATATCTGATAATGATATTTTATTTCTTGCCGCTATTTCCGCCAAGTCCTCGTATCCTGCTTTGCTGTACGACTCACCAATCATCGCTCTAACACAGTTGGCGACGCCAAAATCTTTTGTTCCCATGCCGTAACCAATTTTTGAAACACGCATAACAGGCATAGGTGCAAATTCATTCACAAAATGTTTAAGAAGTGCCGCCCCCGTAGGGGTGCAAAATTCTCCTTTTATTTCACCGCTATAAATCGGGATTTCGCGAAGAATATACGCAGTCGCGGGAGCAGGCACGGGCAATATACCGTGAGCGCATTTTATTTGACCGCTTCCAACGCGGACGGGTGACGCAATTATTTTGTCAGGTGCAAGTTCGTCAATAAGCATACATACACCCACAATATCAGTAACCGCATC
This sequence comes from uncultured Clostridia bacterium, assembly GCA_944393255.1. Classification (GTDB taxonomy): domain Bacteria; phylum Bacillota; class Clostridia; order UBA1381; family UBA1381; genus Ornithomonoglobus. Next base: position 96,299 of record CALXZP010000014.1, on the reverse strand, counting down.
CATAGTACCAACCTCGTGAAAGTGTATCTCGTTCATTTCACAGCCGTGCGCGCAGCTTTCTGCTTCGGCAATAAGCCGATACACCGACAGCGCATTATTACGCACATTATCCGATACATTCAAGCCGTTTATTATATTTTCAATATCCTTCATTCCCGAGTGGTGATGATGATTGTGTTGGCAGTGGTGCATATTCTCGTTTTCCTCAATATCTCCGACAAATACGCGTATATGCGTGCCTGTTATACCGTATTTTACGGATTTTTCGGATTTTACTGTTACTTTCGGAATATTCAGACTGTTAAGACGCTCTGTAAATTCTTGTGGATTTGGGAGCAATTCCGATAGCGCTGACATAAGCATATCGCCGGCTGCACCCATATTACAGTCAATATATAAAGTTTTCATAACCTGTTATCCTCCTATACGATTTATCATACTTGCCAAATAGCCCGCGCCGAAGCCATTATCGATATTAACAACGCTCACACCGCTTGCGCAGGAATTGAGCATTGATAAAAGCGCGGACAAACCGCTGAACGACGCGCCATATCCTACTCTTGTCGGCACAGCTATTACCGGGCAGTCGGCAAGACCGCCAATCACGCTGGCAAGTGCGCCCTCCATTCCGGCTACCGCAACAATGACCTTTGCTGTCATAATAGCCTCCGAGTGCGCAAGCAAACGATGTATGCCTGCAACGCCGACGTCATAAAGCCGAATAACTTTATTTCCCAACGCTTCAGCGGTTAATGCGGCTTCTTCCGCTATAGGCATATCGCTCGTTCCGCCTGTGGCGACCACGATATTTGTTTCAATGTCAGGCTTCGGCATTTCACCGGCTATACCGATATGTCCGATTTCATAATATTGAAACGGTAAAAACTTCTTTACAAGTTCTGCCGCCTTGTCGCTCATTCTTGTAATAAGAACAGTCTTTTGTCCATTTGCAAGCATGCTGTCTGCTATATGCACTATCTGTTCCGGCGTTTTTCCCGCCCCGTATATTACCTCCGCAACCCCTTGTCGTATGCTGCGGTGATGGTCTATTTTTGCAAAACCCAAATCTTCAAACGGCTCGGACTTGAATTTCAGAATTGCGTTCTCAACGGATATTTTGCCGTTCGCAATTTGTTCCAATAAGGTTTTTAACTCTTTCTGTTCCATTTATCGCACCTCCATGTCAAGAAATACAGCATCAAAATACGGTCTTAGTTTTTCAGATATACATTTCCTCTGCTCGGCAGCTTGTATAAATTGATTTTCTTTCATCTGCAATCTTGCACAGTTATCAAAAACCCTAACTCTAAAGTCCGAAAAACCCATTGACATCAGTCTATCCTCCGAATGTTCCACCCGATTAAGCAATTCTTTTGTAATATGCGTTCCTGTCGGTATACGCGCGGCAAGACAGGCATACGCAGGCTTATTCCATACAAAAAGTCCCGCTTTCCTTGAAAGCTCTCTGATTTTATCCTTTGTCAAGCCACATTCACGCAAAGGCGAGCGTACCGATAATTCTTCGAGCGCTTTCATACCCGGACGGTCATCTGCGTTATCAGAAGCGTTTGTACCGTCAATAATTAGGTTATATCCGTCTTTTTGCGATTGCTCCGTTAATTGTGAAAACAGGCTTTTTTTGCAGTAGTAACACCTGTTTTGCGGATTATCTGCTATAATTCTTTCGGATAAAACATCATATTCTATTGTTTTCAAATTTATATTCATCTTATCGCAAAGCGTTAGCGCGTCTGCGTATTCAAAATTCGGTTGAAACGGAGTTCTGACATAATATGCTTGAATATCTGCGCCGTATTTTTTACCTACATAGAGTAGATATGCGGAATCGACGCCGCCCGAAAACGCAATCGCACATTTTGGATTCTCTGTGAAAAAATCTTGTAAATTCATATTTAGCACCTCATTTTGTCTATAACAAAACAATAAATTCACTCTATTGCTTTCTTATAGACAAAATGCCGCCATAAGAAATGATACTTAAAAGAGTAAAATGGGGGTACACCTAAAAGTATTTTCAAACGGCGGCATAAGGAACATTAGTTTTTTCTTGTTAATGCTGATTTAATTCTGCCGTTCGGGTCTTTTATAAGCAATATGATGAGCCATATAACAAGTCCCAACGCAACAACGGATAAGCCGAGATATGTATCATTAAGCATATCGGCGGGAGCGGGAGAGAAATACTCTGCGCCGATTTCTATGTATTCAGCAATCGCATCAACAAGCCACATAAGCGACGCACCCCAATACATTAGGCTTAATATGCTGATTTTCATATTATTTTCAGCTCTTGTGTACCATGTGACTGTGGATATAACGGCCGCAAAAACAGTTATTAAAAGCGTCATTATTGATTACCTCTGCTTACTGCGACCGGCATCTCTGACGGACGCTTTTCGATTGCGTTTGTAACCGCAACCATTCCAATCCAAGCCACCGTTACAAGCGCTGCCATACCAACTCCCGATGTAGTCATTTCCCGGAGCATTTCCGCCGCGTCTGCGGGATTTGCCGCATTTGTCAGGAACGGAAACCACGGTGTAATCTCGCCGTGCCATATATGCTCAAATGCAAGGAGAGCGCTGCCTCCCCAAAGCATATTGTTAAGCCATTTCATTTTTGAAAGAAACGGATGCGTTTCCGCTTTAATTCCTTTTTTCTCTGCATTTTTCTTTACGATTGTCGTTACGACGGCTTCCGCTGCCGGTACTGTAAAACAAGCCATTTTGTTTTCCTCCTTGTAAATATTCAGTGTTCCGCCTTATGGCAGACTAAGAAAAATTATTTTAGTTATCTATGCTTACTAAGTTATATTCTCGGCTACCAAAACCGATTTTTGCAGCATGTTCAAGTGTATGAAGCCCGTTTCTTGACTCAATACGCTCAACAAGCGACTTACCATCGCCGTCTTTTTGCTCATACACTAAATCAACGCACGCTTGGTCGAGCGCTACGGGGTCGTATGAGGCCAATATGCCTATATCGTGCATATCCGGCTTTGCGGGATTTCCATCGCAATCACAGTCAACAGATAAATGGTTCATTACATTGATGTATATAATGCCGCCGTTATTCTGTCTGTCATTATAAACCGCCTGTGCTGCCTCAGCCATTGCTTCAAGAAATTGATCCTGCGTTCCGCCGCTCCAGCTCGTTGTGCTGTGTCCGCCGGAATGGATATACATTTTTCCCTCACTTGAGCTTACGCCTATTGAAGTGTTTTTTATAGCACCGCCGAAGCCGCCCATAGCGTGTCCCTTAAAATGTGATAACACAATCATAGAATCGTAATTTGCATAATTCTTTCCGACGATATCGCGCGTAATATTTTCCGCTTTGTCGCTGACGGGAATTTCTATTGAACCGTCTGCGTCCATAATATCAACATCGGCTATTGCGGTAAAACCGTGGTCGGCCGCAACTTGTCTGTGCATTGCCGTATTTGAGCGTGAACCGCCGTAAGCAGTATTGCATTCAACAATTGTTCCTTCAACAGACTGCACCAAATCCTTGATTAAATTCGGATCAAGGTAGTGGGTATTTCCGGCTTCACCTGTGGACAGCTTAATCGAAACATTACCCTGCGGGGTGAAATCAAGCTGATCATAAATTTTCATAAGGCTTTCCGGAGTTATATCCGCAGTCATATAAACGGTCGGCGCATCTGCCAACGTTTCGATTGGAGCTATAGTCGGTTCGGATATTGTTTGGTTTTCCCCGGCAGCTGGAACGGTAATTGTTACAGTCTGCGTTGTTTCTGCCCAATCCACATTAAACTTGAAGCTCTCCGCTATAAACCGTATCGGCAGCATTGTTCTGTCATTGATTATAACAGGCGTTACATCAAGCTCGCTTGCGGCGTCATTAAAATATGCAGTTTGTGAACCGATTGTAAGACGCACGGTATCACCGTTATATTACAGCGTTGCCGTTTGCGTATTCTCGTCCCACGAAACCGTACCGCCGACAGCTTCAATAACTGCGCGAACAGGTAGCATTGTTCTGTCATTTAATACAATGGGTACAGTTCCCGTGCCGGGGTCAATCTCTTGAGAAACACCGTTTATTGTCATATTCGGATTACCGATTTGCAGGGTGAGAATTTGCTCACCATTTTCCGCAAACACTTTATTGGAATGGCTCGTTTGATCACTATGCCATGCAAATATTCCAAATGCGCCGCATATCAACGCTATAACTATTACAAAAACCATTGATTTTTTTATGTTCAATGATCTCATATAAAGACCTCCTTTCATAGAATACTTATCGCCTTTCGGCGGAACACTTGCAATTTTATTCTATTGTTGTAAGCCATTTTGATACATCAGCGGCGGAATTTTCAGCGCTGTCTCCGCTTAATGACAACCCTTCGGTTACTTCCGCACCCGGTTCCAGAGATCTTATCGTATCGATCGTTCCCGAGAAACCGCTGCCGCCACTTGTAACAAATGGCGCAATTGTTTTCCCTGTAAAATCATAGTCATCAAACAAGCTGTACATGATCATAGGCATATCGCCCCACCAATTGGGATAACCTACAAATATTGTAGTGTATTTATTGAAATCATCTATTGCACCGGATATAACGGGACGCGCGTTTTCCGACTGCTCACGCTGCGCTGTATCAAGCACCTCATTATAATCATCTGAATACGGTGTTTCCGGGATTATTTCAAAAATATCCGCGCCTGTCTGCGAACTTATTTCCTCTGCGACCGCCCTTGTATTCCCAGACCATGAGAAATACAAGATAAGCTGATCGGTATTATCTGCCTCGGGCTGCTCCGCGGACGCCGCCGGGGCCGGCGAAGCGGCGTTTTGATCCGCCGTTTCTGTTTTTGAAGCGCCGCAGGCCGTCAGCATAAACAGCATTATACTCATTAACAATATACCCGCATATTTTTTCATCCTGTTTCTGCTCCCTTCACTATCTGTTATTCCGTAATTTCATTTATCCAGTCCGCAACGCTGTCCGATGAAGCACTTCCGGAAAAGCGTCTGCCATCATTCCAGTCAACGCTGCTGTCAACAACGCTGTGCAGGTTCGACGCGCTCGAACCTATGCCGCTGCTTCCCGAAGTACAGAACGGAATAATCGTTTTGTCTGAAAAGTCATAGCTTTCAAGGAATGTATATATTATCTTTGGCGCTTGTCCCCACCATATGGGATAACCCAAATAGATCACATCGTATTGCTCCATATTATCTACCCCGTTTGCGATCTCCGGTCTTGCGCTGTCGTCGTTCTGTTCCATATTCGCTCTTGAAGAGCTGTTGTTATAATCCAAATCGGCGGAAGTATACGGCTGCGCCGCCTCTATTTCATACATATCCGCGCCGAGATCTTCTGCAATATATTTTGCGATATTTTCAGTGTTTCCCGTGTTGGAAAAATAAACGACAAGCGTTGTGCTCTCTTCTTGTTCCGACGGAGAATCTGTCGCATCGGGCGTCTGAGATACGGAAGGCTCTGTTGTCGGAGCCTCTGTCGGAACTGCCGTTTCCGCCGGCTGTACGCTCTTTGTGATCGTCACGACCTGTGCCGCACTGTCCCACTGCACATCAAAGTTAAAGCTCTCTGCAATAAATCTTATCGGAAGCATTGTCCTGTCATTTATGATGACCGGAGCGGTATCAAGCGTCTGCGGTGCACCGTTTAGATATGCTGTTAATGAATCGATAGTCAGCAGTATTTCGCTTCCCTCATGCTCTAACGTTACAGTATTTACTTCGCCGTCCCATCCGACAGTACCGCCCAACTCTTCAACAACTGCTCTTACGGGAAGGAGCGTTCTGTCATTGATGATCACGGGGACTGTACCCATGCCGGGATCAATCTCTTTATCAGCACCGTTTACAGTCATTATAGGATCGTTGATCCGTAATGTTACTACAGTGTCCGCCGTATCGGCCGCAAGGATAGTTATACCGCTAATACAAAATACAGCGCCTAAAATAATGGACAATAATTTTTTCATAATGAGTCTCCTTTGTTCTGTAAAATTTATTTTTATAAATATATTTTAACAGGAAATACACAGAATGTCCAATACTTAGTTTTTATTATTAACAATACCTGAAATGCATAAAGATAACAAACTATAAAACATAACTGAACAGAACAGCAGTGGTTGTCCGCATTCTATCATAACCTGTGCGGATAAATATATTATGTCTACCTCATGGTTTTTTATGTTATCCTCATTGAGTGTGGATAACGCGGATAACTTTGCAGACAACTTGCAAATATACGAAATGCAGGTATATATAGGTGTGGATAACTCTGTGGATAAAGCGGATTACATAATTTTTTCACACTTCCGTGTAACATTTTGTAACCTTGCTGTAACATTTCACCCATTCTATGCATGGATCGTAATATTTGTAACAAATTACAAGCATGCTATCCAACTCACATCAGCCTCATTTTCAGGAAAGTTTGCTCCGGTTTTGGGCTTATATCGGTTTATACATTGAAAATCATATAAAAGTGTGGTATAATTTAAATCAGGACAATACTAAATATTTTTTTACGAGGAGACGATACTATGAGAATAGCGGTAACTTATGAAAACGGAGAGATCTTTCAGCATTTCGGTCATACCGAACAGTTTAAATTCTATGATACGGAAAACGGCACTGTCATCGCTACCCAAGTGGTCGGAACAAACGGCAGCGGTCACGGCGCGCTTGCCGGATTTCTTGCCGGCCATAATGTTGACACGCTTATCTGCGGCGGCATAGGCGGCGGCGCCCAAATGGCTCTCAGCGAAGCGGGGATACGTCTTTTCGGCGGTGTCTGCGGAAATGCGGACGACGCTGTAAACGCTTTTTTGAAAAATGAGCTTTCTTTCGATCCCGATGTGCACTGCGATCATCACGGGCATGGGCACAGCGGCGAAGGACACTCCTGCGGCGATCACGGCTGCGGCGGACACAGCTGTTATTGATCTATAAACCTTCATGTGATACAGAATAAAATATGACCTTAACGGAGGACAGATGTGAGATCAAAATCATCATATATATGCAGTGAATGCGGGTACAAATCCCCGAAATGGCTCGGAAAATGCCCGGGCTGCGGAAACTGGAACACACTGAATGAAACTATCGAGACGCCAGCGCCCGCTTCTGCCTCGGCACGCAAAAGCACGCCCGTAAAAAGCAGTTTTAACCGTCCCGCACAGCTGGGCAGCGTTAAATATAACAATGATACCAGATTTTCAACCGGTATGCGCGAGCTAGACAGAGTTCTCGGCGGGGGCGTTGTCAACGGCGAGCTGATATTGGTCGGCGGCGATCCCGGCATCGGCAAATCGACACTGCTTCTTCAGATTTGTGAAAATACCGGTAAAACAAAGAAAATACTCTACGTTTCCGGAGAGGAATCATCCGCGCAGATCAAGCTGCGCGCAGAACGTCTCGGAGTACAAAGCGAAAACCTTTATCTTCTTTCCGAAACGGACGTTGAAACGATACTTGAAGCGATAACCGATACAAAACCGGATATCGTTATAATCGACTCGATACAAACAATGCATATCGAGGCCATAGCCTCGGCTTCCGGCAGTGTACCGCAGGTTAGGGAGACCACGAACGCGTTTATGCGTATCGCTAAATCCATGGGCATATCCATGTTCATAGTCGGACACGTGACAAAGGACGGCGCGCTTGCCGGACCGCGCGTACTCGAGCATATGGTTGACTGTGTGCTTTATTTCGAGGGGGACAGGCAACTTTCCTTCAGAATACTGCGCGCGGTCAAGAACAGGTTCGGCTCAACAAACGAGATAGGCGTTTTTGAAATGAGGGATAAAGGTTTAGCTGAGGTGGCAAACCCGTCAAAAACGCTGCTTGAGGGACGTCCGGAAAATATATCGGGCAGCGCGATAGTATGCGCTATGGAGGGAACGCGCGGTATCCTTGCCGAAATACAGGCGCTCGTTACCCCCACCGGGTTCGGAAATCCGCGCAGAATGAGCTCCGGCATCGACCTCAACAGAGTTCTCCTGCTGATAGCCGTGCTTGAAAAGCGCGCAAGGATGAACCTTTCAAACTCGGACGTATATATAAACGTTGCGGGCGGGCTGAGGATAGACGAAACGGCGGTAGACCTCGGCATATGCGCCGCGATAGCCGCGAGCCAGGCGGACATAGCTCTGCCTGCCGACATGATATTTATAGGCGAGGTAGGACTTGGCGGCGAACTGCGTTCGGTATCGCAGATAGAAAAACGGCTCACAGAGGCAGCCAATCTCGGCTTTAAAACGGCTATCGCTCCTAAGCAGTCGCTCAGAGGCGCTAAAGTCCCGGACGGGATAAAGGTATTCGGAGTAAGAACGATAAGCGAGACAATGAAGCTTTTCAGAGGATAAGGAGAAATGACACTATGAAGGAAAAGATCTATACCATACCGGTGAACGAAGCCTACGATAAGGACTGCGAATGTCCGCTGTGCGAGCTTGAAAAAGAGCTTGAAAAGGAGGCTGTGAGCTATTCTCTGGGCGCGGCGATGATGGAGCCGGATCACAGGACGGAATCAAATGAAAAAGGTTACTGCCGCCGCCATTTTTCAATGATGTTCGCAGCGCCGAACAAGCTCCCTCTCGCACTTATACTGGACACCCATCTTGACGAGCTGCGGAAAAAGCTCAGCAGCTATGAAAAGGATACAAAGTCTCTTGAAAAGCAGACCGGAGGTCTGTTTAAAAAGAACGGCGCCGAAAAGACTGCCGGGGATATATCCGGATTTCTCGGTTCCGTAGAGGATCAGTGCATGATATGCCAAAAGATAGATCACACAATGGAACGCTATACAGACGTTCTGCTTTATATGTGGGCAAAGGATGAAGCGTTCCGCGCTAAGTTCGACAGATCGAAGGGCGTATGCCTGCACCACTTCAAAATGCTGTCGGACTGCTGCACAAAAAGCCTCAAGGGCTCCGATGCCGGCGCATTTTTAGCCGCGCTCATCAAAAAGCAATCGGCGGAGCTGAAGCGCATCCAGGACGATATACATAAATTCACCCTGAAATTCGATTACCGCAACAGGGACATGGAATGGGGCACAGCCGAGGACGCGCCTATACGCACTATAGAAAAGATCGCGGGATATATAATAAACGAAACCGAAAAATAATAAAAACGGTCGTATCTGCCGGTATGTCCCGGCAGATGCGACCGTTTTTTATGACCGTCAATCCTTTGAATGAGCAGCAAGATACTCCTCAAAGTTCTTATATTCAGCCTTGTGCTGCTGCGGCTTGAAATCAGCCTTATATGTAGCTGTGCTGCCGCTGCTCTTCTTTTCCGTATTCTCGCGTCTCTCGTACGACGGACGGCTGTAGCCGCCTCTTCCGCCGCCCTGAGCGCGTCTGCGGGGCTTGCCGTAGCCGCTCTTTTTATTATTATACGGCTTCGGGTTCTTCGGAGATATAACTACCTTTCTGTACGGCTCCTGTCCTATCGAGAATGTTGTTACGTCCTCATTATTCTGCAGTTTTGAATGGATGATACGTCTCTCATACGGATTCATCGGCTCAAGAGTGAACTTCTTGCCGGTACGCACGACCTTTGCCGCGAGCCTGTCCGCAAGCGATTCCAGCGCCTCCGAGCGCTTCTCTCTGTAATTTTCCGTATCTATCGAGATCTTTATATATTCCTCGGCAGTCTGGTTTACCACAAGAGAGGTGAGGTATTGCAGGCTGTCGAGCGTGTCTCCGCGCTTGCCTATAACTATACCCATATTTTCACCTTCGAGATTTACCTTTACTATATCATCCTCAAGAACAGCGCTGACCGTTACGTCAAGACCCATAGCAGCGAGTATATCGCTTATAAAACGGCGCGCGTTCTCCGCCGGAGACGGATCCGAATAGATGCCGTTTGACGCCGCTTTCACAGTTACGGTCTTTTCCGTACCGGCAGGCTCCGCAGGAGCCTCAGCCGCAGCCGATTCCTCCTTAACAGCCCCGGAAGTTCCGGCTGCCGCGCTCTTCGCGCTTACCTTAACGACCGCTTCCTTCGCGCCGAGCCCCAGAAAGCCCTTTGACGGTTCCTGGACGATCTCTATAGAAGCCTCGGCTCTGTCTATACCCAGCTCCGCAAGAGCCTCTGCTATCGCTTCCTCAACGCTTTTTGCCTTTTTTTCTATGATGGTGCTGTTTATGTTCGGGAACTTTGACAACTAAGTCCTCCCCTTTCTTTTCAAAATAATAGTATAATATGATCTGCTGAACTATCTGGATCAAACTGCTTATGATCCAGTATACGCCAAGACCCGCCGGCAGGATAAGCGTGAAATATACCGACATCGCCGGCATCATCCATATCATCGCCCTGCTCATAGACGCGGCCTGATCGTTCGACTTATTCTTATCCTGTCCGGACATGTGCATAGACAGCTTGTTCTGTATTATCGAGGTCACAAGCGTAAGCACCGGTATTATAAGAAGCATGACCACGCTCAGATGGCTGCCTATATCCGACAGATAATTGAACGCCGACCACGGCGTCTGCGAAAGATCCAGACCGAGAAAGTTAAAGTTGATGTACCACTCGTGTGCGCTTCCGAATATCCTGTGCGCCCAGTCCGAGATCTGTATCTGCGACTGATCGAGCAGCGCGGCAGCGTCCATGTCCTTAAGCGATCCCACGATATCGGGGAACTTTTCAAGCATGGCGTTTTTAAGGCTGTCCACCTTCTCGATCACATCGGCAGGGATATCCTTATAGGGTACATTGAACATGTACGTCAGCGGCCTTCTTATTGCCTGGTACAATGCGATAAGAATAGGCATTTGTATAAGAACAGGCAGACATCCGCCCGTCATGCTGACATTATTCTCCTTATAAAGCTTCGACATCTCCTGCTGAAGCTTAGCCTGATCGTTGGCATATTTCTGCTGAAGCTCCGCCATTATAGGCTGGATCTTCTGCTGTTTTCTCATGGCCTTCTGCGATTTTATATTGAGAGGCAGCAATGCGCTCTTTATAAGTATCGTGAATATGATTATCGCAACGCCATAATTCTGGACCAGCTCATAAATGGTCTTTATGATCCAGCCCATACCCATAACGATATAATGCCACATAAAATATCCTTTCTGGCACGTGTTATGGCACGGGATCGTATCCGCCGCCGCCAAACGGCCTGCACCGCAGGATCCGCCTTACGGCGAGCCAGCTCCCTTTTAACGCGCCATATTTTTCTACCGCCTCCAATGCATACTGCGAACACGTAGGTATGAACCTGCAGCATCCGCAGCTTTTGAGCGGTGAGATCCGGTGTCTGTAAAACTTGATCAAAAAAATAAGTATTTTCTTCATAACTGTTCAGCTGCCGGTCTTTTCCTGTCCGGCGCTCCGCTGCTTTTGAGCAGACCGAGCGTACGCATAACATATTCAAGATCTCTTGATATCTGCGCAAAGCTCTTTCCGGCCGCGCGGTTGCGCGCAACCACGACCATATCCGAATGACCCAAAAGCCTGTCCTCGAGCAGCCTGTAGCTTTCCCTCATGAGCCGCTTCGTTCTGTTCCGCACCACCGCCTTGCCTACCGATTTGCTTGCCGTGAACCCGACCCGGCTGAAGCCGCGGCCGCTGGGTGAGCAGTATACAACGACAAAACCTCCCGCAAGCGATCTCCCGCGCGAATACAATCTCCTGAAATCCTTATTGAGCTTAAGCGGCTTAGTGTTTTTCACTCAAAACACGCTCCTTTTTCTGCGGGATCGGAAAGGATCCCGCACAACTACCTAACCAAAAACAGATATAAAACGGATATGTTCTTCCGCTGTGATACAAAAAGAGCGTCTCTCAGGCAATATCCGCCGAAACGGATACCGAGACGTCCCTTTAGCATTTATTTATCCGAAGTCGTGAGGACTTTCCTGCCCTTTGCACGTCTTGCCGCAAGCACCTTTCTGCCCGACTTTGTAGCCATTCTTGCTCTGAAGCCGTGTACCTTTACTCTCTGCCTTTTCTTCGGCTGAAATGTCATTTTCATAGTTCTTTACACCTCCTGTAGATATTTCCGCGGCCCCGATCGGCCGCATTTATTTCCAAAATAAAATTAGACACCGTTCTAATTATATTCAATAATACCCGTTTTGTCAAGTCCTTTTTAATAATTTCTATATATCAACATAAAATGACCGCAGGCTGCGGGCGCACTGATATGGCAAATTGACCAAACAACAGAACATAAAAAGCCCGATAAGGGGGCTGCACGCCCCCTTATCTGTTCTGCTGTATTACTCTGCGGCCGATAATTCCACAGCCTGCGTATAAGGTCTCATACCGTCATCCCATACGAACACCGTATCGCCTGCCGATGCAGAAAATTCTATCTTCTGCGTTCCGCTGTTTGCTTCTGAGGTACGGTCGATCCTTGTCAGTCCGCGCAGTGTGCCGTCGTCATTATACCGAGCCAAGTATATCACTATCACTCTGCTCTCATCTGTCGTATTCGTTACCGTGACGGACGCTGTCTCGCTTCCGTCCATAACAGGTTCTGATACTGTAAATTCCTTTGACACAGGCGGCGTCGGATCGTCGTCACCGGACGTATCTTTAATATAATATACGGCTATATCGTCCAGCCAGAGCTGATTCTGATCCGATGTTATGCATAAATATACCGTATCATTCTCCCCAAACTCAAGCACGCTTTCGCCCGAAACAGGTTCTGTAAGCCAGTTAGTGCCCAGGTCGGCTCCCGTGTCCGGATCTGTTCCGTTAGCCGCTGATGAATTTTCCGGAGTCGCTTCGCCCAGCGCTACGGTACGCACATCTCCGCCGCTTATCACCTCAAAGAATATTTTTACATTGCTTGAACCTGACCATGTATATCCGGGCTTGATCATTGTTCTTGCACCAAACGTAAGTCCGCTCAATTCAGGATTCAGACCGAACTTATCTGTAAGGTCTATCCTTATACCGCTCGTCTGAGCTGTTACGTTTTCATATTTTAAAACAGGTGAATTTCCGGGAGAAACAACGCCGCCGGCTGCTTCGTACGGCTCGTACATGCCTGCCTCGTCATTTTTATAAGCGTTGAAGCTGTGCTCGAATAAATATGTTTTCGTATCGTCCGGCATATTCATATATGTACCCGTCAGCGATACGTTATCTATCACATGCTTGCCGGAGGGATGGGTAATGCAAAGATAAACCCTGTCCGTATCCCCAAACTCAAGCACTGTCTCGCCGTTTATATTCTCCATTTTTTCACCGGCACCCAGGTCCGAACCGGATCTGCTGGCTATGACCGTTTTCGTACTGCTGCCATCAGACGCTGCCGCCTCAAAGAATATCTCTACATTGCTTTCACCGTAAAACCAGCTTGTGAGATCGGCCGATGCCTTGAACTCGCCGCCGCTGTGACCGCTCACATACTCTGTTACGTCTATCTTTACACCGTTCGTTCCGTTCCAGTCCTCATCGTAATCGACATTTAGCGCACCGCCGCTTACGCCAAAGGCCTTAGGTGCTCTGGTCTCATCATATACGCTGTAAAGCTCTCCCTGCGCTTCATCGGAGAAGTCGTGCGTGAAAAACTCTTCGGTCACCTTACCCATATAGAACCACAGCCGGATATTGTCGAAGAACGCCTGACCGCTCGACTGTGTTATACACAGATATACCTTATCGGAGCTTTGGAATTCCACCTTTTCCACTTCACCGCTCAGACTTATATTCTTATTCTCGTCAAATTCATTGCTTGACGCTATATCGACCTTTTTGACCGTTCCGTTCGGGGATACGATCTCAAGGAAGATCTTTGCCGTGCAGTCGTACGTTATGCGCACATCCGCCGCCGCGCCGAATTCCATGCCGGACGCACCTTTTACAAGATCTGTCACGTCAGTTTTTATACCGTTATTGGAGCTGTAAGCCTCTTTGAACTTCACTTCCGCCGTGCCGTTTGACAGGGAGAAAGTCCCCGCGTCCTCAAGATATGTTTCGTATCGCTCAAGCTGAGAGCTGTCAGAAAAATCATCGTTTATTATCTCATTCTTTATCCTCTCGTCGTTTGCCGTAAACAGGAGGCTTCTCATTTCCGCCGTTCCGGCTGTAACGTCGTATGTGATCACGTATTCGCCTTCTTCAAGCTCGCATTCACCGTACATGCCCTCGCCGTTATCCGATAGCACTGCGGCTTCTTCACCGTTCAGCTTAATGCTCAGCTGCGCGTCCTCAGAGAATTCGCCCTCAGCCGTTATTATGTATGAACAGGAGTCCGAAACGATTATTCTCGTTTCACCCTGCTCCGCAGCATCCACTCTGCCCGGAACTATTATTCTGTCCTCCGGAGCGAAATGTATCAGACCGCCGTCCGTATTGCCGCTTCCGATATAATAGCTTTCCGGCGCACCGAAGCAGGACGAGCCGAGCGATGTATTTTCCGAAACCACAAGCTTCTGCAAAACTGCTCCGCTGTCAAGAGACAGGAACCTTATGGTATTCTCGCCTTCTTCAAGCTGTATCTTTGAAGACGTGATATGCGCGTTGTCTATAACGCCGTTTGCCCATGTTCCTACGCCTCCGGCATATCCGCCCACGTCAAACTTTTCTATAAGCGACGGGATCTCCTGAGTTCCGCCTCCGTTTACGGAAATACCGTAATAGATCCTTCCGCCCCTGTACCTCGGATTGGCGGGAGACATATATGCAGTAAGAGTATATTCTCCCGCATTAGGAACATATAGGCTGTACTCAAGCCACGGGGCCGTTTCCGAGCTGAAATCCGCCGTTATATCTCTCGCCTTTACAGAAGAAGCCTCCCTGCCGTAGTTATCTATAACTATCCAGTCCTCCTCATTGCTTATACCGCTGTAATTTGAGGCAAGTATCGAAGTCACACCATCTTTTCCGATATAAGTCTTCTCCGGAAGTTCGGCCGTCTCGACCGCCTTTGCATTTACTGTTATGCTGACCGTTTCGCCCAGAGCCGAAACCGTTATCGTCCCTGTGCTGTCAGAGGTCACCTTTGACCAGTCAATGCTCACGCCTATCACATCTCCGGTATTTACCGTACCCGACGTCTTGTCAAGCCGTATCCAGTCCTTATCTGCCTCCGCCGTATAATCAAAGGCCCCCGAGCCTTTATGCGATACCGTTACCGCATATGTTTCCCTGTTCGTGCTCGTGAAAACAGGAAGCGAGTTCCCGTCAGCCCTGCACGCGGAAGAGCTGCCGTCTATATTGACAACGAGCGCATCCTCCGCGGCGGGCGTCAGATAATCTCCCTCGGGCTGCTCGTATGTGCTTGCATCCCAGGATGTATACCCCACATGTATCTTTTCACCCTGCATCTTGTTCCATTTTCCGCCGGACATTGTCTTATTATAGTATGTCATCATATCCTCGTCGCGGCGTACGCACTCGTCCGTCAGAGCGGCGTACGTATTGGCAAGAACGCTGCCGGAATCCTTATACAGCTTATTCAGTCCCGAATAAATACACATCATCGTAATATTCGCCGAAGCCGCTGCGGGATACAGTACAAGCTGATAATACGCGTCCTTAAGCTCATCTGGGATATTCTCATAATACCCGTAAGCTCTGTCGTATATGCTCTGCGCGTTCCTGAGAACTCTCTGCGCCTCGTTATAGTCAGTAAGACTCATCGTATTGCGGAACATCTTTTCCGGCTTTCTCGCGCCGTTGAGCTTAAGATAGTCTGACAAAAGCTGTGAGATATTATTCACATCGTCCTCGCTGACTCTGCCGCCAAACTGCTGCTCTGTCCAGAGGTCGGTATACTCGTCAGTAAGGTTCGCTCCGCTCCACTTATCATAGTCGTATGCCAGGTCTATAAAATATGAGGTATTCAGCTCCATCGGCTTAAAATCGCCGACATTTACTACCCATATCTCTCTCACGCCGTACTCATAAGCCGCGGTCATATTCTCCCATGTCTTTTCGAGCTGGTTTGTCGCTACCCACTTATATGTATTCGGAGCGCCCACATAATCAAAATGATAGTACATGCCCCAGCCGCCGTTGCGGTCTCGCTCTTCTTCCTTCGGCAGCGTGCGCACGTTGCCGTAGTTATCATCACAGAGCATTATTGTTGTACCGTCCAGAGTGTCCCAGGTGTTGAGACCCTCTACATGCGTTACGCCGTCATCGTCCGTACCGCCGTACCAATAGTCCTCTACCTCCTTGTACAGCACAAGACAGGTAGGCATATCCGGCGAGACAGATTCGGAAATTATCTGCTTCTGAACGCTTATTACGTCTTTCAGATTTTTTACGTTCTCACCCATTGTTCCTTCAAGCGCCGCGTCATCGTTGCTCCTCATACCTATGGTAGCAACGTTTTCAAACCCGCCGTTTCTCACCGCGCTGTCCGTCCAGTATTTTGTGAGCGCGTCGGGATACTTCTGAAAATTCCAGTATGTTGTGGAATTCGTGCCGACCGGGAAAGTCTCGTCCGGATATGAGTCCTTTATGTAGTCCTTGTAATTATCGCCCCATTCCGCGTTTGCACGCAGCATGGGCTCATGATGGGATGTTCCCATAACTATCCCGTATTTATCCGCAAGATCGGCATTCTGCAGCCCCTCATAGCTGTGCGGATAGTCGTAGGGATAATCGTTTTCGCTGAGCCCTCTGAGCCCGTACGTTGAAAAACGCTCGCCCCACATTGCAGGCCACAGATAGTTCGCTTTCAGCCTGAGCAGACACTCATACAGATCCCTGTAGAATTTATAATTGAGACCGCCGTATTTCTCAGCCGCCCAGCCGGTGAGGCTCGGCGATTCGTCGTTGAGAAATACTCCCCTGTATTTTACAGACGGTTCTTTTGAAGTGATCTCCAGCTCATCACGGCTGAAAGACACTTCATCCATATGCTCCGGGGTCACGTCGCCGTACCATACCCACGGGCTCACTCCCATGAGTTCTGAGATATGGAACATACCGTATATAGCCCCGCGCTTGTCCGAACCGGCGATGACCACCGCTTTTTCCACATTATCCGCAGGATCGTCTACAAGCTGTATCTTATACTGTTCCCAGCCGCCTTCTATCTCCGAAACGTCTATCTTTCCTTCTTCTATAAGCGTATTAAGCAATCCGTCCTCATTCTCGCCCACAACGCCGGCTATTACCGCAGTGCCGCCCAGTTCTCCCGGGTCCTCAACGATATCCGGCACCGTACCGGTCACAAGCTCTATGTCGGACTGCAGTGCCTCGGCTATCAGCGAAAGCCCGTCGTACTCCGAGCCGTTCGGATCGACATAGATATCCGCAGCTCCTGCCGTATCCGCAATTACGAAATCCGCACCGGTTTCCTCTGCACCGATCCCTTCCGCGCTCACCGACACCGCCGCAAACAATGACGCTGACATCGCCGCCGCTGTAAGCAATGAAATTATCTTTTTCATAGCAAATATTCCTCCTCCGTCTTAATTATAAATACTCGTCCCTCAGTCTGAAACAGACCCGCTATAGGCGCCGAACACGCACACCGCCCAAACGGTCTTTTCCTTGTTTATATTTATTATATCTATTTGGTCATTCATTTGCAATTATTAAATTCACCGCGTTTTATCTGCAATTTCAGTGTTTTATACAGGTGTTTTACATGCTATGATACTTTTACACCGTCTTATATTATACTATTACGTCAAAACTGTTGACAACCGCCGCAGCGTGGATTATAATATTCATAAGGAGGCTGTTAATTATGTATATAAACAGAAATGAAACAACAGCCGAAGGAGTTGAAAAAAAACGTCACGGAAAACCGGAATTTCCGATCGCCGCATATTATTCCGACACCTTCGGTTCCGTATATCATCACCATCCTGAATATGAATTCGTGTATGTTTCCAGAGGACGTCTCACCGTCACGGTAAACGGCGACACATTTGTCATGCATGACGGTGATATTATATTTATCGACTCCGATACTCCGCATTATATAGACTCCGACCGCACGCTGCGCGGCAGCGGCTCCTGCTACTTTGCAATCGTTTTTCATCCAGATATTATCGGCAGGGACAACGATTACTGCTACAGCTTTTTTACGCAGAACAAGCCGCAGCTGCATATATGCAATGCGAACGGCGCCGGAAAGCTCATATACCGCATTTATGAGCTGATCCACCAATGCAATGAAAAGTATAATTTCAGGATAAAATCGCTCCTTTTCGAGCTTCTCGGCGTAATAGCGGCGGTGGAAGAAGGTACCGTCCCTCCCCGCGTACAGAATAGGGAGCTTCTGCCGCAGCAGATCGTGGAATTTATCCATGAGCATTACAGCGAAAAGATAACCATAGACATGCTTTCGGAGCATTTCGGCCTTTCGGGAAATTCACTCTCAAGAGCTTTCAAAAAGGCAGAGGGGTGCAGCATCATAAGCTTTCTAAACAGCTACCGCATCCAGTGCGTATGCAGCGGACTTATACACACGCCTCAGCCGATAGCGAACATCGCACAAAGCTGCGGCTTTACAAATATAAGCAATTTCAACAGGCTGTTTTTTAAAACAATGGGGCGTATACCCTCCGAATACAGAATACTCTACTGCGATGACAAAGTGCGCACCGCGCTCAAACTGGACAGAGACAAGCTGGACTATAAGATATTCCCCGAAAATATGCCTTGATCCTTTACGCCCGGCAGCTTCAAGACATACTCCTCAAAATGCCGTTCGGTCAAATACGCTCCAATCACTGTTTTCGTGTTTTGTTAGCACTCTCGTGAGATGAGTGCTAAAATTAACATGCGGTTCATATCATTGCCATATTATTATAACATGTGCGCAGTATAATAATAAATACAGAAAGGGATAAGAGCATGAAAACAAAAACGGCGGCAGAATATCCGGCTTTTCCGTGGGTACGCCGCCAAACGATACTTTTCAGCCGCCGTCCCGGTTCTGCATACGCCTGAAGTAAACGGCGCAGATGGTATATTCAGTTGATACGGCGGGCATTACGCCCGGTTTGATGAGGAGGTAATAATTATGCTGAGACGCAGAAACAATGGTTTATCGCTTTACGATCCGTTCCATGAGATGGACAATTTTGAAAGACATTTTTTCAGTGATCCGTTTGACTTCTTCGGCGATAGCTCTATCGCCGGCTTCAAGACCGATATAACGGACGAAGGCGATCATTATAAGCTTGAGGCCGATCTTCCCGGCTTTGAAAAAAATGATATACACATTGAGATAAACGACAGCACTCTCACCTTGAGCGCGGAAAGACATTCGGAGCACGAGGACAAGGATAAACACGGCAAATATGTACGCTGCGAGCGTTCCTACGGCTCCTTCAGAAGGGATTTTGACATCTCAAACATTAAAGCAGATAATATCAAGGCGAGATATCATAACGGCGTGCTCACACTGACCATGCCGAAAAAGGAGACAGCTCCGCCGAAGCACGGCAGAACTCTTGAGATCGAATAACTTTATATAAAAGCATAAAAGGGGGATGCTGCCGCTATTTGGCAGCATCCCCCTTTCGCTTCTATGCAAATTTACGCCGGATCGCTAACGCTGAGAACCGGTGTACCGCCGTCTTTTCAGCATTATATATTTATATTATTTTTTCTCTTCCCCGCACGAGGTACGATATACGCCCATACATATCCCACGGCGCATACCGGAACGGCAGCTATAACGTCCACCGCCGAATGCTGTTTTAAAAACATCGTCGATACCGAAATAAGCACGGCAGCTGCCGCAAACGCCGTTTTCCATGCCGGAGTTCCGAGGCGTTCGCAGTCCCATGCCGCAAACATCACGGCAGCAGAGCCTATAACATGTATGGAAGGACACACGTTGGTGTTAGTGTCAAAGCCGTAGAACCATGTCATGAACCTCGTCAATACATTATCCCTCGCAAATTCCTCCGGCCGCAGCTCCTGGCAGTTCGGAAACACAAGGTACACAGCGATCGCTATCGTATATGTAACAGCAATGAACCTCATCATTCTCCTGAACGCCGCAGTATCATACAGCAGCGTATAAATATGTATCCCCGCCAAAAATATAAACCAGAACAGATACGGTATTATAAAATATTCACAGAACGGTATAAGATCATCCAGGGCGCAGCTTATTGGGAAGTATTCCGAACGCACACCTATCCTTTCCACAAACAAAAACATAAAGCCGAAAACCGGCCAGAACAGCAGAAGCTTAAGATGCGAAAATTCCGGACTGTTTATATTTCTCAGTCTCAATTTTCTGTAATCTGTGATTTTTTTACCTTTTACAGTCATTATCCCTATCTCCCATAATAAATTTTTTATATACAAACCGCCGTTACCGGCGTATAAAAAAAGCTCCGCATATGCGGAGCTGGCGATCCGGATGAGGCTCGAACTCACGACCTCTAGCGTGACAGGCTAGCGTTCTAACCAACTGAACTACCGGACCATATTAGCGTTATCGACCGACAACAAAAATATTATACTACATTTTTTTCGGTTTGTCAATACTTTTTTTCATTTTTTCTCGGAAAAATTTTTCACTCATAACATGCGGATTTCGGCATACAATATTAGCGTAGTCGATTTATTTCGACACAAAATTTAGATAGATCAAATTAAGACTATGATTTTCAAGGAGGAAAGAAATCATGACAGTACCTGAAGCAAAACAGGCAATGGAACAGTTCAAGATGGAAGCAGCCAGCGAAGTTGGCGTATCACTCAAGCAGGGTTATAACGGAGACCTTACAGCTAAGCAGGCAGGTTCGATAGGCGGCCAGATGGTCAAGAAGATGGTCGAGGACTACGAAAACCGCATGAAATAACTTTCTTTAAAAACAACGGAGCGCTTCAGATAATATCCTCCCGGATATTATCCGAGGCGCTCTTTTTTAGTCATCCGCACCGGTTCCAAACAGAAATATTGCCTAATATACCGCCGGCAATAAGTCTGACGGAAAAAAATACGGTCAGCCTTGAACAGCTGACCGCATTGTACATTCATTGACCTAAAAGCCGCATACGCGCCGGCTTTTTGAGAATATCAAGGCTTATCGCATCTGCGATCAACCGAAATATCTCTTCAAAAGACCCTCGAAGCTCTTGCCGTGTCTTGCCTCGTCCTTTGCCATTTCATGAACTGTGTCATGTATAGCATCGTAGCCAAGCTCCTTGGCTTTCTTTGCTATTTCCAGCTTACCTGCTGTAGCGCCTGCTTCCGCCTCTGCGCGCATTCTGAGGTTGGTCTCGGTTGACGGAGATACTACCTCGCCCAAAAGCTCTGCAAACTTAGCTGCGTGCTCAGCCTCTTCATAAGCTGCTCTCATATAGTAGTCGCCTACCTCGGGATAGCCCTCTCTGAATGCAGCGCGCGCCATTGCTATATACATACCTACCTCTGTGCACTCGCCTTCAAAATTAGCCTTGAGACCCTCGTAAACCTCTTCGTCGATCTCGCCCTTAGCGCCTACGCCGATCACGTGCTCGCATACAAAATTGAGAGCTGCGCCTTCTTCCATCTTTGTAAACTTCTCGCCGGGAACTCCGCACTGCGGGCACTTCTCCGGGGGTGCGTCTCCTTCATGAACATATCCACATACCGGGCATACATATTTAGCCATTATTTTGTCCTCCTAATAAAAGTTTTATAAAGTTAATATTGTTATGAAACACCGCCGGCCGACCATATCAAGTCCGGTCAGTATTTGTTTCCTGTTTTTGGCGCCGCAGCTGATCACAGCAGCGCTGTATCAATTGCTACTGTTCCTGCAGCTGCTGCATATCCCGTAGAATATCAGCGAATGTCCGCTTACCTTGCAGTCAAAATCTTCTTCAACTCTTTTATCCATATCGATCGGTTCAATATCCAGATCGTACACTTTACCGCAGCTGTCGCAGATAAAGTGATAATGCGGATCTGTACAGCCGTCATAATGAACGCATTCATGCTTTGTATCGATCCTTACGACCGATCCTTTTTCAGTCAGCTGAGCAAGATTTCTGTACACCGTACCGAGACTGATCTTCGGATCGTTCTTTCTCATTTCCGCATAGATCTCCTGAGCAGTAGGATGCGTTTTGCTGCCCCGCAGTATTCTCATCATCGTTTCTCTTTGCTTAGAATAATTCATATACAGCCCTTTCAATATAATCAGTAACAATTACTATGTTTATTATATCACATTTTTTTCATTTGTCAATACTTTTTTATAAAAAAAATCAAAAAGAGCCCTTACTTTGTTCTTTTGCGGGCTCTGCTTTCCCATTATATTATTTTTTCGGATTAACTATATCGCGCCAGTCAAGATCTCCGCGTTCCAATCCATGTATCAGAACCTCTGCCGTCGCACAATTTGTTGCTATAGGTATATTATGCATATCGCACAGCCGCAGAAGAGAAAATACATCAGGCTCATAATTCTCAGCATTCAGCGGATCTCTGAAAAATAAAACAAGATCTATTTCGTTATACGCGATCCTGGCTCCTATCTGCTGATCGCCGCCCTGAGGGCCGGACAGAAATCGATAGACATTAAGTCCTGTGTTCTCCATTACAAGCTTTCCGGTAGTCCCTGTTGCATAAAGGGCATGCTTCTCCAATATTCCCTTATATGCTATACAGAACTGTACCATAAGCTCTTTCTTTTTGTCGTGTGCTATCAATGCTATGTTCACAAAACTCGTCTCCTTCCTTCATCCGTTCAGGACTTCATAAAAAATATCAATGCCCGTATCTTTACTGTCTGTGTCCGAAAAACTCTCTCAGTCTGCCCAGAAGCCCTTTTTTTCCGCCGGTCTCAAAATCCATTATCGGTATCTGTTTCCCTTCCAGTCTTTCGGCTATGTTTTTAAAAGCTATGCCGGCTTCGCCCTCTGTCAGCTCCATATACGGAACACCCTTTATCATCGACTCGGTCACCGCTCCGTCATCAGGTATTATTCCCAATATCGGGATCCCCAAAACGTCAATGCAGTCATCAACATTCATCATTATTTTACGTTCTATCAGCTTAGGATCTATCCTGTTCAGCACAAGCCGCACGGTTTCCACACCCAGATCCTCCAAAACATCGACCACTCTGTCGGCGTCCCTCAATGATGAT
Organism: uncultured Clostridia bacterium; assembly: GCA_944393255.1. Taxonomy (GTDB): domain Bacteria; phylum Bacillota; class Clostridia; order UBA1381; family UBA1381; genus Ornithomonoglobus. The sequence continues at coordinate 73,215 of CALXZP010000014.1, read as the reverse complement.
GTTTCCGCCAGCGATACAATGACCGCCTCGTCAGCATGCTTTGCCGCGAACATAAAACCGTCGCCCATACCGGCGGGCGCGTCAGCCAATACAAATTCAAATCTGTTTTTAAGGTTTTTCCAAAACTCTTCCGTTTTTTCTTCACTAAAATCAGTAGTCGGAACAGACTGCGGTGCAGCAACAAAATACAAATTCTCAAGATCTGAGCTTTTTATAAGGATATCGTCCAAATCGGATGATCCGTTTATAAAATCGGAATAATCATATACTATACTGCTTTCCAAACCCAGAGCAATATCAAGATTACGGAAACCGGCGTCAGCGTCCACAAGCGCGGTCAGTCTGCCGCCGCGCGCCAGAGCCGCTCCGACATGCGACGTCAGAGTCGTCTTTCCGGTACCGCCTTTGCCGGATGCAATAATTACTATTTTCCCCATGCACTGCCTCCACAATTCGCTACAATATTATTATATCATATTTTTCGGATTTGTAAATGTATGAATTGTAAAATTATCGAGTTCAATTTTGTGATTTTTACACAATGCCACAGCAGAATAACTGGAATTTTTCTTATTTTCTTCCTCTTCTCCCGTCTGGTCATTCTTTTTTCTAAATTTATCAAAAAAACTTTTCTTCTGTTCCGTCTCGTCAAATATCTCTCCGGTCTCTTCCGCGCAGGTATATTCCTCCGATACATCCGCTATAGCAAGCCGTTCGGGATGCATATCCATTGCAATTATGTAAGAGCCGTTATGACCGTTGCAGCCGGCGTGAGCGCTTCCGTAAAGCCCTCCCGCAACCACTATATTCCCGACCGCCTCAAGCTCCGATCCTCTCTCCGCCGTGCCTACCAAAATAAGATGTCCGTCTGAATACAGCCCGCATCCCTCTTTCAGTACTCCCTGATACAGCCTTGCACGGTTGGAACGCAACCTTGATACAAAGCCTTCCTCTGTTTCCGGCTCCTTAGCCTTTACACGGGCCTCATACAGCATATCGGCACTTTCCGCTTCTGCGGTCTCCGTTCCGGTCTCTTCCGCATGCAGATGTTTTTCCTTATACTCATTAAGCCATTTGCCGGTATCGGACTTATTCTTTTTCGGCGTGTCGAACGTAACTCTTCCGAGCGGAAGCATCGCTGCCATGGCATCGGTCAAACGCTGCTTTTCCCCGCCCGTAAAAGGACGCCCGCTGAAGCTTATAATGCAGTTTCCGTTGCCGAAGAACGCCCTGTTTGCATTTATCTTTTGCGCCAGCTCGTCAAGTATCTCATACATGGGCGCGGTATCGTGCAGATTTATACGCACTCCGTCCGCCATCCCCTTAAAGCATACAAGCCCTTTATCCAAAGCGTCCCCGTCCTTTCATTCGTTTTATATGGTATTGCAAAACCGGCATAGCGCTTTGCAGACCGTTCTTTCACTTTTGATTTACGAAACTTTTGTTTATCTCAAAAGTTCAGCCGCCCTGCCCGTTTCAGCAGCCGTATCCTGCGGTCCCGCCGGCGATGCTGTCGCTGCCGACGTCTGTCCGCCGCCAAAGAAATACTGATCGAACACATCCCTGGCTACCTGCCCCGCGTTTGTTCCGCGGACACCGTGCTCAAGAACTACCGCAATAGCTATCTGCGGATCGTCAAAAGGCGCAAACGCTATAAATATAGAATTGTTCGATCCGGAGCCAAGCTGAGCCGTTCCCGTTTTGCCTCCGACCTGTATCGGATAGCCGTCGAATATTGAGCTTGCGCTTCCTTCATCAACGACCTTTTTCATTCCGTCGTGTATCTTCTGCATGGTTTCGCCGTCTATGTCTATCTCTTCTTCGATCTTAGGCGCAAATTCCTCCACGAGCGAACCGTCTACCGATGAACGTATGCTTTTTATCAAATTTACCTTATATCTTGTACCGCCGTTCGCTATAGTCGCACAGTAATTAGCGAGCTGAACGGGCGTGAACAGGCTGTAAGACTGACCGATCGCCGCCTGTACAGTATCTCCGTCGAACCATTCGCTGTCGATAACGTTTGATACGACCTCTTTTTTATATTCGGGGCTCGCCATCTGTCCTGCGGCTTCCTCGTAAAGCTCTATTCCCGTATTCTCGCCCAGACCGAACTTTTTCGCATATTCATCGAGCGTATTTATTCCCATCCTGTTTCCGAGCTCATAAAAGAATATATTGCATGAATTCTCAATAGCCTGGGTAACGTTCTGGCTTCCGTGCGTCAGATGGTTTTCCGACCATATCCAGCACGTAGGCTGATACTGTCCATCTCCGAACGCGCGGTATACTCCCGTGCATTCTATCTGTTCATTTATTGAAAGAACTCCCGACTGTATCCCGGCTATGGCTACCAGCGGCTTAAAGGTCGAGCCCGGGCTGTAAAGACCCGATACGGCCCTGTTCACCATCGGATTTCTGTCGTCCGAAGCAAGCTCCGAATAGTCCTCGTCAAATCTGGACATATCATATGTCGGATATGAAGCAATCGCAAGACAGTCTCCTGTATTTACATCCAGCACCGCCGCGCCGCCCGCGTCACAGTCGTTTCCAATTGAGCGAATCGTGCTTTCAAGCGATGACTCGAGCGTTGACTGCAGATCGCTGTCTATTGTAAGCATCAAATAATCACCTGGCACCGGATCGATCGTTTCGGTAAGCTCCACATCTCTTCCGTCTACCGCAGCTGTCGTCCCCGTAGTACCGTCCTCGCCGCGCAGATAGCTTTCCGCCCACAGCTCTATACCCTGCTTGCCTATAGTATCGTTTATACCATAGCCCTCGCTTTTTTTAGAGTCGTATTCATCTTTGGATATCTGTCCTATCCTGCCCAGGATATGCGTTGCAAAACCGGGCTTGGTATACATTCTTACATAATCCTCCTGTATAGAAACACCGTCAAGACTATCCTGAAGCTCCTTGATCTGAGTTACCGCTTCCACACTCACATCCTCTGCTATGGTTATCGGATTCATAGCAGAATATTCCTTTACATCCGCCTCGTAGCGTATACCTATTATACGCCTTGTGTGCTCGCTGTTAAGATCGCCCTGCACCTTATATATCTGCTGATATGTATACAGCACGTCCGCAGCATCCATGTCGGCGCTTATATATTTGTTTAAATACTTATTCTGTTCAAACCACTTCGCTTTCTCCTCATCTCCGCCGCTGAACATAAAAGTATACGGCGCGCTTTCCGAGATCGGCAGGCTGTCGGTGCAGCTGCTTCCTGTCGTATAAATTATTTCCACAGCCTTGCTTATTACCGAGTTCAGAGCCTCGTCATCAGCACCGGTCCTTTGAAGCAGCACTGAGTAGCCTGTTTTATTTGTTACGAGAACATTGCCGTAACGGTCAAGTATATCTCCTCTTTCAGCTTTATTCACAACACTGGTCGTAAGTCTGGCGTTAGAGGTGGCAAGATACTGCTCGCCGTCTATTATCTGCATGCTGAACAGTCTTGCGACTATGGCCGCAAGCATTAAAAACGCCATTATCTTTATAACAAGAAATCTGTATTTACTGTCGGGCATATCCTGCCGGCTCCTTTCTCCGTCATTTCTTTATCTACAGACGATCGCAAAACACAACGTTTCACGATATCTTATTTTCATATCCTAAGAAGTCTGCTTACTTCCGTTTCCTTAAAAAACACACGCTTCACAAGCGGATAGACTGCGCATGACAGTGCCGTTGTGCATACCGTATACGGGATTATACTGTAAAATAGTCCGTGCGGCGTTATGGTAGCGCGGGCAAAAATATATTCTGCAGATGCAAGCAGGAACGACATGAAAAGCACTATAACGGCGTTTTTCAGCCAAACAGGCACGAACTTCACCGCGCTTCTAAGACTATGAGCCGCAAGTCCGGCACATGCAACCGCCAGCACGCATGCAGGAAAACTCCTGCCGAGCATTGAGCCTGTCAGAGCTCCGCAGATCAGCATTATATAAACGGCAGGCGCCGTTCTTCGTTCGCAAAACGCAAAGGAAACGGCAAACGCCGGCAGCATGTCAGGCACAACGCCCATGATCCCTATCACATCTGCAAAAACAGTTTCGAGAAGAAACATCACCGCTATCCACAATACGATCTTTAGTGTCCTCATATGCTCATTTCTCCTATTGACCAGCTATCCCGTTTATAACAAGCACCTCATAAAGGTCGCTGAAATCCACCGCCGGGTCAATGACCGCGTATTTAAGATTGCCGGTGCTGTCAGCCGAAACGCTCGTTATGCTCCCGATAATAAAACCCGGAGGATATATCCTCCCCGAACCGGAGGTCTCCACAACGTCTCCTACAATGATTGGCGTGCTCCTATCCAGGAACGACAGCTTGCACCGATTATCGGCTGCAAGCTCACTGTCGCCCTCAACAAGACCGCTCCCGCCCGTTCTCGACACCCGTATACCAACCGCCGAGGAACTGTCCAGGATCGTTGTAACGATCGCATAATTCGGGCCTGTTTCGGTCACCTTGCCCACAACTCCTTCCGGGGTTATAACTGCATTGCCAACGCTCAGACCGTTCATCGAGCCTTTATTTATCTCTATGGTCTCATACCAATTGTTCGCCGAATACGATATCACACGCGCCGCGACCGTAGAATAATCGGTTATCGAATTCTTCAGGTCAAGCAGCTCCTGCAGCCGTTCGTTTTCCTCACGATATGTTGCAGTATCACGGTTCTGCTGCTTCAGGCGGATATTTTCCGCCTCCAGCTCTTCATTGTCCGCCTTATACGCACGCATATCCCAGACAAAACCGCACGCATTGTTCACCGCGCCGGCTATATACGAAAAACCTGTTTTTACAGGCGACATAACAGTCCTTACGACAGTTCCCACCGGATCGACTCCTGCGAAATGCTCCGTCACAAAACCTGCCGCGGCAATGACTGCGGCGGCGGCAAGCGCAGCTCTCCACTTCTTTGAAAATACAGACATTTTCTAAATTCCTCTTTAATAATTCTTTTTACTCTTTGCAAGCAGGCTCTTCATATCCTCAAGCGCTTTTCCGGTACCTATCGCGACACAGTCGAGCGGATATTCCGCAACAAGCGCCGGGATCTTGACCGTCTCCGATATCAGCTTGTCCAATCCCTTTATCAGCGCGCCCCCGCCCGTCAGGGTTATACCGCGCTCCATAACGTCCGCCGCCAGCTCCGGCGGCGTGTGCTCGAGCGTCATCTTGACCGCCTCGATCATCTCCGCTATATTTTCCGACATGGCTTCTCTTATCTGGGATTCACGTATCTGCACCGTTCGCGGCAGACCTGTGGACACATCCCTGCCGCGAACATCATATACCTCCTCCTCGTTATCCTCATATGCCGAGCCTATGGCGATCTTTATCTCCTCCGCCATCTTGTCGCCTATATTTATACCTATATTCTTTTTAAGATAGTTCACTATGGAGCTGTCAAGAGCATCGCCCGCTATCCTTATGGATCTCGATGAAACTATACCTCCCAGCGATATGACCGCGACCTCCGTAGTACCGCCGCCTATATCCACCACCATTGAACCTGCCGCCTTGTTCACAGGAAGTCCCGCTCCGATCGCCGCCGCCATAGGCTCCTCTATAAGCGCGGCTTCCTTCGCTCCGGCCTGTATGACCGCCTCCTCGACGGCTCTGCGCTCCACTTCGGTTATACCCGACGGGATCGATACGAGCACCCTCGGCTTAAGAACGCTCACAACGTTTGCAAGGCGTATAAACTGTCTGATCATTGCCTGAGTTATATCAAAATCAGCTATAACGCCGTCCTTCATAGGACGAACGGCAATGATGTTTTCCGGCGTTCTGCCTATCATTTCATCGGCCGCACTCCCGGCGGCTACCACCTTGCCCGTGTAGCGGTCTATAGCAACCACCGACGGCTCGCGGACTACTATCCCTTTTCCCTTAACATAAATGATAGTGTTTGCCGTACCAAGATCTATAGCAACATCCTTAGTGAAAAATCCCATTTTCTATCCTCCGTATCACCTATACCCGTTTATATGTTTTATATTCTTTATATTATTTCTTCAGCGGTGCTTTCGCCGCATTTTTATATCAGCCGAAATCCGAAATCGTTCTCAAGCGTCCTCGCCAGAGCGCTTACAGGCAGTCCGACAACATTGAAATAATCGCCGTTTATCCCCTCTACAAGCATAGCCCCAAGTCCCTGTATTCCGTATGCTCCTGCTTTATCCATGGGTTCGCCGGTCTCTATATATCTGTATATCTTATCATCCGACAGCTCTCTGAACCTGACGCCGGTACACTCCCTTCCGCATACCGTATATGCATTCGCTATGCTCATAACACAGTATCCCGTATACACCTGATGAGTTTTGCCCGACAGGCTCTTTAACATCCTGTATGCATCCTCTTTGCCGGCGGGCTTCCCGAGTATCTTTCCTGCGTTTACAACTATAGTATCCGCAGATATGATCAGCGCCTCCTTATTTGACAGCACCTTTTTTGCAGCCGCTGCCGCCTTTATCAGCGCCAGCTCCTGCACATATATATGCGGCGGCGCGTCCTGTGACACTTCGGATTCATCCGCATCGGACACAACAACGCTGAAGCTGAGCCCCATGTTATTCAAAAGCTCTCTGCGCCGCGGCGAAGCGGACGCCAATATTATCTCGCTCATCCATATCTCCATTCTGCCGTATAAAACGGCGCTGTAAGCAATGCGCAAAATTCCGTTTACGGATCAGGAGCCGCTGCCGTTCAAAAAACAGCCCGTACTCCCGCGCCATACACCATTAAAGTACGCCCCGGCGCAGATGACCGCGCGTAAAGGTATTCTCTTTCATCGGCGGTACCCGTATTCCCGAAAGCGCCTTACGGTATGCACTTATTATTTTACCACATTGCTCAGAATTTTCAACAGTAAAATTTAATCTGATGCAATTTATTTTCGACTTTTTTACATCTTCAATAATATCCGCTGTAAAAACCGGCTTTGAGTTCAGCAAAACCGCCCGGCATCCGTCGCCGCAGAGTATTTTAAATTCCATATTCTCACGGTCACGCAGCGAATATATCTGCCTTTGCCCCGCACAGCGTCCCATTGCCTTGACCGGACAATTCCGCATTATCATGAGCGGCAGGTAACCGTATCCTATGACCTCAAGCTCCGCACCGGAAAAATGCTCCGCCAGCTCTCTGATCTCGCGCAAATTCAGCTCCGGCGAAAGAGTTATGCTCCTAAGCCTCCGAAATGCCGCCGCAGTCTGCGAATTATACACATTCAATCTCAGGTCGCCGTATACTGCGCGCGCTCCGTAATATCTAAGAGCCGCAGGAGACGATACGGAAACATGCTCTGTCGCTATCCTCTCCGGATGGAATATCTCCGCTGTTTTCGTTACAAGCTCAGCGCCGCTTGCGTACGCTCCGACCGCTTCACAGACCGCCGCCGGCGCATACAGTCTTTTCACTGCTCCGGTATCCAGCACCGCCCGCGCCTGTTCCTCGCTGAGCACCTCAGCCGTGAGGTATACCCCCTCCGGCTCGTTAGCGGGCTGAAACTCAAATCCCGCATCGGTCACACGCCCTTTCTCCCTGTATGCTCTCATAGCTTCAAGCTCTGAGCATACCCTGCGGCGAGTGTCATTTATATCCCTCACCGGAACGGTTACTCCATCGTCTGCCTCCGCAGCCGTTTCCGACGCTGCAAACGGCGTCTGTCCAAGCTTTGCAAGCTGCTTTATCAGTCTCTCTTTATCCAGCGGTCTCTCCCTCGCAGGCTCCGCCGTCTCGCTGCCGCTGCACACCGCACATTTGCCCTCGCTGTCATACATGGTAACAGACAATTTTTCACCCGCATAAAGCGATGCATATATATTTACGGGTATCTTGCGCACGATCTTCCCGGACGCACGCTCCTTTGCCGCGCTGCTGTACGAACTGCCGGAATTGTTTGCAGGATTATCATGCGACATCATCCCGCGTCCGAGCCTGCCCGTCAGATACCCGTCGGTGAAACCCGAACGGGAAAAAGCCTTTTTCAGCTCCTCCATATCCTCATAGGAGACTTTTCCGCCCGCATTATCAAGATATTTTCTGTATATTCCCGTTACAGCGCTGACATATTCCGGGCTTTTCAGTCTGCCCTCTATTTTCAGCGAGGACACCCCGGCCGCGCGAAGCTCGTCCAAATGGTTTATGAGCGCCATATCCTTAGGACTGAGAACATATGCGCTCCCGCATTCTCTGCCGTTCTCAAGCAGCGAGTATTTGAGCCTGCACGGCTGAGCGCAGCGCCCTCTGTTTCCGCTCCTGCCTCCCAATATACTCGACATAAGACACTGTCCCGAATAGCACATGCATATGGCTCCGTGAACGAACACTTCCGTCTCGATTCCGACTCCTCCGGCTATCTCGGCGATCTCTTCCAGCGACAGCTCTCTTGCCAGGACTACACGTGAAAACCCGGCCTCCTCGAGTGCAAGCGCACCCTCAAGCGACGTGACCGTCATCTGAGTGCTCGCATGCAGCTCTGTATCCGGGATCAGCTTCTTCAAATGCATAGCAAGCCCAACATCCTGGATTATTATAGCGTCAGCGCCCGCACGGCATACCTCCTTGGCTGTTTCGGCCGCAGCTTCAAGCTCCGATTCCTTTATTAACGTATTTAACGCGCAGTGTACCTTTACTCCGTAAATATGGCAGTACCTCACAGCTGAGACAAGCTCTGCGAACGAGAAATTCTCCGCTCCGGCGCGCGCCGAAAAGTTGCCGGCTCCGAGATATACAGCATCTGCCCCGGACTGTACCGCCGCCTTGAGCGCGGCCATGCCGCCGGCGGGAGCGAGCAGCTCCATCCCGATACCGTTCATATGCCAAAACTCCCTTTCTCTCTATTTCTCCGGAAAGTCCGCTTCATTTATTCTCAAGCATATCCAGCAGTTCCTTTTCCCTTATAGCAAATTCACTCTTCTGCTTTTTTAGCTGGCTGTCCTTCAGCTTTATCTGTCCCTCAAGGAACTTTATCTTTTCCTCTGTTTCGTCGAGCACCTTGCGCGTTATATCAAGCTCGTCCGCAAGCTCTGAGGTCTTGCTTCCGCTCTCTTTCTCGGCTTTCTGCATCGCCCTTATCTCAGCCTCCAGCCGTTCATTTTCGGTAAGCAGCTTTGATATCCTCTCCTCCGGCTCGTTTTTATTCAGCAGCTTAAAATACTCGTCGCATATATTGAGAGCCGCAAGCACAAGAGGTTTTTCACCCATCACATGCGTGCCCTCGCTCAGCACTATATTCACCTTGCCGTTTATATAATCCCCGAGACTTTTAAGATACTCCGGATCTTCGTTCGCAACTACGGTGTATATGCGCGAATTTATAGTAATATTTACTTTGTTTTGCATATCATTTGTTTCCTTTCACTTTTATCCTTGTTATGTCCATAAGACCTTTTCTCATACTTGCTTAATGATCAATGATTATAGATGTATCTCTCGGAATATATCTGTAGATATCAAAGCTGCCGAAGCTGTCAGCGCGCTTGCCGTCCATAAGGAACTGCACCCGGTTTATGGTATTGAGCTCTGTCAGAGAATTCACTATTGAATATATCACGAGCCGCTCATGCGCCTCTCCTCCGGAATTTTTGCTCAAAAAGTTTGATTTGAAATTCAGGTAGCATATATTGTCCTCAACATCCACAGACATAAGCACCGTATCCTCCGAGAGAACCTGCCGCATGCTGCTGTCGGCAGGCCCCTTTATAAGCTCGTTTATTATATACTGCTCAACAGGCTGCTGGTCGGTTATTGTTATAGTGCGCTCTTCCCTGACCAGCCCGGAACCGGAAGCATCGCTGAAATACAGCACCACGTCGCGCATCTCGCTTGAATACTCCTCATCCTCAAGATTTATGTCCGCTGCGGCTATATATCCGAGGCGGTTCCCGTCCTGGTCGGTTATCTCCCCGCCGTTTACCGTCACCATCACCCTTTTCAGAGTCCCGTCCGAGCAGACGGATTTTGTAACTGCATAGGTGTTGAGAACATTGCGGGACGCATCGTCGGTAAGGAACTGCCCCGAAAGATCGATCACAACGCTTTCATCATCCGTAAAATTTATGCTCAGTATCTCGGTATCGGACGGCATTATCCGTCCGTGCCTCGAATTGTCGGGCCCGTCTCTCAGCTCACTGACTATAACTCCGACCAGATCGTACCGGTCGGAATAGCGTACGGTGTGTCTCTCTGCAATTATCCCCGTGTGTTTTTCATTCAGATAATACATATCAAGCTTTGCCTTATACGCCGGGAAATCATAATTGAGAAGAACCGTAACGATGACAGCGGCAACGGCAGCCAGTACCGCAAATGCCGCTATTATAATATTGTTTCTGTTTTTCATAACCGTCCTCCGTAAAAAGCTTCGCTCAATCCTTTCTTTCAAACGGGAGCATGATCCTGAATATACTTCCGCCCTCGGGAGCGTCAAGGACATCTATGCTGCCCTTGTGCAGCATAACGGCCTCTTTTGCGATAGCAAGCCCAAGCCCCGTGCCTCCGGTATCTCTCGCTCTTGAGTCGTCCAGTCTGTAGAATCTGTCGAATACACGCTGTTTTTCGCTGTCCGGTATACCGGGTCCGTTGTCCTCGATCTCTATTATACACATACCGGAGCCCCTTCCTATACGGATCTGTACTCTTCCGCCATCCGGCGTGTACTTTATCGCGTTATCGGCAATATTATATACGGCCTCATATATTTTGTCGTAGTCTATAACTATATTGCGTTCCGAGCCTGTGCTTATATCCAGTCCTATATTTACACTCTTCTCCGCCGCCATCTGTCTGAGGCTGCGTACGACCGCTCCGACAAGCATCGTTATATCTGTATCCATCGTATTCAGTCCGGTATCCGCGTCGAGCCTCGACAGTGTGAGCAGTCTGTTTATAAGGCGCGTTAGCCTGTCTATCTCCTCGGACATATCGCCGAGAAATTCGCGGACGGTGTCCATGCCCGGATCCTCCGCCTCGACAAGACTGTCGCACAGCAGCTTTATACCCGCCATAGGCGTTTTCAGCTCATGCGACACATCCGAAACGAAATTTCGCCGTTTTTCATCAAGCGCGTTCAGCTCGTCGCACATATAATTCAGCGCCATGCCCATCTGTGCCATCTCGCTCGTACCCCCGGCCGCCGCGCGCTTGCTGAAATCACCCTTCGAGATAGCATGCGCGATCTCAATAAACTCGGCCATAGGCTGGGTTATTATATAGCTTATGAAAATACTCAGCATTATCATAATAAGTATTATAAGTGAGCTGAATATTATCAGGCTCGTTTGTATCGTCCGCACCGTTTCGCTTATCGATGAAACGTTTTCCGCCAGATACACCCCTCCTATCACGACTCCGCCGCTCTCTACCGGCACCGATACCGTTACGGTCTTGCCGCTGTCGGAATCAAACATGGATTCCGCCTGCTCGCCGTCTACCGCACGCTTGAGCACATCACGCATAAACACCTTGCCTATCATATCCGCCTCGCTGTTATTGTCATAAAGCACAGTATAGGACGTATTCGTCACCACGCCGCGGATACTCGTACCTGCCAGAGAACGCTCCATGATATCTTCAAGACGCAGATACTGGACGTTGCTGTCCTCCGATTCCCACATATTCGAAGCAGTCATTGCTATTATATTGGCCTTTGCAAAAAGCTGGGTGCTTTTCTCGGAATAAAGATTTTCGGAAAGCACTCCTATTATATACGCGCTCATAAGAACAAGCGTTATCAGCGTAAACCCTATATATGTCGAAAGCATCGCGAACCGCGTTGTATGCGCCGCCTTGCTGATCGTTTTCCGGCAGCTTTCAAATACTCTTTCCTTAAGAATACCGGCCGCGCCTTTAGTCCTTCTTGTAGTAATATCCAACACCCCATTTTGTCTTCAGATACTTCGGCTCCGCCGGATTTTCCTCTATCTTCTCGCGCAGACGGCGCATATGCACGTCTATCGTCCGTTCCTCGCTCGGATATCCTATTCCCCATGCGCTGTCAAGGAGATTTTCTCTCGTGTAAACCTTGCCCGGATTTTTCAGGAACAGCTCGAGCAGATCAAACTCCTTGCTCGTCAGCTCCACTACCCTATCGCCGACCGACGCTCTTCTGAAATTATAGTCAAGCGTTATATCCCCGGAGACAAGAACTTTGCTCTTATCGCCCTTGGGCGTGGGATTGACCCTTCTCAATATCGCCTTTATGCGCGCCGTTACCTCCCGGATATTGAACGGCTTCGTTATATAGTCGTCTGCGCCGTATTCAAGACCCAGTATCTTATCTATATCCTCGCTCTTTGCCGTGAGCATGATTATAGGAACATTTGAAAAACCGCGTATAGTGCGGCAGGCTGTAAATCCATCCATTTTCGGCAGCATAAGATCGAGCAATATAAGATCTATGCTGTCATCATGAGCAAGATTTACCGCTTCTTCGCCGTCAAATGCAGTTATGACCTGATACCCCTCCTGCTCAAGATTGAATTTTATTCCCTTTACAAGTAATTTTTCATCCTCTACAACCAATATTTTCATTGCGGTCAATTCCCCTTCCGTTCACTATTAACGGCTTCTGCCGGTTAAACTGTATGTAAATATAATTATACCAATAAAACGGGTAAATTTCCATACCTTTTTTAAATTTTTTTTCGTTAATTTAATAAAATTTAAAAAATCTTATGATATGTATTGAAATTTCCGGACATTTTTTGTATAATAGATAATGAGATATTTTGTATTAAACAGTCGAACGGAGGCTTAACTTATGTCAAAAAAGAAAATATTGATCCCGCTGTTATCCGCGGCGGTGATCGCACTGTCATCACTCGGTCCGGCGCTTGCGGCTCCCGATGAAACTTCCGCTCCGGAAGCGACGGCGGCTGCCGATACCGCACAGGGCTCTGAGACGGCAGGAGGGGGGATATACCTGGAGAACGATTCGCTTACCGCTCCCGACGCTTCTCACGCCGGGGCAGCTCTCCTGATGGATATGAATTCCGGCCGTCTCATCTTCGGAAAAAACATAGACGAACGGCTCTACCCCGCCAGCACCACAAAAATGATGACCGGCATTTTAGCGCTTGAAAGCGGCAAAATGGGCGAGACCGCTACCGCTACCTATGAAGCGCTCAAGGATATAACGCTTGAAGATTCTCATATGGGCATTCTCATAGGGGAACAGCTCACAATGATAGATCTTGTTAACGGGATGATGGTATACAGCGCAAACGACGCGGCAAACGTTATCGCCATACAGGTCGCCGGCTCCATAGAAGCCTTCGTTGACCTGATGAACGCCAAGGCTCAGGAGCTGGGCATGACGAGCACGCATTTCGTCAATGCCTGCGGCGTACACAACGACGACCATTATACAACGGCGTCCGACCTCGCCAAGCTCGCAAAATACTGTATGCAGAACGAAGACTTCCGGAACATTGTAAAGCAATCCATATACACCATCGCTCCAACGAACAAATACGCACGCCAAAGAGATCTGGCGTCCACGAACATGTTCCTGTCCACCGCTTTTTCTTCTCGACATATCTACAAGCCCTGTACAGGAATAAAAACAGGCACCACGGATGCAGCCGGGCACTGCCTTGTAGCCTCAGCCGAATACAACGGCATGACCCTGCTCGGAATAGTTTTGAAATGCGATGATCTTAACGTAAATGAAAATGCATACTCATATGTTATAACAAGGGATATGTTCGATTTTGGATTTAACAACTATGAATCCGGTATCCTCGCTTCACCCGGAAATATAGTATACGATTCCAAGGTGTATGAGGCGAAGGACGATAAGAGAGTAACTCTCACTGTAGATAGAGAGCTCAGCGCGCTCGTTCCCATAGGCGGCGATATTTCCTCCGAGGTAACAAGCAATATAGAGCTTTCCGAAGACGTGCTCAAGGCTCCTATAGCAAAAGGCGACGTGCTCGGGCAGGTCTCATATATATACCGCGGCACCGAGATAGGCAGAGCCGATCTTGTGGCGGCAAACGACGTTGAACAGAACATGGTGCTGCACGTATTCCATATAGTGATAGGCATAATAATAAACCCGCTGGTATTTATACCTGTTATACTTCTGATCATCCTCGCACTGGCCGTGCGTTCGCGCAGACGGCGCAGAGAACGCAAGCGCAGGATACAGCAGATGAAGCAGCGCAGAAGGTTAGAGGAAGAACAGCAGCGTGCAAACATGAACGACAGGCTGACAAGCGGCTCCGAGCTCAACAGGACGCGCTCAAAAGGCGCCAATTCACGATATTCGGGCAAGCGCTGAACCTTATATAACCTATGCAAAGCAGAGCGCAGCTCCGGTTTAAACAAAAAACACAGGCCGCCAAAGGCAGAGAGTAATAAGGAAGTAATATCCGCAGGATTAGAGATATTCCTGCGGAACTTTCTTTTTATCAGGGATAAATTCGTCCTGCGGGACAAACTCACCTATAAAATTAAAAATAATCTGTATTTTTTGTACTCTGTGTCCGCTTGATTCATCGGGAGCGTGAACGATAATTTTCTTGATAAATTCATTTACAATCGTCAGCGTTAATTCCGTTATACCTACATATTTTCGGACTATTTGTCTGAATTGATTAAAATCAGTCTGCTGTCTGTCAAACTCCGCTGTTTCCTGTTGAAATTCATCCGCCTGTTTTTGCAATTCACGCTGTTCCGTTTCATACTCGGCAGACAATTTAAAAAAGCGTTCGTGTGAGATTGCTCCCGTTAGATCGTCCTCATAAATTCTTTTAAAAATTTTATCAAGCTCAGTTATGCGTTTTTGGATTTTTCCCATTTGCTTTTCCTTGTTCTGTATTTCTTTTTCCTGCTCGTCTAATTGCTGCCTTGCCACAAGATTGAAAAACTCATCAGCATTATCATATATCATTGCCGTAATTTGAAAAATCTGATTTAGTACGATTTTCTTCAAAGTTTCCTCACGGATAAAATGGACGGAACAGCTTCCTGTATTACCTTTGTACTGCGAACAACGGTAGTAGTCTTATGCTCTGTCAAATCTTTCGCAGGTTGCAAAATGAAGTTTGCTTCCGCAGTCAGCGCAGAATATCAATCCTGAAAACAACCCTTGCCTATTTGTTTTTGTGTTCCGACGCTTGTTTTTCCTCAATTCCTGCACCCGTTCCCACTGTTCTTTTGGAACAATGGCTCTTGTGTATCATAAAAAATTGCCCAACTCTCTTTTGGATTTTGAACCGACCCCCAAAAGTTAGACCAAAAATCTAACGATTGGGAGGTCTGTTCAATTGTCAGCCCTTTTTGATTTTATTTTCTCGGATAGCATTAAGCGAATTATTTTATTGTTTAGTGTTTCCGTGCCTGAAAATGATGTCTAAACTTCGTATGCTGTACCACCGATTTTGTATATTGAAACATAGCCGTTGTCCTTATTTTCCTTATCCAATCTTATCACGTCTTTTCTTGTAAAAACTCATTTTTATGAAGGAGCAAGCACAGCAAGTGCAGCCATACTTACAAAAAAATTGATTTTATTTTTTTGGTATTCCCAAACCCTTTTTTGATGTTCCTCTATATTATTATCCAAACGAAATTTACGCTTTTGTTGCGCTTTTATATAGGTAACAAATAAAAGAAAAAATTACTACTCTTTTTGCAAAATTTCTTTTCAATACTACCACGGTAAAAAACAAAAAAATTGCCAAATGTTTTTGAAATTTTTATTTAATTTTTGATGAGCATTTTAGAGTAAAACATATTTTATGTACAAATTGCAGGTCAAGACTTGGACGCGAACAAGGTAAATTTTGATTTTTTGATAGCATATATGTTTATAGTTGATAAGTGAACTTTGCGTGTTGTTAAAAAACAAATATATTTTCTGCTTGAAAAATTGATTATTTTATGTTATACTAGTAGAAAAGGGGACTAATAAAATGAAAAAACTGAATCGCTCTAAAAACCTGAAAAGATTTTATCTCTCGTGGCAGAAATTAAATTACGCATACGAGGAATATGCAAAGCAGTACGGATTGACTTACATTTCGCTGTTTATTTTACAGTTGATTGAGGACGGAGTAACGCAAAAAGAAATATGTGATATTTTATATTTTCCAAAGCAGACAGTCAATAAAGTGATTTTGTCTTTTGAGAAAAAAGGGTTTATAAAATTGAAAGAATGCAATCAAGACAAACGCTCACGGATTATATTACTGACTGAAAAAGGGCGGGAATTTCAAAATCAAGTAATACCGACAATCAATCAGGCAGAATTTACAGCGTTTGCCGCATTGTCGACATATGAGCAAGAAATGATAACAGGACTTTGGGAAAAGTACACAGATGTGTGCGTAGCTGAAATCGGAGAAAGAAAAAGAAGGAACTGACAATATGCAAAAAGTATGGTTTATAACAGGCGCAGGAAAGGGCATTGGAAACGCAATCGCTATGGCGGCATTGGATGCCGGAGATTGCGTAATTGCCACCACCAGAAAAGCTAACGGATTTTTAATACCCGACAAATATAAAAGCAGCACTTTAAGTTTACAATTAGATGTTTCCGATGCAGACGAAAATATATATTATTCTGTTGTTGAGAAAAGTATAAAACAGTTTGGTAGGATTGATATTCTTGTAAATAATGCCGGTTACGGCTGTATTACAAACTTTGAGGAAACAAGTGAAAAAAATATAAAAAATATGTTTGAAGTAAATGTATTCGGAATGATGCGCGTGACCCGTGCGGTACTTCCAATTATGCGCAAACAGCAAAACGGGCATATTTTCAATATATCTTCGGGCGCAGGTTATAGCGCCGGTCCCGTTCCGTACCACACTTCAAAATTTGCTGTTACAGGTTTCTCAACATCACTTGCTTTTGAAGTAGAACCTTTTGGAATAAAAGTAACAAATGTTGCGCCTGGCTTGTTCCGGACAGGATTTTATAATAAAAGCACATGGAAAACTGTGCCGGATATTCATATAGATGATTATGACTGCAACAGATGGCAAACTGCTTTTATTGAAAATGCAAATAAGCATGAACAACCGGGTGACCCCGATAAATTGGCAAAATTGATTATAGAGGTCAGCTCTTCTGAGAATCCTCCTCTGCATCTACCTGTTGGAGCAGATACTCCCGAAGTTATTGATGCCTTATGTGCAAAACTAAAAAAAGATACTGATACTTGGAGAAGTAAAGCAAGTGAAACAGTCTTTTAGTAAGTGGTATAATTGAAGGAAATGTCGATGACAAAAAATATTTGTTTTTGGGTTTATTGTCCTATCTGTCATAATAAAACACGAACAAAAATCCGTACAGATACAGAATTAAAAAAAACTCCCTTTGTTCTGCCTGAAGTGTAAAAATGAAACAATCATAAACACAAAACAATTTAACATTGAAGTCATAAAAGAGCCGTACGCACAGACGCAGAATTTATAACGAAGCAACAAGACGCAGCGCCGATAATTTGCAGAGAAATCTCAAACTATCGGCTTTTTCTTTTGTCCTGCTGCCGTTCCCCACCGTTCAGCATTGATTTTACAAACAAAAATTCGATGCTGGAGGAATGACAATGAAATATACAGACGAGCAAAAGGAACATATCAGACATTGCTTTGACAGCTTTTGCAAAAAGACAATACGCTATCAGGCTATCAACCTTTACAGAGAAAGCAGCAAATATGCTGAGCGCAATGTTTCTTTTGAAGAAATCCTAAACGAATCTTTTTTAGAGTACGGAAAATGTGATACATACCCTATTTTGCAATATCACTTTGAAGCCTTTGGATATATCTTTTCTGTCAATGATTATGATTTGGGAAAAGCTTTATTGCAATTACCAAAGAAAAACGTGATGTAATTTTGATGTATTACTTTACCGATTATAAGCTGAAAGATATTTCGGAGATGATTGGAAAAGCGCAGAAAAACATCAGCTATATTCATATCCGCGCCTTAAAAAATTTGCGTGAGATTATGGAGGACGGCGAAGATGAATAGATATATCCCACCCAACTTTGAAATAATCCAAAAATCAGTTGTTGGTGACGCCAACGCTATGCAAAAAGTATTGGCGCATTATAACGCATACATTCTGTATTTTACGAAACAAAACAGTATTGTCAATTATGTGTATGCGGAGGAAATACGGACAAAGCTGATGAAGGCAATATTAAAATTTGATATTGACAGATGAAACGGATTGAGAACAGCCATTAAAACGGTTACTCTTTTTCTGTTTCAAGGGACGGTTAGAAGTGCATTTTTGAAGGTTTTAATATAATATCATTACTTTTACTGTTTCGACCTCTGAAACCCGCATAAAATAAGGGTTAAAATTGCTCTAAATTCTTACTTTACAGCAAAAGAGATACAGACTTTTATTGATAGTCTGTATCTCTTGCTTTTTACACTCCGTCTGTCGGTGAATGGTAATAGTTTCCAATATTCCCTTATTACTATTCACCTAATGACCTGTGTTTTTTGTTTGCCTTACTCAAGCTTTCCGTATTTATATCTCAGTCTGAAATCATCCGCCGCCATTGCGATGTATTCAGAATTTGTCGGACGGCGTTTGCCGTCCTCGGCCGTATAACCGAAAACGTCGCCTATAAGCTTACGGCTGCCGCGTTTCCACGATACCGTTATAGCATGACGCATCGAACGCTCAACACAGCATACGCTTGTATCATATTCCTCCGCTATGATAGGATACAGCTTCTTCGTTATGGGCTCCAGCAGACTCATATCCATAGCCGCGTTCATTATTGCGCTTCTCATGTATTTATATCCGTCCAAATTTGCAGGAACTCCGAGCGCGTGCAGAAAATACGTTACGCTCTTTTCCAGCTTGAATTCATTTCTCTCCCCGGTGCTTTCCTGCTCATGTTTCTTTTTTCCGGATCTGAGCGCGGCAAGATCCGATATCGTATCACAAATGGAATCGCCGCTCTGCGGTTTTACCATAAAATGATCCGCACCGCAGCTTATAGCAGCCCCGACCATACTTGTCAGCACTGACGCAGAATTTACTACCACAACAGGCTTTTTCCTAAGTCCGCATCCGCTCAGGCCCCTCAATACACCCATGCCGTCACGCTTAGGCATGAGCATATCAAGCACTATCGCATCCGGACGCAGCAGCGCCGCCAGCTCCAGTGCCTCCTCACCGTCCGCGGCACAGCCGCAGCATTCCATATCCTCTCGCTTGTTTATGATCTCAGCAAGCCCTGCGGCATACGTTTTATCATCGTCTGCGATCATTACTGAAAGTTTCCCTTTCATATCTACATCCCTTTCATTATAATTATTAAGTGCACATGAATATTCTACCACTTTAGCCATGAGAAATCAATAATTATGGCAAACTTGTTAATTATTTGTACACTTAATGTAAAATAATTAATAAATGGGAGCATTTGTGTATATTAGGTATATTTTAATTAATATCAGTAAAGTTTTTCAAGCAGCTTGTTCGACCGCGCTACAAATCTGCTCATCTGGTCCGCATCAAGAGGACTGTGCGATATTTTTGCAAGGTCGTATACATGGTCTATAACGAGCTTTCTCGTATCTTCATCAAGCGTATCCAGTCTTTCGATAAGACTGTTCTCCGAATTGACAACAAGAGTGAATTCATCATGGAACATGTCCGCCATTCCGGCAAACTGCTGTCCGTAGCTCTTATACATCTCCTGCATACGGCGCGATTCCTCGCTCAGCAGTATGACCGCCGGGATATCCTTATTCTTGAGCTTTGATACCTCTATCTTGAGCTTGTCATCCTTAAGCTCATCCTTGAACAGCTCAACAAGCTTTTTGTTCTTTTCATCGTCCGCATCGGCTTCCTCCGCAGTGTCCGCCAGCGCCGAATCTATACGCTTGAATTTTATATCCGGGTTTTTCATCTCAAGGAATGAAATGAAATGCGTGTCCATCATGCTCGGCAGCTCGACCGCATTGAGCCCCTGTTCTATGAACATATTTATATACTGCGACTGCTGCTTTTTGTCGGAAACATAGTATACCTCAGCCTTTTCCTTGCCGCCCGTGTATTCCTCAAGCGTCATATATTTCCCGTCAAGATCCTTATAGATCACCGCGCTCTTTACCTTTTCATAGAACTTATCGTCACGGATACAGCCGTATTTTACGAAGATATTTATATCCTCCCAATACTTCTCATAGTTTTCCTTATCGCCGTTATACAGGCTTACGAGCTTGTCCGCAACTTTTCTTGTTATGTGGTTAGATATCTTCTTCACATAACCGTCATTCTGCAAAAAGCTTCTCGATACGTTCAGCGGAAGATCCGGACAGTCGATAACACCCTTGAGCAGCATAAGAAATTCGGGTATGACCTCCTTTACGTTGTCCGCAACGAACACCTGATTATTGTACAGCTTGATCTGCCCTTCTATCCCGGCAAACTCATGATTGATCTTCGGGAAGTAAAGGATACCCTTGAGATTGAACGGATAATCCACGTTCAGGTGTATCCAGAACAGCGGTTCATTGAAGTCCATGAACACATTTCTGTAAAATTCCTTATATTCCTCATCCGTGCACTCGGAGGGCTTTTTCATCCACAGCGGATCGGTATCGTTTATCGGCTTCGGCTCCGGCTTCTCTTCACCGTCCTTGCCTTCCTTTTCCTCCGTCTCGCCCGCATTTTCAAGATATATCTCTACCGGAAGGAACGCGCAGTATTTGCGGAGTATCTCCCTTATTTTGAATTCCTCAAGAAATTCCGTACTATCCTCGGCTATATTAAGCGTTATGGTCGTACCGCGCTCAGTACGCTCTCCGCTGCTCATATCAAATTCCATGCTTCCGTCGCAGACCCATTTCGCCGGCTCGGAATCCTCACGGTATGACAGCGAATCGATCTCCACGCTGTCCGCTACCATGAACGCACTGTAAAATCCCAGTCCGAAATGACCTATTATCTGAGCATTGTCGTCATTTTCATCCTTATACTTCGCCAGGAATTCCGACGCGCCCGAAAAAGCTATCTGGTTTATATACTTGTCTATCTCCTCAGCAGTCATACCTATACCGTTATCGCTCACGATAAGCTTTTTCGCCTCTTTGTCTATAGTTACGGTCACACGGTATGCATCGCTGCCCTCCGCCTCACCGGAAAGCGCCACGGTCTTGAATTTTGTTATCGCATCGCAGGCATTCGAAACCAGCTCGCGAAGAAAAATATCCTTATCGGAATAAAGCCACTTTTTTATGATCGGAAACAGATTTTCCGAATCTACGGATATATTGCCTTTTGCCATAAATGAACACCTCTTGTTTTAAATCATTATCGGGACAGATACCTGTCCGGCAGTATAATTATAGCACTCCGTCCCAAAAAAGTCAACAAAAAATTAGCACTCGATCCGCGAGAGTGCTAATAATTCACAGACAGTTCACAATGTTCCTGACGCAGTATTCTGTCATATATATCCGTATATACCGCGCACGCTGACCTCGCCCGAAGCGACGGTTATACGTCCGTCATCCGTGTCAACGATAAGCGCGCCGCTTTCATCGATCCCGGTCGCACTTCCCTGTATCTTTTTATTATGATAGATCACCTGCACGCGCTTGCCCAGAGTAACGCATTCCCTGCCGTATTCTTCAGCGAGCGCGCCGAAGCCGTCCCTAAGAAATATATCGTACACGCGTTCAAATTCGTTCATGACGCGCGCCGTCAATGCATTTCTGTCCTGCTTTATGCCCGTTTCGTTATATATGGAAGTAGCCTTTTCCGACAGCTCCGCCGGAAATTTTTCAACATTCACATTTATCCCGATACCGCAGACTACGTAATTTATCCTGTCCGGCTCGGCGGACATCTCCGTAAGTATGCCGCACACTTTTTTTGTGCCCATAACTATATCGTTTGGCCATTTTATTTTAGCTCCGCCTCCTATCGCGCGGCACACAGCCACCCCGGCCGCCAGAGTTATCTGCGGCAGCTCTCCGGCAGATATATCCGGCTTTAAAAGCAGCGACGCCCATATACCTCCGCTGCGCGGAGATTCCCATGCGCGTCCGAGCCGCCCTTTTCCGGACTGCTGAGTTTCGGCAATGAATAAAGTCCCCTCCGGCATATCAGAACGGCGCTTTGCTTCCTCGTTCGTTGAATCGGTACTGTTAAAATGCACTATGCTTCTGCCCATATACCGTGTGTCAAGCATATCTGCAACGCGCTCCGGCGAAATATTGTCCGGCTCTCCCCTAAGGCGGTAGCCCTTGTTCGTCACGGAAAGAATACTGTAGCCCTCCTCACGAAGCTTTTTGATATGCTTCCATACCGCAGCTCTGGATATGCCCAGCCTGCGGCTCATTTCCTCACCGGAAATATAATTATCCGCATTTTTTAAAATACCTAAAATTTTTTCACGCATTTTATTTACAGATCCTTTCGTATTTCTCCGCCGCGATATCCCGAACCGTGCCCCCGCACGGCGTTTCCTCCGTATAAGCATAAAAATGAACCGGCATTGCCGTCCGGCGTTTTCCGGCGGTGTTTTACACTTATTTTATCACCGGCGCAGCGCTTTGTCAAGTAACAGACACGACTGATCCGCCGCATCAAAAACAGAGCCGTCCGCCCCGCGGACGGGGACAGACGGCTCTGCTCATTGTTATCTCGGTTTTTATTCTTCTGTCTGGGCAGGCTCCGGCTCCGAAGCCTCCTCAGGCTTGTTTCTGTTTTCCCGCACCTTATTGAATATCTCCATAAATTCCTCGCCGGTTATGGTTTCCTTATCAATGAGGAATTCAGATATCTCATCGAGCGCATCGCGGTTTTCGTTGAGCAGCGACTTAGCTATCTCATATCTTTCCTTTAATATACGCACCACTTCGCGGTCTATCTCCGTCTTTGTCTCCTCGGAGCAGTTCGCTACGCTCCTGCCGTCCAGATATTTGTTCTGAACGCTCTCAAGCCCCGCCAGTCCAAACCTTTCCGACATTCCGAACATCGTTATCATCTTACGCGCCATATCCGTTGCGCGCTCAATATCGTTGGCCGCGCCCGTCGTCTGAGTGCTGAACACTATCTCCTCCGCCGCGCGTCCCGCCAGGAATACGGTTATCTGATCCAGTATCTCGTCACGGCTGTTAAGATAATGCTCTTCCTCCTCCGGCATCTGCATAGTATATCCGAGCGCTCCCATCGTTCTCGGAACTATCGTTATCTTATGCACAGGCTGCGTGTTCTTCTGAAGCGCTGTGGCAAGCGCATGACCGACCTCGTGGAATGAAACGATCCTCTTCTCCTTCGGCGAGAGTATCCGGTCTTTCTTTTCCTTTCCGGCTATAATGACCTCTACCGATTCCATGAGATCCTCCTGTATAACATGGCTGCGTCCGAAACGGACAGCCCTCAGCGCCGCCTCGTTCACCATATTGGCAAGATCGGCGCCGACTGCACCGCTCGTCGCAAGCGCCATTTCATGCAGGTCTATGCCCGGGTCGGTCTTTACATGCTTGATATGCACCTTCAAAATATCTTCTCTGCCCTTGAGATCCGGCTTTTCTACTATGATACGCCTGTCAAAGCGTCCCGGACGCAGCAGAGCCTTATCCAGTATCTCCGGACGGTTCGTTGCCGCGAGTATCACCACGCCCTTTGACGAATCAAAGCCGTCCATCTCGGCAAGCAGCTGATTGAGCGTCTGTTCACGCTCATCGTTTGCAGAGATCTGGTTGTCTCTTGATTTTCCTATCGCGTCTATCTCGTCTATAAAAATTATACACGGCGCTTTCGCGGCGGCCTGCTTAAAAAGATCCCGTACACGCGACGCGCCCACGCCAACGAACATCTCGACGAACTCGGAACCCGAAAGCGAAAAAAACGGAACATTCGCTTCGCCTGCTACCGCCTTTGCGAGAAGCGTTTTACCCGTTCCCGGCGGACCTACCAGCAGCGCGCCCTTGGGCTGCTTTGCTCCGATAGCCGTATATTTCCCCGGATTATGGAGAAAATCGACGATCTCGTCAAGCGACTCCTTCGCTTCCTCCTGTCCCGCAACGTCGTTGAACGTTACTCCGGTCTTGCTCTCGACATTGTACATCTTGGCATGGGACTGACCTATACCCATTATTCCTCCGCCGCCTCCCATGCGCTTTGTCATCACGCGCATCAGGAGCATGACCAGACCGTACATTATAACGAGCGGAAGGATCCATGTGAGAAGAAAATCTACGATCGGGTTTGAATACTGAACCGGAGTTGAGTATTTAACGTCCTTGTCGTCCAGCTTGCCATAGAGTCTCTGGTCATTAATGTACCCTGTGTAATACACCGGCCTCGACGCCAGTTCACGTGCCTCTGACGCCTGCCTGCCGACGCTGCCCATGATGAACAGACCCGGATTAGAATCTTCAATATCGTCCGCATCGATAGTCGGCTGTCCGTATATGGTATACTGGTCTCCGGATATGACGACCTCATTGACCTCGCCGTTATCTATCATTGTCAGGAACTCATCATATGTTATCTCCGTTTTGTCCGGAGTTGAAATAAACGATATAAGCATATTAAGTCCGATAGTCGCCACAACGGATATAAGCAAAAAAATCAGCAGCGGATTTTTCATCGGCGAATTGCCCGGAGAATTTTTCCTGTTATTGTTCATGCTTCCTGCTTCTTCCCCTTTCTCTATTGCAGCATAACAAGCGGCTGCCGAATATGTTTTCCGCGACCGCCCGCTATTGTATCTCACAGCCGCAGAGCTGCGGATACTTATATTTAAAGCTATAAAACAAGTGTACCATATTAATAAAGAAAATTCAATATCATTTATGTTATTTAATAGCTTTTTTATAAAAAATTCATAAATAAATTCCGGCGCCCGGATGAATTCTTGACATTACTATAAATTTTTGACTTTATAATAAATTTTTGTCTTTATGATAATTTCAACAATTTTTGATTGACTAAACTCTGAAAATATGATAGAATAAATATATCATACAATAAAAATTCATTCTGTATTCACAGATCTGATTTTTATTGTAGCAATCGGAAAATAACGGATTGTGACGCTGTATCCGTTATTTCTAAAAAACAGAAAGGATTTGATCAAATGAAAAAACAGCTCGCTTTGGCTGTAGCTTTGATCACAATGATCACCGCACTGTTCGCCTCGTTCCCTGCAAGCGCTGCGTTCAGCGACGTACCTGATGATCACAGCTACAAAAAGGCCATCACAACACTAAGTAAGCTCAACGTAATAAACGGTTATGAAAACAATACGTTTGAGCCGGACAAAAACATAACACGCGCCGAGTTCACTAAAATAATCGTTTATACTCTCGGCTACGATAAAGTTACCGATAAGATAACGCAGTTCACGGATGTGTCCGAAGACCACTGGGCAAACGCGAACATCAAGACCGCGTACGATCTCGGCATCATAAACGGTTTTGATGAAACGACCTTCAAGCCCGACGATCCGGTCACATACGAGCAGGCGCTCAAAATGGTAGTCTGCACCCTGGGTTATCAGTCGCTGGCTGAGCAGAAGGGCGGCTACCCGCTCGGCTACCAGTCGCAGGCGGCTTCGCTCGGTCTTACGGACGGCGTTTCGGGAGTTACATACGAGTCTAACGCAAGCAGGGGCGTTATCGCACAGGTTATGTACAATGCGCTTGAGGTGGATATGGTCGATTCTCTGACTATGACGTCTTCAACAAAAAAGAATCTCCTTAACGACTACCTCAATGTGTACATGCTCAAGGGAACTGTTGTAGGTGTTGAATCATCGACCACAAACGATTGTACCGTAACGCTCAATCCGGGACAGATCGACATAAAGGATGCTCTCGGCGATGAATACGTTATGGACTACACGGAATATACAGAGTCATATGCGGATATGAACGCATACCTCGGTCAGACGATAGTTGTATACTACCGCGCGGATTCCAACTCAACAGACAAGTGGCTCGTTGAGATAGACGACGAGACATATACCAATTCGCAGCTCTCTATTTACTCATATGATATAGACAGCTACAGCAGCGGCAGCTTAGGTTACTTTAAGGAAAATGCAGGACGTGCAACTACCGTACGCTTGAATAACGATGTAACGGTACGCTATAACGGCAGGGCTGTAAGCGGAAACGTTACTCTCGGCGATAAGAGCTACACTCCGTTTGAAGCATTGTCGGAATGGCTCAACCCTAACTCCGATAATTTCATTTACGGTAATGTAACTTTGATCGACAGCGGTTCCACAGGCAGCTACAGCGTGGTTGACATATACGACTATGACACTATCGTAGCTTACAAATCACCCACGTCCACCGACTATAAGATAACGGACAAGACCGTAGCCGGAAATTCGCTTACGCTCAATCCGAATGCTGTAAACTACAGCTATACAATAACCAAGAACGGCAGCCAGATCGAAACAACATCTATAGCTGCAAACGACGTTCTTAACTATGCGGTAAGCCTTGACGGCGAACTCTATACTGTAGTTGATACCGCAAAGAGCGTTAAGGGGGCTATAACCTCGCTCATGCTGAGCGAAGACTCCGGCAGCATATTCATCGACAACGTTGAATACCGTGTAAGCGAGCGCTTCCTTTCCTATATCAAGGACAAGGAGCAGAAGGAGCTCAAGACCGGTATGGATATAACGGCGTACACAGATATGTTCGGAACACTTGAGTGGGGCACAGTTTCCACTTCTTCGACATATTATCCGTATGCTTACGTAATAGACTACGAGAACGAGGGTCCGACATACTACCTGCGCATGTTCTCTCCGGCAAGCACAACGCTGACCTCATTCACATCCTCGACCAGCTACAGGGTACAGAGCTACAAGGTAGCGTCGAAGGTAAGGATAGACGGCGACTCGATTTCCGGAGAATCTGCTATAGAGAGACTCAGAGAAACAGCTGAAAATGCAAATCCGGACGCCGACATACCGAATGCAAACATAAAGCTCACAGACGTGAACCAGCTTATCAAATTCGGTCTCAACGGCTCCGGCGAGATATCGCAGATCGTTACAATGAGCTCCGGCACAGAGGGCTCGCAGAACGAGGATAACGGCGTTCTTTCACGCTATAAGTCGATGGATCCGAACAACAAGTACTACGTTTCATCATCAAGCGTTAAGGAATCAAGCTCAGGCGCTACGCTTTATTCGATAAGATCGAGCACACCGCTGTTTGTTATCCCCAAGGACAGAACGGATGTTGATTCATACGCCCTCAAGTCGGCTATAACAACAAGCTCGATGTCGTCGGGAGGCACATATTATCTCGATGCATACGACGTCGGCACGACAAGATACCCGTCATGCCTGCTTGTATACAACACAAACCTTAAGAGCGGTACTCCTATCGCAAGAACGACCGCATACAGGCTTGTAGCGGATTATATAACTGAAGAATACGATTCCTCACAGGACGGCGTATACGAAACTCTTTCAACATATAATTCGACCGCAACGCTCAGCAAGTCGCTGATATCACCGTCGGCTGACTTCAGTGCGATATCAAGAGGCGATATCATCCTCTGCGGACTCGATTCGGAAAACATGGCTGACTCGTATATGCTCGTTCAGGATTACGACAAGATCTCACGCGTACTCAACGGAAGCTCGATAACATATACCGATGAATCCGGCAATGAACGCACAGAGACCTACACCTGGAACGAAACCCAGGAGCAGACAGAGGATAATAACTGGCAGAAGTATGTATTTGACTGGAGATATCCCAAGACAGATCTCTCGGGTCCGACAGACGACTACTATCAGACCGGCGGAAACTCAACGGATATATTCTCGCGTGCAGCGATGTTCAATGTTCTTCAGACGCTTCCGGACGAAAACGCACTCTACGTTACAAAGAACGGTTTTGACGCGACAGGTACTATAGATGATTCGTCATATGAGGAGATCAAGGTATCATCCTCGACCAAGATCGTAAGATACGACAGCGACACAGACGAATTCACACCGTATGCCGAAGGCTCTGAAAATACATCTCTTGCATTGACAGATCTCAGGGATGCGATGTATTACGGATCGGATTGCTCAAAGGTGCTCATAACATATGTTTCAAGCACAACAAATTCATCATCCGTAACACCTACAGCCAAGTTCATAGTTATCTATGAGTAATTTTAAAAGTACGCTGCGGAGACACGGGTCTCCGCGGCGTATTTTTATTCCCTGACGATACTTAATCATCAAACACAAAACGCAGCAGCGTTTTGCAATAATATATTGAAATATACAAGGAGGACACCTTCAATGCTTGAATTTATCTGTTACCCGAAATGCACCACCTGTAAAAAAGCCCGGAAATGGCTTGATGAACATAATATAGCATATACGGAACGCAATATCAAAGAGGCTGTTCCGTCATACGAAGAACTGTGCGAAATACTGAAAACCGCTGCCTGTCCGGCAAAGAAGCTTTTCAATACAAGCGGTATTCTCTACCGTGAAATGCAGCTGAAAGACAAGCTTCCCGAAATGAGCGAGGATGAGATGCTCCGGCTTCTCTCCACCGACGGTATGCTCATAAAACGTCCGATACTGACAGGCAGCGGCATATCGCTGATAGGCTTCCGTGAAAAGGAATGGTCGGACAAGCTTCTCGGCAAATAAAAACATTCAAAGCCGCCGTTTTCGGCGTACGCTCATGTGAAAAAAACAGCCGATAATTTGTAAAAGCATAAACAAATTATCGGCTCAATGCCTTAACGATCAGTTAAACCGTTATATTTTTCACCATGATCTGTGATAACTGAAAGGGAAGGGGGTGCGGACATATTCATACATAGCAAAACTATTTTATAGCTATACATATATCAAATCATTTTATTGTTATCGTATCTTCCGTATCGTTCCACTCTGTACTTATATCAAATTCACGCGCAACCGCTTCCAGAGGAACATACAGTGCATTATTGACAAACCTTGCGCAAACCTCAAGCGGTACCCAAAAGCCCCCCGCCTGATTTTTTCTCATCCCTATCACATTCGGTATGATCTCTAATATCGTTGAATTCTTGCTGACTGCCGCAACATATGATGTTTCGTCAAAGCTGATATCACAGCCGATCAAGCTAAAAACCTCAAGCGGAACAAGCATTTTCTCTTTAAAAACAGCATATTCCACATTATAAATTTTATCCGATCCTCCTATAAAGAGTTCAGCATTTCCTGTTTTTATATTGTTGACCAATTCCGGAACGATCAGATCATCATATACTGCCGGACATTCGTATTCCATTCCTCCTTCGGTATATTCAATACCTGAGGTATAGATGATATCCGGATACAGCTCGAACGACTGTTCTGTATCTCCCTCTTTATACGAGTAACCGGAAGCAAATTCTTTTAAAAGCTTACTTATATTATATGCGGAAGCATCAAATGTTTTGGTCTTTGTCTTTAAAGTAACTAATTCAGTTCCTGCCGATCCGTCCATAATGACTAATTCTTTTATTTGAACATTATTTACGTATCCTCCCTCTTTTTCTACCATAACAGGCACACTAAGCGCATTATAAAGAATTATACCCGCATCGCTTCTTACCGCAGAGGCGCCGACTTCAAACTGCATGTCCTTTGTTAAACCGATCTCGGTAGCGACAGCAGCATAACCGGCCGGATATCCTCCTGTATAGTAGGCTTTTTGACCATATCCAACCAAACAAACAGCCATTTTGATCAGTTCCTCATTTGTAATATTGCTTTCCGGGTTGAAATTTCCGTTTTCGTCGCCGTCTACAATACCATTCTCTTTAGCTGCAGCTATGTATCTGTATGCCCAATGGTCCTCCTGTACGTCAGGAAACACATTTGTTTCTATGAGCTCTGTTCCTATGTTTCCTGCGGTACAAATCATTTTTACAGCTTCGGCTCTTGTTATCGTGTCATTCAGTCTCAGATCTCCGTCCGCATCGCCCGTCATTATTCCAAGTGCAGACAATTCACTTTTTTGCACATCCGTCATTTCGGCGGCTCCTGCCATTACAGAAACAGACAACAAGCATATAATCGCAAAAATCAGACTAAAGATTTTTTTCATCATATTATACCTCCCTACATGATATTCTTATTAATAGATAATGTATTGTCCTTCGACCTTCCAAGTGTCATTCGTTCTTCCCTGTACAGTTACGTCATAAGTTTTTTCCTCATCTAATCCTATAAAAGAATATAAATTAACATCATTTGCAAGAATTCCAAATTGAGCGGTGACCTCTTTTGTTACAGAGTCTGTAAATATCACATCGACAAGATTTTCTGCGTTGATATCAAAATACAAAGACATATTTCCGTCTTTACCGCATGAAACATTAGAGATACTGTCATGACAGCCGTTTTCATAACTGTAATTTCTTATAATGTAATTATCTCCCACTACAGTATTGTTTTTACTTGCCGCTGTTATTCCTCTATCGTTTAGATTCTGCTCTATACTTGAAATAGTTATATCATCTCCCAATACAGTATGTATAAGGTCTATATCTTCTCCTTGCACACTGTCAGAAACCTCTTTTTTTTCAGTCTCAGTTAATTGTTCTTGATGAACAGGAACGAGAGTAACGTCCGCCTCCTCTTTTTCGGAATCGTTTGCATACACTAAATCATCCATACTTTCTGTTTGTGATTCTTTCATTGGTATATCGGCAGCAATTAATTCTCTTACTTTTCCGTTCGGAGTATCGCTTGAACCAGCCAAGGCTGCCGCATTTTCCTCCCGTGCTTCCTGCATACTCAACGCCTCGGCGGCAATATCCTCACGGTTTTCCACCGCCAAAGCCGGTATATCCTCGGTCTCTGTTTCCTGCTGAGATGCAGATCCCATTTCCAAATTATCATGTTCTTCCGTTTTTTCAGAATACCCTTCATTGTCCGCACTATTTGTACCTGTATAAGGAGGGATGATCGTCGGCAGCGCTGCAGCATCCCTCTCCTCATTATATTCTGCCGCGTTTGTTCCGAATATCGCAGCCGACAGAAAACAAAGCATAACACCGGTAATGACTGCTCCTTTCGGATGCTGCTTCAGCTTAATTATATTTTTTACTCTCCGTTTTATACGTTTGGCTGAAAAGCATACGTTGTACATCAAAACCGACTTTTGTTTATGCAGCGCAGATACAAGGATAGTGTTCAGATATTGCTTTTTATTTTCAATACCTATCTCTTTTATAACATCTTCATCGCATGCAAACTCCATATCGTTTGAAAAAATATTGAACATTACCCAAATCAACGGGTCAAACCAATATACCGATAAAAGTATATATGCTATTATTTTTGTGATATGGTCAGCTCTTTTAATATGCATTTTTTCGTGCATTATAATATTTTCTATATCCCCATTCTCTGTGTTTTCCGGAATAAATATTTTAGGCTTGAATATCCCAAAAACAAAAGATGTAGGTATATTTTCGGCGGTATAAACATTTTCTTTCAGCTTTACCGCAAAACGAAGCCGCCTTTTTACTTTGATAAAAGAAACAGCGCCGATTATGATCATTATTCCCGCGCCTGATAACCAAGCTGATGATAAGAGCACCCTTGTGTATCCGATCTTGTCAGGCGCTTTTATATGTCCGCGGCTATGATTTTTTTCGTTTGGTATACGCTCGTGCAATACCGTGCCGATATCACTGCTTTCAGCTTCTTTCACTTGCAGTTCGGTCTCATTATCCTGTTTTTCGAATATCGGTACTGCATTAAACACGCTGATATCTGTTGAAACGGAAACAGGAAATACTAGCCGAAATGCAACGACAGCCCACAACAAAAACAAAATCTTTCGCGGACAGCCCAGCTTTTGAAAAATGTATTTAGCAGATAATAACGGTACAGCGATAACTGATGCAGTACAGCTCATTTTCAGGATCGCATAAAATATATTATATAACATAACTTTACCCCTCCAAATGGCTGTCTATCAGCCGTTTGATCTCCTCCGCTTCTCTTTCTGTCATGTTTCTGCTATTCATAAATGCAGCTATAAACGCCGGCAGCGATCCTTCAAAGGTATTATCAACAACATATCCGCTTTCAAAAGCCTGCACAGCTTGTTTCGGTATCAGAGATCTGACAACGCTGTTTTCGTTTTGCAAATAACCTTTTTCAGAAAGCTTTTTTACCATTGTGTAAGTAGTAGATTTTTTCCAGCCTAATACCTTAAGACATTCTTTCACAAGTTCGCCTGATTTTATTGGCTCATTATCCCAGACAATACACATAAACTTGTAATCGCTTGTACATAGCTTTAAATCTTCCATTATAACACCTCCTTTCGGTCTATAACTATAGACTGAATACATTATACTATACTGATTTGATTTTGTCAATGCTTGTTTAAAAATTTCTCAAATTTTATTATTACATGCTAAACCGGGTAAATTTTCACACAAAAAAATAAAACGGCGCAGCGTTAGCCTTGCCGTTTAACCAAAAACAATATTAATTTTATTGTATAACTTTTTAAATACTTATTATTCCTAAATGCTCAAGGAGTATCTTTAGGCCGAGCAGGATCAGGATCACGCCTCCGGCCAGCTCCGCCTTGGACTTATATTTAACTCCGAATATGTTCCCGGCCTTTACACCTGCCGCAGACAGGATAAACGTTGTAACGCCTATCGCCGCAAACGCAAATATTAGCCGTCCGGCGCCTTCTATAAGGAATGCGAACGTTATGCCTACTGCCAGCGCATCTATGCTCGTAGCAACCGCCATGATAAACATACCCTTGATCCCGAGCGAATCATCCGTTTCCTCATCATCCTTAGAAAGCGCTTCCTTTATCATACCCGCGCCTATCAGACCGAGCAGAATGAACGCTACCCAATGATCCACCGGCGTTATATATTTCTCAAACGCCGCGCCGAGAAAATACCCTATAGCCGGCATAAGCGCCTGAAAGCCTCCGAACCACGCTCCGACTATGCACGGCTCCTTTATACCGGTCTTATTCATCGCCAGCCCCTTGCATACCGAAACCGCAAAGGCGTCCATCGACAGACCCACCGCTATCAAAATAAGCTCTATTATCCCCATACTTTCCTCCAAATACCGATCTGAGGGCAAAAGCCCCGTAATTACCGCATAGAGACAATTATATCATATGACGGCCGCATTGTCAATATTCCTTTACAAGCTTGGCGCGTACATATCCTCTCGAGGTATCGGTCGATTCTATGTAAAATCCGCGCCCGTAATAAAAACGTATGAGCGACGTTATCTTTGATCCTGTATAGAGCTGTATCCTGCTGACGTCCTTTTTGATCATTATCCTATCGACCAGGTTCATTATAGATTTGCCTATCCCGTTATTCTGGCTCGTGACCTTTACCGCAAAACGCGTTAACAGCGCGGTACGGTCGGGCAGTATTTCCACCCGTACACTGCCCACCGGCTCTCTGTCGGAAAAGGCTATCAGAACTATCTTCGTATCTATATCATGTCTTACGTCGTCATAGGTCTCATCGAGCGCGTCCACCTTTTCGATCCCCGCAAGCTCCTTGTATTTGCAGAATGCCTCGCGTGTTATGCTCATGATAGACTCTATATCATCATAATTCGCAAGACGTATCTGAAACAGCGATTGATAATCACTGAGCATACCACCCCTCCTCAGCATACAGGGTCTTTATTTATCCGCCATAAGCGTTGCCATTACCGCTTTCTGAGCATGAAGCCTGTTCTCAGCCTCGTCGAATATAACACTCTGAGGTCCGTCTATAACATCCTCCGTCACCTCAAAGCCGCGGTATGCCGGCAGACAGTGCATGAACAGCGCGTCCTCGGCCGCATTCGCAAACAGCTCCTTGTTCACCTGGTACGGCATGAATATCTTAAGCCGCTCCTCCTTTTCGTCTTCCATACCCATCGATACCCACGTGTCGGTATATACGATATCTGCACCTTTTATCGCCTCAACGGGGTCTTCTGTAATAAGCAGCGATGAACCGCCCGCCTTGAAATCAGCCTTCGCATTTTCAACTACCTCCTCATCACAGCGGTAGCCTGCCGGGGTAGCTATCGCGCAGTCGATCCCGGTCTTTGCACAGCCGTACATGATAGAATGAGCCATATTGTTTCCGTCGCCGATATAGGCAAATTTCAACCCCTCAAGCCTTCCTTTATGCTCATATGCCGTCATGAGATCGGCCAGCACCTGGCACGGATGCAGAAGGTCTGTAAGCGCGTTTATTACCGGTATGTTCGCCTCCTCGGCCAGTTCCAGAACGTCCGAATGGGCATAGGTGCGTATCATTATACCGTCAAGATATCTTTCGAGTACCTTTGCCGTATCATGTATCGTTTCGCCCCTGCCGAGCTGTATATCGTTCGACGACAGAAAGAGCGGATAACCGCCGAGCTGC
The DNA here is from genome assembly GCA_944393255.1 of uncultured Clostridia bacterium. Classification (GTDB taxonomy): domain Bacteria; phylum Bacillota; class Clostridia; order UBA1381; family UBA1381; genus Ornithomonoglobus. The sequence continues at coordinate 38,791 of CALXZP010000014.1, read as the reverse complement.
GTCATACCCACCTCGAACGAAACACGCGTTCTTGTAGATGATTTTGTGAATATCATTCCGAGCGTCTTGCCCTTGAGTATAGGATGGGGAACACCCTCTTTAAGCTCCTTTTTAAGCTTCAGCCCAAGACTTAAAAGTCCCTTTATCTCATTTGATGTTAAATCATGTAAACTTATCAGATCTTTCATTTTCCGTATTCCTTTCGTATATAATTATTCTGACTATCCTTAAAGCTCCGTCAAAACGGAGTCAAGCGCATCTGCAAACATATCCGCTTCCTCCGCCGTTATATTGAGCGGCGGCGCTATCCTTATCGTGATCCCCTTGCACAGGCTTGTCAGGAACTTCTTCTCAAACAGTCCCTTAAAAACATCGGAAGCCTGCTCCGGTCTCAGCTCTATCCCTATGAGCAGTCCCATGCCGCGCACCTCGGTGATCTTATCGCTGTGCTTTGCAGCTATGACCGAAAGCTTATCCTTTAAATATTTTCCCTGTTTGGCCGCATTTTCAACAAGACCTTCCTTTTCGTATATATCAAACACGGCAAGTCCTGCCGCCGATGCAAACGGGTTGCCCCCGAATGTAGTTCCGTGATCTCCCGGCTCAAACGCCGCAGCTGCAGCTGCCTTTGCGCACATTGCTCCTATCGGCACTCCGCCGCCAAGAGCTTTTGCACAGGTGAATATATCCGGTTCTATGCCATATAGCTCGTGCGCAAACAGCCTGCCCAGCCTGCCCATTCCGGTCTGCACCTCGTCAACGATAAGCAGTATCCCCTTTTCGTCACAGAAACGGCGAAGATTCCTCGCATATTCAATATCCATAGGATGCACTCCCGATTCTCCCTGAACAAGCTCTATCATGACCGCCGCCGTTTTATCCGTAACGGCCTCCTTTACAGCCTCGAAGCTGTTCGGCGTTACCTGCCTGAATCCCGGCGTAAGCGGCTCGTACGGCTTCTGATAGTGTCTTTGCCCCGTCGCGGCAACTGTCGCCAGCGTTCTGCCGTGGAAGGAATGATCGAGCGATATTATCTCATATTTATCCATTCCTTTCTTATAAAAATATATCTTCGCGAGCTTGAACGCGGCCTCGTTCGCCTCGGCTCCGCTGTTGCACAAAAACGCCTTGTCCGCGCAGCTGTTCTCGACCAGCTTCTGCGCGAGCTTTGCCTGATTTTCTATATAGTAGAGGCTTGATGTATGTATCAGCTTGTCAAGCTGGTTTTTAAGCACATTTATAAATACCGGATGCGAATGCCCGAGCGAATTCACTGCAATACCGCCCAGAAAATCATAATACACATCGCCGTTATCCGCATAAAGCTTTAAACCGTCGCCTCTTTCAAAGCATACCGGCAGCCTGTCGCCGAAGGTATTCATATAATACTTTTTATCCAACTCCATAATATCCCGAAGCATTTCTATCCCTCAAATCAATTAATTTTTTCAATGTTTTAAGGCTGTATCAAAGCTCAACGAGTTTTGATACAGCCCGTTTTTACACGCATTATTATACATCAAACTGAATAATAATGCAATATGCTTGCTGTATTTTTGGCAAAACCGACAATGATAAGCTGTTTTTACCGATAAATATATGCATATTATTTCATTTTAAATGAATTTTTCTATCATATCCGCATAATCGTCAAACGATCTCGCTCCAACGAGCTTATCCGCCGTTTTACCGTTCACGAACAGCATAACGGTAGGTATCGAAACGATATCATTCTGCGCGGCAAGCGAGCCGTTCTCGTCTACATTTACCTTACACACCTTTATCTTGCCGTCGTATTCATCTGCTATCTCCGATATCACCGGCCCTACCATTCTGCACGGCCCGCACCATGGCGCCCAGAAATCCACCAATACCGGTATCTCCGACTTCAGCACCTCTTCCTCAAACATTGCTTCCGTAAGATTTTTTTCCATTACTGTATCCTCCGTTTCTGTATATTTTTATATAACCGCAAAATACCGCCGCATTTTACAGCTACTGCTCTGTCCCGCGAGACCCGATGAGCACACTGTCAAGTCCCTGCTAACAGGATATTCATTTCAGGCTCCCGTTCATTTATACCACGGTATGGATGAATGCACTCTGTTGATCCCGTCCGCCGAATAAATATCCTTCTCCTCAAATCCGGATCTGCCGAATACGTATTGTGTTATATCGGTACCGGCTCCGGATGTTATATACACTATCATCGACCGTTCTCCGCCGCTCAGCTCGCTCACCTCATAATATACGGCGCCGTTGCTGAGAGTCATGTTCAGCAGAGTATAATACCCCGATTCTCCGTCGCTGACTTCAAGTATCCAGTTCTGGGTATCATCCCATAATATGCCCTTGTCGTCGGCTTCTGCGGAGGTATAAAGCGTTATCATATCGTTCACACCGTCGCCGGTTATATCGTAATTGCTGCTGTCAACGGTGGACCATGTTCCCTCGCCCGCAGCCGATATATTTGATTTACCGATATATGTACCCGGTTCCGCTGTTTCCGTATTCGGAACGGCCGTCTGCGCGGCTTCCGTCCGCTCGGCATCCTCCTCGGCCTGCATATCGTGAGCCAGCCTCGGCAGAGCATTCATCATACTGTTTGTCTGCGACGCTCTTCCCGCGTAAAATCCTCCGGCTCCGGCCGCCGCCGCAGCTGCTATACAGACCACCGTCTTTAGCAGTGCATGCTTCTTTTTCCCTTTATCACCCATAAAAATCCTCATCCTTTCTGCTGACATATTTCTGATCGGCTATCTTAAGTATCGCCCTCCCGTTAGTCAGATCCGTCAGCTCCTCCATAAGCTTTGACGTTTTGTCCCGGGGGGAACAGATGAGAAACGTAACATCGTTTTCATATACCGTATCCTCCAGAGCATACCCGCCGGATGCAAGCTTATGCTGCATCTTTCCGACCAGCTCATAGCTAACACGCGCCGAAACTATATCGCACATCGTCCTTATCACAACGCCCGCTTCGGCAAGCCCCTGACGCGCCGAGGCTCCGTAAGCATGGACGAGACCGCCCGTGCCGAGCAGCGTTCCGCCGAAATACCGCGTGACCACCACTATGACGTCCGTTATGCCCGATTTCCTTATCGTATCGAGCACCGGCATTCCCGCCGTCCCGGACGGCTCCCCATCGTCGGAATACCTGAATATATTGTTTTCATCTATCACATACGCATATACGTTATGCGTCGCGCTTCGGTTCTCCGAACGTATCTTATTCAAAAACTCCAGCGCGTCCGCTTCATTGCCGACCGGCTTTACGTGCGAATAGAATTTCGACTTCTTTTCGACCATAAGCGCCTCGGCCTCGCCGGAGACCGTTTTATAAATATCCCTGACTGACATTACATCACATCCACTTATACTATATACTTTTTCAGCCTTCCGTATGCAGCCCTGTCCAGAAGTACCCTAAGCTCAGTTCCGGATCCCGTGTATTTTTCCTCGAGGACCTTTTCATTCGTGTGCAGCTCGTTCAGCACGCTCCCGTCCGAATACGGCACGCACAGCCTATATTCAAGCTTTGCACCGGGGGCTGTCTTGGCAACGGCTTCAAGTAGCTCATCCATGCCGGCTCCGGTCTTAGCGCTTATAAATACGCTCTGCGAGCCGGCTTCGTCCGGCTCAGGAACAAAACCCGGAGCCAGGTCGCATTTATTATATACATTTACCGTCGGCTTTCCGCCTGCGCCTATCTCCGAGAGGACATTTTCAACGACCTCGATCTTATTCCCGGTCTCCTCTCCCGCCGCGTCTATAACGTGTAGCAGCATATCCGCCTCAGCCGCCTCTTCAAGCGTCGATTTGAACGCCTCTATGAGATAATGCGGCAGCTTTCTTATAAAGCCTACCGTATCTATCATCAGTATCCTCCGGCTGTCGGCAAGAGTGATCGCCCGAGAGGTCGTGTCGAGCGTTGCAAAGAGCTTGTTCTCAGCAAACACCCCCGCGTCCGTGAGCCTGTTTAGCAGAGTGGATTTTCCGGCGTTCGTATAGCCCACTATGGCGCAGGTGATCACGCCGTCCTTTCTGCGTCGGCTGCGGAGCAGACCGCGCCGTTTCTTGATCTCCCTGATATCCTCTTCAAGCGCCGCGATCCTCGTGCGTATATGGCGGCGGTCGGTCTCAAGCTTCGTCTCTCCCGGGCCGCGCGTGCCGATGCCTCCGCCCGTTCGGCTCAACTCTATGCCCATACCGCGCAGTCTCGGCAGCTGATACTTCAGCTGTGCAAGCTCTACCTGCAGCTTTCCTTCGCCGGACCGTGCGCGCATTGCGAATATATCCAGAATGAGCATAGACCTGTCAAGAACGCGCACACCGAGATATTCGTTTATATTCCTCAGCTGTACGGGCGACAGCTCGTCGTCAAAAACAACCAGCTCCGCCCCGAGAGTTTCCACCGCCTGCCTGATCTCTTCAAGCTTGCCCGTTCCGATATATGTCCCAGGATCGGGATACGGCCGGTTCTGCACCGTCTCGCAGACGACCTCGCCCCCCGCCGTCTTTACCAGTTCCTCAAGCTCGCGCATCGATTCATCCGTCGTATCGTTCAATATATCCCTGCTGCCGGTATGCAGTCCGGCAATTATAACTTTTTCCTTGTTTTCTGTACTGTTTTCCATATATCATCCTTAAACCGCGCCGTTTTTTTCAGTCATTTATCCCAGCCCCCTTACGAGCGCTGCAATCCATCTTTAGTATACCAAAAAAATACGCATTAGTACAGTGATTTTTCAAAATTTAAAAAAAAATTTAAAAAAGACTTGAAAAATCCAGAAAACATGATATAATAGTATAGTATTATGTGAATCGTGCGGTCGTCCGTAAAGCTTCTTTTCGGCGCTGTGCAGATATTTTACGGGGTACCGGATCATTACCGCCCGTTTGCAAAGGAGGTTTAAAATTGAACACGTTATTCATAGTTCTCCATATCGTTGTATGTCTTCTGCTCGTATTCATAGTTCTTGCGCAGGAGGGCAAGGATCCCGGTATGAGAGGTATCCAGGGCGCATCGTCGGACATGGGCGACTCGTTCTTTAAGAGAGCCGGCGGTACTACAAAGGAAAAAATGCAGGTAAAGCTTACCGCTACAGTATCTATACTGTTTCTCATAACAACGCTTGTTCTTGTTATTCTCTCGGCAAGCTGATAAACACGGATAATATAAAGGGCTTTGAAAAACCGGCGGTTTTTCAAAGCCCTTTATCAGTCCGACTGTTTTACGACAGCTGCTTGAGCGCGTCCTTGAGCCACCATTCGCCCAGATCCAGCGCTTTATACAGATTATCGCGCTTTGCCTTTCTGAAAACCTGTCCTTTCCCGAATTCGCCGGTGTTATCCATTACCTGTATAAGCACCTGCGACGCCACGTCAAGATCCTTGACCTTTTTCGTTTCAATAATATCCAGTACCAATATAAGCTTATCCTCGAAATTGCCGTAATATATCCTGTTTCCGCACCGCACAATGGGTTTGCCGTTATACACAGCAAGCTTTTTCTTTTTTGCTGCCATCTCCAAGCTCCTTTCATTTTTATACCGATGTATTTATCGTTGATACAGGGGCAATGCGCACGGCATTGCTTCTCTCCGTCGCAATAAACACATCCCGAGGCAAAGCCGATTATCGGCTTTGCTTCCATTGATGTGTTTATTTATGACATAGGTGCAATGCGTTTAGCATTGCTTCACTCCGTCGCAATAAACACATTCCGAGGCAAAGCCGATTATCGGCTTTGCTTCCATTGATGTGTTTATTATAACATACTTCACTCAGGATTGCAACTTTAATCCTAAAAAAATTTACAGCTCCGCCTTACGCACGGCATTGACAAAAGCCCGTATCCTCTCTTTTGATTTTCCTGTTTTTTCATCATTCTCCACGCCCGAACTCACATCCACAACGTCCGGCTTGAGATACCGCACCGCAGAAGCGGCATTTTCCGCCGTCAGCCCTCCGGCAAGTATCATAAGCCTTTCGCACCGGGGCAGAGCCTTTACGGCCGACCAGTCGAAGGTTTTCCCGCTGCCCGGCTCCGCCGCGTCAAAGACATATCCGGCAACATTCCGGCATACGGCATAGCGCTCGTATTCGTCCATATCATGTACATTGAACGCCTTAAAGACCGGCAAAGGCGAAGCTTCGATCAGCTCCGACGATATACTGCCGTGCAGCTGTACATATTCAAACCCGCACCGCGCCGCCTCCGCTATCTGCTCTAAGTCCGGTTCGACCATAACGGCCACGGGGCATATGCCTCCGCGCAGCGCTCTGACGATCTCCGACGCGCGCTGCGGCTCTGTGCTCCTGCGGCTCTTTGGATAAAACATCACCACGCCCGCAAAGCTTATATCAAATTCATTTACATACTCCGCGTCCTGCCTGCTCATAAGTCCGCATATCTTTATACCCGTCAATCCGATCACCTCATATCATACCCAAAAGCTCCGTCAAAAAGCTGTAGACGCGCGCTGTGCTTCCGATATCCAGACGCTCGGCAGGGGTGTGTATATCATATATATTCGGTCCGAACGAGATACAGTCCAGACCGGGCAGCTTTCCGCAGAATATCCCGCATTCCAGCCCGGCATGGATCGCGCTCAACTCCGGCTCGGCTCCGTATTGCTTCACATACGCCGCCGAAGCCAGCTCACGCAGCTTAGAGTCCTTTTTAAACTCCCATGCCGGGTATTCGCCCGACACCGAAAAGCTGCCTCCCGAACCGGTTATCGAAAGCCCTATGCTGTCTATCAACGAACGCTTTTCCGTATCGGACGCGCTTCTGACAGATACCGTCAAGCTTATACCGGTATCGCCTGTTTTCACGATACCCATATTGCACGAGGTCTGCACCAGGTCTTTTATCTCTGCGCTCATGCTCTGCACACCGTTCGGCATACCCGCAAGCATATTCAGAACGGCAGTCTTGGATGACGCGTACATAGGCTCCCGCTCTTCCAGGCATTCCTCGTATCCTATCTTCAAGCCCGTCTCAGTAAGCCCGAAGCGCATCATATACTCCTCTTCAAGCTCCTCCAGAGCCTGCTCAAAGCCGGACTGGGCGTCCGCCTCAACGACCGCTTCCGCAGAGCGCGGTATCGCATTGTCTTTTTCTCCGCCGTCTATTGAGACCAGCTCATAACCTATCCGCGCGTCAAGCTCGGAAAGCAGCCGCCCGAGCATTATGCATGCATTCTCCCTGCCCTTGTCGATCTCTGTGCCGCTGTGTCCGCCCGAAAGACCGGATACGGTTATCCTGTACTTCTTTCCCGAAGCCGCCCTGTCAGCGCTGCACCGCGTTATCGGCAGAAGTCCCTCTACAGCCGCTCCTCCGGCACAGCTCACGGTAAATACGCCCTCCTCCTCAGAATCTATATTCAGCAGGAGCCTGCCCTTGAGCAAGTCCGCGTCAAGCGCAGCCGCGCCGAGCATCCCTATTTCCTCATCAGATGTGAACAGACATTCGAGCTCCGGATGTACCAGCTCCTCCGAATCAAGCACGGCAAGAGCCATCGCCACCGCGACCGCATCGTCGCCGCCGAGTGTTGTACCCTCCGCCCATACAGTTTCGCCGTCTGTTCTCAGTCTAAGCCCTTCGTTTTCAAGATCTATATCGCAGTCCGCAGTCTTTGCGCAGACCATATCGAGATGACCCTGTATTATGACCGTCTCACCGCTGACACTGCCGGCGCTTTTCGGCTTCTTTATGATTATATTGTTATGTTCATCCCTTATGCATTCCAGAGAATGCTCCTCCGCGAAGCGTTCGCAGTAATCGGCTATCCTGCCGGTATTCCCGGATCCGTGCGGTATCGCGCAGAGCTCCTCAAAATATTTCATTACTGCCGCCGGTTCAAGTCCTTCAAGTATTCTCATATATATCCCTCACGATCTCAATGACCTCCAATGCGTCTGACACGGTATATTCCGCAAGCGCCTCAACGCTTTTGCACGGACGCAGCATATCCGGTATGCATATGACCGGTATCCCGGCCGCAGCCGCGGCTCTTATACCGTTTTCGCTGTCCTCAAGAACAAGCGTGCATTTTTTATCCGTCTCTCCCGCCGCCTTTATGAAAATATCCGGTGCGGGCTTTGAATTTTCCGCCTGCTCGCCGCCTATCACATCGGTGAAAAAACCGTCCAGCCGTGCCGAGCTGAGATAACGGCGCACATACGGCGTATGCGTTGATGACGCCACCGCGCATGCTATCCCCTTCTCCCGCAGAAATAAAAGCAGCTCCCTTATACCGCGCTTCACCGGCAGCCCGTCCGTAACGGCTATCTCATCTATCCTCGACCTTACGCGCCGCGTTACCTCTCTTTCCGGATATCCCGCACCGAACAGGCTTAGGAGCTTATCCGAGAGCGCTGCGCCGGTAAGCCCGAGCGTCTGTACGTACATACTTTGCGTAAGCTCGAAGCCGTATTCGCGCACCGCCTTCATCTGCTCATCCATAAAAAGCCGTTCCGTGTCAAATATCAGACCGTCCATATCAAATATGACCTTTTCAAGTCTGCCCATACTATCACTCCTCAATGCCTCTGCCTCTGTTCAAGTGCTTCAAGAACATATGTTTCAAGCGCCTGCCATTCTGCTACCCTGCCGCTTTTTATCTCATAATCTATCTCCGGTATCCGCGTTACCATCCTGATAAGCGCTTCCTTTGAAAATCCGGCGGCGTCCTCCAGATACTTTGCCGCCGCCCAAGGCGAGCCGCCGAGTATATCGGCCGCATCCTTGCGCGCAGACACACCCGCCAGCTTTAAATGGAGCATTTTCTCCGCATTGGCATATATCAGATACAAGACGGAAAACGCGCTCTGCTTCTGCGTTCTCAGCTCCGAAAGCACACCGAACGCCTTATTGGCGTCGCCGTTCCTTATCCCGTCCGTAAGGTCAAATATACGCACGCTCAGCGCCTTCGACGTCACCTTGTCGATATCGGATCTGTATATGACGCTGCCGCAGTAATTTATGAGCTTAGTAAGCTCATGATCAAGATTGGAAAGACCGGGGTCGATGACAGACACAAGATATTCCGCCGCTGCGGCGTCTATCTTTTTTCCTGCCTTCATGGCCTTTTTGACTATCCATGCCCGCAGATCCGGCAAGGGCATATACTCAAAATTCACAGCCATCCCCGCCTTGGCGGCAGCCTTGAACAGCGTGCTTCGAGCGTCAACATTCTTTTCGCAGAATATGACCACCGTATCCTCGGCTATGCGCTTGAACTTACTCTGCCAGAACTCCTTCTGCTGCTCATCCGGCGGCTTTATGTCACCGGAGCGTTTAAGCGTGAATATGTTGCTGTCGCGTATTATTATCAGCCTCTTATCCGTCATCATAGGCATGGCCTCCCATGCGTCCTCATAAGCGCTGTAATCGGCGCGTCCGGAGATGATTATCCTGTTGTATTCCGGCAGTCCGGCGTCCGGGATGAGCTCTTCTATTTTTTTTATATAATATTCCTTCAGATATTCCTCTTCCCCGTAGAATACATATATGTTTTTAAGCCTGTTCTCCTTTATTCCCGCCTTAAGCTCGGAGACCATATTCTTTTTTGCAGCCTTTGCCATATGTGTTCCCTCCGTATGATCCGTTTCTACCGCCTGAGAGCGTATACCTCTTTTATTTCGTCCTCAGACGCGGTTATCGTTACAGTACCGTTCAGATCGGTCCTCAACACTTTCGTTCCTGAAAGCCTCTCTAGGGTATCTCTGCCCGGGTGTCCGTACGAATTATCCTCGCCGCAGCTGATCACCGAGTATTGCGGCGAAACGGCAGATATGAATTCCGTGCGTGAGGAGCCGTTCGAGCCGTGATGCGCGGTCTTTAATATATCGGCTTCAACATCTGTCCCCGCCTCAAGTCTGCATTTTTCGGCAAAGCTCGTCATGTCGCCTGTATACAGGCATGAAACGCTTCCGTATTCCGCCTTTATCAGCAGAGAGGTGTCGTTGCCGTCGTCGCTTATCCGCAGCGTATCGTCAGGCACATATACACTCAGGACCGCTCCGCCTCTGAAACTGATGCGCTTATCCTCGCTGAGCTCATACACCTCCGTACCGTTCTCCTCCGCCGCGGCTCTCAGCTCGCCTGCCAGCAGCCTCATACTGTCGTCGGTACACGAGGAATACGGCGGTACAAACACAGTATTCACCCTAAGCGCTTTCACTGCGGCGATTATACCCTGTACATGATCCTTGTGGTAATGTGAAACGAACGCCGCATCAATATTAACATAGCCCTTAGATTCAAGATACGGCACAAATACAGCTTCGCCCGGATCATAAGAAGAATAGCTGTTTCCTCCGCCTCCGTCGATAAGTATCGTCTCACCCAGATACGTATGTATAACGGCGCCGTCGCCCTGTCCCACATTTACAAATGTAAAATCGGTCGTTCCGAGCCTTGACAGCGAAACTGCCGCCGCCGAAGCCGCAAGACCGGCCGCCGCCGAAAATGCATACGCCGCTCTCCTGCCCCGCTTATTTACATAATAATATATCGCCGCAGCTGCCGCTCCGCAGGCAGCCAGCACAGACGGAGACGGAACAGGGATAATGATATTTGAAAAAGGCAGCGCTTCCGCAAGCTGAGGCAGCCGTATCATCGCCCACAGCAGCATATCAAGATAAGCCTTAAGGATGAACGCGCCGTCAGCTATACTGAGAACAAGCAGCGTTACCGGAGCGGCTGCAAGCGTGATAAGAACGAGCGGGCCCATTATAAACGGAGCCACCAGAGCATATATACATATCCCGCTGAAGTAATAAGCCGTCAGCGGCAGCTGGAACAGTGAGCATATTATCATGACCGACGCAGTGCGACGCACCGGACGCGGCAGGAAGTCCAGTCTGCCGGACAGATGCGGCATAAAGGCCCATATCAGTATCCCCGCGCTGACCGACATTATAAATCCTGCGTCAAAAAGCATAAGCGGCATGAGCAGGGCGCATACCGCTGTGAGCCGCCCAAGAACATCCGGATAATATACGCTGCCGTTTTTCGCGCGCAGCAGCATAGTGAGCGCACCGGTCAGCAGACATCTCACAAAACCCACTCCGGAGCAGCTGAACAGTACGTATACCATAAGTATACCGGCCGCCGCCGCGTCTCTGCCGCGCCTCGGTATCAGCCCGGAAAGCATACCTACAAGCGACGATATTATAAATATATGAAGATATGCCGGATGGTACAGCCTTTTAAACGCCGTTGCGGATAATGTATCGTTAAACTCCTTAGAAAAATGATGTGTATTTCCTGTGAGCACCGCAGACAAAACAGCGGCCCCGTCTCCTGCGTAATATTTATATATGACCTTATCGATAGCTTCGCGGAATTTCCCAGTAAGTATCAGCGGCGAAAACGCCTTCGCATTCCCTCCTGTCTCCGCCTCATCCGTATACATCCTCGTGAATATTCCCTGCGCCCGGTAATATTTTGCAGTATCAAATCCGTTTTCATTCATCTGCGAAGGCATATCCTTTATTATCCCGTGCAGAATAACACTGTCGCCGCTGCCGAACAGAACAGGAGTCGTAAGCAATATGTTGTCTGTCAGTTTTTCCGCGCTCCCGTTTTTATCCAGCTCGCATACTCTTACGGTATATTTATAGTTATCACTGTAGACGCTCTCCTGCGCCTGAGTAAGGATCACACCGCGCACAGTTACGTATCTTCCTATATAATTGACCGTCTTATGCATGACCGAACCGGAGTGAAGCGCGCATGACGCCGCCCCGGCGGCAAATACCGCCGCCAGTACAAGCATCCCGCCCTGAACCTTATGTCTCACGAACGATATGACGGCAATAACAATAAGAGCCGCCGCAGCTGCAATGACCGGGATACGCAGCCCTGCCGCAGCCGAGACATATACTCCCGCCGCAGCCGATACCGCAAGCGCTGCCGGTGAAAGCTTGACCACGCGCCATCCCCCTTCCGTAAACTGTGCTGTATTAGGTATAATTATACCACACCCGGGCACAATAGTCAAATAAAACAGTTCTGTGTTCATTGCCTGATACGCTTTATGCTCTGCTTTCGGTATATCACGTATTATATATTCTTTCCAATACTGTTTCGTTGTTTTTGCGATCCGTCTGTAATATAACTGTAACATAACTGTTTGTTTTATTATTTAATTCCCTGATATTGGCATAAAAGGCGCTGTTTTCTCTTCAAATGTTACAACTATATTACGTTTTATTGCATTTGTATTGCACCATCGTTACAAAAGTTTCGATTTTTTATAAAAAACGGTTGACAAAACAGCTGCTATGGTGTATAATCAGTTTGTAACAATTCAGTAACATAAGTGAAATTTTCGTAATACTAATGTTAGGTTAGTAACAAACAAGCAATTTGTTTGCTTTGTTTTATGAATTCAGGAGGTTTTATATAATGAGAAATTTGAAGCACACTATCATTGCTTTAGCAGCTATTGTAATGGTAGGTACGCTTAGCGTTTTTCAGGTGTCGGATATATCTGCCGAAAAGCTTGAACGCGATATGAAGCTTAGCACTGCAAACCAGACCGCAAGCATAACTATCGCAAGTACCGAGGATGAATCGGGTACAACGGCTTTGGCTCTCACAACGACCGAAGAAGAAGCCGCCGCTGCCGAAGCAGCGCCGGAGGTCGATGAGGCAACCGAGCAGGCGATAGCTGAAAAAAGCTATCTCACATTAGGATATGCAAACGTTATAGGCTCGGCGGAGCTCAAAGCTGAGCCGAACGACGAAGCCGCGGCGCTCGGCAGTATGAGCGGAGCAGAGCAGGTTGAGATACTGGAAAGCACAGAGGGCTGGTATAAAGTCGCGGCAAACGGAGCGGCGGGATACGTAAAAAAAGAACAGGTCACTCTTGATAAAGACATAGCCACCGAATCCGCTATGCAGTACGACCATTACAAGCTCGCAAGCGTAACTCCGGACAGCGGTCTTACGGTCCGCACCTCCGGCAGCACCGACGCGGAAAGCGTAGATTCCGTGGAGCAGGGCGATGTAGTTACCATAGTAGACCATCAGGGAGACTATACAAAGATCCTTTACGGCGACGATTATAAGGAAGGCTATGTTATAAATACCGGTCTTACGAACGACGGCGAATGGGTGGAAAAGGACGAAGTCCATTCCGAGATCATCCGCGTTGCGGAGGAAAAGGAGGAAGCTGCGCGCCGCGAGGCTATCGCAAGACAGAACGCCGCACGCGCTTCATCAAGCTATTCCACAACTGACTCCTCTTCCGTATGGTCGGGCAGCACTTCATCGGCTTCTTCCTCATCGAGCTCGTCCGGCAGGGGTCAGTCTATCGTAAACACCGCGATGAACTACCTCGGCGTGCCTTACGTATGGGGCGGAACCAGTCCGAGCGGCTTTGACTGCAGCGGTCTTGTTCAGTACGTATGCAGCAAGAACGGCATATCCGTTCCCCGTGTAGCTGCCTCGCAGAGAAACGCGGGAACATATGTAAGCCGTGAAAACCTGCTTCCGGGCGACCTTGTATTCTTCTCAAACGGCGGCGGAGTAAGCCATGTCGGCATCTATGTAGGAAACGGCAATATGATACACGCTCCGCAGACGGGCGACGTAGTAAAGATCTCATCGATCGAGACCTCATACCGTATCTCGCATTACGCGGGCGCGGTAAGGGTATGGTAAAGCATGAACCGGCTCCGGGGCGCGGGCTGTCTCCCGTCTCCGGACGTTCAGCATAATAGAAACCCTTTATTGGCGAGGGGCTGCCGCATCAAGGCAGCCTCTTTGCTTTTGTGCGCTGTTTATCTTAACCGGAACCGCTTGAACATATCAGTTCACGCCGGCCTGTGCTTCCGGAACAGCCGTTTCCGCAGCAGTCCCGTTTGATGACGACGCATTTTCATTCGGAGAAAACACCTCAACTATTACAAGAGGTATGACTATCGTTATAAACACCGCCGCCAGCACTGATATCGCGATCTTTTTCATTCTGCACCCCCTTGATTTGCAAACAGCACTTTTCTATAAAAAACAACAAAAAATTACCGATTATCTGTATAAAAACACTTGATTAATTCCTCATATTATAATATAATTATATTTATAGAAATATACCTGATCCGGAAAAACATGAACATAACAGCGTAACGCTGATAAAAAAGGAGGATAAAAAGATGTTTGAATTCAAGCAGAATACCGAATTTGATCTCATCGGCATGGGTGAGGTAATGCTGCGCCTGTCGCCGCCGGGCAAGGAGAAGATTTCGCAGAGCGAGACCTTTGAGAAGAACGCGGGCGGTTCGGAGCTGAACGTTGTTTCGGGCGCCGCCATGCTGGGGCTCAGGAGCGCGATAATCACAAAGCTGCCCAAGAGCAAGATGGGACATTTCATCCGTAACAAGATACGCTACGGAAACGTTTCGGACGATCATCTCGTATATGATATGTCGGACGAGAAGCGGCTCGGGATATACTACTACGAAAGCGGGGTATACCCGAGAAAATCCACCTGTATATACGACAGGGCGCACTCGTCGATGTGTTCGCTTTCTCTCGATGAGATCGACCCGGCTGTATATGACCAGACAAAGATCTTTCATATCAGCTCGATAACACTGGCGCTCGATCCGCATCTGCGCGAGGTATCGCTTGAGGTGATAAAGAAATTCAAAGAGACCGGAACGCTCATATCCTTTGACGTAAACTACAGGGCAGCGCTCTGGAGCGAGGAAGAGGCTAAGCCGGTAATAGAAGGGATCTTCCCGTACGTTGACCTGCTTTTTGTATCGGAAGAGACCTCAAGGCGGATGCTGAGAAGAACGGGCACTCTTGAGGATATAATGAAAGGCTACGCCAACGATTACGGATGCCGTCTCGTTGCCACGACCCGGCGCGAGGTCGTAAGTCCGACTCGGCACAACTTCAATTCAAAGATACTCTTTGAGGGCGACTTCTATGAGGAGCACCCCTATAAGGAAATAGAAGTTATCGACAGGATAGGCAGCGGCGACGCGTACCTTGCGGGAGTTCTGTACGGGCTTATAAAGAACCGCGATATAGTACGTGCGCTTGAGGTCGGAAACGCGCTTTCCGCGGTAAAGAACACCGTTCAGGGAGATATGTCCGCAAGTTCTATAGACGAGATAAGGCAAGTGATAATCTCACACAAGGCTACAGGGCCGCAGGATGAAATGGTAAGATAAGCTGCACAGAAAAACGCCCTGCCCGGTCAGCCGGGCAGGGTATTTGTTATCTGCGCTTTTGCCGCTTGTCAGTCTTGAAGCTCTGCAAATGCTCCTGAAGCGTTTCGTTTATGCTTTTGCCTGTATGGAACGTAAGCAGGAACGCATGGATCCTGTCTCTTTTTCTGTATCTGTCCGTTTTCGTTCGGATATCGTTTTTCAGGCGCTCATACAGCACAACGATATCATTATCGGCGGCAAACCGCCGTATCTTGACCAGCAGGTCGAGAGAATACGCTGTGTCTATAAGGAATACCCCGAAGAACAGCCCGATAACGAACGAGAAAGCAAGGTTTTCCGAAAGCCATTGTATGCCGTCCAGCACATACGGATGCACAAGGAAGTAATATACCGCACTCAGGACCGCCCAGAAGAATGAAAATTTGGGGCATATTATACCCTGTATATTTCCGCGTTCGTCCGAATAATCCCAGAGCTGCGTTTTCATTCCCTTTATAAATATAACTCCGGCTATGTATTCTATCAGCGTCATAGCCGCCGCCATCATGATAAAAAGAATTATCCTGCGCAGCAGCTCGCTGTCCACGAATATTATATTCTCAAACATGGTCAGAGTATATAGGGCGCATAGCCCGAAGCCGTACAGCGGAAGATACGGGCCGTTCAGGAAGCCCGGGTTTATCCATTTCCGCTCCGGATTTTTATTTGAAAAAAAACGTCTGAAAACGACCTCAAGCCCCCAGCCGAAGGTGCTTCCGGCAAAAAACATAAACGCGTATATAAGAAATATATTCATTGGTTTCATCTCCCTGTATCCAATAAGAGTCGCCGGCCCCGTGTCAGACCTTTGGCAGGCTACAATAGATTATAATACAATTTCGGCATAAAGTCAACTTTAATACAGAAAAATCAGCTTTAAAACAATTATTTTACGGAGGTCTTGTCTTGATAAGGAATATTGGCGATATAACGTATGAACTCACATACAAGAAGGTAAAAAATATAAATCTGCGCATATCCGACGGCGCAGTAAAGGCGTCTGCTCCGTACGGCACGGACGCCGGATACATAGACGGCTTTGTCGCGTCAAGAGCTCGGCTCATACGCCGTGCGCTTGAACGCGCGGCGCAAAAGCATACGCTTCCCGAACCGAACGTGTCCGCCGCCGACGCGGTAAGCTACTTCACCGCCGTCACCAAAAGGATATATCCGCTCTTTGCAGGCTGCGCATTTCCGTTCCCCAAGATAAAAACGCGGCTGATGAAAAGGCAGTGGGGCAACTGCCGCAGCACTGCGGGAATAATAACGTATAACAAATACCTGTACGGAATGGACGAGCGTCTCGTTGAATTCATAGCCGCGCACGAGCTTGCCCATATGGTATATGCCGACCACTCGAAAAAATTCTACGCGCTTCTTGACGAGATCATGCCCGACCACCGCGCCCGGCGCGCCGAGCTGTCCGCATACACTATAGCATAGCAAGCGGATTTCATATGCGAATTCGGACAGCCTCTGCATTATCCCATAATATAACACAAATCCCCCGCCTCCCGCACAAATTTTTTTACATTCGTAAACAATTTGTTTTTTTTACTTGACAATACCCGCGTTATCTGGTATAATACTTATTGTGTTCAGCGCAATGCTGGCGTAGCTCAGTAGGTAGAGCACTTCATTGGTAATGAAGAGGTTCGGCAGTTCAAATCTGCTCGTCAGCTCCAGAAAAAAAACGGCTTGGCAGAATAAGTCCCAAGCTGTTTTTTTATAATAAAAAAGAAAGGCGGCTGCACGTATGTCCGATGAGACACAGAATAAGATCAACGACGCTATCCGTCTGCTCAATGAAAACGACTACATAGTCATACCTGTCAATAAGGGGCAGATGTGCCTTTGCGACTCATGCCGCGAACCGGAAAGCGAATGCCGCTACGGTGCTTTCGGCTATACCTGTTCAAATCTTTTATGCATAAATAAATTTATACAGGAACAGATAGATTACAAGACCAAAATAGCCGAAATAGACGGCTGACGGAGATCTTAAAATTTTTTCATCAAGAGGGGGCTGCTGTAAATGAGCATTTCTGAAAGACTCATTTACAGGCAAGCCCCCTCTTGATACTTTTCTGTTATCACAGCTGCGCCATGAATTTGTCGAACGCAGCCATGCCCTGTTCATTCCTCTTATAGACTCCGGCGTGCTCAAGCACCTTTACAAACACCTTCCCCACCTCGCAGCGGAGTATCTCTTCCGCGTTTTCCGCATTCAGCTCGGGATGTGCCGCCGCAGTTTCTTCCGCCCAGTCGGCATGAGCCATGGTCCTCTCGTCCGCGCGCATATCTTTTCCGTTTACGAGCGCGTCCGCCACCGCATCAAGCTCTTCAACAAGCCTTGACGGAAGCACGGCAAGCCCCATGACCTCTATCAGTCCTATATTCTCCTTCTTTATATGATGCAGCTCCGCATGAGGATGATATACCCCGAGCGGATGCTCATCGGTTGTGATATTGTTGCGCAGCACAAGATCGAGCACGTATCTGCCGTCAGACATGCTTGCGATAGGCGTTATCGTATTATGCGGCGTTCCGTCCGTCTCCGCAAATATAAATGCAGCTTCGTCCGTGTACCCGCGCCAGCTTGCAAGGATCTTATCGGCAAGCTCGGTGAGCCGTCCCGCATCGGCGCTCCTCAGCCTGATGACCGACATGGGCCATTTTATGCGGCTCACCTCTATATCCTCAAAGCCTTCTATGCTGTAATATTTTTCACTGACCGCACGCTGCATGGCAAAAACGTGGTTTCCGCCCTGAAAATGCTCGTGAGTAAGTATCGATCCGCCAACGATCGGCAGATCTGCGTTTGAACCTATCATATAATGCTTGAAGCGTGTTACAAAATCAAGCAGCTTTGCAAATGCGTTTTTATCTATCACCATAGGAACGTGTTTGCTGTTGAACACGATACAATGCTCATTGTAGTAGACATACGGCGAATACTGAAAGCCCCATTTTTCACCGCATATATCTATCGGTATGACCCTATGGTTTTGGCGCGCCGGATGGTTCGCCCTTCCGCCGTAGCCTTCGTTTTCCATGCACAGCTGGCATTTCGGATATGACGACTGCTTCTGCAGCTTTGCCGCCGCGATAGCCTTCGGATCCTTTTCGGGCTTTGAACGGTTGATGGTGATCTCGATCTCACCGTATTCCGACTCTATCGTCCATTTGATATCCTTCTTTATCCTTCCGCGCCTTATGTAGTTTGTGTCGCCGGACAGCTTGTAAAAATAATCCGTAGCCTCCGACGGGGATTTTTCGTACAAGCCGTAAAACTTTTCAGCCACAGCCGACGGGTACGGCGTAAGCGTATCCATCAGCTCCGTGTCAAAAATATCACGGTATACCACGCTGTTGCTGCCGATAAGTCCGCTTGCCGCCGCATAGTCAAGCAGTACTCCGAGTATGTCCTCCAGCTCGCCTGCGCTTTCGCACCGCGCGCCCGTCTCCTCATAGTCGTCCAGCCCGAGCTTTGTAAGCAGCCTGTTTCTTGCATATATGCAGTCCTCGTCCCTGATGAGCCCCGTGAGCAGACCATATGAAACAAGTCTGTCAACGGCTCCGTAAACCTCAGTAATTTTGATCTCTGTATCCTTCACTTTCCCATGGCTCCTCCTGTTATTATATTATCAATATTGTACCATGAAACCTGAAGATTTGCAAGGAGAAAAAATAAATCATATATAGAAAAATTATAGGCTCTTATCTTGCTTCAGGCGCAAAAAAACAGCCGTCCGCCGCCTCGGTCACGCGAGTATCGGAGCGGTTATTTTTCATGCTTCTGAACAATTCGATAAATTTATTTGTCATTACGATAAAAGGTATTATGGCCGATCATCCTTTTGATGCGTTTTTCTCTGTCTCTGATATATCTTTTTCAAGCAGATCAACAATAAGCCCGGTCAAACTTTTACCTTTGTTTTTTGCGTGAGTCTTGTATCTTTCCTTGTCACCTAACGGCAAGTTTAAAGTTAGTTTATCACGTTTTTCCCTTAAGTATTTCATAGTTCGCTCTTTTGACTTTTTATCGTACATGGAATAATCGCCTCCTACTGAATATTGTAACATAAAAGCATTTGCACGGCTATATGCAAATCATATAAATACACGGCTATATATTTGTACAAGTTGTACATTGACATATACACGGCTATACGGTATAATATTATCATAGTCAAGATAAAACAAGCTTGACGGAAAGGAGAAAACTACGTAAATGGATATCATGGAATGGCTGTACAGTCAATATGTCCGCACGGAAGAATACAACAGCTCACGGCTCACGCAGTGTTTTGACGCTGTGCTCCAGCAGTGCGAAGACAACATCATAGCTCAGGCGGGCAAAGATACATATTCAAAAATAGACGGCGATATAGACCGCGGCATGTGCGAGAGCGAGCGTTTCGGCTTCATAACGGGATTTAGATTAGCCATGAAGCTGCGGCTCGGCGCGGACATCGCACCATAAACAAAAATCGGAGCAAGCAAAGCTTACTCCGATTTGGTGCGCCCTAAGGGACTCGAACCCCCGACCTACTGGTTCGTAGATGGTAAAAATACTTTTCATACGATTTTATTCCACATCATTTTTTCGCATAATACAGCCATTTTTACTCGTATTCGTTTCATTTCGTTTCCAGTTTTCGCGCGTGTTTTCATCAAAATAAACCCCAAATAAACCCCAAATAAACCCCAGAAACCGCTTAAAAAAATGCCGCGCGGCGGAAGTCGTTATGTAAACCGCAAAAACCCAGCCGCCCCGCGGGGCGGCTGTTACTCTTACGCAGATCGTGTATTCCACATGTTTGTTGCCGTATTCAAAGACATTTGAAAAGTTACGTTACGCGGTTCCGGATATATCTGCATTGCCGCGCTCTGCAAACTTGATGAAGCATTACATGCAGAACATACCACACGAACCGCAGGCGTACGGTAAGCGGTTACGGGCTGAACTGTCGCCGTACCGCCGCAAAACGGGCACGGTTTTAATTCAGCATGCGCATACCTCTCTGTTGCGTTCATCCCTTCCGCTGTTCTATAGGCTATCTGAAGCTCCGTTGCGCTGTCTTGATATTTTGTAAACCACATGAAATTATTATTTTTCATTTCTTGCCGCCTCGCATTCTTTTATTGTCCGCTTCAATTTTTCTATTACCGCCTCTACATCTTCATTGAGCACCTCGCGGTAAAGTTCCGGATTGTCAAGACGGGATTTCAAACACATCTTATGACAATCCAAATCGGACATCATTTTTATATCTAATAGCGGTACATCACCGAGCTCTTTAGTCTTAATCGTTCCTATTTGTGGATAATCAAATATCATAACAAAAAATTCCTCCCGAAAAATCAAATTTAGTACTTGACCGGAGGCGGAAGCCATGATATAATAGAGTACATAGAGTATATCTATTATGGTACGCCCCCGGCGGACCGTAGCCCCTGTATAAGTTGCTGCTTATACAAGGGCTTTTCTTTTAGGCGAGCTTTAGGACGATGACCGCCCCGTAGTTCATATAATTTGCATAACGCCCCCTAACCTCTTTAAACGCCGCTGTAAGCTCAATCCCCCTGTCTATGAGTGTTGATATTACGTAAGCAAGATTACGCGGTATAAAGCCCATTGTGTACGCCTCAGAGCCTTTCACGCTTATGTCTACTCTTACAGCGTTACAGTCATAAAGGTTTGCACGGTCTCTTACAAGCTTTACAGCTACATCATCGGGGCTGTACTTTGTCGCTATACGGTGCAGCGCCTTTTGTCTGTTGCCTTTGGTGACCCCTGCCACCTTAGTTTCAACTGTGTGACCTTTTACAAGCTCCCACGCCTTTTTAAATGCGGCGGATAAGGTCAAGCCCATATTTCTAAGCCTGTTTGCCATACTTGCTACCATGCGGCGAATACGTGTTATTTCTTTCATGTTCGTTTGCTCCTTTCTGTCAAGCTGTTTTAACCTTGACTATGATTATATTATAGCACGGTTAAACCGTGTAGTCAATATGCATTATGCACGAAGTTAAACCGTGTATTTTGTGCAGTTTATACACTGTTAAACTACATTGCGATGTGATATAATATAGTACAAGAAAGGGGGTGCATTGTTATGCCGGTATCGCGTTCAAAAAGAGCTGCAAATAATAAATGGGATAAAAACAACATGAAAATTGTTGCTTGTAAAATAAAAAAAGAATACGCAGACGAATTTACACAATATGCCGCAGATAAAGGTACAACGGTAAATGCTTTGCTGAAAGAATATGTATATAAATGCATTAATAAAACAGATTAATATATCAATAGGCACAATAACCAGTATTGACGACAATATTAATTATATGTTATGATACTTACAGGGTTAAGAAATTGACCTTGACATAAAGGAGCGGCGGCGGCTGTTCCGACACCTACCGAAAGGGGGTGTTGATTATGGATTTTGATTTAAATTTGATTTTGAGTATTATAATACTGATTATCTTAGCCGATATGATCAAAAACATAAAAAAGTAAGCCGCCCCAATTCCGTTAAATAGGGCGACTTATTAAAAACCTATTATTTGCGGAGCGGTCAAAACCGCTCCTTTACTGTCTAAATTATATCATACATTTTCTTTTATGTCAAGAGGTGAAATAATGGCAAAGTATAGTGCGGCACAGAAAAAAGCGGTTGCTAAATATAATGCTAAATCTTATGATGAGATAAAAATACGTGTGCACAGAGGAAATAAGGCTGTAATAAGTGAACATGCGGCGGCAAAAGGTAAATCTATCAACGGGTTTGTAAACGAGCTGTTAGAAGCGGAAATACCCGCGTTAAAGGCTCTGAAAAAGCATGACTGACTGAGGCGGCTGACTGCCGCCTCTTTTTGGCTTATATTCATGCTACACAAAAACGCGCACAGTTTTTAGTTATTATCACTATGGACATAGTTTATATATTATGTTATAATACGTTCAGCAGTTAACAAATTGACTGTTAGGGCGAGATATCGCCCCGGATAGAATAAAAAAGAGCAGCGGCGGCTGTTTTGCTCTCGAACGGTCTTTTGGCAAGGGCTTTTATTGAAATAAAGGCGGGTCTAAAAATCTTATTAGGGGGCGTTGCTATGGACTTTAACGCGATTATCGACTTGATAATGCTGATTATCTTGTTTGAGATCATTAAGTACATAAAAAAGAAATAAGCCGCCCTGTTGCACTTAGGCGGCTTATTGTATTAGCCGAATGAGTAAGAACAGCTCAAGCTGCTCTTACTTTCTATCTGTATTATACCACTTATCAACTCCATTGTCAAGAGGTGAAATGCTATGGCGGACAAAATCAGAAAAGCGCAATATGATATGGAATACGCGAAAACAAAATTGAAACGCATACCTTTGGACGTAACAAAAGACAAATATCTGGAAATAAAAGCGGCGGCAGAGGCGGCAAATGAAAGTGTGAACGGCTATATAAAAAAAGCTATAGCTGATAGAATTTCAACTGAAATCGGCTCTATTTGACTGAGGCGGCTGACTGCCGCCTCTTTTTATGCCATAAATTCAATATGCCGATTGTTCAGCTGTTTCAGGATCTATAACCGCCGCCACTGTGTATCTTCCGCCCCGGGGCGGCTTTTTTATAGTGTTGAAAAATAGGAGCTTGCTATCTCTTTGGCTCCTGATTTTGGTATCAATCGCGCACGGAGCTTTCGCAAAGCCTTATTGTTTAACTTCCTCACTTCCGCCGCTGGTAATTCCATGACCTCCGCCGCTTTGGGTACGGGCTTATTTTCGAGATATACAAGGCATATACTTTGACGCTCAAGCGGCGGAAGAGCATTAACAGCTTTATGCACCGCACTGCACACGTCACTATCCGCAACATCTTTTTCAATATCAACGCTGCCGTCTTGTATCGTGTCGGATAGCGTAAGATCTTCCGCCCCGAGGGTGTCATAAATTGATTTTACGGGTGCGATCGCATTAAGCGTGTTTTGTATCTCGTCAACGGTCATATTCGCTTTTTCGCTTATCTCCGCCGCTGTTGGAGCACGCCCGAGCTGCAAAGAAAGGGCGTTCTCTGCTTTGCGTATGTGAGCCGCTCTAAAAGCCATATACTCCGGGATATGTTGCGCGGTACATCTGCCGCGCCTTATCGCGGTTTTTATTTGCGGTACAGCGTATGTCATGAATTTGGTTCCCTTGCCCTCGTCGTATGTCTCTACCGCCGCCACAAGCCCGAAATAAGCGCATTGCGTTGCGTCCTCGTAATCATCGATATTGGCGCTCAGCCGCCGCGCCAGCGTTTTAATCAAACCTATATTGTTCAAATACAACTCGCGCATTAACGCTTTGTTGCCGGCTTTTATGCTTCTTACTAATTCTTCATTTGTCATATATCCCGCCGCCTTCCGCCCCGTCCAAACATTTGTTCGCTTCAATTGTATCACGCTATTACCGCTAAGTCAAGTTATATGTACCATTTTTCGGACTTGTAAAATAATCAAACCTCCCCCCTTGGGCGGCGAGCTGAGGAACATGCGCTACAGCGAGGCGGCGGAGATCAACGGGATCATAAGCCGCACAGACGGCTGGGAGAGGGCGAAAAAGCCCATGCGGTTCGGGTACTGCGGACTTCAAAGAGGATTCATACGCATGTTACATTGAGTTGTTACATCCATGTTTTTGGTGAAAAACAGGCGGAACAGGGAAGCGCAAATGTTACATTGGTGTGTTACATTCGATAAAAAACGTTACATTTAAAAATTTACAGGAAAAATATAAAAGTAACATGTAACGGCAAAAGTAACACCGGATGTAACACTGAAAATCCGCATAGATACGCTAAAAATCTATAAAATGTTACATTGTTACTTTTATTATAATATTATATATTTAAATAGGTGTGTAGGCACATACGTACCCGCCTAACACGCCTGATCACGTAATACATACACGTGTGTGAGGGAGTAACGTTACGAGGAGGAGCAGAAGTGGGCAAGTGTGAAGAGTGGCTGTACGGAAAGCTGGTCGGACACGGAGAGGTTTTAAGCGATGATATACGCTCGGCTGCAAGACAGGCGGGTTTTACACGGGCGGAATTGAAAGCCGCAAGAAAAGCGTTAAACGTTAAGACGTTCCATCAGTTTGATGGGGATACAGAGACGCGGAACTGGTTTTGGTATTTGGAGGAGCAGGCATGAGAGAAAAAGAGATCGAGGAATATCTTGTAAAGCATGTGAGACAGTGCGGGGGCAAGGCGTATAAGTTCGTATCGCCCGGGAACTGCGGTGTGCCGGACAGGCTGACGGTGTTCCCGAACGGGGTGATCGCGTTCATAGAGCTGAAAGCGCCGGGAGAGAAAAAAACAGCGGTCACAGATTTTATTCTTCTGCGATGCCTCTAATATCGGCAGATTTAGCCCACAATCGATTATTTTCATTCCGGTTAGTAATTTTTCATTATAAAATATTTTAACGCCTTATAACTGTATTTTCGCCGCTCTGAGAAGCAATACGCTTTTACAGGGTACTGAGCAACTATGGCACAGCGTATTAATCCAAAAATTAGGGTGGTTCATAATGCAAAAAGAAGCGGCAGCTGCCGCCCCGTGGGGGCTTCCGCTCCGCTTTAAACAAATTGTTAGTATTTGTTAGCGCTTCTTTGCAGTCAAAGCCTGTGCTTACTCCTTGGCTTTGCCTGCGGTCTCGCCTTTTTGCCGAAAAGCCGAAAAGGTGGGCTGAAAAGTCAGCCAATTCAAATAAAATTCGCGCTTCATACGAAACAGCTTGTCCTTTGAGATACCATAGGCCGTGCGTATGTAATCGTGATTTACGTATTTGTCCGTCAAAAATCTGTATAATCCTGCACTGTCGCCGCCCCCTATACGATCACATAACCCTGTGATCTTCGCGTGTTCTTCATCCGTTGTCCTACCAGCTCTGTCCCTCATGCACGTGCCGTATATCGTATGCTGCCACGCTTCCGACACGCTCTTTTTGATCAGCGCTTGTGATATTCGCATATATCCGCCCCCCTCTTACCACGGCTCATTTATTGCCTGTGTGAATACGTCCGGCCCATTAATCACTTGTGTGAACACGTCCGGCTCTTCTCTCGCCCTGCCTACAGGGAAAAAGCCCTGATAGCTCCGCATGACGGACTGCTCTACGATGTCCACCCGCTCCTTCGGGTCGCCGCTCATGCGGTACAGCTGCTTTATGTTCAGCTCCAATGCGTGAGGCGTGAGCGGCTTTTTTATCCTTGTGCGCATTTTTACAAACTCTCTGAGTGGCTCCTGTAATTCCTCCGGCTGCTCGTCTATCAGCTTGTCCAGCTTTACGCTGTCGCTTGCTCCGCTCCTTTTCGCCTCCGGCGATTTTCCCCCTTGGGGGGATAAAGGGGGGATATCCTGTTTACGTTTCTGTTTCAGTATCTGTTTATGTTTATTAATGGTGTCCGAACAAGTGTCCGAACAAGTGTCCAAAGTAGTGTCCAAAGTAGTGTCCAAAGTAGTGTCTGAACAAGTGTCCAAATACAGCTTTGCGACCGTGTACGTTCCCGCTTTGCCTTTGCTACCTCCGGTGTATGTTATCAATTTCAACTGCACTAATTTATTGCGCATTCTCGACAATGATTTATTATTCGAAATGCCGCATAGATTTAACAATGTCGTATTGGCTATCGTAAATTCTTCTTTCCATGCTGTTCTGTTTGCCCTGTGTAATATTGCGAGGTACAAGACCACTTCACCATATGAAAGACCGTTTATTTCAAGCCAATCCCAAAACGCGTTAATCTGCTTAATGTAGTTCATTCCTTTACTCCCCTTTTAATTTTTATTGTACTATACTTGGGATATTAAACTTCCAAATCTCCAACAAGAGAGCACGGCAACAATCGCTTTTGCCGCTATATCTGATCGCGCCGTCTCACGCCTTCGCTCTTCCGCCTCGCTTTTTACTCTGCTATGCGTCGGATTGTGTGCCGTTTTGTCTCGTTTTCTGCTGCCTCAGCAGAACCACGGGCAAGATATAAGTAAAGGGTGTCCATGTTTATAAGATACTTGCGCCCAACCCTTACCGCCGGCAAAGTCCCTTCCGCCACCATACGGCGCACAGCCCTTTCCGTCAGAGCTGTGCACGGGTCGGCCGCCTTTATTTCCTCAACCGCTTGTTTTATGCCCCTCATCGGAGCAAGTCTGCAATGTTCCCGTTCCACGGTATCAAACATTTACTTCACCTTCTTTCAATTCTTCAAGCGCCTTTAATATTTTACCTTGGTTTTTCGTGTCATGCTCAGACCGAAGCCAGCGCCGGAAAGTAACATCACTGACTCCGATTTTTTCCGCGACCTGCCAAAAATACAAGCCCGCGTCTTTGATACTCTTTGCGATCTCTGCATTAGTCATATTCTCCACTCCTTGTTTTTTTTGTTGTTGTTATAACCATTATACCACATATTATTGCTCATGTCAAGTTTTATTGACGTTTATACACAGTCTTTTTCATCCGCATTGAAAACATGCAGTATGAACAGTATCGACGATATCGACAGTATGCACGGTATATACCGACCGGTAAGATAACGTAAAAAAAAACATTGACTTGTTGTGGTTGTTGTGGTATTATTAATATATAAATTGCGCATGACAAGATATATTGATTATGCAAAGGAGTGTTGAAAAATGGCAACTATAGCCGATCGTCTTAAAGAATTGAGGCGCATGAAAGGAATAGACCAAATAGAGCTTGCTAAAACTGCTGAGGTATCAAGGACGGCAATGGGAAAATATGAAAGCGGCGATGTTATACCAAAAGCGAACGCGTTAATGGCTATAGCGCGAAAATATTCGGTTTCTATGGATTGGCTTTGCGGATTTACTGAACACAGCACAAGCAGCCAAACCAGCACTTTGTATGATTTTATTTCCATGCTGCCCGGATTGTTGAAAGTAAGCAACGGAGACATTCAAGAAAGATACGAAAATCAATTTTACAACGGGCAGCAGCCCGTTGTTTGTATGACATTTCGCAATTACACAATAAACGAAGCATTAAAAGACGCTTACAAGATAATACAGCTGTACAACGATGACATTATAGATGATGAAGTATTCGCATTGTGGAAAGAGAAAACCCGTAAAAAGTATACATCGCTCATAATAGATTTCACCGTTGAAGCAGAGAACGAAGATAGCACAGCAAGCGGTTTTGAAAATGACCTGCCATTTTAACGGCGTTATAGTTAAAGCCGCTCCGCGAGGCGGAAGATACACCGACGAAAGGAGAACAGAACCATGGCAACGATAGAAAAGCGCGGCGGAAGCTACCGAATAACGGTGTCCGCCGGATACAATACCGACGGCAAGCAGATAAAAAAGCGTATGACGTGGACGCCCTCCCCCGGCATGACTGATAGGCAGATAAAAAAAGAGCTTGAAAAACAATCTGTATTGTTTGAACATCAAGTAGAAACAGGTCAATTTCTCAACGGCTCCATAACATTTTCTGAATTTGCCAAAACATGGTTTGACGATTACGCAGAAAAACAGCTGAGAACAAAGACTATCACGGAATATAAAGGGCTTATGCGGCGGATTGAAAAGGCGATCGGACATATAAAGCTTATAAAATTGCAGCCGCGCCACCTCATGGAGTTTTATAACAACCTCGCAGAAAGCGGCATAAGGGAAGATACTAAGTACAAACCACGCCACAACTTTAAAGAAATCATGCAGAAAGCCGGATATACGCAAAAAACATTGTCTGCCGCCGCCGGAGTGTCTATTAACACTGTCGCCCGGTGTGTCAACGGTTCGAACGTATCGAAAACCACAGCAGATAAAATAAAAATCGTACTTGACGGCGATATATTCGAGGCGGTAGAGAGAAACAGCAATAAGTTGTCAGACAAGACGATATCTGAATATCATCGCCTTATATCATCCATATTGACCACCGCCGTGCAATGGCAGGTGATACCCTCAAACCCATGCGGCAGAGTAAAACCGCCAAAGGTGGAGCGCAGAGAGGCGGCAGGACTTGACGAGAACGAAGCGGCGGAGCTAATACACTGCTTACAATCGGAGCCGCTAAAATACCGCACGGCAGTAATGCTCACACTGTACACAGGCATGCGGCGCGGTGAAATATGCGGGCTTGATTGGTCTGATATCGACTTTGAAAACAATCTGCTTAGCATAACGAAATCAATCGTCTATACATCAAGCACAGGATTACAGGAGGGGCAGACAAAAACTAAAAGTTCACAGAGGATAATAAACATACCACACGATATGACCGCCTTGCTGAACGAATACAGACGCGAGCAGCTTAAGCGGCGGTTTGCACTTGGCGATCAGTGGACGGAAAGCGGGAAAGTATTCACAAATGAGCGCGGCGGCTTATTAAGCCCCGATACCCTCTCGGCATGGTTCAAGAAGTTTGTAAAACGTCACGGCTTGCCGGACATTCATTTTCATACATTACGCCACACGGCGGCTACATTGCTCATTGCCGGAGGCGTTGACGTTGCAACAGTGTCAAAAAGGCTCGGGCATGCCGACAAGACCACTACACTAAACACTTACACCCATGCCATTAAATCAGCGGACGCGGCGGCAGCTGAAAAACTTGCGGCGATACTCTCCCCCACAAACCTAAAACAAGCGAATTGAGGCGGCATTCACGCCGCCTTTTTTAATGCAATAAACCCCAAATAAACCCCAAAACCGAATTCTCAGCAAAACAGCAAAAAAATAAACGGCATGAAAACCGCATGGTTAAGCCGTTTATCTTGGTGCGCCCTAAGGGACTCGAACCCCCGACCTACTGGTTCGTAGCCAGTCACTCTATCCAGCTGAGCTAAGGACGCAAAATGCTTTTTAACAATATCTTAAGCACAAGATATATGATACCACAATTTTTATATTTTGTCAAGACATAAATTAAATTTTTTTAATGCAGCCTGTACAGACCTGCGGCGGTCATAAATTATGATCTCTGCGCACACATTGCATGTGTGCGCAGAGCAGATCAATCCTCAGTTTCCTCTTCGGGCTCGATCGCATCAGCCCCGTCGAAGCTTATACCCTCTATATGGATATTTACCTTTTCAACGTCCATCCCTGTCATGGTCTCTACACTGTTTTTAACATTTTCCTGTATCTCCCATGCCAATTCCGGGATCTTTACACCGTATTCAACTACGATGTACAGATCGATTATAACGCTGCTGCCGCTCATATCGACGCGCACACCCTTTGAAGCGCTCTTTTTCGCGCCCAGACGCTGTGCAACTCCGTCCACAAACGACGTATACATGCAGAAAACGCCTTCTATTTCCGACGCGGCGATCCCTGCGATGGTTGAGACCACCTCGACCGATATCTTTATATTCCCGATAGTCTCCTCAGTCTCCCCTGCGCCTTCCGCGTCAACAGACGCCTCCTCAGCCACGCCGTCTTCCGCGAGCTCCTCAGTCTCCGCCGTTTCAGTCTCCTCGTTTACAGCCTTGATCTCTTCGTCCATGTTCGATCCTCCTTGCTTTACGGATATAATTTTATTATTATGATTATACCACATCCCAAGCCGGATTTCAACACAAAAAATCAAAAAGACTGCTTTTATTTTCCGGCTATTGCACCTCGACTATCTTTACATTGTCAGCCGTTATTGTCGAGCAGCCGGTCACTATATCGGTAAGCTTTGAGATATCCTCGCCGTCCAGCCCCCCGCTTTTCACCGCAAGGGTAGCCATTCCCTCGTTTATGTATGCGCAGACCTCGCTGTAACCCTTTGCGGATGCAATGCTTTCTATCTGATTTTCAAGCTCTATATCTGCGGCACATGCCACCAGCTTTTCACCCGCAAGCGCGCGCGTAGCTTCGTCTACAGACGAATCGGAGGATGTGGCTTTAAGCATTTCCGTAGCTGCCGCCCTCGCAGACTCACGGTTCATCTTCGCCTCCTCAAAATACCGCGTCTGCCCGGGATCCGTGCCGGTTTCCGCCGTTTCCGCACTCTCCGCCCCGCCCGACGTTTCAGCCGCTTCACCCGGCGCTTCCTCCGCCTCTCCTGACGTTTCAGCCGCCTCGGGCATTCCCTCCGCTGCGGCGGGCGTCTCCTCAGCCACGCCGTTGTTGGACGATACCATCTCAGCCTCGCCGAGCGTTTTCCCGGTCTCTACATAGCTTTCGTTATCGCGCACTCTCACCGTATCCTGATACGACCAGTTGAGATATCCGGCCATACCTATAAGCACAACAAGAGATGCGGCAATAATTTCTTTCTTCTTCAATATCATCATCTCATCTCCAAACAAATTCCGCTGCTGCGGTTGATTTTTTTCAGTCCGGCACGGAAGCTCTATCCATCCGCACCCTCACCGCGCGTGTATACGCATACGCGGTTCGCTCCCGCGCCGGTCACAGCCGTGACCGCCTCCTTTATCGCCTGCTTTACGGATGGATCTTCCGCTCCGTCCGCTATAACTATTACACCTTTCACCTCGGGATATATCTCCCTCGTTACCATAACGTCACCCCCTGACGTCACGGCGCGCTCGTTCTTCCCATCGAACGCTATGTCCTTTTCCATTGTGGACACATACGAGATCATAACGGACACCCTGCCGGCTCCGTCTATCTCCGATAATATTTCGCTCAGCCGTTCCTCCTCTCCCCTGTATTCGGATACTTCGCCGCCGGTATCGCCGCTCTCCGGCATACCGCTCGAGACCGCTATAATTATAATCCCAATTATTAATATTACAAGCATTATGCGATTATTCCGGCTTTTTAATATTTTCCCGATACCCTTCATATGTGACCTCCGAAACACCGTATACCTCTCTCAGCCGCGCAAGCGCTGCGCTGTCGATTTTTTTGCCGTAGACCCTCAGGCTTTCCACACCTTCTATCTCTCCGGCACTGTTTACCGCGATCTCCGCATCCACCGTGCATTCACGGTTGAACTCCGACCGCAGCCGCGCAGCCGCGTCCTCCTCAACGCGCCGCTCCAGCTCCGCCTTGATCTCGCTGCGCAGAAGAATATCCCCGTCCGCTTCACTCACCTGAGCTTCGGCTCTGAAGCCTTCAAACACATCCTCATGAAACAGTGTGAATACCGGCTGTGCAATGCACATCACCACAACCAGCCCCGTGGCCATCCCAACATACTTTGTCCACTTCTCCGGCGCTATCATATTCACCACCGCCGCAATAACAGCCGCAGCGGCAACGGAAATTATATATGTTCTCAAATCCATCAGCTCCCCTGCACCGTTAAATACCCGTAGCCGTAAGTATTATGCATATATTTATCAGGAACAGCACCGCCGTGAGTATCACGGTACCGAACACCGATGTTACAGCCTCGCTTACATCCCATATCATCGAGGATATACGGCTGTCCGTCACAGGCTCGACCATCGCCGCGGCAAACTTCAGCAGCAGCTGCATTATGCCTATCTTTATGACCGGCGTTATACATATGCCGCATATGATGATTATTCCCGATATCCCGGCTGCATTTTTGAGCAGCGACGCGGAGGACGCTACCGTTTCAAGCGTATCCGACAAAAAACCGCCCACGACCGGAACAAGACTTCCCACCGCGAATTTTATTGTTTTTGCCCCGACCGCGTCCAGCGCCGCCGTTGAAAAGCCGTACACGGCGTTTATCCCCGTAAAAAGCGTTATAACAAACGCCATGAGCCATTTCGTTACCGACCGCACTATCTTTATGAAGCCCGATATGCGCGCCTTGTCCCCGATATTTCCCGCTACAGCCATTACCGCTGAAAACGTCATTAGCGGTATCAGGCATTTTTCTATAACTATCGACGTTACATATACAGCCGCCGAGAGCACAGGTTCAAAAGCGGCGGCGCTTGCCGCCTTGCAGCAGGTGAACAGCATTAGGATCAGCACTGGGGTCAGCTTTGTCATGAAATCGGTCATTTGAGAGATGACCTCGGCTCCGTAGGTCAGGGCCGTGGAAAAGCACGAAAGAGCCAGTCCGCTTATGACAGTGAAAAAGGCAAAGAATGCCGCCCTTCCCGCCGGACTCTCGCCGAGCGATGAATTGAGCGTTCCGACCGTTGAGGACAGCATGGCCATAACGAGGATGACCGCGGCGTCCGCAGCAAACATTCTTATCTCCGACATAACTCCGTTTATCACATTGTTCAGTATATCTACCGGATCGAGCGAAAAGCTGCCGCTCATGATCTCAGAGGCACGGTCCTCAAACGCCTCGTATCCGTCTATATACGGCGCAGTAAACGCCTCCGCCTTTACTGCGAATATAAGCATGATAAGAGCCGCCGCGATAACTGCACGTCTCATACGCTGCCCACCACCTTTATGCAAAGCTCCATAAACGACGCCATCACCGGCAATGTCAGCGCGAGTATACATATCTTTCCCGCCGCCTCTATCTTGGAGGCTACGGCGTTCTCGCCGCTGTCGCGCAGTATCTCCGCCGCGAACTGCGAAATATATGCTGTTCCGACCACCTTGGCTATCACGGTAAAATACTGTACATCCACCCCGCATTCATCTATAAGCTCCCTAAGCCCCACAGTTATCTCGCCTATCCATTCGATCGTTCCGGCAAGCACCGCCGCAGACGCCGCCAGCGCTATCAGCAGCGCAAATTCCGGCGAATGCTTCCTGATCATCAGCGAGAGCATCCCCCCGGCAAAACCTATGCCGATCATCCTCATCAGCTCGCTCATAGGTTGAATATCCGCTTTATCGATTCGAACAGCGTTCCTATCTGTTCGGTCAATATGAAAAGCACTACCACAAGCCCGGCTATAGTTATAAGCAGCGCCTGCTCGTCCCTGCCCGCCCTGGCAAGCAGCTGGTTTATCACCGCCACAACGATCCCCACCCCCGCGATTTGAAAGATCAAGTCAATATTCATGCTAAATATCCTTTCAGCTACATCAGCATGAGCACCGCAAAAGCGCCTGACAGCATACCGCAGCCCCTGTACACCCTGGTGAGTCTTGTGCAGCGCTCCTCGGCCTCTCCGGCATTGCCGGAGGACAGCTCCGCCGTTCTTTCTATAGCCCGTATCTGTCCGTTTATATCACTCATACCCAGCTCTGCGCCCAGCGCGCATACCGCGTCGATATCGCTGTCAGTGAGCGAAGCGGCGTCAGCCACTGCCGAAACGGCATTGTTCCACGCCCGCTTTATCCCGTATTCGCCCAGCTGCTCCGAACAGGTCTTGTACATGCCGTACAAATGCTCATCGGCGTTCATACGCCCAAATATTTCTTCCAGATCATATTTTCCGAAGGCTATCTCCGTTTCCAGCACAGAAAGCGAGGTCACAAAATCCCTAAGGAAGTCCCGCCTGCGCCTGAGTCTGTCGGCGGCAGAAAAGCCGGCCCATATACAAACGGCGCATACCATAAGCGCTCCCATAAGCCTAACCATTTTCCCGTATCTCCTCTATAGTCCCAACTCCGAGACGTTTTGAAAGCACAGCCGTTATCTCGAAAAGCTCTGCCGTTTCCGCAAGCTCGCGCCGCCTCAGCACCTGCTCTATGCTCCTGCCGTGAGCGGACGCTATCACCGCTACGCCGCTGTTCATAATGCTCCTTACAGCCTCCGCGTCCTCCCTTGTGCCTATCTCGTCCGTTATTATAACATCCGGCGACATTGAACGCAGCAGCATAAGCATAGCCTGCGCCTTAGGGCAGTTATCCATCACAGACGTAAGTCCCCCCAGCTCAAACGCGCTCCTTCCGCCGTGCATCGCCGCTATCTCACAGCGCTCGTCCGCTATCGACACGGCGTGCCCGCGCTGAGACAGCGTACGCGCAATATCCCTTAGCATCGTGGTCTTTCCCGCGCCCGGCGGAGAGACTATCAAAGCGCTCTTCACGATCCCTCCGGATAAAATATGCCCGGCTATACCATCGGCAGCACCGATGACTTCGTTTGCCAGCCTGATATTCATTGCCGATATGTTTCTTATAAAGCCTACGGCGCCGTCATCCAGCACAGCCGTCCCGGCTATCCCCACGCGGTGTCCGCCCTCGATGGTTATGTATCCGCTCCGAAGCTCGTCTCTGACAGAATACAGCGACGATTTTGTTATACGCTCAAGCAGCTCGCCGAGCTGCGCGCCCGTTACCGTCACCGCTCCGGCGGGACTCCTCGCCAGCACCGCCCTTGAAGTAAGATAATAATCGCCGTCGGGATAGCGGATAACAAACGGTTTTCCCGCTATCAGCCGTATTTCCGAAGCCTCGTCCAGATTTATACCGC
This sequence comes from uncultured Clostridia bacterium, assembly GCA_944393255.1. Taxonomy (GTDB): domain Bacteria; phylum Bacillota; class Clostridia; order UBA1381; family UBA1381; genus Ornithomonoglobus. The sequence goes on along the minus strand of CALXZP010000014.1, from coordinate 4,260 downwards.
ACATATATCTTCTGAGCTGCACCGGCAGCACGTTTATGATACCGCGCCCGCCCGCCGCCGTCTCGTTTATTGCCACATACATGTCCCTTGTCTCCTTCCGGATATTGCCGCCGCTGTTTTCAGCGGCGTATGTTACATTGTATTTGCCTCAGGTCTGTTTTAGAACGAAAATATCAGTCTGACACACCGCGTTTTTTAGCAAAATATATAAATGCCGCACCATTTTCTAAATCACACTGATTTAGTATGAATAAAGTTGGCGGAAACACTTGACTTTTGAACCTCATTATGCTACAATTAATACGAAAACAGTATAATTCATACTGCTGAAACGGCGCTGCGCGGGTTTGCATATATACCGCGCGAACCGGGATACTAAAATAAACACGGCGCTTTGCGCCGCTATTCATAAACGAAAGAGGTGGCATTTCAATGCTTACGCTTAACAATATAACCTGGACCGCTTCGGACGGCACACAGGTATTAAAGGGCATAGATCTGACGATACCCGAAAACAAGCTTATCGTTATAACAGGGCCGAACGGCGGAGGCAAGACGACGCTTGCAAAGATGATAGCCGGACTGGAGAGACCGGATTCGGGAAGTATAACGCTTGACGGGACCGATATCACAGGTTTGGATATAACCGAACGCGCCAAGGCCGGGATAAGCTTCGCTTTCCAGCAGCCGGTACGGTTCAAGGGACTTGTTGTCATGGATCTGCTCGAGCTTGCCGCCGGAGGCGAGCTTTCCGAACAGGAGGCCTGCGGATATCTTATGCGCGTAGGTCTGTGCGCGAAGGAGTATATAAACAGGGAGGTCAACGACACGCTGTCAGGCGGCGAGATCAAAAGAATTGAGCTTGCCACTGTACTGGCAAGGCATACCCGTCTCTCCATATTCGACGAGCCTGAAGCAGGGATAGACCTATGGAGCTTCAACAATCTTATAGACGTGTTCAAGGAGCTGCACAGCTCCCTTAACGGTTCAATGATGATCATATCGCATCAGGAGAGGATACTGTCCATAGCCGACGAGATAGTTGTTATCTCAGACGGCCGCGTATCTTCGCGCGGCGCAGCTGCGGATATCCTTCCATCCTTGGCAGGCGGAAAGCCGGACGGCGCATGTCCCCGCCGCGGAGTATATGACGGAGGTGAAAGCAATGAATGAAATAACCAGGGAACTTCTTAAGGCTGTATCCGATTATGACGACGGCGGCTACAAGGACGCCTACAATATACGCGAAAACGGCTGCTGCGTCGATCGGCGCTCAACAGAGCATATAAAGATAGAAAGCAAGACCGACGCACCGGGACTTGAGATACACGTGCTTCCGGGCACAAAGGGCGAACGCCTTTCTATCCCGGTATGTGTTACTCACGGAGATATAGACGATCTCGTCTACAATGATTTCTATATCGGCGAGGGCGCCGACGTCCTCATCATAGCCGGCTGCGGCGTTCATGTATCTCACGGCGAACCCGCGCGGCATAACGGTATCCACCGCTTTTTCGTAGGCAAAAACGCGCATGTTGTATACCGCGAAAACCATGTTGGAACAGGCAGGGGCACGGGAACGAAAACCATCGATCCCGTAACCGATATAGTCCTTGAGGACGGTGCGGAATTTGAGATGGATTCGCTCCAGCTCGGCGGAGTTGACAGAACTCTGCGAAAGACTACCGCCACAGTCGGCAAAGAGGCCAAGCTGATCATCCGAGAAAGAATACTTACCGACGGCGACCAGCAGGCTGTCACCGATTTTGAGGTTGAAATGAACGGCGAGAACTCAAGCGTCAACCTCATTTCACGCTCGGTCGCAAAGGGCAATTCCCACCAGTCGTATCGCTCAAAAATAGCCGGAAACGCTCCATGCGCGGGACACTCCGAATGCGACGCGATAATAGCGGATAACGGCAAAGTTGACGCGGCCCCCGAGCTTTCGGCAAACCACGGCGACGCGGCGCTTATCCACGAAGCCGCCATAGGCAAGATAGCCGGCGAGCAGATCGTAAAGCTGCGCACGCTGGGTCTGACCGAAGCAGAAGCAGAAGCAAAGATCGTAGCAGGATTTTTGAAATAATATGATAATATGAAAACCGGGCAAAACACGCTGACTGCGCAGTTTGCCCGGTTTTTCCGTATTTGGTTTTAAGCTGCCCGGCAATGCATTACATCTGCATCAAGGCTATCGTTTATTCCAGATCGATCGTGACCGCATTGTCAAAATCAAGGTCAATATAATCCTGCTTTACGACCTCAAGCACTGTAAATTTTTCGTCCAATGCCGCTGCGCTCACCTCTTCGCCTGCCGGTATCGGATCTCCGTTCTCATCCAGCGCGTCATATATATACGAAACCGTATACGTATTCGTATCATGATCGACAGCAGTCCTCATCAGACATCCAAGCTTTCCGCCCGGCTCGGCATTGTTGCCCTCGCTGTCCCGTATATTGAAGCCCGGGTCGTACATGACGAAACCGTCCTTGTAATAATCAATGTCTATTCTTCCGTCAGACACGCGTATATCAGTGACAACTACCTTTCCGTATTCGCTCACTTCAAATGTCATAGGATATGTTCCCGTTCTCCGCTGCGCTTCCGCCGGTATTTCGCGTTCTGTCTGCTCAAGGCGCAGCGGTACCAGTCTGAGCTGCTTTGTATCCGTATCCGCCTTGAGGAACTCGAATGAATTTCTGCTCTCGCCGCCGGAGGAAAATGATAGATCCGAATTCAAGATATCAAGGCATACGCCGTTCTCATTGTAAAGCGCAAAGCAGTCAAGCCAGCCTATATCCTCGGGATCATCTGCAGGTGTTTTTAATACCAGCTGATTTCCGAACGGAGAAAACACGACCTTTTCCAATTCACTGCTGTTCCAGTCCAGCTTTTTATTGACCTCTACAGTTTTTGTCGCGACCGTGACCTCGGACTTATCTATTTCCGCGCTCACATATAAAAGCTTCTCCTTATCGGTATCGGTCAGCTCAAGCTGTTCCTGATACAAATACTCGGGATCGAACTCGTTTTTTGTTTCGTCTCTAAACTCGGTATACAGCTCCAGTTTGAACCGTTCGGGAACGTCCATTGACGAAATATTATACTTGTATACGCCCTTATAGGTGTGGTCATTAACATAATATCCGTCGCTTGTGTTATTATTTCCTTTCTTTATCGAGCCGTTTATACGGCACTCCATAAACAGCGGACTGAAGCATTCATCAACGTTCTTTTTGAGCTCGTCATCTGCCGTTATCGTATAGAACACATGAACAAAATTATCGTCCGCCGCTACATTGTCCAGAGTGAATGTATAGCCGTTCTTTGTATCGGAAGTCCCTATCTCTTCATTATATTTGGCAAGCTCTTCAACGCTTGTGACCTCAACAGCCTTATCGCTTTCAAAATATGATATCACACTGCCGATAGCCTCGCGTCCTGCCGGAGAAACGGCGAATGCCGTTGCCGAAAAGGCTGCAATGACCGCCGCTGCCGCCGCCGCAGTTCTGAACACTTTACCCTTCATATAAATTCTCCTTTCGAGGAGATCGGCATTGAGTCTGCTGTTTACTATATGCTTGACATTCTTTGCATCTATCTTCAGATCGGTATCGAATTTTAACTCCTGTCCGATAAAACTAAAGCGCCTGTTCATTGCCGTACCTCCTTATTATTCAATATCTCCCTTAGCTTTTTTCGTCCTCTTGCAAGCTTTGACTTTACAGTGGATGTGCATATCCCGACCGCATCGGCTATCTCGCCTGTCTTTTCGCCGTAAAAATAATATCTCATAAATATCTCGCTGTCCGGTTCTCCGAGCGATCTCACGGCGTTTATAAGCAGTCTGCGTTCTTCCCGACGTTCCGCTTCCTCCTCAGGAGTACCGCGGTCCGATATCAGCGACTCGTCAAGCTCCTCATGCCCGACCGCACAGCGCAGCCTGTTTTTAGCCGTATTTCGCGCAGCGGCTCCGAGATATGCCCTGATACAGCCCTTATCGGCGTCAAGCGACGCGGCGCTGCGCCAAAGCGAGATAAAAACATCCGAAACCGTTTCTTCTATATCCTCGCGCGACATAGCCGAGCCGATCACATTATATACGACCGTACTTACATACGGGGTATACAATTCTATAGCCTTTTCCAGACTGCCTCGTCTGCGTTTTTTCAGGCTTTTCAAAAGCTTTTCCTCGTCAGCCAAGACTGCACCCCTCCATATCCTTTCGTCTCATAACCGGTTACACTATTATATACACA